>CAYJPX010000007.1:0-1268 GCA_964372195.1 uncultured Phycisphaeraceae bacterium
GAGCCGGGCCACCAACAGCAGATCAGGATCGTCGCGACCAAGGTCGATGGGCCCAAGTGGGAGGTCCACGCCCACGAGCTGTCGGCGCTGGGGTTCGATGAGCCCTTGATGGTCAGCTCGAAGAGCAACTACTTCCGGCGCGACTTCCTCGATGCGCTGTGGAGGATGCTGCCCGAGCCCGACAAGGAGCCGCGGAAGCCGGCCGACCTGCATGTGGCGGTGATCGGCAAGCGCAACGCGGGGAAGAGCTCGCTGGTCAACGCGCTCGCGGGCGAGCCGCGGGTGATCGTGTCGGAGATCGCGGGCACGACGCGCGACGCGGTCGATGTGCTGATCGAGTATGACGAGAAGAAG
Source organism: uncultured Phycisphaeraceae bacterium (assembly GCA_964372195.1). Taxonomy (GTDB): domain Bacteria; phylum Planctomycetota; class Phycisphaerae; order Phycisphaerales; family UBA1924; genus PNC22. Next base: position 355 of record CAYJPX010000007.1, read on the forward strand.
GTCATGCTCATCGACACCGCCGGGCTGCGCAAGAAGAAGAGCCTGCAGGGGCCGATCGAGTGGTACGCCTTCGACCGGGCTAAGCGGGCGGTGGAACGGTCCGATGTGATCGTGCTGCTCCTCGACGCGACGGCGGAGATCAGCCAGGTCGATGAGCAACTGGCGATGCTGGCGCAGCGCGCGTTCAAGCCGGTGGTGATCGCGGTCAACAAGTGGGACCTTGTCGAGGGGCGCAAGAACGCCAAGGGCAAGGAGATCGGCCCCGAGGACTACGAGGAGTACATCCGCCGCGAGATCAAGGGGCTGGGCTTTGCGCCGATCGCGATCATGTCGGCGACGACGGGGCTCAACCTGCGGGGCGTGCTGGATGTCGCCTTCGAGATGTTCGAGCAGTCGGCGACGCGCGTCTCGACCGGGCAGCTCAACCGGATGGTGCGGACCCTCATCGACACCCGGGCGCCGTCGAACCGCATGGGGCGGCAGGCCAAGGTGTACTATGTCGCGCAGGTGAGGACCAACCCGCCGACGATCGCCCTGGTGGTCAACGACCCGGACCTCTTCAGCCACAACTACGAGCGGTTCCTGATGAACCGGTTCCGCGAGGAGCTGCCGTTCGCCGAGGTGCCGATCCGGCTGATCATCCGCGGCAAGCGGCGGACCGAGGACCTGCACCGCACCGCCGAGCTGTCCGAGACCGCCGACGCGGCGAGCGTCGGCTGGACCGACGACGAGCTGGCGGCCCTGCCCGACGAGGCCGAGGCCTACTTCGACGAGTAGCGCCCGACCGCCGCAGGCAGTGGTGAGCGAGTCTCCGAGCGAAGGCCACGGCGCCCTGCCCTCCGCGGGGCCCTGACAACCCGGGGGGCGGGGTGGACCCCCCCCCCCCCGGGGTATAAACCGCGGGGGGGGGGGGG
>CAYJPX010000007.1:1278-6023 GCA_964372195.1 uncultured Phycisphaeraceae bacterium
CCTTCACTCCGCTGCGCTCCGTTCAGACCCCGGCACCCGGGGAATCTACGCGTCGTCGGCGCGGAGTGAGTACGACCCGGCCGGGATGCCCAGCTCGGCGAGGAGCGGGCAGCGGACGAAGATCGGCCGGTCGCGATCACTGCACGCGGCGGTGCAGGAGACAATCCCCTCGATATCGACATGCTCGAACCCACCCTCGCGGATCCAGCTCGCGGGGATGCCGGTGCGGGCGAGGAGTTCGACGCGCCGCCCCGAGCCGAGCACCGCCGCGGCGACGATCGCGGCCGATCGGCCCCGGGCGACCGGTCCCATCACGGGCTCGATCGCCGGCTCGATCGCCAGCTCTATCGCAACGGGGTGGTCGCCGGGCCTGCTGCCGGGCAGCGCGCGCCCGGCCACCGCCGACAGGTCCCAGGCCAGCGTCAGCGGCCAGGACGGCGCAGCGTCGATGATGAGCGCGGGGCGGTGTGGCGCGGTGCGGGTCATTCGTCACTCTTGTTGAGCATCTCGGCGGCGGCCTGGAGGCCCTCGCCGCTGGGGCTGATGAACCGCTGGCCGAAGGTCTGGACAACCTCGAAGAACAGGAGCAACTGGTCGAGCCGCGCGTCGTGGCCCTTGGTGACCGGGCCCAGGCCGCCGGTCATATCGCGGATCTCGTAGAGCGAGGCGAGCAGCGGGTCGACCTCTCGCTTCATGCGCTCGCGGACGATGGCGCGGAACATGGTCCAGACATCCTGGTCGGCGACGAAGTACTCCTTGCGATCCCCCCGCTTGTGGGTGCGGGTGATGACCCCCCAGTCGAGCAGCGCGCGGAGCGACATGGACGCCGAGCCGCGGCTGATCTCGAGGCGGTCCATGACCTCGTCGGTGCAGAGCGCCTCGGCGGTGATGTAGAGCAGGGCGTGGACCTCGGCCATGGTGCGGCTGATGCCCCACGCCGACCCCATCTGGCCCCAGGTGCCGATGAAGCGGTCCTGGGCTTCTCGCTGGGCGTCTGGCTGGGGTCGGGGGCGGGGCATCGGGGAAGTATGGGAGGCCGGAGGTCGGCGGTCAATGGTTCTTTCAGAAATCATTGAAACTACCGGATATGGGCGAGGCGGATCGGCCTGGGTGGGCGTTCGGGGCTCCTGGCGACGGCGGGCGGGTCAGAACTGAGCCACCAGCACGAATCCCGCGCCCACCAGCCCGTGCAGCAGGCCGACCGCGAGAAAGACCCCTCCGCCCCGGAGCCACTGCTGGCGTACGGGCCGCTTGGTCCACGACGCACGCCGGCGCCCGAGCCAGAGCAGCCCCATGCCCATCCCGCCCGACAACGCGAGGAAGAGTGTGACGATGCCGTAGGGCTCCCATTGCTGGGCGGGGCTGATGACAAGCGCGGTGAGAAGGACGACCGAGACCACGCCATCGAACCCCAGGCCGAGGGCGAAGCTCACCATCGCCAGGGCCCATGCGCCCACCCGGATTTGGGGTGAGCCGATCTGGAGCGCGAGGGCGGCCCCGCACTCGGGGCAAATGGGGGCGGTCAACCCCCGGAGCGAGTAGTCGCAGACCGGGCAGGGGGCGTCCCGGTCGGCGAGGAACGCCAGGAGATGCTCCGTTTCAGAGGAAACACCGGGGTTTGATTCGGGCCCGCTCGGCATGGCTTGTGTACATCGTTCGGGCGGGGGTGGTTTGATCGATTCTCGGAGGCGGGTGGGGGCGGACGGCGGCCGCGCCCGCGTGCCGGGCTGGCCCTCCCGTTTGACGGTAGACTGTGTACGAGCGGGAACACGCCCCCCGGTCCGGGGGTATTCCTGAGAAGCCGCCACGCGCGAGCGAGCGGTGCGCGTATCGAAACACTTGGACAGCCACGCTGTCCGGAAGGAGACGGAACATGAAACTCCGCGCAGCAGCCTGCCTGGCCCTGGCCCTGATGGCCGGCGCCCCGGCGATCGCCCAGAACGCCACCCCCAAGCCCGCGCGCGCCCCCGGCGTCGAGGTCGAGCGGACCACCAAGCTCATGGTCGGCGACCTGGCCCCCGAGCTGGCGATCGGCGAGTGGGTCAAGGGCGACGAGGTCACCGGGTTTGAGGACGGGAAGGTCTATGTGGTCGAGTTCTGGGCGACCTGGTGCGGGCCGTGCATCGGCGGCATGCCGCATGTCTCCGACCTCCAGAAGGAGTACAAGGACAAGGGCGTGACGGTCATCGGCGTGAACATCTGGGACGAGCCGGCGAATGTAGCGCCGTTCATGGCCGACCGCGGGGAGCGCAACGGCGTGAAGCAGACCTCGGGCGACGAGCTGATGCAGTACACCGTCGCGATCGAGAAGAAGATCGAGGGCGAGGACCCCACCCGCAACGGCGAGATGGCCAAGAGCTGGATGAAGGCCGCCGGCCAGAACGGCATCCCCAGCGCGTTCATCGTGGATCAGAAGGGCTATGTCGCGTGGATCGGCCACCCGATGAAGATGGACAAGCCGCTCGAGGAGATCGTCGCGGGCAAGTGGGACATCAAGGCCGCCGCCAAGGACTTCTCCGAGGCCGCCGGGCGTGAGGCCAAGCAGCAGGCCGAGGCCGAGAAGCTCAACGAGTTGATGAAGCCCGTCGCCGAGGCGTTCGACGCCGGGAAGTACGACCAGGCGTACGCGGGCATGGCCAAGCTGCTCGACAACGAGATGGTCTGGGACAACGCGCAGGTGCTCAACTACCTGGCGTGGAACATCGTCGACCCCGACGCGGAGGTTGCCAACCGCGACGCCAAGCTGGCGGTGAAGGCCGCCGAGCGGGCGGTCGAGTTGACCAAGGCCGAAGACCCCGCGACGCTCGATACCCTCGCGTGGGCGTACTACTTTGCCGGCGACAAGGCCAAGGCGATCGCGACCGAGACCAAGGCGATCGGGATGCTCAAGGGCGACGCGAAGGCCCAGTACGAGGAAGCCCTCGAGCGCATGAAGAAGTAACCCCGGCCGCACACCCCGTCACACGACAAGGCCCCGGTACACAGGTACCGGGGCCTTTCTCGTGGGCTCGCACCGGAGGGCTACCGGCCCATGGCGATGTTCGCGCTGGCCTCGAGCAGTTGCAGCGCCCCCTTGGGCGACTGCCCGGCGATCAGGAGCGTGTAGATCGACGCCTGCTGGAGGATCTGGCCGCGGATGAGCTCGGAGGCTTCCCTGGCGAAGTCGGCGTCCTCGATCTGCGACTGGGCTTGGGTGATGTTCTCCAGCTCGGAGAGCTTGACCTCTCGCATGGACTGGATGTCGTGGTTGATCTGGTTGCCGATGGCGGCCCGCAGGCCGACGACCGAGTCGAGCGCGCCCTCGACGCTCTTCTGGGCGGCCTCGTGGTCGCCGTCGATGAGGTTGAGCACCCCGCCGCTCTTGAGGCTGGCGAGGTACGCGAACACCGGGTCCGGCGCCGGGTCGGCGTCGCTGGGCCCGGCAACGGGGTCTTCTTCGCTGTTGAGCTGCACACGCCCCGCGACGGTCGAGTAGAGGCCGCTGAAGAGTGCCTCGCCGCGGAAACGGGCGGTGGTGTAGATCAGGTCGAGGGCCTCGATAATGCTGTCGGCCTGGACCTGGAGCCCCTCGCGGTCCGCGTCGGAAATCGCGCCGGTGTTGGCGGCGGAGACGACCAGGCCGTCGAGCTCGATGAGCAGGTCGTTGATGACCGAGAGGGCGCCCTCCTTGGCGCCGAGCAGCGCCTCTCGGTCGTCCAGGTCCTTGAGTTCGCCCTTGAGGACGGCGGCCCGGGCCTCGAACTCGTTGATCGCGACCAAGCCCGCCGGGTCGTCCGAGGCCCGGTTGACCCGCTTGCCGGTCATGAGCCGCTCGGCGGCCTGGTTGATGATCGCCTGGGCGTTGCGCAGCCCGCGATGACCGATCAGGAGGCCAAGGTTGTTCGAGACCGACAGCATTTTCCGTTCTTTCCGAGCGTGCCGCTCAAAGGCACCTATCGGGCCTGGCCCGCGCGGTCTGAAGGGAAGTCGAGCGTCTCAGGTTGTTATCCGGGCGGGCGTCGGCGCCCCGACAAAAACCCGGCGTGCTTGGGAAAGCACGCCGGGCGGAGGTGTCCCCTGCGAGGGAGTCGGGATCAGGTCAACCGCGACGCCGGCGGGTCGCGGCCAGGCCGCCCAGGCCGAGGAGGGCCATCGAGGCGGGTGCGGGGGTGATGGTCATCTCCATGAAGTCGATGCCCATGACGACATTGTCGGGGAAGATGCGCCAGATGCCCATCGAGAAGCGGGTGAGCCCGCCGAAGCCGTAGGTGCCGAAGGCGTCGGCGATATCGAGCGAGCCGAGGGTGCCGCCCTCGTAGCCCAGGCTGAGGTCGAACTGGAAGTCGGCCTCGTTGAGCATGATGCCGCCGGGGGAGAACTCGCTGTTCGAGACCCAGAAGCCGTCGGAGGCGGGCCAGCCGTCGATGAGGCTGAAGTTGGCGGCCGGGTCGCTCGAGCCGACGGCGGCACCGCCGCTGAAGCTGAGGGCAAACGACCCGGGGACCATGGCGTAGCTGCGTGTGTCGCCGGGGTTGCCGTCGATGTAGCTGGCGGAATCGACCTCGAAGGAGATCGTGGCGATCTCCCCGCCGTTGACGGTGCCGAGCTGGCCGCTGTTGATCCCGTTCCAGGCGACCTGGCCGGTGGCGGTGACATTGACGATCTGCGCCTGCGCGGCGCCGGCGACACACGCCAGCGCGACCAGGCCGAGGGCAAACTGCTTCATATCTCACTCTCCTTTGGGTGTTCGGATTCGCGGGGGGGGC
>CAYJPX010000007.1:6033-9769 GCA_964372195.1 uncultured Phycisphaeraceae bacterium
AACATCCAAAAAATACCCCTCCTCTTTGGGGGTGCGCTCCGCGGGGGCCCCCCCCCCGCGCCCCCCCCCGCGGGGTCTTGTCGTGGTCAATCTCACGCCGTCCCTGGGGCAGCGTGTGGGTAGATCAGCAGCCGGCGGACCATGCGTTGAGGTAGGCCAGCACATCGAGCGTGTTGATAGCGCCGTCGCCGTTGAAGTCGGCGGAGGGGTCGCCGGCGGACCAGGCGTTGAGGAAGGCCAGGACATCGAGGGTGTCGACCTCGCCGTCGCCGTTGAAGTCGGCGGCGCAGGCGGCGGCGATGATGATCCGGAAGGAGGCCAGGTTGAAGCCGTTCTGGTAGCCCCAGCCGACGAGGGTGGTGCCGTCGTCGGAGACACCGGTCATGGCGCGGATGTCGATCCCGGCGAAGTCGACGCCGTTGTCGGTGAGCCAGAGCTCGACATCGACGAGCCCCGTCTCGGTGTAGAGGGTGCCGTTGTAGTCGGCGAAGGGCCCGAATCCGGAGCGGTTGAACCCGACGGCGACGGTGCCGTCGGCGCTGATGCCGAAGATGGAGGCGGCGTGGTCAAACTCGTCGGTGCCGGGGAGGTAGCCGATGTCGGTGCGGTTCCAGTTGGCGCCGTCAAAGGCCCACAGGGCCGCGCCCAGGTCGAAGCCGGCGGTGCCGCCGACGATGTTGCCCGCCGCGTTGACGCTCTCGACCTCGCCGACGCCGTCGGGCTCGAGGACGGTGAGCACGCCGTCGACCCAGACCGCGGGGAGTCGCCCGCCCCAATCGGCCTCGTCGAACCCGCCGATGACCGAGCCGTCGGCGTTGATCGCGCTGCCGCGGCTGGACCGGTTGTCGTGGGTGGAGCCGAGGTTGACCATCCCGGTGCCGGCGGTCCAGCTGAACGCGCGAGCGCGCCAGTCGCTGCGCCAGGCCAGGCCGGTGACGGTGGTGCCGTCGTCCGAGAGGGCGTAGGCCGAGCCGTCCTCGCCCGAGACTCCGCCGCCGGAGATGGGGCCGAGGTAGTCCCACCCCGAGCCCTCGGTCCACAGCCCGGGCCCGGCGGTGTCGCCGGCGGTATTAAAGATGGAGGCGCAGACGCGCGTGCCGTCGGCGGAGATGCCGGCCTTGCCGTTGCCGCTCGTGGTCGCGGAGATGGCCTCAAAGCCGGTGCCGGCGCTCCAGCGGAAGATGCCGCCGGAGGCGGCGAAGCCCGCCGCCCACTGGCCGTCGCCGGAAACATCGGTGACCGAGCCAGGTCCGAGAACCTCGAAGGTGATCTGGCCCTGGGCCGCCGCGGCGAGGCCGAGGACGGCGACGATCGTCGCGGTGGAAGTGATCCTGTTCATGCCATGCTCTCCTTGGAAATCGTGTCTTGGGTGGATGTGGTGAGGGACTGGGCAGATCGCTGCGCCGCCCTTCTTGACGGGAGGATATAGGGACCCTCAGGCGTTTGCAAGATTCCCCAGGGAAAGTTTTGCAAATTGTCCCCACCGCGTTTGCCGACCCCGCCAGAGCTGCTATCCTCATGCGTCATCCCCCATTTCCCGGTTTGTGTTTGGGAGTTGTTTTGACCAGTATCCCCGGATTTGAACACGCCTGCCAGACCGCCGTGGGCGCATTGCGTGCCTCGCTGGTCGAGCTCTACGCGACCGTCGGGGCCGATTCGGAGGCCCCGCAGGAGGTGTCCCGCGCGTTCAAGCTCAACAAGAACCTGACCTGGAAGCTCGCCCGGCTCATGACCGCCCCCGAGGCGGGTGATGCCCTGCAGTACCTCCCGGGCACCGGCGCGATCAAGATCTTCCTGCGGGCGATGGCCACGGCGGGGGCGCCCGAGCCGTTGCTCGAACAGGTCCGCACCGCCTACGACGAGGTCGAAGAGGTCGTCCAGGTCCATGTCGGCGACCGCTCCACGCTCGAACTCGTGCTCGATGGGCTCGGGCCCGAGCGGGCCGAGCGGCTGGAGGTCAGCCGCAAGCTCGCCTTCCGGGGCAACAGCGGCGTGTGGGGCGTGCAGGCCAGGGCCAAGCTCACGCTCGCGGTCATGGCGCCCAACCCCGACGACGACGCCCAGCTCGACCTCGCGTTCGTGCGTGGGTTCCTCGGGTTCCGCCGGCTGCGGTCGGAGCTGAGCTGGCCGATGTCGGTGCGGCGCGATTGGACCGGCGAGGGCGAGCCCTTCGCGGGCAGTTGGGAGCCCATCGAGCCCGAGCAGGCGGTGGGGGGGTTGCCGCTGCTCTCGCAGTTCTCGACCCAGCCCGTGCCGCGGTTTGAGATGCGCGCCTCGGGAGGGGGCGTCTGCTACATGCTGCCCCCCGGGCCGGTGGGGAACACGGCGGCCCTGGATTGCTTCTTCGGCGATATCTCCCGCGCCCAGACGCCGCGGTACCGGACCGGTGCTGACACGCATGGCGAGATCGTCTCGGGGATCACGGTGCCGGTGGAGTCCCAGTTGATCGACATCCTCTACCACCGGTCGCTGGCCGACCCGCTCGAGCCCGAGGTGCTGATCTACGGCGACCCGTTCGGGAACCAGAGCATGGCGAGCAGCGATCACAGCCAGTGCAGCCTGCCGATCAACGAGCGGGCCCACTCGCTGCCGGGGGCGCCGCCGATCGTCTCGACGCCGCTGTTCGCGGGCTACGCGCGGCTGATGAAGCGCATCTACGAGCGCATGGGCTGGAACCCCGCCGAGTTCCGCGGCCTGCGGCTGCAGACCAGGTACCCGCCGATGGGGACGAATGTGTCGCTGCGGTTCCCGCTGCCCGAGCGCCGCTGACCGCTATGCCGCGCCGGCGAGCAGGTCGAGCGCCAGCCCCGAGTTGCGTGCGTCGATGGTCACGAGGAAACGCGACGCCTGGGCGAGCATCTGCGCGCGGGCCAGCGTCGCGGTCTCGAGGGCGTAGTCGGCATCGACGATCGCCGAGTGGGCCTGCGCGAGGCTGAGCATCTCGGTGTCGATCGCCCGCGACCGGGGCTCGAGCTCGTTGGCGATGGTCGCGCCGATCTCGCCGCGCATGGTCGCCAGGTCGCTCACCGCCTGGTCGGCGATCTGCTCGACCAGGGCCGGGTTGTCGGAGAGGCTCACCCCGCGGCCGACATCGGCGAGGGTGTAGGCGACGGTCTCGCCGCCGGCGGTGACCTCGACGGCTCCGATCTCGCTGGTGATCGGCTCGTCGAAGATCTTCTGCCCCGCGAAGGTCGAGGCGCCGGCGGTGTGCTCGATGGCCCGGACGATGCTCGCGGCCTCGATGTCCAGGGCGTTGCGCTCGGCGTCGGACATCGCGCCGGAGTTCGCCGCCTCGACCGCGAGGCCCTTGAGCTCGCCGAGCATGTCCCCGGTCGCGGCGAGGGCGCCGTCCTCGGTGGCCAGGTAGCTCGCCTCGCGTTGGATGGCGCGGGACTCGGCGTCGAGGGCGCGGATGGCGGCGTTGAGGCGTTCCCCGGTGATGAGCCCCGCCGGGTCGTCCTTGCCCGCGTTGATCCTCCTGCCTGTGGCGAGGCGTTGCATCGTGCGGCTGACCATCGTCTCGTTCTCCCTCAACGGCCTGAGGCCGGCGAAGATGTTCGGGTCGGGCAGTCCGAGCGGCATAAACATGGCGACACCCTCCCCGGCGTGCGAACCCCGTGCCCCTGGAGTGTGCGATAGAGCCCGGCGAAGGCACCCCCCCGGGGGCGGGCGGGCGCCCGCCGCGGGGCGGGGGGGGGGGGGGGGGGGGGGGGGGGGGGGGGCGGGGGCGGCCGGG
>CAYJPX010000007.1:9779-59650 GCA_964372195.1 uncultured Phycisphaeraceae bacterium
GGTCGGGACGGGGTGTGCCGTGGGCGCGGGCCGGACGCGGCCGAGCGTTGTGGTGCGGGCTTCCACCCTGCACGGAAACCCGGCGTTGTGCAGGCTGGAAGCCTGCACCACAAGGGCACGGGGTCGGCGTCCGATATCCGCCCGTATCATCCGGGCATGTGCGGGCGGTTCACACGCGAGTTCAGTTGGGCGCAGGTGCGCGACTTCCTCGACCTCCGCTGGCCCGAGGCCGTGGAGATCGTCCCGAGCTGGAATGTCGCGCCGACGCAGGTCTCGCCGGTGGTACGGCTCGCGCCGGAGGGGGCGGGCGCTGCGGGTGGTGGCCCCCGCGCGGGCGAGCGCGAGCTGGCGCCGATGAAGTGGGGGCTCGTGCCCTTCTGGGCGAAGGATGTCGGCATTGGCTCGAAGATGATCAACGCCCGGGCGGAGGGGATCGAGGCCAAGCCCGCGTTCCGGGCGGCGTTCAAGAGCCGGCGGTGCGTGGTGCCGGTGAGCGGGTTCTACGAGTGGAAGAAGACGGGCGAGGCGCCCGCGAAAGCGCGCGGCGGGAAGCCGGTGAAGCAGCCGTACTACATCTTCCCGGCGGAGGGGAAGATCCTGGCGCTGGCGGGGTTGTGGGAGCGCTGGGACAACGGCGACGGCCCGCTCGAGACCTTCACGATCATCACGACCACGCCGAATGCGATGATGGCCGAGCTGCACGACCGGATGCCGGTGGTGCTGGATGGGGGCGGGGTGCGAGACTGGCTCGACCCCGAACTCCCGCAGCCCGACGCGCGCTCACTGCTCGCCCCGTTCCCGGACGGCACGCTCGACTGCCGCCTGGTGTCGGGCGCGGTGAACAGCTCGCGGAACGACGGCCCTGAACTCATCGGTCCGGTTGGTGGCGGCCTGTTCGGCGGGTGATGGGACACAAGAGGGAGCAACATCAGCAGGAGCTCGTGCAACCAATCCTCAGCCCGTCGGTATGCATCTCGGATGGCCCCACTGCGAATTGGGGGAGCGGCGTGTTTCCGGGGAAGCGTTCTGCGAGCTGAAAGGGGATCGACATGCACCGGTGTTCTTGTTGTGTTTGGTTACTGCTGGCACAGCTGACGGCCGCCCAGACTACCTGGACGGTGGACGACGACGGCGGGGCTGATTTCACCGACATTCAGCCGGCGATCGAGGCCGCATCGGATGGTGACTCGGTGCTCATCTCGCCGGGGGAATACTCGGGTATCGACCTGCTGGGCAAGGCGATCGAGGTCCGTGCGACGGATGGGCCCGAAGTCACGGTGGTCGTCGGGGAGGGCGCTGACCGGGCGCTGCTCTGCGAGTCGGGCGAGGCGGCCGACACCGTCGTCGAGGGGCTGGCGTTCACGCTCTCCGATGACTCGGGGCCCACTCTGAGCTGTCTCATCGACGGAGCGTCACCCACGATCCGCGGGTGCGTGTTTCGGGAGATGTGGCGGACACGCTCGTTCATCGCGCCCGTCATAGTGGGGAACAGCGGCGCGCGATTCGTCGACTGCGAGTTTCGCGGCAACTTGGCCGAACACGGCGCGGTGCTCGCTGTGGAGAGCATTGTTTCCTTCGAAGGGTGTGTGTTCTCGCAGAATCGATCCACGGACGGTTCGGGTGGCCTCATCTATGTCGGGGGGGATGGCCAATTCACATTCACAGATTGCCGGTTTGAACGCAACTCCACCGCCCACGGCCCGGCAGTGCTGGCGGGCAGCGCCTTGGTCGCCATGACGCGCTGCCACTTTGAGGCAAACGCGGGCGGGTGGGGAACCGATGGGGGCGGCATTCAGCTCCACCACGACCTGTCCATGGTTGACTGCACTGTTGTGGGGAATGTCAGCGATTCCGGTGCCGGCTTCGTGAATGCCGGAGTTGTCGAGCTTCGGGGTTGCCACTTCGAGGGCAACTCCGCCGGCCAGAAAGGGGCCGCTGTCTCTCACGGGACTGTGATCGCGCACGACTGCGTGTTCGTGGACAACTCGGCATCCAGCGGCGGAGCGGTGGGACTAACGAACGCCGACTCACTGTTCGTGGACTGCGTGTTTGAGGGGAACTTGGCACAGCGTGGTGGCGCCGTGGATGGTGAAGGGACCTTTCAGAGATGTGTATTCCGCGACAACAGTGCCGGCGAGGGCTCGGCCATCCTCAGCCCCGACGGCGCATTGCAACTCGAAGACACGCGGATCTGTGATTGCGGTCCCTCGCCGGTGGTGGGCGAGTGGACCAACCTCGGCGGCAACTGCATCCAGGAATTCTGCCAGCGGTGCGACTGCCCGGCCGACTGGGACATGAACGGCGAGGCCAACACGGCCGACTTCATCGCCTACCTCGACGACTGGGCGGCCGGGCGGGGCGATGCGGACATCAACGCCGACGGGACGATCGACACCCGGGACTTCCTGACCTTCCTGGCGGCGTGGACGGTGGGGTGTTGACCGACCCGGACCCCGCGCCCCAACGGGGGCCGAGGTCTCCCCGGTCCGCCCCTTGACACATCTGCATCAGATAGCCATACTGATGCATATGCGGACGACACTCAACATCGACGACGACCTGCTCGACCGGGCCCGGAAGCTGACAGGGATCCAGGAGAAGACGGCCCTGATCCACGCCGCCATCGAGGCGATGATCGCCCTGGAGAGCGCCCGGCGGCTCGCGGCGCTGGGCGGGAGCCAGGCCAAGCTCCGGCCCGCGCCTCGGCGGAGGGGCGTTGGCGGGGACGCGGCGTGATCCTGGTTGATACCTCGGTCTGGGTCGAGCACCTCCGTCGCGGGCACGCGGGGCTGGCGGCCCTGCTCCAGGACGGGCTCGTGCACACCCACGAGTTCGTCATCGGCGAGTTGGCGACCGGGAGCCTGTCGCGCCGCGTCGAGGTGCTCGGGTTGCTCGGCGCGCTGCCGCGGGTGCAGACCGTGAGCCACGAAGAGGTGATGGCCCTGCTCGAGCGGCGTCGGCTGTGGGGGCGCGGGCTGGCGTGGGTGGACACGCACCTGCTGGCGTCGGCGGTGATCGAGGGGAGGGCGCTGTGGACGCTGGATAGGCGGTTGGGGGAGGCGGCGGGGGTGTTGCGCGTTGCGTATCAGGCGTAGGTGTGTGCGGCTCAGCCGCCGACCATCTCCCACCGAAACTCGCCGGCCGCATCGCGATACACATAGATGCACCCTGCATCGGCGATCCCGACATCGAACACATCGAGCCTCGCCCGGTTTCCCTTCGGGTGGATGATCTCTGGGCCATTGTCGCAGTTCACGAACGGCCAAGCAATGGTCGGCGAGAGCGTGCTCCACATGCAGAGGAGTGTGTTCCCGTCGCCATCCTCGAACGGCCAGCCCTGCGGCAGGCTGGCGCGGGTCGAGATGCTGGTTGCCTGGAGCATGGAGATCTGGTTGTAGTCTCGCCAGCCGAGTTCGCCCAGCACATCGCCGGCGTCGGGGTACTGACGGGTGCGGTGGATCACGCCGCGGAGGGAGAAGGGAAGCCGGCAGCCGAGTGGGCAGTCGAGTGGTTTGATGGGGTCGCTGAGTTCGAGCGTTGACCACTCGAGGGCGAGGCCCTCCCAGTCGAGGACATCGTGATCGTCGAAGGTGGCGAAGAGTTGGACGACATCGCCGGGGAGGTCGAATGGGACGATGTCGCGGGAGTCCACGAAGCTGATCTGTCCGATGAAGTGAAGGGGTTGGTCCTTGGTTCCGCGGGGCCAGGGCTTCGCGGCGGATCGCCACGGCGTGCCGCCGAGTTGCGTGAGCGGGGCGGAGCGATTCACCGCCTGGATGGACCAGACGAAGACATCGGCGGGGATTGCGGGGCCGAGGTCGCGGGTCTTCGCGGCCTTGGCGCGGATCTGTTCGGTGATGGCGAGTTCGGAGGGGCTGGAGATCCAGGTACCCCTGGGACGCTCGGCGGCGTCGAGGAGGAGGCCCGTGGTCCAGAGGTCGAGGTCGAAGGTGTCGTGGTGGAGAGGGATCGCCGTCATGGGTTCAGTCTATCGCGGCGCATCGGAGGTGCGGCAGCTTCCTTCGCCCCGTCCGGGGCTCGGTACTTGGGAGTGCGGCTACCCCGGGTTGCGCTCCGTCCGCCTTTGGCGGACTGCGCTTTACCCGGGGCTACATTCCCGCGCCCCTTCGGGGCGAAAGGCGGGGCTGCTTTTGCGGTCTGGTCACGGTCTCGTGCCGTGGTCACACTCTCGCGTCGGCATCATGCCGGTGCTCGACAAACCAATCGATCGTCCTCCGCAGCCCCTCCTCGAACCCCACCCCCGCCTGCCACCCCAGCAGCTTCTTCGCCCGGCTGGTGTCCAGGCAGCGGCGGGGTTGGCCGTCGGGCTTGGTGGGGTCCCACTCGATGCCGCCCTTGAAGCCCGTCAGCCGCACGATCAGCTCGACCAGGTCCTTAATGGTGATCTCGAAGCTCGCCCCCAGGTTGATCGGCGTGGGCTCCTCCATCACCTCCGCGGCACGGAGGATCCCCTCGGCCGCGTCGTCCACGAACAGGAATTCGCGGCTGGCGCTCCCGGTGCCCCAGCACACGATCTTGCTGTCCCCCCGGGCCTTGGCCTCGACGCACTTTCGGATGAGGGCGGGGATCACATGGCTCGACTCGAGGTGGAAGTTGTCGTTGGGGCCGTAGAGGTTGACCGGGAGCAGGTACACGCCGTGCATGCCGTATTGGAGCTTGTAGGCGTCGAGCATCTGCCAGGCGGCCTTCTTCGCCACGCCGTAGGGGGCGTTGGTCTCCTCGGGGTAGCCGTTCCAGAGTTCCTCCTCGCGGAAGGGGACGGGGGTGAACTTGGGGTAGGCGCAGATGGTGCCGACCTGGACGAACTTGCCGCCGCGCTCGACGAGGCCGTCGAGGCGGGCCTGCTCGATCAGGTGCAGGGCCATGGCCATGTTGGCGTAAAAGTAGCGTCCGGGGTTCTTGAGGTTGGCGCCGATGCCCCCGACCTCGGCGGCGAGGTGGATGATGACATCGGCCTTGTGCCCGGGGAAGGCCCGCTGGTAGAGGCGGGTGCAAGCGTCCTTCTCGGTGAGGTCGAAGTCCTGCTGGAGCGGGACGAAGAGGTGGTTGTCGGGTACGCCACGCCTGCGCAGGGCCGCGAGCAGCCGCTGGCCGAGGAACCCGGCCCCGCCGGTGACGATGATGCGTTTGGCGGGCCAGTCGAAGGTGGTCGGCATGATTCTCGCGCTCCGGCGGGTTGGCGGGGGTTATCGGGACGGACTATAGAGGGCGTGCCGCCCGGGGTGGTATCGGCTCGGGCACGCCGGGGATTGACCCGCCCTCGCGTGGCGGGCGCCGAGAGTCCGGGTACGCTTGGGCCATGCGGCACCGGCGCACGCAATCTGCTCTGAGGGTGCTCGGCGGGTCGCTGCTGGTCGGGTGCGGCGCGGCGTGGCTGGTCGGGCACATGCTGAGCGACCGATACGCCTGGAGCCAGCCGGTCTCGTGGGTCCCGGCGCCGGCGCTCGCGGCGCCGGTGTGGCTCGGGGTGGTCGTGATGCTCGGCGGGCGGCGGCGACGCCGGGGGCGCGATCGCCGGCGGGGCGGGCCCGCGCCGGTGCGGTCGCTCGGGCCATCGTGCGTGCTCGCGGCGGTGGGGCTGTTCTCGCTCGTTACGGCGGGGCACCTCGCGTTCGTCGAGCTGGGGCTGCAACGCGCGGTGATTCGCCCGGCGGGTGAGGGTGCGCCGTTGCGTCTGATCTTCTGGAATCAGGCCGGGCGGGAGGCCGGGGATATCTCACCGATCTTCCTCGGTCGCGACCCCACGCTCTTCCTGCTCGCCAACCGCCACTCGCGCACGCCGACCCGCGGCCTGGCGCAGGCGTTCATCGACACCGGCGAGGCCCACGCGGCGGTCGGCTGGCCGTTCGACCTGTTCAGCAGGCTGCCGATCACGCGGTGGGCGAGCGCCTCGCTCGATCTCGACGGGCGCTCGCGCACCGCCGACGCCCCGACCCGGCCCGACCCCGGGTGGGCGGCGTGGTTCGAGGTCGAGTCGGCGGGGGGGCCGCTGGTGATCTGGGCGATCGACCTGCCGTCGGACCCCGGGCTAGCACGCATGCCCCTCGCGCAGCAGGCCGGCCGGGCGATCGCGGGGTGGACGGGCTCGGCGCGGGATGAGCGCGGCGGGGTTGTGCCCATGGCCGCCGGGGCGGTCGGGTTCCCGGCTCCGGATCTCATCGTCGGAGACTTCAACATCCCCCGCGGGAGCGCCTCGCTCGGAGCGTTCCTGGAGGCGGCGGGCGCGCCCGGCATGCGCAACGCGTTCGACCTCGCCGGCGCGGGCTGGCAGCGGACCTGGCCGCGAGAGACGCCGGTCTGGGCCATCGACCAGTGTTTCGTCGGTGAACGCGTGGCGGCGAGGTCGTTGCACGCCTTCGACCCCGGGGTCGGCGGCCATCGGGCACTCGAGGTCGTTGTTGAGCCGAACCCGGCCGCCCGCTAGACTGGCCCCCATGACGGAGCCCCGGGAGACCGTTGATCGACTTGCGGCCGAGGCCGCGGAGATCGAATCGATCGACGCCCGGGGGGCGTTTCTGGATGTGGCCTGCGGTGGGGACACGGTGATGCGGGCGGCGGTCGATGCCGCGGTAGCTGCCCTTGGCGCCGAGAGGGTGACGACGCTGGGGGGCGTTGCTCGCGCGCCGATCGACCCGGGGCTGACCAAGGCCAGCCGGATCGATCGCTACCGCCTTCTCGAGCGTCTGGGCGAGGGTGGCTTCGGCGTGGTGTGGCGTGCCGAGCAGACCGAGCCGGTGCGTCGTGAGGTGGCGCTCAAGCTGATCAAGCCCGGGATGGACTCGCACGCGGTCCTCGCGCGGTTTGAGGCCGAGCGTCAGGCGCTGGCGGTGATGGACCACCCCTGCATCGCGAGGGTGCTCGACGGCGGGGCCACCGAGCGCGGCCTGCCCTACTTCGTGATGGAGCTGGTCCGGGGCATGCCGATCTCGGACTTCTGCGACACGCACAAGCTCTCGATCGCCGAGCGGATCGGCCTGTTCATCCAGGTGTGCGAGGCGGTGCAGCACGCGCACATGAAGGGCGTGGTCCACCGCGACCTCAAGCCGTCGAACATCCTCGTGGCCTACGGGGCGGAGGGCGACCCCCGCCCCAAGGTCATCGACTTCGGGATCGCCAAGGCGCTGAACCAGCGTCTTGCGGAGGCGACGATCTTCACCGAGCACGGGCAGATGATCGGCACCCCCGAGTACATGAGCCCCGAGCAGGCCGAGATGTCGGGCCTGGACATCGACACGCGCAGCGATGTGTACTCGCTGGGGGTGATGCTCTACGAGCTGCTGACGGGGAGCCTGCCGTTCGACCCCAGGACGCTGCGGGCGGCGGGCTACGCGGAGATCCAGCGGATCATCCGGGAGGTGGACCCGCCCCGCCCGAGCACGCGTCTGGGGAGCGTCGGCGGGGACGAGGGCACGCGGATCATCGCTGCCCGCAGAAGCGACCTGCGAGAGCTCTCGACGACGCTGAAGCGAGACCTGGACTGGATCGTGATGCGCTGCCTGGAGAAGGAGCGCAGCCGGCGATACGACGCGGCCAGCGACATCGCCGACGAGCTGAGGCGGTACCTCAACCACGAGCCGGTGCAGGCCGGGCCGCCGAGCACCCTGTACCGGGCGCGGAAGTTCGTCCGGCGCAACCGCGCGGGTGTGATGGCGGGGTCGTTGATCGCGCTGGCCCTGGTTGCGGCGGTGATCGGGACGACCTGGGGCATGCTGTGGGCGATCTCGGAGCGTGACCGGGCGGAGGAGGCGGAGACGACCGCCGAGGCCCGGGCGGCGCAGCTGGAGCTCGTGTCGTCGTTCCAGGCCTCGCAGCTCTCGGAGGTGAACGCGGCCGCGATGGGCGAGGGCCTCCGGGATGGGCTCCTTCGGCAGGTGCGTGACACGCTGCGGCTGGGGGGCGTCCCTGAGGACCAGATCACCGAACGGATTGAGGCACTGCGCGAGCAGTTGCACCAGGCGAACTTTACCACGCTCGCGCTCGATGCTCTCGAAGCGGAGATCTTCGATCGCGCCCTCCAAGCCATCGAGCGGGACTTCGCGGACCAGCCGGTGCTGAAGGCGGCGCTCCTCCAGACGATCGCGAGCACGCTGCGCGCGGTGGGGCTGATGCCCCAGGCGCTGCCCCCGCAGATGGAGGCGATGGCGCTGCGGCGAGCCCAACTGGGCGACATGCACCCGGACACGATCTATTCCATCGGGCGGGCCGGTGCTCTGCTGGTCTTTCTGAACGAGCTCGAACAGGCGGAGCAGCTTCTGCGAGAGGAGTATGAGGGAAGCCGTCAGATCCTCGGGCCCGAACATCCCCTGACTCTCGGCTCCTTGAACAACCTCGCATCCGCCATCGGGGACCAGGGACGCCACGCCGAGGCGCTCGAGCTCCTTCAGGATGTGCTGGCCCAGGAGCGGAGGGTGCTCGGCAATTCCGACTCCAAGACGATCAACACCATGGACGGCGTCGCGGACACTCTCCGGCGTCTTGGCAGGATCGAGGAAGCCGGCGAGCTCTACCGCGAGGCGATGGTGTGTTCACAACAAGCGTTCGGCGACGACCACCCGCTCACCATCAGCAAGCGAGGGGCTCTGGCGCGACATCTGATCCGTTGCGGTGAACTCCAAGAGGCCGAGGAGATGCTCCTGCCGGCGGTGGACAACGCCCGTCGAGTCCTGGGAGACCTGCATTGGACGACGATCGAACAGGTCTACACGCTGGGCGTGCTCCGGCGGGCTCAGAATAGACCGGACGAGGCGGCGGTGCAGTTCAGGACCGCGTGGGAGCGGAGCAGCGAGACGGAGGGGCCGACATCCTCCGCCGCGCTCGATGCGCTCCATGCCCTCCTCACGATCCGCGTCGCCCAAGGGGAGTTCGCCGAGGCGGAGGTGCTCTGCAAGAGATTCCACGACACCGTCAACACCCCCTACTCGATCGAGCTCTTCGTCGGGCTATACAGCAGTTGGCACGCCGCCGAGCCCGACGCCGGGCACGACGCCCAGGCCGCGGCGTGGCGCGCGAAGCTGCCCCCCGACGAGCCCGGGGTCGATCCCCGAGAATGAACGGGCCGGATGCGGGTCGCGATCACTGATCGTGCCCGCTGAACTCCGGTACCGCATGCCCGGCGTCGCGCAGCGCTTTCTGCTGGGCGGCGAGGCCATGTCGTGCTCGACCTTCGTCGCGACCAGGTCATCGAGGCTGGTGGTCGGGACCCAGCGGAGCTTGGCCTTGGCCTTCGACGGGTGGCCGATGCGCAGCACGACCCCGGCGTCGTCGGGCGTCGGGCGATGGTGGCGACGCCACGGGGATGGGCCCTGCCGCCCGCGGCGCGGTGGGCGGGCTCAGTCGGCGCCGGATGCCAGCGCTCGCTCGATCGCGAAAACCGACTCGATGAGCCCCAGGTGCGAGTAGGCCTGGGGGTGGTTGCCCAGCGCACGGTCGGTCCGCGGGTCCCACTCTTCGCCGAGCAGCCCGGTGCGGCCGGCCATGCCGACATAGCCGGCGAGCAGCTCGCGGGCCTCGTCCGTGCGCCCGATCGCCGCGAGCGCCTGGATGTGCCACGCGGTGCAGAGGTTGAATGTGCCCTCGACGCCGGGCAGGCCATCGTCGAATCGGTAGCGGTACACGCCGCGCCCGACTCGGAGGTGCTTCTCGACCGCGTCGACGGAGCGCACGAAGCGTGGGTCCTTGGGGTCGAGCAGGCCGCAGAGCCCGATGGTCAGGACCGAGGCGTCCATGTGGGGGCAGTCGTAGGCGCCGACGAAGCTCTGGAGGCTGTCGTTCCACCCTTGCTCGAGGACCTCGGTCCTTATCTCGTGGGCGAGCGCGTGGAGGTCGGGGCGTTGGCGTCCGAGGACCTGCTCGGAGATATGGGCGGCCCGCTCGGCGGTGACCCAGCACATGGTCTTGGTGTGGACATGGTGGCGCCGGGGGCCGCGGATCTCCCAGATGCCGTGGTCGGGCTCGCGCCAGCGGGTCTTGACGGCGTCGGCCAGGGCGCTGACCAGGCGCCAGTGCTCGCTGGAAAGCGGGGCGCCCCGCCGGGCGAGCTCGGCGACCAGCTCGACGATGGGGCCGAAGACATCGAGCTGGATCTGCAAGGCCGCGGAGTTGCCCACGCGGACCGGTCGTGACCCGGCGTAGCCGGCGAGATCGCCGATCTCGCCCTCGGGCCCGAGGTGGCCACCGGTGACGGTGTAGATGGGGGCGAGCCGATCGGCGCTGGTGCAGGTATCGACCACGCCGAAGAGCCAGTCGAGGAGGGCGAGCCCCTCGCGCATCGAGCCGAGGCGGGCGAGGGTGGTGGCGCTCATGGAGGCGTCCCGGGGCCAGCAGAAGCGGTAGTCCCAGTTGCGCACGCCGCCGATCGCCTCGGGCAGGCTGGTGGTGGCGGCGGCGGCGATGGCGCCGGTGGGCCCGTGGCTGAGCCCCTTGAGGACCAGTGCGCTGCGCAGGACCTCGGTGGCGTGCAAGTCCGGGATCGTGAGTTCGCCCGCCCAGTCGGTGAAGATCTTCGCGGTCTGGCGCCGGCGTCCGGCCTCGGGGAGGAGCGTGGGCTGGAGCGAGCCCGTGCCGTAGCGCATCTCGAGGGTCACCGGGCCCTGGGAGAGATCGACCTCGCCGAAGGCGGTCTGGTGGGGTCCTTCGTCGCCGATGTGCCACTTGACGCCGGGGGACCGGAGGACGAAGGGGTCGAGCGAGCCCTCGACTTCGAGGCCGTTCTCGCGGAGTTCGAGGCGTGTGGGGGACCGGCCGAAGTCGAGTCTCGGGGCGAAGACGATGAGTGCCCTTCCCTCGCCCTCGAGCACGCGGACGAGGTCGACCCGCCCGGCCCGCTGGGTGGCGCGGCCGTTGGACGCGTCGAGGTAGTCGGTGACCTTCATCGACTCCCAGGAGGTGACCAGGACAAACGACTGCCCGTCGTAGCTCTGGGTGACGGGGTGCTCGCCGGAGGCGGGGCGGGCGGTGAAGTAGCCGGCGCCGCCGACGAGGTCGGCGAAGACGGGGGAGGAGTCGATGCGTGGGGCGCACATCCAGCAGATATCGGCGTCGGGGTTGACCATCGCGATGGTGCGCAGGTCGGTAAGCATGCTGAGCTGCTGGATGGGGACCGCGTGCGCGCCGGCAAGCCAGGCGGCACGCAGCTCGGCGAGTGAGGCGAGGATGTGGGCGACCTCCTCGATGGTGCCGACCCGGTAGGCGGCGGCGGTCGCCCCGCTGCCGACCCTGACGCCGATATCCGGGCCGCGGAGGGTCTTGAAGGCGTCCTCGTCGGTGTCGTCGTCGCCGAGGAAGATGGCGGCGGTGGCGCCGATGCGCTGCCGGATGGTGTCGAGCGCGGCGCCCTTGTCGGTCGCGACGACGCCGAGCTCGACGACCTTCTTGCCGTGCTTGGTGTAGACGCCCTCGTAGCTGGCCGGCCCGCGCATGACCTCCCCGAGGGCGTGCTCGGCGGCCTGGGCGTCGGCGTTGCGGAAGTGGAAGGCGACGCTGGCGGGCTTTCGCTCGATGAGGAGCCCGTCGGCGCGTGCGGCGATCCGGGCGAGCTCGGCTTCGAGGCGTTCGCGGAGGGCGACGCTCTCGGGCGAGAGCCGGACCGCGAAGCCGGGGTCGAACTCGCTGCCGTGGCTGCCGACGAGGTGGACTTCGTCGGGCGCGCCGGTGAGCGTCGACAGGTCGGAGAGCGCCCGGCCGGAGATGATGGCGACATGGGTCTGGGCGAGGCCGGTGAGCTGGCGGAGGGCGACGAGCGATTCGCGGTGTGGGGCGGCCAGGGCGGGGTCGGGGACGATGGGGGCGAGGGTGCCGTCGTAGTCGCTCGCGACGAGCAGGACCGGGGCCCGGGCGATTTCTTCGAGGTGTTCGCGCAGGTCGGTCATTCGCGGTTCTCGCCGGCCAGGGCGCCGAGGAAGTCGGCCGCCCAATCGTAAAGGTCGTGGGCACGGATGGTCTTGCGGAGCGAGCGCATCCGCTGGCGTCGATCCGGCTCGGCGATGGTCAGGGCCCGCTCGACGATGTTGGCCATCCCGTCGATGTCGAAGGGGTTGACGAGCAGGGCGTGGCGGAGCTCGTTGGCGGCGCCGGCGAACTCGCTGAGGATGAGCACGCCGGAGTCGTCGAGGCGGCAGGCGACATACTCCTTGGCGACGAGGTTCATCCCGTCGCGGAGGGGCGTGACCATCATAACATCGGCGGCCCGGTAATAGGCGACCAGCTCCTCGCGGTCCAGGCTGTGGTGGAGGTAGTGGACGGCGACCCGCCCGGGCTCGGCGTACTCGCCGTTGATGCGCCCGACGGTCTCCTCGATGACGCGGCGCATAGCGGTGTAGTCGGGGACATCCCCGCGGCTGGGGACCGCGATCTGGATCATGCAGACCTCGGAGGTGGTGAACCGCCCGCCGGCGAGGAGATCCTCGAAGGCGCGGAGGCGGACATCGATGCCCTTGGTGTAGTCGAGCCGGTCGACGCCGAGGAGGATCTTGCGCTCGGGCCCGATCCGCCGCCGGAGTTCGTCGACGCGCCGCTGGACACCCTCGCTAGCGGCGACGGTCTCGAACTCCCCGACATCGATTGAGATGGGGAAGGGCAGGGCGCGGATGTCCCGGCCCTGGTAGTGCAGGCGGCTGCCGGCGCCCCGCGCGTCGGCGTAGCGCCGCGCGGCGCGGAGGAAGTTCTGCGTCATGAGGCGCGACTGGAACCCGAGCAGGTCGGCGCCGAGCAGGCCTTCGAGGACCTCGCGCCGCCACGGCAGGCGGACGAAGAGTTCGAGCGCGGGGAACGGGATGTGCAGGAAGAACCCGATCTTGATACCGGGATGACGCGCTCGCAACATCCCCGGGACGAGCTGGAGGTGGTAGTCGTGGATCCACACGATCGACTCGGGCCCGACCAGCGGCGCGACGGTGTCGGTGTACTTGCGGTTCACCTCGACATAGGTCCGCCACCATTCGCGGTGGAAGCGGGGGGTGCGGAGCCCGTCGTGGTAGAGCGGCCAGAGGGTCTCGTTGGAGAAGCCGCTATAAAACCCCTCTAGCTCCTCTGCCGAGAGCGCGACGGGGTGGATCTTCATGCCGTCGTGGGTGATTGGCTTGGACGGCCCCCCCTCGTCGCCGCTCCAGCCGATCCAGGAGCCGCTCCGATCGCGCAGGAGCGGGCGCAGGGCGGTGACCAAGCCGCCGGGACTGGTCTCCCACCGGGTCCGCGAGCCCCTCTGGACCCGGCGCACAGGGAGCCGGTTGGCGACGACGACCAGGGATCGCTCTGCGTGAGTTCTTGCGGCAGCAGGCATAACACGGCAAGCGCACAGAACACACGCCGCTTGCGCCACACAGTATGCGCGCGGGCGTCGTCCCGCCCACGCGAGCGTGGGAAACGGGTCGTTGATGTCCAGTTCGCCTACTGGTCGTGGCCGCTGAACTCGGGCACCTGGTGCCCGGCGTCGCGCAGCGTTTTCTGCTGGGCGGCGAGCTCCATGTCGTGCTCGACCATCATCGCCACCAGTGTGTCGAAGCTCGTCTCGGGCTTCCAGCCGAGCTTCCGTTCGGCCTTGCTCGCGTCGCCGAGCAGGAGCTCGACCTCGGCCGGGCGAAGATACCGAGGGTCGAAGGCGACATGCGTCTCCCAGTCGAGCCCGGCGTGGGCGAAGGCCTTCTCGGCGAACTCACGGACGCTCCAGGTCTGGCCGGTCGCGACGACATAATCGTCCGGCTCGTCCTGCTGGAGCATCATCCACATCATCTTGACATAGTCGCCCGCGAATCCCCAGTCGCGCTTGCTGTCGAGGTTGCCGAGGAAGACCTTGTCCTGCAGCCCCACCTTGATACGCCCGACGGCGCGGGTGATCTTGCGAGTCACAAAGGTCTCGCCGCGGCGCGGGCTCTCGTGGTTGAAGAGGATCCCGCACGAGGCGTGCATGCCGTAGGACTCCCGGTAGTTCACCGTCGCCCAGTGGGCCGCCATCTTCGCGACCGCGTAGGGCGAGCGGGGGTAGAAGGGCGTGGTCTCCTTCTGCGGCGTCTCGACGACCTTGCCGTACTGCTCGGAGCTGGACGCCTGGTAGTACCGCACCTTCTTGCCCGTCTTCTGCTGGAAGTCGCGCACGGCCTCGAGCAGCTTGAACGACCCCATCGCGACGGTCTCGGCGGTGTAGATCGGCATATCGAAAGACACGCGGACATGGCTCTGCGCGCCGAGGTTGTAGACCTCGTCGGGGCTGATCTGGTCGAGCAGCTTGGCGAGGTTGTTCGCGTCGCACAGGTCCCCGTAGTGCAGGTGCAGGTGGGTGCCCGCCAGGTGCGGGTCGGTGTAGATGTGGTCGATGCGGTCGGTGTTGAAGGTACTCGCGCGGCGGATAATGCCGTGGACCTCGTAGCCCTTGGCCAGCAAGAACTCCGCGAGGTACGACCCGTCCTGCCCGGTGATGCCGGTGATGAGTGCTTTCTTTGAATCCGCCATCGGTCGCTCCCTCTAGGTTCGGGGCCCGGCGGCCCCGGGTGTCGTGCAGGTCCGGCCCGGTCCCGGTCCGGGAAGGGTTCTACGCCCGCCCCCTTCGCGAGGATCGGCCCCCCGGCGTGTCATCTTCCGATCGGCCGATCGGGGCCTGTCCATCATTGCGATCCCGCTCTTGGCGGTCACTGTCGAGCATCCCCGGCAGAATCGGCGCCTCGGTCTCCCACGGGAAGAGCATCGCCCGCGGCCGCACCGGCCCGGCGACCACCAGCGACGCCGCCGTCACCCCCGCCAGGCCCACCGCCAGCACCCCAGGCCCGACCACCCGCCAGCCCTGCCCGGCCGCCGACCGCGCCGGGCCTACCCGGGACGCCGCGAGGGCCAGCCAGATCAGCACCATCGGCTCGGTGTACCGCTGCCAGAGCTTGAAGCTCGCGCACTGGGCCGCGGTGAAGGCGACCATCGCGGCGAGCATGATCCATCGGTCCCGCCGTCCCAGGCTCACAAACCACGCCGCCAGGAGCACGCCGCCAAGGACCGCCAACGGCACGACCAGGAGCGATCGGCCGAGCGGCGCGGGGATCACCTTGGCCACATCCCAGAGCCCCGAGTACCGGCCGGCGCCGAAGCTCCAGGTGGTCGGCGCGATGCACGCCAGCACGAGGCCGCCGCCCGCCGCCAACGCGAGCAGCCAGGTCTGCCGGACCCACAGGCGTCGGAGCCCGTCGGTCAGGTAGGGCAGGAACAGCAGGCTGTACGCGCCGAACACCGCCAGCACGAACGCCGGTGCCGTCGGGTTGCCACCCATGTGGCGTTCCCCGAACGACGGCGGGGTGAGCTTGTGCCCCCAGAGCACATAGAACCAGGCCAGGAGCAGCACCGCGGGCGCCCCGGCGAGGAGCGCCAGCCCAACGCGCCCGAGCCGCGCCGGGATCGCCGAGAGCAGATCGCGCAGGTCGAGCCCGAGGTCGAACCCGCCATCACGGTTCTCGCACGCGCCGAGCCACGCCGCCGCCAGGAGCATCGCCGTCGGCCAGAGGTGGATCTGTCGCACGAAGATCAGGAGTGCCAGAATCACCCCGCCGCCGATGGCGGCGACGAGGTCAAACCTCGGCCTGAGCGCCAACAGCCAGACCCCCAGCACGCCCAACCAGCCGGCATCGTCCGGCAGCATCCAGACCCCGGAGTAGAACACGGGCATCGACACGACGACCGGCAGCACGAGCACCACGGAGCCCCACGCGTTGGCCGGGGAGTTCCCCTCGCGGCGGGGCGGACCGGGCCGGCCGACGCTCCACCCGAGCAACGCGACCAGCCCCACCGCAAAGAGCGACCCGGCGAGCTGCAACACCACCCGTTCGTCGCTGACGAACCTCGCGACCATGGCCAGGAGTGTGTGATACCCAGGCGTCGTCGCCGACTGGTAGTCGGCGTAGTCGAGCGCGGGCCACTGCTCGGCGAACCGCCGCACGGCCTGCTCGTGGTAGTTGAGCTGGTCGTGCGCCCCCCGCCCCTTGACAAACCCGCCCAGGATCAACGGCCAGGCCAGGACCACGAAGAGCGCAAGCGGCGCCAGCATGACCAACCACCGTCCCCTGCTGCGCGATGGCCTGATAGAATCCACGGGGCCGGGCTCCTGGGCTTGTGCAGAGCTTATCGGCCCCGAGGGAGGGAGGGATGAAGCACTTCATGCGGCTCGCCCGGCTGCTGGTCCCGTGCGCCGTTCTGCTGGCTCAGGTGGCCTGCGCCCACGCCCCGGGCCCCCGCCAGATCGACCGCGCCGACTACGCCGACCGCCTCCACGGCATGTGGCTGGGCCAGTGCATCGCCAACTGGACGGGCCTGCGCTCCGAGGGCAAGGTGATCGTCCCCCCATTCCTCACCGACGCGAGTTGGGGGATCGATCTGGGCAACGGGTCGCTCGAGTTCGTCCTCGACCAGGACCCCTGGCTCGCCGACGACGATACCGATGTGGAGTATGTCGCCCTGCACCTGCTCGATGTGCTCCAGGCCACCGAGCTGACCGGCGCCGAATTCGCCGCCGGATGGCTCGCCCACATGGACGACGACTACATCTGGGTCTCCAACCGGCAGGCGTACGACCTGATGCTCCGGGGCGTCGAGCCGCCGGCGACGAGCCTCCCCGCGGCGAACCTCTACTGGCTGCGGATCGATGCCCAGCTCACGACCGAGTTCTTCGGCGCGATGTGCCCGGGCATGGTCGGCGAGGCGCTGGCGATGGCCGACACCCCGATCCTGAACACCGCCCGGGGCCACGCCGCCCACGCCGCCCAGACTTTCATGCTCTTCTACTGCCTCGCGTCGCAGGTCGACCGCGGCCTCTCGCCGGCGGAGCAGGCGGTCTGGCTGGTCCGCGAAGCGCGCCGGTACCTGCCCGACACCTCCAAGGCCGCGGATATCGTCGACTTCGTCCTCGCCGACTACCTCGCCAACCCGGACAAGTCCGACTGGGAGCGCACCCGCGACCTTGTGTACGAGCGGTACCAGCTCAACGCCGCCTCCAACGGGTTCGAGTACCGCAGTTGGACCGAGTCGAGCGTCAACTTCGCGACCGGCCTGATCGCCCTGCTCTACGCCGAGGGCGACTTCCTCCGGGCCGTCCAGATCGGCACCCTCTCCGGCTGGGACTCCGACAACGGGACTGCCACCGTGGGCGGGCTGCTGGGGCTTCTGCTCGGGCACGAGGGGCTCGTCGAGCAGATCCGCCTGACCTACCCGGGCTACACCCCCTCCGACCGGTACGACATCGAGCGCACCCGCGACAACCTGCCCGACCACCTGCCCGACGACCCCGCCGCCCAGGACACCTTCACCCTCATGGCCGAGCGCATGGTCGGGGTCATCGATCGGCGCATCGCCGCCGCCGGCGGGCTGATCGACCCGACCAAGAACCTGTGGCTCATCCCGCCCGCGCACCCGTTCGCGGCCCCCCGCCTCAGCCCCCGGCATGACCTGTTCCTCCGGAGCGCGAACTGCCAGGTGCCGCGCGAGGGCGGGACCGTCACCGCGTGGTCCTCGGTCGTCAGCAGCCCGCCGTCCGGCTACGGCTCGCGGGTCCGCGCCCTATTCGCCAACGGCTTCGAGCTCGACGATTCCGGCGTCGATGCCCTCGGCGACATTGAGAGCCCGTACTACTCCACCCTCGGCGCGGGCCAGGCCCCGGGCGACCCGATCGAGCTGCGCGTCACTTATGACCGCCCCGTCACCGCGGCCAGGGTCGTCCTCATTGAGGGGGACCACTTCGACGCCGGCGACTATCTCGGGGGCTACTTCGCCTCCGTGCCGACGGTTCAGCTCTTGGTAGGCGGCGAGTGGACCACGCCCCCCGGTGGATTCAGCAGCATCCCGGGTCCCAACCCCGCGGTCCCGTTCGAGATCCTCGAGTGGATCCTGGCCGAGCCGGTCCAGGCCACCGGGGTGCGCATCATCGGCACCGTGGGGGGGCCGGCGGCCTTCGTGACCTGTACGGAGTTGGACATCCTCGGCCCGGGCCAGGTCCCATCCCGCCGGTCCTTCGATGTTGATGCGAACGGGGAGGTCGGGGCGGACGATATCTACAGGTGGCATCTCCAGCCGGTCGATCTCGACGGGGAGGGTCCGGGCAGTGCCGCCGACCTGGAGTACCTCACCGACGCCGTCCGGTGGCGGGACATTGAGGACTTGAGCTTCTGGGGTGGGAAGCCCTGAGGTCGCGGTCAGGAACCCACGCATGCAAGAGGCCAGCCCGCTTACCCCCGCCTCCGTCAAGGACCGGCCCCTGCCGCTGAGCCTGCTCAAGCTCGCCCGGCCCCACCAGTGGGTGAAAAGCGCGTTTGTCCTCATCGGGCCGCTCTATGGCTTGGGGGACATGGCGGCCACCCGCCGGTCCATCGCAGAGATCCTTGTCCCGGCGCTGCTTACGGCCGCCGCCTTTGCCCTGGCGTCGAGTTCGTGCTATGTCGTCAACGACATCCTCGACGCCGAGGCCGACCGACGGCATCCCCGGAAGTGCCGGCGCCCCATCGCCTCGGGGCAGGTCTCGGTCGGCCTCGCGTGGGGATTCTCGCTCGCCCTGCTCCTCGCGGCCGCGGCTTTGGTTCTGGTCATTCCACCGGCCGGTGACCAGCCGGTCCGAGCCCTGGTGGGCCTGACGATCGGCCTCTATGTCGCCAATGTCACGGTCTACTCGGTGTGGATCAAGCACATCGTCATCGCGGATGTCATGGGGCTTTCACTTGGTTTTGTGCTCCGGGTGATGGGTGGCTGTGCGGCGGTGGCGATCTCACCCTCCACCTGGCTGCTCAACTGCACCTTCTTTTTGGCGATGTTCTTGGCGTTCGGCAAGCGGCTGGGGGAGCGTCGCAGCGCGGGGACGGATGCCGAGGGTGTTCGGGCGGTGCAGGCGGCCTATTCAGATGAAATGCTCCGGATGGCGGTGGTGGTGACGGCGGTGGTCACCCTGCTCAGCTACGCGGGGTATGTCCAGGCCCGCGAGCTGGACTACACCGATCCGGCCCTGGGGAACTTCAATCTGCTCTGGCTGACGATCCTGCCGGCAACCTTCGGCACGCTCCGGTGTATCGTGTTGCTGGAGCGGGGTGACTACGACGACCCCACCGAGCTGGCGGTGCGCGATCGGGCCTTTGCGTTCTCCGGGCTTTTGTTCGGGATCATGACGGTGCTGCTCATCGCGCAGTTTCGGCTGGGTGCCGGGGGCTGATCGGGAGACCGGGTGGAACCGGCGGCGGCCTCATCGGGTATCCTGCTTCTGATCGATGTCTCGCACGATGTCTGGATCGATGTTTGGGGGTCGCGCGGCACGCAGCCGCGTCGCTGTGTGGGTCGAGCCGAGCCCGGGGCGCCGGGTGAGCCAAGCAGGAGCATGAAGCATGAAAACCGGTGATCTGATCAAACGCCTCGGCGTCATGGCGGTGGGAGGGGCCTTCGTCTTCGGCGCGGTCGCTGCCCAGGTGCAGCAGGCCGGCCAGAACGACCCCCCGGCCGACGGCACCACCCCGGCCGGACAGACCGGCGCGGCGCCCCAGTCCCTCGAACTCCCGCCGCAGGTCGCGGCGATGATGGCCGCACGGGGCGGCGGCGGTAACGGCGGCGGCAACGCCGGGGATGACCTCCCGGCCTTCGACGAGGTCTCCAAGGGCTTCCGCCAAGTCATCTCCACCGCCGACGGGTCGACCAGCCTGTACAATGTCTGGGTCCGCGACAAGGACGGGCAGATGCTCGCCGAGCTGCCCCGCGGCTTCGAGCGGCAGTTCCACTTCATGGCGATGACCGTCGCCGGCGGCGACCTGTGGGCCGGGCTCCAGGCCGGCGACCGCTACTTCTACTGGAAGCGGTACGACAAGCGCCTCGCGATGATCGCCCCCAACATGGGCACCCGCACCACCGGCGACCAGGAGTCGCAGGCCTCCGTCGAGAACATCTTCACCGACCAGGTCATCCTCGACCTGCCGATCGTCGCGATGGGCCCCGGCGGCCAGCCGGTGATCGACCTCGACGAGCTGCTCGTCGGGAACGCGTCGAGCTTCTTCGGGCGCGACGCCGCGGGGCTCAACGCCCGTCTTACCGAGGTCACCAGCGCCAAGGCGTTCCCCGAGAATGTCGAGTTGGCGGTCCGCGGCCCGATCGCGGGCGGGGCGATCCGCGAGTTCCACTACTCGCTGAGCGTCATCCCCGACAACACCGGGTACAAGCCCCGCGAGGCCGACACCCGCGTCGGGTTCTTTACGACCAGCTACCTGGACCTGGGCAAGTTCAACAACGACGACAAGTGGGTGCGGTACATCAACCGCTGGAAGCTCGAGAAGGCCGACCCCGGCCTAAGCCTGAGCCCGCCGAAGGAGCCGATCGTTTTCTATATCGAGCACACGGTCCCCGTGCGCTACCGCCGCTTCGTGCGTGAGGGCGTGCTGCAGTGGAACAAGGCGTTCGAGAAGGTCGGCATCGCCAACGCCATCGAGGTCTACTACCAGGACAAGTCGACCGGCGCCCACATGGACAAGGACCCCGAGGACCGGCGGTACAACTTCATCCGCTGGCTCAGCAACGACATCTCCACCGCGATCGGTCCGAGCCGGGTCAACCCCAAGACCGGCCAGATCCTCGACGCCGATGTTGTCCTGACCGACGGCTGGATCCGCGCGTTCTGGTTCCAGTACAACAAGACCCTGCCCGACATTGCGATGGAGGGCATGGGGCCCGACGCCCTGGCGTGGCTCGAGGCCAACCCCAACTGGGACCCGCGCGTCCGCATGGCCTCGCCCAGCGAACGCGACATGATGCTCGCCCAGCGCGCGCGGCGCGGCGTGCAGGCCTACGGCGGGCACCCGATCGCCGCCGCCGACAGCGCCCTCATGGGCGACAACGAGTATGACGGTCTCACCGGACGCGTCAGCCAGATGAACGGGCTGTGCATGGCGGCCAACGGCATGGCGATGGACCTCGCGGTCGCGCGCATGAGTTGGGATATGTTCCAGGCCCTCGGGCAGGACAACGCCCAGCCCGGGGCGGTGCAGGACCCGCCCCAGGCCGGCGAGATCCCGCCGGAGATCCTGGAGATCCTCAAGAAGAAGCTCGCGTCCGGGGAGCTGCCCAACGACCTCCCGCCCGAGATCTTGGCGATGCTCGATCCGCCGGCCGCGGCCGAGCCCCCGGCCACCGACCCGCCCGCCGAGGCGCCCCCGGCGCCCCAGGCCGACGACGAGCCCGCCGAGGAGCCCGACGAGATGATCGACGGCATCCCCGAGTGGTACATCGGTCCCATGCTCTCCGAGCTGGTCGCCCACGAGGTCGGCCACACGATGGGTCTCCGCCACAACTTCGCCGGATCGAGCGTGTACAGCCTCGCCCAGATCAACTCCGACGAGCTCAAGGGCAAGAAGCCCTGGTCGATCTCGGTGATGGACTACAACCCGCACAACATCAATGTCGAGGCCGGGCCTGTGCAGGGCGACTACGCCGTAACCGACATCGGCCCGTATGACTTCTGGGCGATCCAGTACGGGTACACCGCCAACGACAAGGACGCGGCGGGTCTGGCCACGCAGTCGGCGCAGACCGACCACCGCTTCGCGACCGACGAGGATACCTTCGGGCCCGATCCCTTCGCCCGGCGCTACGACATGGGCTCCGACCCGATCACCTACGCCCGCGAGCAGGTGCGTCTGGCCGACAAGCTCCGGTCGAACCTCCTCAGCCGATTCGTCAAGGACGGCGAGACCTGGGCCAAGGCCCGCCAGGGCTACCTGGTCACGCTGGGCATGCAGACGCGCGGCGTGAGCATGATGGCCAACTGGATCGGCGGGGCGCACATCTACCGCGACCACAAGGGCGATCCCGACGGGCGCGCACCCATCGAGGTCGTCCCGGCGGCCAAGCAGCGCGAGGCGCTCAAGTTCGTCATCGACACCACCTTCTACGACAAGGCCTACGGCCTCACCCCCGACATCCTCGAGTTCATGACCGTCGACAAGTGGTTCGACGAGGGCGGGATCGACGGCCTCATGGAGGACGCCACCTGGCCCGTCCACGACCGGATCCTCGGGGTCCAGGCGATGGCCATGACTAACCTCATGAACCCCGTCACCCTGCAGCGCGTCTACGACAACGAGTTCCGCGTGCCCGCCGGGGAGGACGCCCTCACGCTCGCCGAGCTCATGGACACCATCACCGCCTCGGTCTGGACCGAGGTCGACGGCTCGCCCACCAAGACCTATACCGCCCGGGAGCCCATGATCTCCAGCCTGCGGCGCAACCTCCAGCGCGAGCACCTCGACCGCCTGGTCGATCTCACCAGCGCCGGCGACAACGGCGCCGCCGCCTTCCGCCCGATCTCCGACCTGGCGACCCACGCCCTCCGAAAGCTCAGCGCGCGGATGGGGAGCGTCATCGAGGGGCCCGGCTCGAAGAACATCGACCCCTACACCATCAGCCACCTCGCCGAGTCCAAGGCCCGCGTGGACCGCGTGCTCGACGCCGCCTACATCGCCAACGCCGCCGATATGCGGGCCCCGGCGCCCTCGCTCGGCAGCCTCTTCGGCCAGCCCGAGCAGCGCGACTAGGCCCCGCGCAGGAGTCCCGACCCACACGCGCCGGGCTGCCCTTTCTTGAGGGCAGCCCGGCCTTTCTTTTGCGCCGCTCGGCCGCTCCCCCGGCCGGGCGGGCGCCAGCCGTCGGGCCCTACCATCGGCCATGCCCGACGCCACACTCCTCGAGGTCTTCCCCGCGCCGACCGAGCTGGCGTTCGTCGTCGAGCATGTCAACGAGGAGTTCACCTCGGTCTGTCCCAAGACCGGGCACCCCGACTTCGGCGAGATCACGCTGCGCTACCAGCCCGCCGCGGCGTCCGTGGGGGGGGTGTGCGTCGAGCTCAAGAGCCTCAAGCTCTACTATCAGAGCTTCCGCAACGAGGGCATCTTCTATGAGGCGGTCACCAACCGGATCCGCGACGACCTGGCCGCCCTCATGAACCCCGCGTGGCTGCAGGTGGTCACCCACTGGCGGGGGCGTGGCGGCATCCGGTCGGTCGTCCGCGCCGACCACGGCCCGGTGCCCGCACACTATCTCGCCCGCTGACAGTCTGCCCAAACCCGCGGTGCTGCTCGCCGGTAGCCCATCTTCCTGCTTTGCCATTTTCTATTTGCCATTTGCTATCTGTTCCCCCCTACCATCCCTTCCACCCCCAGCTTGAAAGGCCCCCATGTCCAACATCTTCGACGCCAGCCGCCGATACATCCGCGACTTCGGACCCAACGAGCGGATCGAGGGCATCTTCACGATCAAGAACGCCCAGCTGGGCAAGACCCGCCAGGACAAGCCGTACCTGCGGTGCCTGATCGCCGACCGGACCGGCGAGGTGCCCGGGCGCATGTGGTCGATCGAGGAGTCCGCCTTCAACAAGCTGCCCACCGAGGGGTTCGTGTGGCTGGAGGGCGAGACCCAGCCCTACCAGGGCGAGCTGCAGCTGATCATCCACAACATCGAGCGGACCGACCCCTCGCCCGAGCAGATGCGCGACCTGCTGCCCTCGACCACGCACGATGTCGGCGCGATGTTCGCCGAGGTGACCGAGATCCTCGGGGGCCTCGAGCACCCCGCCATGCGGGCCCTCGCCGAGACCTACCTCGAGGACGAGAACCTGATGGCCGCCTTCCGGGCCGCCCCCGCGGCCAAGAGCATGCACCACGCCTACCTCGGCGGCCTGCTCGAGCACACGCTCGCGCTGCTCCGGCTCGCGGGCGCCGTGTGCCCGCTCTACCCGCGGATCAACCGGGACCTGGTCCTCGTGGGGCTCTTCCTGCACGACCTGGGCAAGACGCGCGAGCTGATCTACGACCGGGCGTTCAACTACTCCGACCGCGGCGAGCTGATCGGGCACATCGTCGAGGGCGCGATCATGCTCCACGACAAGGCCCAGCAGATGATGGCCACCAAGGGCGTCCGCATGCCCGCCGGGGCGCTCACGGTGCTCCAGCACATCATCCTCTCGCACCACGGCATCCCCGAGTACGGGGCCCCCAAGGTGCCCATGACCCCCGAGGCGATCCTGGTCAGCATGCTCGACAATGTCGACGCCAAGACCACCATCGCCCTGGCCGCCGCACGCCCCGAGGAGACCCGCGCGTTCGACCTCCGCGGCAACTTCACCGAGAAGCTCTGGGCCCTCGACGCCAAGCTCTACCGGCCCGACCCCCTCGCCGACTGATGTGGATCCCACGAAATGCCCGTGCGGCGGTATCCGACCTCAGGCGGACGGGGCGCTCGCTCCCGGTGATCGCAGGGGTGCTTCCGCGGGGCTCGCGGGACGAGGCCGAAGGAGGTGGAGGGGAGGAGCCCTCTCCCCAACCCTCTCCCGCCGGGGGCGGGAGAGGGGGCAAGGCAGCGCCCACGCTGGGGTGTTGGCGCCCTTGCATAAGGCGGGCTCCGTATGAGCCCCCGGCGACGCGGCGACTACACTCTGCCCCATGCTCGAACGCCGGCGCCCGCACTTCTGGCACTACCTCCTGCTCGCGGGCATCCTGGCGTTGCTCGGGTGGTTCCTCGTCGTGCCGATCCTGATGACGGTGCGCGGCGGGTTCGCCGCCGACCCGGCGACGGGCAAGGGCTTCACGCTCGACCACCTGTACCTCGTGTTCCGCGACCCGCTGAACCGGGCGGGGCTGCTCAACTCGGGGCTGATCGCGCTGTGCACGACGGTGCTGTGCATCGTGATCGCGCTGCCGCTGGCGGTGCTGAACGCGGGGTACAGCTTCCCGGGCAAGAAGCTCCTCAACGCCGTGGCCCTGGTGCCGCTGATCCTGCCGCCGTTTGTGGGGGCGATCGGGCTGCGGGCGATCCTGGGTCGCCAGGGGGCGATCAACGCGCTGCTGGGGACCGACTGGGATGTGCTGGGCCAGGCCCGGTTCTGGGGCGTGGTGGTGGCGCTGGCGCTGCACCTCTACCCCATCATCTACCTCAACGCGACGGCGGCCTTGGCCAACCTCGACCCGGCGCTCAAGGAGTGCGCGGAGAACCTCGGCGCCGGCCCGGTGCGGCGGTTCTTCCGCATCACCCTGCCGCTGATCCGGCCCGGGCTCTTCGCGGGCGGGACGATCGTCTTCATCTGGTCGTTCACCGAGCTGGGCACGCCGCTTATGTTCGACCTCTACACCGTGACGCCCGTCCAGATCTTCTTCGGGCTCAAAGAGGTCGAGAACTCGGCCGAGCCCTACGCGCTGACGGTGGTGCTCCTGGGCTGTTCGATCGCGATGTACGCCGCGGGGCGGATGCTCTTTGGCGGCCGGGCGCACGCGATGTATTCCAAGGCCAGCCGGGCCAGCGCCGAGAAGACCCTGGTCGGCACGGCGGGGTACCTTGCCGCGGGGGCGTTCTTCGCGGTCGGGCTGCTCGCGGTCCTGCCGCACCTGGGCGTGGTGTTCACCAGCCTCTCGACCCCGGGCTCCTGGTACCGCGGCGTGCTGCCCGACTCGTTCACCCTCGAGCACTTCGGGTACGCGCTCTCGGACCCCGCGGCGACCAGCTCGATCCGCAACAGCCTGCTGCTCTCGGGCGCGGCGATGGCGCTCGACATCGGCGTGGGGCTGGTGATCGCGTACCTGCTGGTGCGGACGACGATCCGGGGCCGGGGCGTGCTCGACGCACTGTGCATGCTGCCGCTGGCGGTGCCGGGGCTGGTGATGGCGTTCGGGTATGTCGCGATGACGCTGGCCTGGCCCTTCGGCCGTTCGCTGGTGCTCGGCGCGGCCGACGACCCGTGGCTGACGATCCCGGCGCTTTTCCCCGGCACGCTGGAGGTCTTCGGGGCCAATCCCAACCCATTCCCGCTGCTGGTCATCGCCTACGCCGTGCGGCGGTTGCCGTACATCGTGCGGTCGACGGTGGCGGGGCTGGAGCAGACCAGCGGCGAGCTGGAGGAGGCCGCGGTGAACCTGGGGGCGTCGCGGCCGGTGGCGGTGTTCAAGGTGATCGTGCCGTTGATCATGGCGAACATCATCGCCGGGGGGCTGCTGGTGTTCAGCTTCTCGATGCTCGAGGTCTCCGACTCGCTGATCCTCGCACAGAAGACGGCGCACTACCCGATCACCAAGCAGATTTTCGCGTTCAGCGAGATGCTCGGCGTGGGGCAGAATGTCGCCAGCGCGATGGGTGTCTGGGGCATGGCGCTGCTGACCGTCACGCTCGTCGGGGCGTCGCTGCTCCTGGGCAAGAAGCTCGGGTCGATCTTCCGGGTGTAGGGCGGTGGGGCGACGCGGGGGCGTTTGGCGGATAGGCTGGCCGCGATGGAGACCCGCCGCTACCAATCCGGCCCCGAGCTGCTCGCGGCGGCCGGTCCGTGGCTCCTCCGCCACGAGCCCGAGCACAGCCTGCTCCTGGGTTTCGCCCAGGCCGAGCGCTCCTTCACCGGGTGCGAACTCGGCCTCGCCGCCTTCTCGGGCGCGACGCCCCAGGCGGTCCTGGTGCAGACCACCATCAACGAGGCGATCATCAGCACCGGCGTGGGGGTCGCCGCCCGCGCACTCGGCCGTGCGGGGCGGCGTCTCGCCGCGCGCCCAACGCCGCCTGCTGCTGCACCGTCTCGGCACGCTGGCGGATGCCCGGCGCGGCGCCGCGACGCTCCGCCCCGCGCGGGCCGAGGACGCCGTGCTGCTCACCGCCTGGGCCGAGGGGTTCGAACGCGACACGCAGAGCCCCGAGCACCACCGCGATGCCGAGCGCAAGGTGGCGGCGGGCATCGAGGCGGGGCGGTTGTTCATCCTCGAGGACGCCCGGCGTCCCGTCGCCGCCGCGAGCTGGGGCAGGCCCACCGCCAACACCAAGACCATCAACTGCGTCTACACCCCGCCCGAGGAGCGCGGGTGCGGGCGGGGGCGTGCGGTGACGGCGATGCTCGCCGGGCACCTGCTGGGTCTGGGCGCCCGGGACATCCTCATTTTCACCGACGCCGACGACCCGACACCCAACCGCGTCTACGCCCGGGTGGGGTTCGAGCCCATCGCCGAGTTCGTCCACTGGGCGTTTGAGTGGCCCGCGACTTCGTCTGCTTCCATATAGTTCCCCGTGCTCAACGACGACCCCGCATCCCGGCCGGCGATCTGCGTCACCCTCGGCGATCCCGGGGGCATCGGCGCAGAGGTGATCGTCAAGGCGCTCGCGGATCGTGAGGTCCGTTGTGCGGCCCGGTGGCGCATCCTCGGCGTGGGGTCGGCACTGCACGCCGCGGCCCACGGTGCGGGCATCGAGCCCTTCTGGTGGCGCGTGGCGCACGGTTCGGAACTCATCGAGACGGCGCTCTCGCACGATGTCACGCTGATCGACTACGAGAGCGCCGACCCCGAGGCCGCGCCGGCGCACGGGCCCTCGAAGCGCGGCGGCGAGCTCTCGTTCCGCTTCGTCGAGGACGCAATCGCCGCGGCCCGCCGGCCCGAGGGCGACCCGCTGCGCGCGCGCGCCATCGTCACCGGCCCGATCTCCAAGGCAGCCTGGGCCCTCGCCGGGCGCGGCAAGTACCCCGGGCACACCGAGCTGCTCGCCACGCGGTTCGGCGTGAAGCGCCACGCCATGATGTTCGTCTGCGAGCACCTCCGCGTGATCCTCGCCACCGCCCACCTCCCGCTCATGGAGGTCCGCAACCTCCTCACCATCGGCCGGGTCTTCGACGCGATCGACCTCGGTCACGACGCCTGCCGCCAGCTGGGGATCGAGCGGCCGCGCATCGCGGTCTGCGGCCTCAACCCGCACGCGGGGGAGGGCGGGCTGCTCGGCGATGAGGAGTCCAGGCTCATCACCCCGGCGATCGAGGTCGCCCGCGGGCACGCCATCGAGGCCTCGGGCCCCTACCCCGCCGACACGATCTTCCGCGATGCGATCCCCCAGCCCGGGCGACGCGCCAGGTTCGACCTGGTCGTCGCGATGTACCACGACCAGGGATTGATACCCGTCAAGCTCCTCTATCGCGACGAGGCGGTGAATGTGACCGTCGGCCTGCCCGGCGTGCGCACAAGCCCCGACCACGGCACGGCGTTCGATATCGCGGGCAAGAACCGCGCCGACGCGGGGAGCATGCGGGCGGCGATGCTGCTCGCGGCACGGATGGCACGGGGCTCGACACCGGGGTGATTCCGGGCCGGGGATCCGCCTAGACTTGCAACCCCCGGGCTCCTCGCCACAACCACGGATACTCCGATGCCGCCTCCACCCGAGACAACCGAGCCCGTGCGCGCGCCCGGGCGAAGCCCGCTGCCCGAGCGACACCCGCTGATGGGGATGATCATCATCGCGGCGCCGTCGGTCGTCACCATGACCAGCTACACGGTCATGCAGTTTGTCGACGGCAAGATGGTCAGCGAGATCACGCCGCCCGACCCGGCGTATGTCGCCGCCCAGGGCAACGGCGGGATGGCGGTGTGGCTGCCGCTCAGTCTGGCCCTGGGCGCGATGGGCGTCATCAACACCTTCGTCAGCCAGAACCTGGGGCAGGGCAGGCCCGAGCGCGGGAGCGCCTATGGGTGGACCGCGCTGTGGATGTCCCTGATCTGGGCGCTGGTGCTCATCCCCTACGCGCTGCTCCTGCCGGCGATGTTCCAGAAGATGGGCCACGAGCCCAGGCTCGTCGAGCTGGAGACCCGGTACGCCCAGATCAATATCATGGGCGCGTTCTTTGTGCTTGCCGCCCGGGGGATCGCCCACTTCTTCTACGGCCTGCACAAGCCCTCGGTCATCATGGTCTCGGCGTTGGCGGCCAATGTCGTCAATGTGTTCCTCAACGCCCTGCTCATCTATGGCAGTGACGGCGCGCCCCACTGGGTGCCCTTTTCAGGGCAGATCCAGAGCTTCGCGCAGGCGATCGGCCTGGGCCCTCTGGGCGTGGCGGGGGCGGCGCTCGGGACGGTCTGCGGTTCGGCGTTCGAGCTCATCATCCCTCTGGCGGTGTTCCTGGGCCCCCGCATGAACCGCCGGTACCAGACCCGGGCGGCCTGGCGCCCCTCGTTGGCGCACTTCCGCGATGTCATCCGGCTCGGCTGGCCGGCGGGGCTGATGTTCATCAACGAGATGCTCTGCTGGGCGTACCTCATGGCGGTGATGCTCCCCAAGGGCGGCGCCGCCAAGGCCGCCTTGGCCGACCTGCCGCCGGAGCAGTTGAAGGCGGCGATTGAGTCGGCCAGCACCACCGCCAACACCGCCGGGTGGATCGCCCTGCGCTACATGCACCTGTCGTTCATGCCGGCGGTCGGGATGTCGATCGCGGTGACGGCGTTGGTGGGCAAGAGCATGGGGATGGGCCGCCCCGACCTGGCCGCCAAGCGGGCCTGGCTGGGCATGCGGATCACGGTCGGCTACATGGGGCTGTGCGCGCTGGCGTTCGTGCTTTTCCGCGAGCAGCTCGTGGACCTGTTTGTCGCGGAGGAGCTCAAGACCGCCAATCCCGAGGCCGCCGCGGAGCTGCTGCGGGTCGGGGCGTCGATCATGATCGCCGCGGCGGTTTTCCAGATCTTCGACGCGGTGGCGATCACCACCAGCGGGGCCCTGCGCGGGGCGGGGGACACGATATGGCCCGGTGTGGTGACGGTCGTGACCTCGTGGGGGTGCATCGTCGGGATCGGGCACGCACTGCTCGCCTGGGCGCCGGGCTTGGGGTCGCTGGGGCCCTGGATCGGGGCGAGCGCCTACATCATGTCGCTGGGGGTGCTGCTCCTCGGGCGGTTCGTCGCCGGGCGCTGGAAGGCGATCGATGTGCTGGGCAGGTCGGCCGGGGGGCGGGTGGATACGGATTATCCGGCCCCGACCGAGGCTCTGGCCGGTGGTTTGCCCGGGGAAGCCTGAGCC
Organism: uncultured Phycisphaeraceae bacterium; assembly: GCA_964372195.1. Classification (GTDB taxonomy): domain Bacteria; phylum Planctomycetota; class Phycisphaerae; order Phycisphaerales; family UBA1924; genus PNC22. The sequence goes on from CAYJPX010000007.1 coordinate 39,576, forward strand.
TCCGCTGGAGTCTGCCGGGCGGGGGTTCTATGGTTGGGGCTGAACGCCCTGTGTGCTGTACCCCTGGTCGACCCCGGCCCCGACGGGCGGGGTGTGGCCGAGGCGGCGTGAGAGCCGCGGTTTGAGAGTCGCGGCCTGAGCGTCGCGGTGTGAGAGTCAAGGAGTCCTGATGTCGCACGATCCCCTGGACATGATGATCGGTGTCGAGAGCGCCAAGCGAGACGCCGAGGCCGGCCAGAAGCACGCCCAGGCCGCGAGGGCGGCCGAGGAGCAGGGCGAGCACGAGCTGGCCCTCGAGGAGTACAGCCGCGCGGTCGCGGCCGACCCGACCAACCCCGAGGTGATGTTCCGCCTGGCGTTCCTGCTCGACCTGGCGGGGCAGGACGCGGAGGCGATCGAGCTGTACGAGCGGGTGTGCGAGTTCAAGCCCGCGCCGATCAACGCGCTGATGAACGCGGCGGTGCTCTACGAGGACAACGGGCAGTATGTCAAGGCCGAGCGGTGCCTGCGGCAGATCCTCGAGACCAACCCCAACCACGCCCGCGCCAAGCTCTTCATGAAGGATGTGCAGGCCAGCCGGGAGATGGTGATCGAGGAGGAGCAGGACCGGGATGTGTTCAAGCGCAAGGCCCTGCTCGACACGCCGGTGACCGACTTTGAGCTCTCGGTGCGGGCCCGGACCTGCCTGAAGAAGATGAACATCCGCACACTCGGCGACCTGCTCCGCATCACCGAGGCCGAGCTGATGAGCTACAAGAACTTCGGCGAGTCGAGCCTGACCGAGATCAAGCGGATGCTCACGATGAAGGGCCTGCGGCTCGGGCAGGGGCTCGAGGACGCCCACCGGGCGGCCCGTCGGGCGATCATGGAGCAGCTCAAGGGCTCGGGCAAGGAGGCGGTGCTGGGCAAGCCCGTCACCGACCTGAACCTCTCGGTCCGCGCCCGCCGCGCCCTGCAGCTGCTCAATATCCAGACCCTTGGGGACCTGGCCAGCCACACCGAGGCCGAGCTGATGGGCGTGAAGAACTTCGGCGCGACCTCGCTGGTCGAGGTCCGCGAGCGGCTGCAGGAGAACGGGCTGGCGCTGCGGGTCCTCGACCCGGAGTAGCCCGACGATTCACCCGCACCGCACCCCAAACCCCACCCAAAGCCCCGCTCGATGCGGGGTTTTTATTTGTCCTTCTTGATGATCTCGAGCACCGCTCCGGCGTCGTCGTTGGGGATCATGAAGGTGAGGTTGTACTGGGCGATCCGCCACACGCCGTCGACGAGCAGGACGACGCCCGTGCCGCGGAGGTCGCCGTAGGCGTCGTTGCGGACGACCTCGTCGAACCAGCCGACCTGGCCGCCCGGCGCGAGCTCGACATGGCGCTCGAGCGCGTGGTAGGTCCAGGCGCTCTCCCGCTCGAAGTAGGGTGCGGCCCAGGCCCGGAACTCGGGGATCGTCCACCGCTCGGCGGGGTCGGTGCCGAGGAAGACGGCGGCGTCGGTGAAGTGCCCGAAGTAGCGGTCGGTGTCGGCCCGGGCCGCGGCGTCGTGGAAGTCGTCGAGCATCTCGCCGATGGAGCCCGAGCCCGGGGCGTCGGCGGGCGAGCCGCCGGGCGCGGCCAGGGCCAGCAGCCCGAGCGAACCGAGCAGGGCGGCGACGGCGGACAGCGCGGTGCGCATGGGGAACTCCTTGCAACGCAGGCCCGCGGCGTGCGGGCCCGGTCTCGTAGGAGCAGGGTATCGTGGGGGACGGCGGGGTGCACACGCGGTCGGTGGCCGGGCGCCGACCGATCGGGTCTTCGGGCTATCTGCCCGGCCGCTGCACGAGGTAGCCGAGACGGCAGAGGAAGGCGGTCGCTTCTTCGAGTTCCTCGCTGGTGAACCCGTCGAGGCACGCGGGGTGGTCGGGCATGTCGAGCATCGCCGGGGGGTAGGGGCACCGGCCGGTCGCGGCGTCGGCGACCTGGGCGATCGCGACGCCGACGGCGTCCGCCGCGTCCACCAGCCGCAGCGGCTCTATGAGGTACTCGTCGTTGAACTGGTTGTGGTCGTTGTGGTTCGTCATGGCGCTTCCCTCTCTTCAGATCATTCGTGCGGAGCATCGCTCGGTTTCACTCTTTGAAGCGATACCGGCGAGGGAAACTCACGCTGCGTGGAATGTGCGCATGAAGACCTGCCAATCTGGCAGGGCGGTCTTGGCGGGGCACTGATGGGCGTTGGTGGCCGCGGGGCTCAGTCGGCATTGAGCCTGCGGACCCAGATATTGCGGAACCGCATGGGGTTGCCGTGGTCCTGGAGCTTGATGGGCCCCTCCGCCTCGTGCGGCGAGTAGCTGGGCGCCGAGCGGTGGGCGGTGGCGCCCAGGAGCTGCCGGTGGTTGTGCACCAGCACGCCGTTGTGGAGGACGGTGACGGAGGCGGGCTTCTCGAGGTTGCCGTCCTTGTCGAAGCGGGGCGCCTCGAAGACGATGTCGTAGGTCTGCCACTCGCCGGGGGCGCGGCAGGCGTCGACCTCTGGCGCGTACTGGCCGTAGATCGCGGCGCACTGCCCGTCGGCGTAGGTCTTGTTGTCGTAGGAGTCGAGGACCTGGATCTCGTAGACGCCGAAGAAGAAGACGCCGGAGTTGCCCCGGCCCTGGCTGTCGCCCACGACCTCGGCCGGGGTGGCGAACTCGACATGGAGCTGGCAATCGCCGAACTGCTCGCGGCTGAGGATGTCGCCGGCGCCGGCCTTGACCTGCATCGAGCCGTCGTCCCTGACGATCCACTCGGCGCTGCGCCCCCCCGCGTGCTCCCAGGCGTCGAGGTCTGTGCCGTCGAACAGGACGACCGCGTCGCTGGGTGCGGCGACCGGCTCGGCGGGCGCGGGCCCGGGGTCGATGACCGGCGGGTTGGGACGGGTCTTGTCGTGGACCCTCCAGTGCTGGCCGGGGATCTGCGGTGTGTCGTCGTAGCCGACGCCTTGTGCCATGGTGGTGTTGTAGGCCGCGGCGAGGGTGCAGAGGGCGATTGTGGTGGTGCGGTGCATTGCGGCCTCCAGCGTTGGTGGGTGGTCTGACCCGCCGCATGGGCGGCGGTTCGTGAGTGTAGCGGCGGTGCGGGGTGCGCCGCACACGGGCGGCGTTCGGGGTCTGGTTGAACTTGGGCGCACAAGGCGCCGGGGCCTGTTGGCTGGTTCCTGACGGGCAGGCACCGCGTCGCGCTCCGCGGCGCGTGAGCGGGGGTCGGGGCTGTCGCTGGGGAGAGAGCGGAGCCGTTCCACGCCGCGGTGTGCGGCATTGGGGCGGGCCGGCGCGGTGGTCGCGTCGGCGCCACCACCCCGCGAAAGGAACCAGACCGATGTTCACACGCACCACCCCGCTGCTCGCGCTCGTCGCCGGCCTGCCCGTGGCCCTGCTTGCCGGCGCGGCCTCGGCCCAGCATGACTATGAGGTCCGCCACGCCTTCGACATCACGACGCGGGGGAACCTCTCCCCGCACCTGGCGCTCGAGCACGCCGAGTACGCCTTCGCCCGCTGCCGCCGGGCCAAGGACAAGGCCGCGGACCACGCCGTGGCGGTCGTCGGTTTGGGCGTCAGCACCTTCACACAGACCGCGACCGCGGGGACGGTGTCTGTCGCGAACTCGGAGATCGATGTCGTGACAGTCGCGGTCGGGGCGGCCGACGGGTTGGTGCGGGTGTTCGGCGATGTCGACCTGTGCGCCGCGCCCGCGTCGGCCTACGGGCGTGCGGAGAGCGGGGCCAAGCTGTTCTACCGCGGACGCCAGATGGACCGGCGCGGCCGGATCGGCTGGCGCGGGTCCTGGCGCTCCGAGCCGGGCATCAAGGGCGGCGTCGGCAAGGTGCGGCGGGTCGATCCGATCATCGGCCGCGTTTTCGACAACACCACCGGTGAGGTCACCGAGTACCTGCTGCTGGACATCAAGAACTTCGTGCAGGCCGGCTCGTTCGAGTGGGATGGCGATGTCCTGAGCAACTCGGCCCCGACCATGGAGTTCGAGATCGTCATCCCCGGCACGGTGACGACCCAGTCCGGCCGGCTCCGCATCGCCGCCGAGTTCGGCGTCATCACCGAGTCGATCGCCACTGGCGACTTCGCCGGTCTGGCGGTCCCGCCGGTGGGCGCCCCGGCGGCCTTCGACCTGCCGATGCCCAACGGGCTGGCCATCGACTTTGAGCTCCCCGCCGACGACACGCACGACATCGAGGTCGAGCTCGAGGCCGGCGGCGCGGGCGAGCACGAGGAGGCGCAGGGCGAGTTCGCCGGCGACCTCTACATCCACTCCGACCTCGGGACCGCCTACGAGGGCGCCGACCCGGTGCTCATCGAGCCGCGCTGGTGGCTGCCCGAGCCGCTGGGCATCCGTCTGTCGCGCGGCACGGGACACATTGCGGTGATGATCCCGGCGCAGACCGACGAGGTCACGCCGGATGTCGGGGTCGTCCGCGTGGCGCACCCGGTGCACGCGCCGGACGAGCCGGTCGGGGCGCTCTATGTCCGTCTCTGGGAGGGCCAGCCGGGGTTCGGGCATGTCGTCGGTGGCGACTTGAATGTGAATGTCGCGCTCGAGACCGACTTTGCCAACAGCTACATGGTCTTCCCCGAGCAGCTCGGGGACAACCGCATCCCGGTCAAGGATGTGACGATCGACCTGTCGGGGCTCCCGCCGCTGATCCCGGGTGTCGAGTACTGGCTCGAGATCACCGGCCCGCAGGACGGCACCGACCAGGTCTTCAGCCCGCTCAGCCCGTACCACCCCGATGGGAACCAGCCGAGCGAGCAGTTCGGCCTCATGTCGGACAGGCAGCAATGGCTCCCGGTCATGGACCCCGACAGCGGGCGCCTGTTCACGCTCCCGTTCATGCTCTTCGCCGACGCGGGCGGCTGCCGCCCCGATTTCAACGGCGATGGCGTGGTCAACACCCAGGACTTCCTGATCTACCTGAACCTCTGGTCGGGCGGCGACCTCGGGGCCGACTGGAATGCCGACGGCGTGGTGAACACCGTCGACTTCCTGGCCTTCCTCACCGACTGGTCGGACGCGGCCCAGCACGGGTGCGGCTGACCGGCGGCGCCGGGTGCCCCGCCCCGGCGTGATGACGCAACCAACCTGCGGCCCGCGCTCCACACCCCTGGCGAGCGGGCCGCAGCTCGTTGGCGGTCTCGCCGAAGGGTGGGGCTTGGCAAGCCCGACGCGGCAGGCGGGTCCCGGGGTTGCGGGGCCTGTGCCCGAGCAGAGCAGTGTCGCGGGGGTGGCCGGACGGGCCTTTGGGTGCCGCCAGAACGGATGCCCGGGCTCCCCCCGGCGGACTACTGGGTCGACCGGTTTGGTGGCCTCCGGGGTGTTGATCGACGAGGCCCTTCCACGCCCTCGTGCAGGAATCCTCCGCGACGAGGGGCGAATCCCCTTGCGTGAGCGGCGGCGGCGCGGCATACTGCGCCGATCGGGCGGCCTCTGGGTCGTCCAGTCGTGGCAGGTACTCCCGCGGTTCTCGCGGCGTCTAGTGCGATCGATTCTCGGATTGAACACCTTGAGGAGTTTGCAGGAAGCCGGACGCGTTGTTCGGTTGTTTGCATGTTGTGCAATCGGCGTCACCGGCAGGATCTGACGCCGAGGAGGCTCCGCGTGGTCGCGGAACTCTAGGGTGATCCGCTCGTTTGGAGGTAGTGACGATGAAGTATGTGCTTGGAGCCGCGCTCTCCCTTGTTCTGGCCGCCAGCGCGAACGCCCAGGTCGCCACGGGCTTCGAGGCCCCGGACTACGCGATTGGGGTGATCACCGGGCAGAACGGCTGGTATGTCCCCGTCTCGGGCAGCGCCGAGGTCAATGTCGCCGCGTACGGCGGCGACGGGTTCGGGTTCGCGGTCAATCCGACCGGCGGGGAGCAGTTCATCATCGGGCACTTCGGGCCGAGCCACGCCCGGGCGCAGCTCGACCTCGACTTCTCGGTGGGGACGGTCTGGGAGATTGCGTACGACCACAATGTCATCTACGACGGGTCGCTCGCCGCCACCGACAACATCGCCTCGGTCTCGATGCAGCCCTCGACGACCGCGGCCTACTTCATCCCCATCAGCCAGTTCGCCGGCTCGGGCGGCGTCGATTGGAACGCCAACCTCATCGCCTTCAGCGCCGCCGGCACCCAGACCACCTATGCCCTCGGTGGCTCGTGGGCGAACCTCGAGTTCAACCACTGGTACCGCCAGACCTGGACGATCGACTTCGCCACCAACCAGGTCCTCGGCGCCACCATCACCGACCTCGCCACGGGCGCGAGCGATTCGCTCTCGTTCACGGATATCTACCTCTTTGGCGGGTCGGCGGGTGGCAAGCCCCTGCCCACCGGCTTCCGGTTCTTCGCCAGCGGCAATGCGGCCAACATCGTCGGGTGGGACAACTTTGCCCTGACCCCCGAGGCCTCGTGCTTCGCCGACTTCAACGGTGACGGGGAGGTCAATACTCAGGACTTCCTGGGCTACCTCGGCGCGTGGTCGACGGCCTACCAGTCCGGTAACTATGACGCCGCCGTGGACTGCAACGGTGACAATCTCATCAACACGCAGGACTTCCTCTGCTTCTTGGGCCTCTGGTCCGCGGGCTGCTGATATCGAAAGAAGGGCCCCGGCGCCCACCCGTGATGGAAGGGCGGCGCCGCGCCGGATCCTCGGGGAGTGGGCCCTGGACGATCGAGAATCCGGGGGCCGGGGCTCGACAATCGGAAATCCCCGGGTAGGCCCCCCGGGGGGCTCCACCCGTAGCGCCCGATCACCGGCGTTCGCATCGCGCGAACGCCGGTGGTCCTTTCGGGAGGGGCCGGTCTAGCGGCTGAGGCGTTCCAGCGTCTCGGCATACCCGTGTGCCTCGTCGGTCAGCCCGCGGGCGCGGCACATCTCTACGAGGGCGGCGAGGACCTCGCGGTCGAACGGGTGGGCCGTGAGGGTGTCCCGCATGACCTGCAGGGCGCGGTCGGGCATGCCGAGGCTGTCCAGCGCGATCGCGAGCACGAAGCCGTGGCGGGGGTCGTCGGGGCCGAACTCGTAGGCGCGTTCGAATTCGACGAGGGCCTCGTCCCGGCGGTCGAGGCGGATGAGCGTCAGGCCTAGGGCGTGGCGTGCCGGGGCGCTCCGGGGCGTGCGCTTGAGGGCGTCGCGGAGGATCTGCTCGCCCTCGGCGTCCCGGCCCTGCATGCGGCGGAGGTCCGCGAGGTTCACGCTCGCCGGGGTGCTCGCCGGGTCGAGCCGGAGGGCGGTGGTGTACTCACGCTCGGCGTCGGCGAGATTGCCGCGGTCGGTGTAGTAGACCGCGAGGTTGATGTGCGACTCGGGCCGCTCGGCGCTGGCCAGCTGCGACGCCACAAAGTCCGCGGCCGCGCCGTCGAACACCCGGCGAGTGGCGGCGGGGGTGTTGTCGTTGATCGTCGCCGCGAGCACGCGGACGGCCTCCGCCCGCACGCCGAGGACCGGGTCAGCCAGAAGCGGGCCCGCCAGATCGAGCCGCTGGCGGGGAGGCAGGCCGACCGCCGCCCCCAGCGCCCCGAGGCGGACGAGCGGGTCGGGATCGGCCAGGGCGGCGCGGACGGTGTCGGCGAGATCGGCCGCCGCGTAGGCGGGCAGGAGGGTTAAGCCCGTGGCCCGCGCGATCGCGGGCTGCGCGGGGTCGTTGGCCAGGCGCGCGAGCAGTGCTCCCGCCCCGGGCAGCCCCTCCCGCCCGGCGTGGAGGGCCTCGGCGTAGTGCCACTCCTGACGCCGGTTCTCGCCGAACCACTCGACGATCCATGCCGCGGCCCATTCGGGCCCCTCCTCGGCATGGCAGTCGCCGCAGGCGTTGGGCGTGCCGATGGCGACGGTGAGATCGGGCCTGGGCACACGGAAGGAGTGGTCGCGTCGCCCGTCGACGACCATGTAGAACCTCTCGGGCATGTGGCAGTCGACGCACTGGGTGCCCGGGTCGCCGTAGCCGCCGGGGTGGCGGTGGTGCGAGGCGTGGCCGAAGACCGCGGGCTGGTGGCACTGGTAGCACAGGGCGTCGCCATCGACGATGAGCCGGGCCGAGTGCGGCCCGTGGCAGTCGGTGCAGGTGACGCCGGCGGCGTGCATCTTGCTCTGGAGGAACGAGCCGTAGACATAGTTCTCGCCCCGCACCTGCCCGTCGGCGAAGTACTCGGGCTCGGTGAGCAGCGAGAGGCGGTGCGTGTCCAGCAGCGGGCGGGCGTGCTGGTAGTCATCGGTGAGCGTGGCACGCCGTGCGTGGCAGCGGGCGCAGGTCTCCACCTCGGCGTGGGAGCCGCGGGTCTCGGTGCGTGTGGCGGTGGGGGCGCCGTCGACAAACGCCCAGGGCCAACTGTCGCGCCTGCCCAGATCGATGGTGAGCTGGGCCTCGGCCGCGTTCGCTGCGGTGGCGCCCTTCCCGGCGAGGTGGGCCCAGGAGACATGCGCCGCGGCAGGCCCGTGGCACGCCTCGCACGAGACATCGACCTCCGACCAGGTTGTCTCGAAGGTGTCGGTGTCGAGGTCGTAGTTTTTGCGCAGATCGGTCGAGTGGCACTCAGCGCACATGAAGTTCCAGTTCTGGTTCGGGCCGGTCCAGTGCAGCTCGTCGCCGGCGGGGATCGGCTCGTCGGGGTAGAGGTGGAACCACCGCTGGCCGCCCTCGCCGGCGGGGCGGGAGTCCCAGCAGAGCGGGAGCACCTGCATCCGCCCGCCGGGGAACTCGACGAGGTACTGCTGGAGCGGGGTCACGCCGAAGGTGTAGGCGACGGGGTACTCGTGCGGCTGGGCGTCGGGGCCCTCGGTCTCGACGAAGAAGGCGCCGTCGCGTGTCGAGAACCGGCTTGTGACGCCGAAGTGCTCGAAGGAGGCGTTGTCGAAATCGCCGAGGACGGTGGCCTCGGTGGCGGGCTGCATGGCCAGGTCGTGGTGCGAGTTCTGGAACGAGCCGTGCTGCTCCTGGTGGCAGTCGATGCAGGCGTCGCGGCCGATGAAGCCGGTGGCGATCTGGCCGGGTTGCTGGCCGGGTTGCTGGGTGGATTGCTCGGTGGGCTGCTCGCCCGAGCGCTCGGCCGGGGTGGATGTGGCCTCACGCGAGCACCCCCCGGCGCCGCCGAGCACCGCCAGCGCGACGGCCGCGTGCAGGAGCATCGTGATCACGGGCGGGGACATCCACCGAGGCTACCACGAAAGTGCATCCGGGGGTAGGAGATGGGGTGCGGCTGTGCGACCCCTCGGGTTCATCCGGGCGCAAGACAGGCGTGCGCCGCCAGCGCGTCGTCTGCACTCTCTCCGTCGCCCGTTCGCGGCCGGTCGGACCTGCTACCGGTGGCCCTCGGCGTTGCTGGGTTCGGACTCGCCGGCGACGAGGAAGAAACACACCATGCCGGCGAATACCGCCCCAGCCAACGCGGCCCCGAGCACCCCGGTGGTGAGCGCGGTCTTGGCGCTCTCGGACATCGCCGAGAAGTCAAAGGTCGCGCCAACAAAGGCCACCACGCCGTAGGTCAGGGCGAACCAGAGGATGACCGCCCCAACAGCCGCGAACACAGCGAGCACGATGCGTGTGCTGTGTGACATGGGACCCATGATACCAGGGGCCGGGCGAAACAAATCCTAAATATCCGGAATTCTCTCCGTGGAGAGCCAGAACCTTCCTGGAGGGCCCCCAGGGCCGTTTTTCCCGCGATCGGCTGGGTTGCGCCGCTGGGGCTCCCTCCATGGGACACCCGAGCGGGGCTTGGGGGTCCTCGCCGGGGCGCGGCCGCCGCCCGCAGCGACCCACGGGGGGGCCTTCGGTGGTCCCGGCGTGCGCGGCGGGGCGTCCCCGAGCTACTTGTTGAAGTAGTCGGTGTTCAGTTGGACATACTTGGTCCACTCGTCGGGCAGATCCTCCTCGGGGAAGATTGCCTTGACGGGGCACTCGTCCACGCACAGCCCGCAGTCGATGCAGGTGTCCGGGTCGATATAGAGCTGCGTGGCGGTTTCGAAGCCCGGCTCGTCCTTGGTGGGGTGGATGCAGTCCACCGGGCACACCTCGACGCACGAGGTGTCCTTGGTCGCGATGCACGGCTCAGCGATGATGTGCGTCATGTCGTCGATCCATTCTGAGGCGGCGGGTGTCCCGCCGCGCGGTTCGCCATTGTCCGGAGCCCGATGATACCCGGCGCCCAACCCCCGCGATTCGCCGGCCCGGGGTCAGCGCCCTCGCGTCCGCACGCGACCGCCCATGCGCTTGGGCGGCAGCTTGGTCGGGACGATGCCGCCGGGGAACTTCTTGGCCAGGTCGGCCTCGTCGGTCGCCTTGACGACATCGACCGGGTTGTCGGCCTCGAAGCGGCTCCGGGCCGGGGCGGTTTCGGGGATGTTGAGCGGGGCGAACCCGCCGGTGGGCTCGTCCTTCCAGTCGCCCGGGCGCGGGCGTGGCTCGAAGTCGGGGTAGTCCAGCTTCGGGATCTCGGTGTTGACGAGGTCCTCGATCTGGGTGAGCAGCTTGCCCTGGGCGCGGCTGACGAAGCTCCACGCGACGCCCCGCATGCCGGCGCGGGCGGTGCGTCCGATGCGGTGGACATAGAGGTCGGGGTCGTCGGGCAGGTCGTAGTTGATGACATGGCTGATGCCGTCGACATCGATGCCGCGGCTGGCCAGGTCCGAGGCGATGAGCACCGCGAGCTTTCCGCCCTTGAACTGTCGCATGGTGGCGGTGCGTCTGGACTGGCTGAGGTCGCCGTGCATGGCGTGGGCCTCGATGCCCTTGGCGTTGAGGTGGCGGGCCAGCTCATCGACCCGGCGTTTGAGACGGCAGAAGATGAGCGTGAGGGCGGGCTCCTCGTGGGTGAGCAGGTGCGTGAGCAGGCGCTTCTTGTCCCAGGGCTCGACGCTGAGGTAGTGCTGCTCGACGAGGCTGGCGGTGAGGCTGCCGGCGCTGGTGACGATCTTCTCGGCGTCGCGCATGTACCGGCGGGCGAGGTCCTCGATCTCGGGGTTGAAGGTCGCGCTCACGACGATGGTCTGGCGGTCGCGGGGGCAGGCGCCCAGGATCCGCCGGATGTCCTCGCGGAAGCCGATGTCGAACATCCGGTCGACCTCGTCGAGCACGGCGAACTTCACATTGCGGTAGTGCATGAGCCCGCGCCCGACCATGTCCTGCACGCGCCCCGGCGTGCCGACGATGATCTCCGGCCCGCGCTGGAGCTTGTCCACCTGCGTGGTGATCCGCTGCCCGCCGTAGATCGTGATGGCGGTGAGCGGGCCGTGGCGACCCAGGTCGTTGATCTCGTCGGTGATCTGGATCGCCAGCTCGCGCGTCGGCGCGAGGATGATCGCCTGCATCGGGACGCCGGGCTTGCACATCTGGAGCAGGGGGAGCCCGAACGCGGCGGTCTTGCCCGTGCCGGTCTTGGCCTGGCCGAGCACATCGCGCCCCAACAGGGCCGGGGGGATGAGCTTGGCCTGGATGTAGGTGGGCTGGAGGAACCCCGCCTGCGCGAGGCTCTTGAGGATGTTCTCGTTGAGCCCCAGGTCGGCGAAGGTCACACTCTGCTCGAACACCTCGGCGTTGGTGGTGTCGGCGGTGGCGTGGTGGACCGCGGGGGCGCGGCTCCGGGGCCGATCGTCGGCGTCGTCGGCCGTCTCGTCGCCGCCCTCGCCGGTCTCGCCGCCGCCCTCGCCGCCACTACGACCCTTGCGCTTCCGGCGGCGGCGCTTCTTGTTCGGCTGGGCGTCCGGGTCGGCGTCCTCACCCTCGGCGCGACCGCGACGACCTTTGGGCGCGGTCGCGTCGTTCGGGCTCTCGTCACCAGCGGACTCGTCGGCCTCTGCACCCTCGGTGGGTGCCGCGGGCGACCCCTCACCGGCCGGCTTCCTGCGGCGCCTGCGGCGCTTCTTCTTTGTCGGCGCGTCCCCCTCGGCGGCGGGGTGGTCTTCGCGCCCGGCGATGGGGGAGTCCTCGCCGCGGTCCACCTGCTCGGTGTCGGCGGTCTGGTGGGTCTGCTCTTCGGTGGGCATGCGCGTGCTTTCTTCCGCCGCAGCGGGACGCGCCGGCACCGGATGGCAGGCCGCGACGGCCGGGGTCTCCCGGCCGGGGGGGCTCGCCATCCGATCCCTCCTGGGCGCGCCGGTTCGGGCTGCTTCTGGGGGCGGATTCTCGTTGTTCGCTGGGCGGGCATCGTGGGCCGATGCCATCCTCGCCCCGCGAGTTTGACCTGATAGTGTATGCCGTCCGGCATTGCGGCACGCTCCAGCCGCCCGGCGGGCCGCCGCTTCCACAAAGGATTCCCCCGATGCCCACGATCCGCACCGTCTCCCGCGCGCTCCGATTCGGGCTCTTCCTGGCCGCTCTGGCGGCTACCGTCGCGCCGGGCTTCGCCCAAACCCCCACCGAGGACCCGCCCGCGATGCCCTCCCCCTTCACCGCCGGCTCCACGACGCTGGCCGACGGAACGGCCTACCCCTTCCGCCTGCTCGCCCCGCCCGAGGACGCCGAACAGCCGGAGGGAGGCTGGCCGTTGGTGGTCTTTCTGCACGGCGCCGGAGAGCGCGGGGACGACAACGAGGCTCAGCTCCGCCACTTCCCCGAGCGGATGGCCACCCCCGAGTACCGCGAGCGGTTCCCGTGTTACCTGCTGGCGGTGCAGTGCCCCGAAGGCGCACTCTGGGCGAAGATCGACTGGCGGTCCGAGGCCGGGCAGCGCCAGGAGCCCGAGCCTGCCGCCCCGTTGCAGGCGGTGGTCGCGGCGGTCGAATCGCTGGTCGCCGAGCAGCCGATCGACCTTACCCGCATCTACCTGACCGGCCTCTCCATGGGCGGGTTCGGGAGTTGGGACCTGGCTGCCCGCAAGCCCGACTGGTTCGCGGCGGTCGCGCCGATCTGCGGCGGGGGCGACCCCGAGGTCGCCGACGCCTACAAGGGCCTGCCCATCTGGGCGTGGCACGACGAGGGCGACCCGGTGGTCCCGGTGTCGCTCTCGCGCAAGATGGTCAAGGCCGCGGAGGAGGCGGGGGCGGTTGTCAAGTACGAAGAGACGACCGGCCACGGCCACGCGAGCTGGGTGCCGGCGTACGCCGCGGACAAGATCCCGGCGTGGATGTTCGAGCAGCGGCGCGAGGAGGCGAGCGAGGGGCTGGCGGCCCTGCGGGGGCGTGAGTAGAGCGCGTCGCGGGCGTTCTTCGGTGCGCCTCTACGAGCCCTGTGCGCGAGCACACGCCTGTTGCTCTTCACGGGCGAGCCTGCGCGGGCCCCCCCGAGCTTGCGCTCGGGGCTCGTAAAGGCGTGCGGGATACAACGCGATCCGTGTGTCTACGCCCGCGGCTTGAAGCGGTCGCGTTCAGACTCCATCCTCGTCCGCCGGGTGCCAAGGTCATGTCTTCATGGCCATGACGGCTGTCATGGAAATTCGATCATGGCCTTGCAGCGCCAAGACCACGCCACCCGATACCAAAAACTCAGATCAATCGAACGATTTCACGATCGAGAACGGCGAACATTCGGTATATTCGGGTTCTGTCGCCGTTTGACGGCTTGTTTGTATACTCAATGAGAGAGGGACCATCATCATGTTGCACACAACCGCCCGCCGGCTCGCACTGGCTGCGATCACCCTGTCCACCATGGCCGCCTTGACCGCGGCAGGCCAGGTGATCAACGAGGACGCCAAACTCCTGCCCAGCGACGGGGCGGCGTATCACTACTTCGGCATCTCCGTCGCGATCAGCGGCACCACGGCCGTGGTTGGGGCTCCCGGGGACGACGACAACGGCTCCGACTCCGGCTCGGCGTACCTCTTTGACACGACCACCGGCCTGCAGATCGCCAAACTCCTGCCGAGCGACGGTGCAGCGGAGAATCGTTTCGGCTACTCCGTCGCGATCAGCGGCACCACGGCCGTGGTTGGGGCTATCTACGACGACGACAACGGCTTCCTCTCCGGGTCGGCGTACCTCTTCGACACGACCACCGGCCAGCAGATCGCCAAACTCCTGCCCAGCGACGGGGCGGCGGAGGATGGTTTCGCCTTCTCCGTCGCGATCAGCGGCACGACGGCCGTGGTTGGGGCTCAGACGGATGACGACAACGGCTCCAACTCCGGGTCGGCGTACCTCTTCGACACGACCACCGGCCAGCAGATCGCCAAACTCCTGCCCAGCGACGGGGCAGCGGGTGATCGGTTCGGCACCTCCGTCGCGATCAGCGGCGACACCGCGCTCGTGGGGGCCTGGGACGACGACGACAGCGGCACCAACTCCGGGTCGGCGTACCTCTTCGACACGACCACCGGCCAGCAGATGGCCAAACTCTTGCCCAGCGACGGCGCGGCGCATGACTACTTCGGCGGCTCCGTCGCGATCAGCGGCACCACGGCCGTGGTTGCGGCTCTCTGGGACGACGACAACGGCTCCGACTCGGGGTCGGCGTACCTCTTCGACACGACCACCGGCCAGCAGATCGCCAAAATCCTACCCAGCGACGGTGCTGCATTTGATGAGTTCGGCTACGCCGTCGCGATCGGCGGCACCACGGCCGTGGTTGGGGCTATCTACGACGACGACAATGGATTCGGCTCCGGGTCGGCGTACCTCTTCGACACGACCACCGGCCAGCAGATCGCCAAACTCCTGCCCAGCGACGGGGCGGCGAATGATGAGTTCGGCGGCTCCGTCGCGATCAGCGGCTCTACGGCCGTGGTTGGGGCGTACGCGGACCGCGTCAACGGCCCCCGCGCCGGTTCGGCGTACCTCTTCACAGTCGCATCACCCTGCCCAGCCGACATCAACGACGACGGCGTGGTGGACACACGAGACTTCATCGCCTTCCTCAACCTCTGGACAGCAAGCGATCCCGTCGCCGACTGGAACGACGACGGCACCGTCGACACCCGCGACTTCCTCGCCTACCTGGGCGACTGGGTGGCGGGGTGCTGAGGGGAGCGGCGGGTAGGGAAGCACATGGAGGGCCTCTGGTCGGCGGGGGAAAGCTCAGGCTTGCGCCTTGAGCCTCTTGGCGTGGGGTGGGGGGCCTGACATCCCCTTCGCGGTCTTTGTATTCCTGTCTCCCCTTCATCCCTCATCGTTCAGCCTTCATCCTTTCCGTCACCCCGTTCAGACTCCATCCTCGTCCGCTCGAGCAGCAGGATGTGCTTGATGAGGGTGTTGGCGGCGGTGCTGCCGGCGGCGGCCCAGCCCCGCCAGCCGTCGCGCCACGCCCCCTTGACGACCATCTGCTTGCAGAACGCCCCCACGGGGCTGGTGGCGAGCTTCCAGTAGCTGCCCCGCACCCCGAGCTCGGCCAGGCTCCTCGCCGAGACCTCGGCGTGGCGGAGGTTGTTGGCCAGGTGGTCACGCATGTCGGTGAAGGAGTCGTGCCGCAGCGTGCCGGGCAGGTCCACCACGCGAGGCGGCCTGCCGGCGCGGGCCGGGTCGCTCGGCTGGCGATCGCCGCGGTAGGCCACCTCGAGCTTGTCGTGCGGGTCGATCCCGCCCCACGCCGCGAGCCCGGCCTCGACATCGGCACGCCGCACGAGACGCAGACGCCATTCGGGCTGCCAGGTGTAGCGCAGGGGCTTGCCGGCGTACCAGGTCCGGCGGTTGATGCGCGCCGCGGCGATCGCCGGGTCGTCGGCCGCGAGGAACGCCCGGATCGCGGCGGCCAGCTCCGGCTCGACGCTCTCGTCGCTGTCGATCGAGAGGATCCAGTCGCAGGCCGCCGCCCCGAGGGCCAGCTGCTTGGTCGCGATGTGCCCGGCCCACTCGACCCGCTCGACGCGTGCGCCCTCGCGTTCGAGCTGGGCGATGGTCGTGTCGGTCGAGCCCGAGTCGAGGGCGACGATCTCGGCCGCCAGCCCGGCGACGCTGGCGAGCGTGCGGCCGATGGTCGACTCGTTGTTCTTGCAGATGATGACAACCGACAGCGACATGAGCCCAGATCGTCTGGGCTGCGGGCCCGTGTGTCAAACCGTCCGACCGGAGCGGGCCCGGGCCGGGTCCGTTTCGGAGTATCGAGGGCGTCAGGGCGTGTACCATCCCCCGGTGCTGCTCCCCCCCAACCAACGCGTCCGCGTGGTGGCTCGCGCCTCGACCGTGGATTGGGCGGCGCCCTGCGCCGGGTTCACCGACGGCCTGGTGCTCAAGGACCACCCACGGGGCACGGTCTGGCGGGCGAACCTCCTCGGCCGTGAGTGCGTCCTGAAATGCCTTCGGCTCGATAGCAACCGCCGCAGGCTCCAATCGGTGTGCCACGCCTCGCCCGCCTGGCGGCACTGGCAGCAGGCCCGCTGGCTCCGGGCCCACGGCTTCTCCACCGCCGAGACCTGGGCGATCGTCCGGGGCACTCGCGATGGGGAGTCGGTCGAGTGCCTGGTGATGCAGCACCTCCCCGGCGAGAGCGTGCTCGAGCACATGGCGATGGGCGACCTGCCCGCCAGGAGCCAGCACCATGTCGCCGCGGCGGTCGCACGCCTGGCGTGCCGCTTTGTCCGCGAGGGCCGCTACAACCGCGACGCCAAGCCCAGCAACCTGATCGTGACCAGCCTGCACGAGACCGGGGCCCACCTCGCGGTGATCGACTGCGCCGACCTGCGTGGGTGCCCGCGCGACGACGAGGCGGGCGTGGTCCGCATGCTCACCGCCGCCGTGCTCGAACCCATGGGCTGCGGCTGCCTGAGCAGCCGGGCTGTGCGGATGCGGGCGGCTTTCTCCGCGGCCGAGACGCTCGACCCCCAGCACCCCCGGGAGCGGGCCAAGCACCTCTGGCGGGCCGTGGAGCGGGCGGTCGCCGCCCACGGCGACCCGACACCCCGGGACAACCCGCTGGGGTGAGGGGCCTGCACCCGGCCGGACCCTCGATCCAGGCTCCGGATCGAGTCGCGATCGGGGCGCTTGGGCAGTCGGGGTCGGTGTCCGGCGGCGAGTATCGGGTCGAACGCCCTATTCTGGAGCCCATGCCGACCAACGCCGCCAAGAAGAAGCCCGCGAAGAAGGCCCCCAACCCCGAGCCCACCCCGCCGCGGAAGCTGGTGGCCGGGAGTCGGCTGGGCGCGGTGGAGATGTACCTGGGTGACTGCCGGGAGCGGCTGGCGGATATCCCCGAGGTCCGCGCCAAGCAGGTACGGCTGGTCTTTGCCGACCCGCCCTTCAACTGGAACCGCGCGTACGACGAGTGGAAGGACTCGATGCCCGACCGCGAGTATTGCGATATCACCGAGACCTTCCGCGAGCCGGGGGCCGAGGCCAAGTCGTTCACCATGCGTTGGCTCGACCTGTGCGTCGAAGCGCTGACCGACGACGGGTCGATGTGGGTCAACATCCCCGACACCTGGGCGGCCGAGATCGTGGTCTACCTTAAAGAGCGCCACCGGCTGCACATGGTCAATTGGTGCGTGTGGCACTATCGCTTTGGGCAGAACACCACCAAGCGGTTCATCAACAGCAAGGTCCACGCGCTCTACTTCTGCCGCGACCCCGAGCGCAGGGTGTGGAACACCGCCGACATCCTCGAGACCTCCGACCGCCGGGCGATCTACGGCGACCCCCGCACCGAGAGCAAACGCGACGGGATGCCCGCGGGCATGCGCGTGCCGATGGATGTGTGGTACGGGCAGTTCTGGGGGCGCGTGCAGGGCAACAACAAGGAACGCCGTCCCTACCACGACAACCAACTGCCCGAGGTGTACCTCGAGCGGGTGATCCTCGCGTGCAGCGAGCCGGGCGATGTGGTGCTCGACCCCTTCATCGGTAGCGGGACGACCGCGGTGGTCGCCCGCGAGCACGGGCGGCACTTTGTCGGGACCGAGTTCAGCGAGAAAAACCTCGACAGCGCGTTCGAACGCTGCCGAGAGATCGGCATGCTCCGCAAGGGCTTCGCCTCGGGCGCGAGCACCGCGCTCTACCCCAACAAGAGGAAGCCGGTGGAGGAGCGAAAGCCCTGCGACGAGGGCGACGCCCTCCCCTGGTGAAGCGGACACGCGGCCCGAGGCGCCCCCAAATGACAGCCGCACCCGTCACCCTTGAGCCCTCCGGATCGATCCTGATCCGCCTCAAGGCTGTCCCCGGCGCGAAGCGCGACCAGGTCTCCGGGGTGCTCGGCGATCGGCTCAAGGTCCGCGTGAGCGCCCCGCCCGAGGGGGGCAAGGCCAACAAGGCGATCTGTGCCCTGCTGGCGGCGGCGCTCGGGATCAAGCCCCGGGATGTCGAGATCGTCGGGGGCCAGACCAGCCCCGAGAAGCTCGCCCGCGTGTCGGGCGTGGCTATCGAGGCGGTCCGCGCCGCGCTGGGGCTCCCGGCCATCGGCGCCGGACCAGAGTCCTCGATGGTATGGGTTCGTGGGCCGCCCGCCAGCCCCGACCCAACCCTGACCTTCGCAGAGCCTCAGGTCGGGCGTCGTGGAGTCGTTGCGCTGTCGTCACTCCGGCAGCTTGCACGCCCCATCCTCGCACCGCCCCCCGATCCGGTACCGATGCCTCGCCAGCACCCGGTACAGAAAGTCAAACGCCGGCCGCAGCACCGGCCACCCCGTCGGCGCCACCAGCCAGCCCTTCCCCACCGCCCGGTAGGCCTCCCGGATCGCCGCCATCCCTCGCACCACGCGCCCGTCCGGCGTGCGGGCATGGATGCCCGACGCCAGGGCCTCGCGGCTCACCTGCAGCTCCCCGGGGTCAAACCCCGGGTCGCGAAAGTCCACCTGCCTGATCCGCCCCCGATCCCGATCCAGCCGCGCGAACCGCTTCCGCTGCGCTTGGCAGATGCGGCAGTTCCCGTCGTAGTAGATGGTGAGTGCGGGATCGGGGATGGCGGGGCTCCCGGGGTGCTTGGGGATTATGGGGTATCGAGGAGCGCCGGTCCATGTGTGCCTGGGCGGGCCCCCGGGCATGTTTGTGTCCGGTGCTGGCAATCCCCGCTCGATCCCGTACACTCCCCGCATGGCCACGGAGAGGCTTGTCGCCGCGATCCCCCAGCCGACGGACCAGGAATGGGCCGGGTCGTCCCTGCGCCCCGACTCGATCGACGAGTATGTAGGCCAGGCCGACCTGCTCGAGAAGCTCTCGATCGCGATCGAGGCGGCCAAGGTGCGGGCCAAGGCCCCGGCCCCCGACGACATGCCGCGGAGCCACGAGCCCATGGAGCATGTCCTGCTCCACGGCCCCCCCGGCCTGGGCAAGACGACGCTCGCCCATGTCATCGCAAAGGAGATGGGCACCAAGCTCTACACGACCAGCGGGCCCGCCCTGGCCCGGGGCAACGACCTGGTCGCGGCGCTGACGCGCTTGCAGGCGGGCGATGTGCTGTTTATCGACGAGATCCACCGCCTGCCGATCGCGGTCGAGGAGTTCATCTACCCGGCGATGGAGGACTTCAAGATCGATGTGACGGTGGACACGGGGATGCACGCGCGGACGGTGCAGATCCGGTGCAAGCCGTTCACCCTGATCGGGGCGACGACGCGGGCGGGGCTGCTCAGCGCCCCGCTGCGGTCGCGGTTCGGCATCACCCACCACCTGCGGTACTACGAGGAGGCCGAGATCCATGTGATCCTGGGCCGCTCGTGCCGTGTGCTGGGGCTGGGGGCGGTGGACGGGGAGTGCCTGGCGGCGATCGCGTCGCGGTCGCGGGGGACGCCGCGGATCGCCAACCGGCTGCTGCGGCGCGTGCGCGACTTCGCGCAGGTGCGGGCGGACGGGGTCGTCTCGCGGGGGCTGGTCGAGACCGCCCTCGGGCTCGAGGGCGTCGATGAGCTGGGCCTCGACGAGCTGGACCGCAGCTACCTCCGCACGATCGCGACGACCTACGACGGCGGGCCGGTGGGGCTCGAGACCGTGGCCGCCACGATGAACGAGGATGCCGGGACGCTCGAGGATGTCGTCGAGCCGTACCTCTTGCAGATGGGGTTCTTGGCGCGGACCCGGCGTGGGCGGATGCTCACGCGGGCGGCGGCGGGGCACCTCGGGCTGGCGTGGGATCCGGCCCGGGAGGGGGAGTTGTTCGAGGGGTAGGGGCGTCGTCCGAGCCCGGTGTTCGTGTGCCACGGCCGTCTCGGCCGTGCGGCGGCGCAACCGACGCCCGTCCTCCCACAGCACGGCCGGCACGGCCGTGGCACACAGACCCATAC
>CAYJPX010000008.1:0-56348 GCA_964372195.1 uncultured Phycisphaeraceae bacterium
GGCAGTCGCCGCAGTAGACCACCCGGGTGTCGAGCAGGGCCGACGGGCGGCCGGGAGCGGGGGCGCGTGTGGGGGCGGGCGCGGGGGCGTCGGGCTCTACCGGCGGCTTGCCCCCCGCCTTCCCGGCTCTCTTGTTCGGGACCTTCTTGGCCATCGAGGGAGGATACCCGAACGGGACGCTTCCGGCCGCAGCAAACCCGCTCCCCCTGCGTCGCTTCGTCTCTCCGTCGCTTCCCCCCTCCGTGCCTTCGTGCCTCTGTGCCCCAGTGCCTCAATCAGCCCCCACCATTTGGTGGGTCGTGAGCCCGCGGCCGGCGGGTAGGGTATCGCCATGGAAACCACCACCATCCACCCGAAGCGTCGGCCCAGCCGTTTCGCGTCTGCCGCCCTGCTGTTTGCCGCGGCCGCCCTCGCCAACACCGCCAGCGCCCAGTGCGGGCCGGGCTGGGTACGGACCCCGGGCCTCGGCTTCGCGGGGGTCAACGGCACCGTGTTCGCCTCGATCATGTGGGACCCGGACGGGGGAGGCCCGGAGCCCGAGTGGCTGGTGATCGGGGGGATGTTCTCCGCGGCGGGCGATATCGCCGCCAACTCTGTCGCCGCCTTCGACGGACAGGCGTGGCACGGCTTGGCCGGGGGGGTGACCGAGGGCTTCATCTTCGACCGCGTCTCGGCGTTTGAGATCTACGACGGGATGCTGATCGTGGGCGGCCACTTCGCCCAGGCCGGCGGGCTGCCGGTCGAGAACATCGCCGCGTTCGACGGGGCCGACTGGCACGCCCTCGGGGCGGGGATCTACGGCGGGTTCTCCGAGCCCGAGGTCAGCGCGATGGCGGTGCACGACGGTCAGCTCATCGCGGCGGGCGCGTTCACGAGTGCCGGCGAAGGCCCCGCGAACTTCATCGCCCGGTGGAACGGGACCGAGTGGGCTCCCCTCGGCGCCGGGGCGAGCTTCGTCGTTCAGGCCGCCGAGACGCACGACGGCGACCTGTATATCGGCGGGCAGTTCCAGAGCGTCGGCGGCGGTATCCCCGGGACAAATCTGCTCGCCCGCTGGGACGGCCTGGGGTGGTCCAGCGTCGGCGGGGGCGTGCCCAACGGCACCTCGGTCTTTGGTCTCCACTCCGACGGCGCCGACCTCTATGTCGGCGGCCAGTTCGGGGTCATCGGCACCCTCGTCACCCCGGGCGTCGCCCGCTGGGACGGCACGGCGTTCCGCGCCCTGGGCTCCGGCATCCCGGGCCTGGTCACCTCGTTCTCAGAGTTCGATGGTCAGCTCCATGTCGGCGGCCACTTCACTATCGCCGGCGGCACCACGGCCAACCGAGTCGCCCGGTGGGACGGCGTCCAGTGGGACAACCTCGGCCAGGGGGTCAACGACACGGTCTGGACGCTCACCGACGCGGGGGATGAGCTGTTCGTCGGCGGACGGTTCCGCGAGGCCGGGGGCCAGACCGCCCGCGGCATCGCCTCGTGGGACGGCGGCGACTGGACCTCAGTCGAGGGAACGCCCCTCGGGGTCATGGCCGGCGGCCTCGCCGTGTTCGAGGACACCCTGATCATCTCGGGCTACGCCGACCTGTCCTTCGGCAACCACCTCGGCGCCGTGGTCCGCTTCGACGGGCTCGAGTTCGCCCCGATGGGCGAGTCGTTCAACGAGCTGCCCTGGGATATCGGGGTCCACGACGGCGATCTGTACGCCGTCGGCTGGTTCACGCAGGTGGGGGCCAGCAACGCGGCCGGCGTGGCGCGGTGGGACGGCGCGGCGTGGCAGGACATCGGCGCGCAGCTCACCGGCGGGTATGTCACCTCGGGGCTCTCGATCGGCAGCTACGACGGCGACCTGATCATCGGCGGCGACTTCACCCAGGCCGGCGGCGTGCCGGCCAACCACATCGCCCGCTACGACGGCGCCGACTGGCACGCCATGGGCGATGGGCTCGGCGACGACTACTCCTTCATCTGGGACCTCGTCGAGTACAACGGGGATCTCGTCGCCGTCGGGTACTTCCCCGAGTTCAATCATGTCGCCCGGTGGGACGGCACGCAGTGGAGCGCGCTCGGGACGGGCCTCTCCGGCGGCACGCTGCCCGAGGCGCTCGCCGCCACGGTCTTCGAGGGAGATCTGATCGTTGCCGGTGAGTTCGCCCTAGCCGGGGGCGCGCCGGCCTTCAATGTCGCCCGCTGGGACGGCAGCCAGTGGCTCGCGATGGACACCGGCGCCCCCGGCCACGGCGTCGCCTCGCTGGCGGTCTACAACGGCAACCTCTACGCCGGCGCGAAGTTCTTCTTCAGCGACGACCCGTCGCTGCGCTTGGTGATGTGGAACGGCAGCGCGTGGGAGCCGGTCGGCGGCGGGCTCGACGGGTCGATCGGCGACTTCCAGGTGTTCAAGAGCGAGCTCGTCCTCGCAGGGGGCTTTGCCACCGCGGGCGGGGCCGCGGCCCCGGGCCTGGCCCGCTGGAACGACACCGGGACGCCGTGGTTCGCACGCCAGCCCCTGGACAACGAGCGTTGCCTGGGCGTGGACGCGTTCTTCATCGCGCTGCTCGCGTCGGGGTACGAGGACGCGACGGTGCGGTGGCGCCACGATGGCGTGCCGCTGACGGACGGGCCGACCGGCTACGGCTCGATCATCGGCGGCGCGGACAACGAGGGGATGACGGTCGCGAACCCGCACGCCCCGGACGCGGGGGTGTACGACCTCGTCGCGGACATCGGGTGCGCCGTCGCGGTCAGCGAGCCGGCGCTGCTCTCGATCTGCATCGCCGACTTCGACTGCTCGGGCGCGGTCAACACGCTCGATGTCCTGGCCTTCCTCAACGCATGGGGCGCGGGCGACTCCCACGCGGACCTCGACGGCGATGGCCAGGTCAACACCCTCGATGTCCTCGCCTTCCTCAACACCTGGACGGGCGGCTGCTGACGGGGCGGAGCACCCCCGGCCCCTCGCCGGGGGCTCGCTCCGCGCGGCTATGCTCGGAGCATGCAACTGACCTTCCTCGGCACCGGCACCAGCTCGGGCGTCCCGGCCATCGGGTGCCGGTGCGCGGTGTGCCGTTCCGACGACCCGCGCGACCGACGCCTCCGCACCAGCGCCTGCCTGCGGTTCACCGACCCGGCGGGCCAACCCCGGACCATCCTCCTCGACGCCGGCCCCGACCTGCGTGAGCAGGCCCTCCGCGCCGAGCTCGACCGGCTCGACGCGATCCTGCTGACGCACAATCATGTCGACCACACCTGGGGCCTCGACGAGGTCCGCCGGTTCAATGTGCTCATGGACGCCCCCATCGATGTCTACGCCGATGCGCACACCTTCGAGGGCGTCCGCCGTGTGTTCGCCCACATCTTCGACAAGGCGGGCAATGTGCAGAAGTCGTTCGTCGCGACACTCATCCCCAACCGCGTCGAGCCCGGCGAGGCGTTCGAGCTCTTCGGCCTGCGCGTCACGCCGATCCGGCTCCTCCACGGCCGCCTGCCCGTGCTGGGCTTCCGCTTCGACCGCGTGGCCCGGCTCTCCGAGCCGGGGGCCGCGACCGACATCCTCCCCCTCGCCTACTGCACCGATGTCTCGGCGATCCCGCCCGAGACCTGGCCGCGCCTCACCGGCCTGCGCACGCTGGTGCTCGACGCCCTCCGCCACCGCCACCACCCGACACACCTGACCGTCGAGCAGGCGACCACCATCGCCCAGGAGGTCGGGGCCGCGCGGACCTACTTCGTCCACATGAGCCACGACCTGCCGTACGGGGAGACCGACGCCGGCCTGCCCGACGGCATGTACCTGGCCTACGACGGGCTGGCGGTGGGGTAAGGCGCAAGCCGGCGTCGCCCCCGGCTCGTGGTGTGCCCAACCCGGCGCACCACCTATGATGCCGCATGGATCCCGACGATCATGTGTGCCTGTGCTATCGCGTGTCACTCCGCAAGATCCGCGCGTATCTTGCCCGCGAGGACCCGCCGGTCGCGTCGCTGATCTCTGAGTGCCTCGATGCGGGCACGGGCTGCGGCTGGTGCGTGCCGTTCCTCAAGCACCTGCACGCCCAGCACCAGCGGGGTGAGACCCCCGACCTCAAGATCTCTCCAGAGCGGTACGCCGAGGCCCGCACCGGCTACAAGAAGACCGGCGAGCGCGACGCCGAGGTCGTGCGCCAGACCACCGACGGCGCCCCGGACCAGGGCGAGGACCGGGCCGAAGACCGGCCTAGTGCGGGCTGATCCGCGCGAGCAGCCTGCCCGGCAACGCCAGCGACAGCACCCCGGCGAACGCCAACACCCCCGCCGTCACCGCGAAGGTCGGCGTGAGCCCCACCGACGCGATCAGCTTCTGCGCGATCGGCGGCCCCATCGCCGCGAAGCCCCACGCCCCGCCGAGCATCAACCCCGAGGCCATCCCCGTCCGGTGCGGGAGGAGCCGCTGGGCCAGGGCGATGGTCACCGGCACGGTCCCCGCGTACCCGACCCCCGTCGCGATCGCCAGCACGAACGCCAGCGCCGACACGAACCCCGGCGCCCCGGCCCACTCGCCCACCGCGCCGGCGAACGGGAACCCCGCCACCGCCAGCGCCCCGACGATCGGCACGATCACCAGCGCCCGCTTCTCGTGGCGCGACAGCAGGAACGCCCCGGCGCTGAGCCCCCCGGCGGCCATGCCGATCTGCATCGCCCCCTGCATCGGGCCGTTGATCGTCGATGCGCCGTGCCGCACCGCCTCGGTCAGCTCGATCACCCCCGCCCGCGACAACGCCACCTGCTCGCACCAGCGGATGAGCAACTGCACCATCATCATGTTCACCGTGAACCGCAGCACATTGCCGATATACAGCAGCCCCACCGCCGCCCACCGCTCGCGCGACTCGCCCGCCCCCCACGAGGCGCGCTGCGCGCCCGCGTCGTGGTGCCGGTGCGGCACGCGGGCCATCGCCCAGAGCATCATCACCACCGCCGCCAGCCCGGGGACAATCAGCCACGCGTACCGCGGCAGCCCGTACCGCTCGGCAAACAGCGGGCTGAAGATGTTGGCCGAGATCCCCCCGGCCATCCCCGCACAGAAAAAGAGCGACACGCCCAGCGACCGCCTGCGCCCGGCGAGCTGCCCGACCGCCGCGGCGGCGGTCGGGTGGAACGCCCCGATGCCCAGCGTGCCGAGGACCTGGATCGCGAGCAGGTGCTCGAACCGCGTCGCGAACCCCACCAGCGAGATCGCGACCAGCGCCAACGCGAACGCCATCGGCCCGAGCAGGCGGGTGTCGTAGCGGTCGGCGAACCACGCCGCCACGGGCTGGATGAACCCCGAGCAGATCGAGCCGGCGGCGAGGATGACCGCCCCCTGGCCCGGCGTCATCGACAGCCGCCCCTCGAGGACGCTCATGATCGGGATGAACAGGAAGCTGAAGAAGTCGACCACGCCGTGCGACGCGATCGTGGCGCCCAGCCGGAGCCGGCGCTGCGCGATCAGCGGCGTGGCGACCAGCGGCACACCAACCCCGGGGTCGGCGACGGCGAGGGGGCTGGGGGTGGCAGTTGGGATGGGGGCTGCGGTCGTCATGGGCCGGGAAGCCTATTCGCGCCCCGGGTGCCACGAACTTGTGGTGCGGGCCGGGTGCCACGGGTCAAGCTCGGCTTTGAGAGCTTGCCCCGTGCCCGCCGGCTCCCGATCTTGACACCCTCACACTGGGCACCTCCGCAGAGCCTCCGGCGACCCGTGGCACCCTACGCCGTGAGCTTCCAGCGCGCTTGGTGTATTTGCGGCGCTGACATGGCTGAGCGTTGAAGAAGAAGGAGGGGAGGAGCCCTCTCCCCAACCCTCTCCCGCCGGGCCCTTCTCAGGGTGAGGCGGCGAGGGGGCCGGATGGCGACCCTCGATGAACGCGGGCTTGGCGCCTGGAGTTCACGGCGTTGCGTGGCACCCGAGGGAGCCCCGGCTCCGCCTACCGCCCCGCCAAGTCCACAATCCCCGCGTCGATGTACTGCCCCCGGGCCGTCTGCGGGCTGTGTTCCGCGAGCACCGGCGGCCCCCCGACCATCGGGGCGCGGGCCGCCGGGCTGATGGGGCGGAACACATACCCGCTGGTGTACCCGTCCAGCTCGGCGGCGAGCACGCCGTTGATGAAGACACGGCAGTCCTCGTCGTGGTGGATCCGCAGGTGCGGGTTCTCCAGCAGCATCCGCGGCAGCACAAACTCCCGGCGGATCCAGATGTCCGGGCCCTCCCACTTGGTGTGGTTGATCGCCCCGGGCGTGCCCTCACGCCCGAACCCGCCGACCCCGACCGACCAGCCGCTGTCGTCGAAGCCCGGCTTCTCCCACCCGGCCGCCGGCGCATCGGTCGTGTACCGCCACCGGACCTCGTCGGTGAGGTCGGTGAGGGCGGACGGCGCGACGGTCCTGACCTGCGGCGGCGGCGCGAGCAGCGACAGGTTCGCCTCACGCACGCGGTCCTCGTCCATCTTGATGACCTCGCGGTCGTAAGACATCAGCCCGTTGACCTCGATCTCGACATCGGTGGTCTGGGTGTAGATCGCGCCCGAGAGCCCGGGCTCGGCGATCAGCCACCGCATGTCCTCGATGAGGCGCACATAGGCGTCGGTCAGCGCTCCCGCCGAGTCGAACGAGCGGTAGCCCCAGTTACCCTTGTCGAGCCAGGTGTGCCCCTCGAGCGGCAGGCCCAGCCCGCCGTACTCGCCGAGGAACGCCGCGCGGCTCGCCTCGGGCTTGGGCGAGCCCGGCCCGGGGTAGACATGCCAGTCGAAGACATCGCCCACGCCGCGGTCTGCCCAGCCGCTGACGGCGTCGACGAGCCGTGTGGGGTCGAGCTCCTTGGTCCACGCCGCGATACGGGCGGTGTCGAACTGCCCCCAGCCCTCGTTGAAGGGCGACCACATCACGATCGAGGGGTGCTCGCGGTTGGCGTTGATGATCGCCTCCCACTCGGTCTCGTAGATCGCGCGCGACTCGGGCGTGCGCTCGATGTCCGGGTCGCTCGGCCCGATGTACCGGTCGCCGCTGGGCATGTCCTGGATCACCGCCAGCCCCAGCGTGTCGCACCAGTAGTACCACCGCTCGGGCTCGACCTTCACATGCTTGCGCACCGCGTTGAAGCCCAGGCGCTTGGTGACCTCGAGGTCATACTTGAGCGCCTCGTCGGTGGGTGCGGTGTAGAGCCCGTCGGGCCAGAAGCCCTGGTCGAGCGGCCCGTGCAGGAACAGCGGCTCGTCGTTGAGGTGGATCCGCGTCACACCGCCCCGGTCGGGCTTGACCTCGATCGTGCGCACGCCGAAGTACGACTCGACGACATCCGGCGTGCCGTCGGGGCCGACCAGCGTCACCAGCAGGTTGTAGAGGTTGGGCTCCGCGGGCGACCAGGGCATGAAGCTCGACGAGAGGTCGATTGTGGTCGGCTCGCCCGGTTTGATGGGGCTGAGGCTGACGGTGGACTGGGTCTTGGGGTTGATCACGCCGAGGAACATGTCGGCGCCCTGATCGCCCCGCACCCGCACCGTGATCTCGGCAGTCTGGGCGGCAAAGTCGGGCGTCACCTCGATGCGCTCGATCGAGGTCTCGGGCACGGGCTCCATCCAGACGCTCTGCCAGATGCCGGTGGTGGGCGTGTACCAGATGCCGTTCGGCTCCCGGACCTGCTTGCCGCGGGGCTGGGTGGAGGCGTCGGAGGGGTCTGACACGCGGACCAGGATCGACTGCCCGGCCCCCTCGACGAGCACATCGGTGATGTCGAAGCTGAAGGGGTCGTACCCGCCGCGGTGCTCGCCGACGAACTTGCCGTTCACCCAGACACGGGCCTCCCAGTCCACGGCGCCGAAGTGGAGGAGCACACGGCGTCCCCGCCACTGGTCGGGCAGCTCGAAGGCGCGTCGGCACCAGAACTTCTCGTGCCGCGCCGCCACACCCGAGAGGGCGCTCTCGATCGGGAACGGGACGAGCATGGTCCCCGAGAAGGTATTGCAGGTCGGCGTGTCGAGGTCCTCCGGCACCGGCTCCCACTCCCATGGCCCGTTCAGGCAGAGCCAGTCGGCGCGGACCATCGTCGGCCGGGGGTACTCCGGGTGCGGCAGGAGCGGCGAGACCTTGTCGGTCCAGCGGGTGGTGAGGGTGCTCGGAGATTCCTGGGCGCGGGTCATCATCGGGGCGAGCAACCAGCAGGCGATCAGGCACAGCAGCGCGGGTGAATAACGCATGGGGGTACTCCTGCACGGGCGGCCGAGGCGCAGGATAGTCGACTGAGCGGCGAACGGCCCGCCCCGTCGACGACCCTCCTACAAGAGGCCCTGGCGCAAGCGTGGGCTACCGCCAACCACGGCGGAAGCCCAGGCTCGCGCCAGGGCCTCTTTGCGGACGGCCCTTCTGCCTGTAGACTGGCCCCCATGCGAGACTCGGTGCATACCGCCCGGCTGGGGCGAAGGGTGTGGTCTGCGGTCGGCTGCCTCGGCCTGGCCGGGTTGGTGGTCGTTGCCCTGGGCAGCGGGAGGGGCGTCACCGCCGGTTCGGCGGGGGGCCTGGCCCCGCGGGCGGGCGGCGGAGCGCCACCCGGCGGCGAGACGGCGCTCGACTTCAACCGCGATGTCCGGCCCATCCTGTCGAACAACTGCTTCCAGTGCCACGGTCCCGACTCCGAGAGCCGTGAGGCGGGGCTGCGGTTTGATTTCCGGGAGGTGGCGGTCGGGGAGCTGGAATCTGGGGTGCGGGCGATCGTGCCGGGCGACCCCGACGCCAGCGAACTCCTGCGCCGGGTCACCCACGCCGACCCCGACGAGGTCATGCCCCCGCCCAAGACCGACAAGAAGCTGACCCCGGCCCAGATCGAGACGCTGCGGGCGTGGATCGAGGCGGGGGCCGAGTACCGCAAGCACTGGTCGTTCGAGCCGCCGGTGAAGCGCGAGCCGCCGGGGGTGAGCGAGCCGGCGTGGTGCGAGAACCAGATCGACCACTTCGTGCTCGCGAGGCTGGAGAGCGAGGGGCTGGCCCACGCGCCGCGGGCCGATCGGGCGACACTGCTCCGCCGGGTGAGCCTGGACTTGACAGGCCTGCCCCCGACGCCGGCGGAGGTCGATGCGTTCCTGGCCGACGATGCGCCGGGCGCCTACGAGCGCGTGGTCGACCGACTGCTCGCGAGCCCCCGCTACGGCGAGCACATGGCGCGGCGCTGGCTCGACGCGGCCCGCTACGGCGACACTCACGGGCTGCACCTCGACAACGCCCGCCAGATGTGGCCCTGGCGCGACTGGGTGATCCACGCCTTCAACGACAACATGCCCTACGACCGGTTCACGATCGAGCAGCTCGCCGGGGACATGCTGCCCGACCCGACGACCGACCAGGTCATCGCCACCGGGTTCAACCGCAACCATGTCTCGACCAACGAGGGCGGGGCGATCGCCGAGGAGTTCCAGATCAAGAATGTCGCCGATCGGCTGGCGACGACCGGGACCGTCTGGATGGGCCTGACCCTCGCCTGCGCCCACTGCCACGAGCACAAGTTCGACCCCATCAGCCACACCGAGTACTACGAGCTCTTCGCGTTCTTCAACAACACCACCGAGGAGTCGATGGACGGCAACCGGGCCGACTGGGCGCCGATCGCCCGCGCCCCCTCGCCCGAACAGACCGAGCAGCTCGCAATGATGGAGGCGCGGGTCGGGGCGATCGAGGCCGAGCTCGACGCGCCCTCGCCCGAGATCGACGCCAAGCAGGAGGCGTGGCGGGCAACGGCGGCCGACGCCTGGCGCGACGGCTGGCGGACACTCGACATCGCCTCCGCGTCCTCAACCGGCGGCACAACACTCACCCCCCTCGACGACGGCTCGGTCCTCGCCGCCGGGGACAACCCCGACCGAGATGTCTACGAGTTCACCGCCCGCACCGACGCGACCGACCTCCGGCTGCTCCGGCTCGAGGCCCTCGCGCACGAGTCGCTGCCCTTCGCCGGGGCCGGGCGCGCCGACAATGGCAACTTCGTCTTGAGCGAGATCGAGGTCGAGGCCTGTTCGGTCGCCGACCCCTCGGCCTGCGTGCCCGTGCGGCTGGTCGCGGCCTCGGCCGACCACCAGCAGATGAACGGGCCGTATCCCATCGCGGCGACTATCGACGGCATCGTCAACGACACCACCGGCTGGGCGGTCGACGGGATGACCCGGCGCGAGGACCGCGTCGCCGTCTTCGTGAGCGACCAGCCCTTCGGCTTCGCCGGGGGCACCGAGCTCAAGGTCCGCCTGCGTTTCGAGTCGCAGTTCCCGAGGCACGCCATCGGCCGGGCGCGGCTCGCGGTCTCCGGCAGTGCCGGGCTCTACCAGGCGGTCGCGCCGGTCGGCTTCGGCCCCTGGCACGCCGTCGGGCCCTTCCCCGGCGGCGACGCGGCGACCGCCTACGCCAAGGCGTTCGGCCCCGAGCAGGCGCCCGGCGGGTTCGACGCGGGCGCGACCTTTGAGGACGGGCTCGCCTGGACGCCGCACCCCGAGTGGGCCGACGGGATGGTGCAGACGCTGAGCGGCGAGATGTGCGCGACCTACCTCACCCGCACCGTCTTTGCCCCCACCGCCCGCACGCTCTCGCTCAGCCTGGGCAGCGACGACGCGATCAAGGTCTGGTGCAATGGCCGGCTGGTCCACGAGAACAATGTCGCCCGCCCGGTCGCGCCCGATCAGGACAAGGTCACCGTCGACCTGCTCCCCGGCGAGAACCGCCTGCTCATGAAGGTCGTGAACTTCGCCGGCGGGTACGGGTTCTATTTCAAGCCCGCCGACGACGCCGGCGGGAGCGAGTACCTCCGGATGGTGCCGTTGATCACCGCCGGCGCACAGGGCGCCGCGCTCGACGAGGAGCAGGCGGTGTCGCTCCGCCGCTACTTCCGGCGGAACTACTCGCCGCAGATGCAGCAGCTCTACGCCCAGCTCGCCGACCAGACGGCCGAGCAGGCCGCGTTCGAGGCGGCACTGCCCTTCTCGCTGGTGATGGAGGAGCGGGCCGAACGCCGCCCGACCTACCGCCTCCACCGCGGCGAGTACGACCAACCGCGGGAGATGGTCGAGCCCGATGTCCCCGACGCCCTGCCCCCGATGGGCGACAAGCCGCACAACCGCCTGGGCCTGGCCGAGTGGCTGGTCGATGGGGAGCACCCGCTGACGGCCCGAGTAACGGTCAACCGCCTCTGGCAGCAGCTCTTCGGCACGGGGATCGTCAAGACCGCCGAGGACTTCGGCAGCCAGGGCGAGTGGCCGAGCCACCCCGAGCTGCTCGACTGGCTCGCGGTCGAGTTTGTCGAGAGCGGGTGGGATGTCAAGCACATGCTCCGCCTCATGGTCACCAGCGCCACCTACATGCAGGACTCGGCCATCCCGCCCGACCTGCTCGCCCGCGACCCGGGCAACCGACTCCTCGCCCGCGGCCCCCGGTTCCGGCTCGAGGCCGAGGAGATCCGCGACCAGGCGCTCTACGCCGGCGGGCTGCTCGTCGAGGAGGTCGGCGGCCCGGGGGTCAAGCCGTACGAGCCCCCGGGGCTGTGGAAGGCCGTCGCCTATCCCGACAGCGACACCACGACCTACATGACCGACGAGGGCGAGGGCCAGTACCGCCGGAGCATGTACACCTACTGGAAGCGCACCAGCCACCCGGCCAACCTCGCGACCTTCGACGCCCCGAGCCGCGAGGGCTGCACGATCCGCCGCTCGCGGACCAACACGCCGATGCAGACCCTGGTGCTCATCAACGACCCGCAGTTTGTCGAGGCGGCCCGGGCCGTCGCCCAGCGGGTGCTTCAGGCCGAGGGCGAGACCGACGCCCGGCTGGCCCTCGCGTTCCGGCTGCTCACCGCCCGGGCGCCCGACGCCGGTGAGGTCGCGGTGCTGCGCGGGCTTTTCGAGAGCGAGCGCGAGCACTACGCCGCCAACCCCGACGCGGCGATCGCCCTGCTCGGCGTGGGCGATGCGCCCCGCGACGAGTCGCTCGACCCGGCCGACCACGCCGCCATGACCAATATCGCCACCACCATCATGACCCTCGACGAGGCGGTCACCAAGGGATAGGAGTTCCGATGGATCCCCTGTGGGAAAGCAGAGTGCTCCAGACCCGCCGGCAGTTCTTCGGCCGCACGGCGGCGGGGATCGGCGCCGCGGCGCTGGCGTCGCTGGTGAACCCCGGCCTGGCTCTCGGCGCGGGGCCGGCCGACCCGGGGGGCCGGGGCCTGCCGCTGGGCCCGCACTTTGCCCCCAAGGCCAAGCGGGTGATCTACCTTTTTCAGAACGGCGCGCCGAGCCAGCTCGACCTCTTCGACTACAAGCCGAAGATGCGTGAGTACTTCAACACCGACCTGCCCGAGAGCATCCGCATGGGCCAGCGGCTCACGACGATGACCTCGGGCCAGGCCCGCTTCCCCGTCGCGCCGACGATCTTCAAGTTCGCCCAGCACGGGCGGAGCCGGGCGTGGGTCAGCGAACTGATGCCCCATGTCGCGTCGATCGCCGACGAGCTCTGCTTCATCAAGAGCCTGCACACCGAGGCGATCAACCACGACCCCGGCATTACCTTCATCCAGACCGGGTCGCAGATCCCCGGGCGCCCCAGCATGGGCGCGTGGCTCAGCTACGGCCTGGGCACCGAGAACGCCGACCTCCCCGCCTTCGTCGTGCTCATCAGCCAGGGCAGCTCCAAGCGCCCGAGCCAGGCCCTCTTCAGCCGGCTCTGGGGCACCGGCTTCCTGCCCAGCGAGCACCAGGGCGTGCAGTTCCGCGGCGCCGGCGACCCCGTGCTCTATCTTTCCGATCCCGAGGGCATCGACCGCGCCGGCCGCCGCCGCATGCTCGACGCGGTCGCCAAGCTCAACGCCCAGCAGTTCCTCCGCACCGGCGACCCCGAGGTCAACTCCCGCGTGGCGGCGGGCGAGCTCGCCTACCGCATGCAGGCCTCGGTGCCTGACCTCACCGACCTCTCGACAGAGCCCGAGTCCACCTTCGAGCTCTACGGCCCGGACGCGAGGACGCCCGGCACCTACGCCGCCAACTGCCTGCTCGCCCGACGACTCGCCGAGCGCGGCGTGCGGTTTATCCAGCTCTACCACCGCGGGTGGGACCAGCACGGCAACCTGCCCAGCGACATCCGCCTCCAGTGCGGCGACACCGACCAGCCCTCGGCGGCACTGGTCCTCGACCTCAAACGCCGCGGCCTGCTCGACGACACGCTCATCGTCTGGGGCGGGGAGTTCGGGCGCACCATCTACTCCCAGGGCACGCTCACCGACACCGACTACGGGCGCGACCACCACCCCCGCTGCTTCACCGTCTGGATGGCCGGCGGCGGGATCAAGGGCGGGCTGAGCTACGGCGAGACCGACGAGTTCTCCTACAACATCGTCGACAAGCCCGTCCATATCCACGACATGAACGCCACGATCCTCCACTGCCTGGGGATCGACCACACCCGCCTGAACTACCGCTTCCAGGGCCGAGATTTCCGACTCACCGATGTCCACGGCACGGTCGTCAAGGACATCCTCGCATGAGCAAGGACCAACACATGACGCGAACTCCCGGCACGCACGCCACCTCGCCATGTGTGCCACGGCCGTGTCGGCCGTGCCGCCTGGAACCGCGGGGCCCGCACGGCTCACAGAGCCGTGGCACACGCGGCATGGGCCGAGCGGCGGGCGCGGCGGTGGCGCTCCTGTCGCTGACCGCCGCACCGGCCCTTGCCGCCGAAGTCACCAACGCCGACGCGGCGGGCCTCGTCGCGAACCTCCCCCGCCTCCTCGGCCGACTGCACCCGGTCCTGGTCCACTTCCCCATCGCCCTGCTCATCGCGGCGGTGCTCTTCGAGGTCGTCGCGATTGTCGTGAAGCGTGAACGCTCCAGACCCTCCGCGGCCGGGCTGGCGTGCGTTGTGGTCGGGACGCTCGGGGCTGGCGTCGCCGCGTGGGCCGGGTGGATCAACGCCGACCTCGAGCCGCACGGCCGGGGCGTCGCCGACCTGCTCCTCGTCCACCGGTGGCTGGGCATTTCCGCGGCGTGCCTGGCGGGCGTTGCGTTGCTCGGCGCACTCTTCGGCGCGACGGGCAAGGCCCGCGG
The DNA here is from genome assembly GCA_964372195.1 of uncultured Phycisphaeraceae bacterium. Classification (GTDB taxonomy): domain Bacteria; phylum Planctomycetota; class Phycisphaerae; order Phycisphaerales; family UBA1924; genus PNC22. The sequence goes on from CAYJPX010000008.1 coordinate 14,070, forward strand.
CATGACCGCCCTCTACCGGGTCGCCCTCGTCCTCGCCGCCGGGGCCGTCGGCGCGGCGGGGCACTGGGGCGGGTCGATCGTCTACGGCGGGGGCTACCTCACCGAGGTGCTCTTCCCCAAACCGGTCCCGCCCGAGCCCAACATCGAGACCCAGCTCGCCGAACTCGAGGCCGCGGGCACGACACTCACCGTCGACTTTGCCACGCAGATCGCCCCCATCTTCGCCGACCACTGCGTCAAATGCCACGGCCCGGACAAGAGCAAGGGCGACCTCCGCCTCGACGCCCGGCGGTATGTCTTCGACGACCGCGACGCCGACGCCCAGGTCATCCTCCCCGGCGATGCCTTCAACAGCGACCTGCACTTCCGCATCACGCTGCCGCGGGACGACGAGGACGCCATGCCGCCCGAGGGCAAGGGCGACCCGCTCAGCCCCGAGCAGGTGGCGATGGTCGAGACCTGGATCAACGAGGGGGCGGTCTGGTCGGATGTGCCGATCGTCGCGCCGGTCACCGTGGCGGCCGAAACAACCACCGACACCGAGCGACCCAACATCGCGCCCGCCGAGCCGGCGTTCACATTCGATGAGGCCGCCCAGGCCCGGCAGGCCGCCGCGTTCGAAGCGCTGCGCGAGCGCGGCGCGGTGGCGCTGCGCATCTCGGCGAGCGAGCCCTGGGCCGAGGTGCGGTTCGACCTGCTGGGGGCGGGCGTCACCGATGCCGACCTCGCCCTGCTCGAACCGCTCAAGCCGACGCTGGCGTCGCTCAACCTCTCCGGCACGGGGGTCACCGACGCGGGCGTGGCGGCGCTGGGCGAATACCCACGCCTCGCCAGGCTCAACCTCGGGCGTACCGCGGTCACCGACGACGGCATCGCAAGCCTGACCAGCCTCCGCGAGCTGCACTACCTCAACCTCTACGCCACCGGCGTCACCGACCGGGGCCTGGTTTCGGCGGCGTCGCTGCCTGCGCTCGAGAGCCTGTACCTGTGGGGCACGCGGGTCTCGCCCCAGGCCGGGGCGTTGCTCGCCGCGCTCAGGCCGGGCCTGGCAGTCGAGGTCGGCGCCGAGGTCACCCCGGCCGACTTCACCGATGTGCCCGAGGTCGCGGCCGGGCAGCCGGAGCCCCCGATCGAGGCCGAGGCATCGGAGAGCCCCGAGCCCGAGCCTGAGATCAAAATCGAGCTCGCCGCGCTCCCTGACTGCTGCCGTGCCGCGGTCGAGGCCGGGGGCGAGTGCGACCACCCCTGCTGTGTCGAGGCCCGGGCGGCGGGCGTGGTCTGCGCGAAGTGCTTGGGGAACTAGGAGCCGACCGACCGATGCGCGCGAGAGTGATGAGTCTGGTGATCGGGGGCGGGCTGGCAATCGCCGCCGCGCTGGCCATCACGCCCCGCCCCACCTGTGCCACCGGCGGCTCGCCCGCCAGTGCGGTGGTTCGCACGGTCGCCCCGGGGGGGGGGGGGGGCGCGGCGGGGGCGGGGGGGCCCCCCCCCCGCCAGTGGCACACGATCCGGACACCCCCACCGCCATCGATTTTGCCCGCGACATCCGCCCCATCCTCTCCAACAACTGCTACCTCTGCCACGGGCCCGACCCCAGCTCGCGCGAGGCCGACCTGCGGCTCGACACTCCCGCCGGCCTGCACGCCACGCTCGACGATGGCGGCACACCCGTCGCCCCCGGCGATCGCGGCGCCAGCGAGCTGTGGATGCGGATCAACGCCGCCGACCCCGACGACCACATGCCCCCGCCCGACTCGGGCAAGCACCTCACGCCCGAGCAGATCGCGCTGCTCGGCCGGTGGATCGACGCCGGGGCCCCATGGCGCAACCACTGGTCCTTCGAGCCGATCCTGCGTCACCCGCTGCCCGAGGTCCGCGATGAAGAATGGTGCGAAAGCGGCATCGACCGCTTTGTGCTCGCCCGGCTCGAGAGCGAGGGGTTGAGCCCCTCCCCCCGCGCCGACCGCGCGACGCTCATCCGCCGCGTGACGCTCGACCTGACGGGTCTGCCGCCGACGCCCGAAGAGGTCCGGGCATTCCTGGCCGACGATGCGCCCGACGCCTACGGGCGGCTGGTCGATCACCTGCTGGCCAGCCCGCGGTTCGGCGAGCGGTGGGCGCGGGTGTGGCTTGATCTCGCCCGCTACGCCGACACCAGGGGCTATGAGAAGGACGCCGGCCGCATCATCTGGCCTTACCGCGACTGGGTCATCCGCGCGTTCAACGACGACATGCCCTTCGACGAGTTCACGGTCAAGCAGCTCGCCGGCGACCTCCTGCCCGACGCCACCGAGGACGACATCCTCGCCACCGCCTTCCACCGCAACACCATGAACAACGACGAGGGCGGCACCGACGACGAGGAGTTCCGCGTCGCCGCCGTCAAGGACCGCGTCGCCACCACCTTCAGCGTGTGGAACGGCCTGACCGTGAACTGTGCCGAGTGCCACACGCACAAGTACGACCCGATCACCCAGACCGAGTACTACCAGGCGTACGCGTTCTTCGACCAAACGGCCGACGCCGACCGACCCGACGAAGAGCCCACCCGGGCGTTTGGCTCGGAAGAGCACCGGGCCCAACTCGCGAGAATCGAATCTGAGATCTCAGATCTGGAATCTCAGATCGAGCGAATCGTCGACCAGGGCGTCGCGATGGCGAGGCTGGGTCCTGGCCTTGTGCGCAGCGACTGGCCGGCCACCGACCCTCTCGACAATCCCACCGCCTGGTACTGGATCGACGACGACACGCCGCCGGGCGTCACCCTCATGGCCGACGCCCGCGCGAGCCCCTGGCGGTGGATCGACTCCGACGAGCACCCCGCCGCCACCGGCTCGCGCTCGCTCGTGCGCTCCGGCCCCGAGTTCACCCAGCAGTTCTTCGACACCGCCCCCATCCCGGTCACCCTCCACGAGGGCGACCGCCTCATCGCCACCGCCTGGCTCGACGAGGCCGACCCGCCCCGCGAGATCATGCTCCAGATCCACACCACCGACGGCTCGTGGGAGCACCGCGCCTACTGGGGGGACAACCTCATCGGCTTCGGCGCCGACAACACCGGCGCCCGCCGGCCCATGGGCGCCCTCCCCGTCCGCGGCCAGTGGGTCTGGATCGAACTCGAACTCGACGCGGTCAACCTCAAGCCCGGCGACCAGATCGACGGCTGGGCCCTCAGCCAGCACGGCGGCACCGTGCGGTGGGACGCCATCGGCCTCGCCACCACCCAGCCGCCCGACGAGGCATGGACCGAGAGCTTCGGCGTGTGGCGCGAGATTGTCAGGGCGCGCGAGGGCGTCGGACTGCCGGAAGCGGTCAAGGCCGCGCTCCTCGCCGACGACCCGACCGCCGATCAGAGTCTTCTGGTCGAACGCCACTACCTCCTGCACTTCCACCGCGACACCCGCGCCGCCACACGCCACCTCGACACCCAGCTCGACCGGCTCCGCGACGAGCAATCCCGCCTCGCGGCCCAGATGACCCGCGTCCCCGTCATGTCCGAGCTCCCCGCCGAGCAGCGGCGCACGACGCACCTGCTCGAAAAAGGCAGCTTCCTCTCCCCGGGCACGGAGGTCACGCCAGGCGTCCCCGAGGCGCTCCACCAGTTCCCCGAATCCAGCCCCCGCGACCGCCTCGGCCTCGCCGAGTGGCTCGCCAGCCCCGACAACCCGCTCGCGCCCCGCGTCGTGGTCAACCGGTTCTGGGAGCGGTTCTTCGGGCGCGGGCTGGTCGAGACACTGGAAGATTTCGGAGCCCAGGGCACGCCCCCCACGCACCCCGAGCTGCTCGACCACCTCGCCCTCGCCTTCATCGACGGCGGCTGGAGCATCAAAGCCCTCTGCCGTGAGATCGTCACCAGCAGCACCTACCAGCAGGCGTCAGACGCCACGCCCGAGCACCTTGAACGCGACCTCTACAACGGGCTCCTCGCGCGCGGCCCGCGGTTCCGCCTCGAGGCCGAGATGGTCCGCGACCAGGCCCTCGGCGTCAGCGGCCTGCTCAGCCCGAAGATGTACGGCCCCCCCGTGTACCCGCCGCAGCCCGACGGCATCTGGCAGGTGGTCTACAGCGGCGAGTCGTGGATGACCAGCCAGGGCGAGGACCGCTACCGGCGCAGCCTCTACACCTACTGGCGACGCACCAGCCCCTACCCCAGCATGACCACCTTCGACGCGCCAAGCCGCGAGGTGTGCACGCCGCGCCGCCTGCAAACCAACACGCCGCTGCAGGCGCTCGTCACGCTCAACGACCCCGTCTACATCGAGGCCGCCCAGGCCCTGGCCCGGCGGATGATCGCCGAGGGCGGCCCCATCGCCAGCGACCGCGCGGCCCTTGGCCTGCGCCTCGCCCTCGCCCGCGAGCCCCGGCGCAAGGAAGTCGACGCCCTGCTCGCCCTCGTCGCCGACGAGTACGAGACCTACCGCGACAACCCCACCGATGCCCTCACCATGTCCACCGACCCCCTCGGCCCGCTCCCCGAAGGCCTCGACCCCGCCGAAGCCGCCGCCTGGACCGTGGCGGCGAATGTCATCCTCAACCTCGACGAGTTCCTGACGCGCAGGTAAAGCGAAAAACGAAAAACTCAAAGCTCACATTCGGAGCTGCCATCCCGTACACCCTCGCCCGCCCAATACCGTGTGCCTCTATTTGAGCTTTGAGCTTTTCGCTTTGAGATTTATCCGTGAACCCCCTCCACGAACACTACCGCTGGACCACCCGCCGCCACTTCCTCGGCCAGTGCCGGACCGGCCTGGGCGCGATCGCGTTGTCGTCGCTCCTGGGTCAGCGCGCCGGCGTCGCCGCGGGCTTCCGCCTCGGAGAGCCGGGCCACGCAGCAGGCGGGCTCACTGAGCCCGGCTCACGCGACCCCTTCGCCCCCAAGCCCCCCCACTTCGCCCCCCGCGCCAAGCGCGTCATCTGGCTCCACATGGCCGGCTCCCCGCCCCAGCACGACCTGCTCGACCACAAGCCGCTCCTCACCAAGCTCAACGGCCAGCTCTGCCCCGAGGACCTCCTCGACGGCGAGCGGTTCGCCTTTATCAAGGGCCACCCCACCATCCTCGGCTCGCCCTACAAGTTCGCCCGCCACGGCCGGTCCGGCGCCGAGATCAGCGAGCTGCTCCCCCACATCGCCTCAGTCGCCGACGACCTCACCATCGTCCGCTCGATGTACACCGACCAGTTCAACCACGCCCCGGCGCAGCTCTTCCTCTACACCGGCTCGCCGCTCCTCGGGCGCCCCAGCTTCGGCTCGTGGGCCACCTACGGCCTGGGCTGCGAGTCGGCCGACCTGCCCGCCTTCGTCGTCCTCGTCAGCGGCAACAAGACCCCGTCCGCCGGCAAGAGCGTCTGGGGCTCAGGCTTCCTGCCCAGCGTCTACCAGGGCGTCCAGTGCCGCACCACCGGCGACCCGGTGCTCTATGTCACCGACCCGCCCGGCATGGACCGCCTCACCCGGCGTCGGAGCCTCGACGCCCTGCGCGAGCTCAATGAACTCCAGCACGAGCACGCCGGCGACCCCGAGACCCTCACCCGTATCAGCCAGTACGAGCTCGCCTACCGCATGCAGCTGGCCGTGCCCGAGACGATGGACATCTCACGCGAGGACAAGGCCACGCTCGAGATGTACGGCGCCGCCCCCGGCGAGACTCGCTTCGCCAACAACTGCCTGCTCGCCCGCCGGCTCGTTGAGCGCGGCGTGCGGTTTGTCCAGCTCTTCGACTGGGGCTGGGACACCCACGGCACAGGCCCCTCCGACGACATCGTCACCCAGCTCCCCAAGAAGTGCCGCCAGACCGACAGGCCCGTCGCCGCCCTCATCACCGACCTCAAGCGCCGCGGCATGCTCGACGACACCCTGGTGGTCTGGTCCGGCGAGTTCGGGCGCACCGCCATGAACGAAGCCCGCGACGGGTCGACTTTCCTCGGCCGCGACCACCACCCCCACTGCTTCAGCATCGTCATGGCCGGCGGCGGGCTCAGGCCCGGCCTGACCTACGGCTCGACCGACGCCCTGGGCTCGCGCATCGCCGAGAATCCTGTCCATGTCCACGACCTGCAGGCGACGATCCTTCACCTGCTCGGCATGGAGCACACCAAGCTCACCTACCGCTTCCAGGGACGCGACTTCCGCCTCACCGATGTCCACGGCGAGGTCGTCCACGACCTGATCGCCTGACCTCCGAGCACGGCCCGAGGCGCCGACCGGCTCAGTCGACGACGATCGACGCGATCGCGTCCCACACCGGCGTGCGTGCCACCGCCATGATCAGCACACTCACCAGCGCAAGCGCGGCCACGCCCCCCACGAGCAGCCGGTCGAGCCTGCGCGTCACCGCGCACGCGATCCCGGCGAGCACGGCGCCTATCACGAGCGTCATGAGAAACGGCCCGAACAGCCGCTCGAGGCCGGTGCCGACATAAAGGTTGCTCAACGCGTCAATGCGGCTCACCGCCGCGCTCATGATCGAGAGCGTCGCCAGCAGCATCAGCCCTCGGTGCTCCGCCGGGCGCTTGCGCCTCCATACCGCCGCCCCCACGCACACGGCAAAGACCAGGATCGACACGATCGGCACCGCCATGAACTGCTTGGGGCTCAGCCCCCAGATGACCACCTCCGGCGGCGTGGCCTGCGCCGAACGAACGCCGAGCATGACGCCCAGGATGCACACGACCGCCGCGTACCCGGCTCCGAGCCGTCCGAGCGCCATGTGCAGACGGTGCTTCCGGAGCGCAACCAGCACCGGCTGCACAAGGAACAGCACGATCCACCCCGAGGTCGCAATCCCGTGCACGACGATCAGCGTACGGATCGGCGGCGGGATCTCCCGCCCAGGGTGAGACAGGCCCTTGAAGTAAAACAGCTTGAAGCCCAGCACCGTAAGCGCAAGCATCAGCGCCCCGGCCAGGGGATAGAACCAGCGCCCGGGCTTGGATGGTGAACGCAGGCCGCGGCGGGGCGCGGCGGTCGACATCTCCGTCATGATGGCTCCGAGAAAGTGGACTCGCCGCCGCTCACCAAGCGCCCGCGCCCACCCCAGGCGGCGGCACCCCGGGCGCGGTGCGGCATGGTACCCAGGCGCGCGTCGGCTCGCGATCCCAACGCCTCACGCTCGCGCGGGCATGCCGGTGGATTCGCCTGGCGCGCCACGCGAGAGGTAGGCCGGACGCAGGCCTTGCGCGCCCTAGCAGCCAGCCGACCACGCCCCGAGGAACGCGAGCACATCCCGCGTGTCGATCACGCCGTTGTCGTCGAAGTCGGCCCGCGGGTCGTCGGCCGACCAGAGGTTCAGGAAGAGCAGAACATCCCGGGTGTCGACCAGCCCGTCGCCGTTGGTGTCGGCCGGGCAATCGGGCTCGCAGGCGTCGGGGTCGCCGTTGCCGTTGAGGTCGCCGCAGTTGGTGCCCGGGCCGGCCCAAGTCGCCCCGGCCGCGAGCGCGTCCGCCTCGGTCAGCACGAGGCAGAAGCCGTTGGGGAAGCACGCCGCGCCGACCGGGTCTGGGCAGGTGACATCGGCGCAGGTCGTGCCGTCGCCCATGTAGATGCCGCCCATCGCCGCCGCCTCGTCGGGCGTCACATCGTCGACGCAGGTGCCGTCCTGCAGGCACGCCGCGCCGGTGGCGAAGCAGGTGTAGGTCGCGCAGTTGGTCCCCACGCCCGCGGGCAGCCCGCCCGCGGCCATGCAGTCGCTGGGCTTGAGGTTCAGGCACCCACCGGTGGACTCAAAGCAGCACGCCTGGAGCTGCTCCTCGCACTGGGTCGTGGCGCAGCTGGTGCCGTCGCCCTGGTAGGCGCCCCCCGCCGCGGCGCAGTCGACCGCGGTAGATTCCACGCAGGTCCCGTCTGGCATGCAGCACGCCCCGGTCCCGCCCTGGCAGTTCAGGCTCGTCCAGGTCATCCGCATCACCCAGTCGCCGCTGGGCCGGCAGAACTGGTTGAGCTGGCTGAAGCTCGCCCACCCGCCGTTGGCCGGGCACCCGAACGGCCCGCAGTCGATCCCCCTCAGCCAGTTGCCGCTCGAACTCTGCAGCCCCGAAGCATCCGTCGTCGGGAAGCAGTTCCGGTTCGCCGGCGGCGGGACGAAGCACGGGTCCTGTATCTGGAAGTTGTGCTTGTCGATCCGGAACCCAAACGAGATCATGTTCGTCCCGTTGGGGTTGGTCAGGATGATCTGCTCCGGGTCGTTGGGGTCCACCGACACCTGCACATTGATCCCGTTGGTCCCGGGCGGCAGCTCGATGTGCGGCAGGGTCGAGCCGTCGGACGAATACTCCGCCACCAGCACCCCCGTGTTCGGCGGCCCGTCCCACACCAGCAGCGACCACTCCGTCGTCGTGCTCTCCGTCGCCTGGTAGGTCGCGAAGATCATCTCCACCAGGTCCACGCGGACGGGGAACTGGTCGGGCGTGAGCGTGTAGCTCGCCGCCGCGATCTCCTGCTCGGCGAAGCCCATCTGCAGGACGAAGCTCCCACCCTCGAAGTTGGCGTCGGTATGGCTCGAGGTGTTGGTGCAGCCGCGGTACTGCGGCCCCGGCGGGGTGACCACATCCGACACCCAGTCGCCGTCGGTCTGCATGTGCATGTAGAACAGCCCGTCGAGCTCGATGGGCTGCTCGGCCAGCCGCGACACCGACTCGGGCGCGGGGCGCGCGGGCCTGGCTACCGGCTGGGCGCACGCGAGCGACGCACCCAACACCAGCGGGACGCCGAGGGCAAAAACGGCTCGACAACCTTCCATGGCTTCTCCTCCCGCGAGCGCGGGGATTCCAGACTCGCCACCCGATACGAGCGCGAAGTCGCCGCAGATTACCCCTCATCGGGTGTTTTTCCAAGGATCTTGCCGGTTGGTCCCAGAATCTCGACCCGATCAGCCCGCAAACGGCCCGAGCAGGTCGAGCAGCGCCCCGTGCACCAACCCGTTGGTCGAGACCCCCGTCGGGTGGTACGCCCCGGGACGCCCGGCCCAGTCGGTCGTCCGCCCGCCCGCCTCGGCGTAGATCACCTGCATCGGGGCGATATCCCACGGGTGCAGCACCGGCTCGACCACCGCCTCGATCCGCCCGGTGGCGCAGAGCACATGCGCGTAGCAGTCGCTCCACCCGCGGGTCTTGCCGCAGCGGTCAAAGAGCACCCCGAGCGCCGCCTCCGACCCCGCCTGCCGGTAGTAGCCGAACGAGGTCGTGCACATCATCGCCTCGCCGAGGTCCGCGACCCCCGAGACCCGTGCCCGCACGGGCTCGGCGCCCTCCGACGCCACATGCCACGCCCCGCCGCCCTGCCCGGCATAGACCATCTCCCCCAGGGCCGGCATGTGGATCACCCCCGCCCGGGTCTGGCCGGCGAACTCGCACGCCACCAGCGTGCCGTACAGCGGCACGCCGTGCACGAACGACGCGGTCCCGTCGATCGGGTCGAGCACCCAGCGCCACCCGCTCGCCGAGGGCTTCTCGCCGAACTCCTCGCCCAGGATGCCGTCCCCGGGGAACGCCCGCTCGATGAGCCCCCGGAGGCACTGCTCGGCCTCCCGGTCGGCGGTGGTCACCTCGCTCCCATCGCGTTTGGTCTCGACCTCGAATCGGGTCGTCCCGAAGTAGCGCAGCGTGACGGCCCCGGCCTCGCGGGCAAACCCGATCGCCGCCTCGAGGTGGCTGGCGACCTCGGAGGCTGGCGGCGTGGGGGGTGTCTGGCTCATGCGGCCATGGTACGCGCTCGCCCGGGGCCGGCCCGATCTCCGCGCCACCACAGCATCCCCAAAGACAGAGCCCCCGTGCGTGCGGGGGCCTCTGCATCGACCAAGGCTGTGAGGGGGCGCGGGCCCCGGCGAGATCAGTTCGAAGCGTCGCTCAGCGGCGGCGGGGTCATCGTCTCCACCGCGGGCGCGGTGGCGACCTCGGGCCCGTCGCGCAGCGTCATGTCGATCCGCCGAGAGTGCGCCGGCGGCACATCGACCCGGTTGCGCAGGCTCCCGAACCGGTTGCCCGCGGGCATCACCGCCCATCGCATCCGCCCCGACATGTACTCGTCGCGCCGGGCGGACTTGTCGTCGAAGTTGATCACCAACTGCTGCCCGACGGGGATGTCCATCGCGAACACCGCCTCGTCGGTCCGGGTGTCCACGATGGTGATCGTCTTGGGGGCGTGCGAATCGCTCACAAAGGTGAACTCATCGATCGACGCCCCCGAGCCGCCCTCGTCGAAGTACGGCCGGTACACCGAGGTCGGGCCGCAGGAAGCGGCGAACAACGCCCCGGCGGCGAGGAGGGTGCACAGGGCACGATGGGTGTGGCTTGCCATGTCGGGATTACTCCTGACCGAATCTGTTCTCGGACCGTTGCGATGCCGGGCGGCTCCCGCCCGGCCACCAAGTGTACGCCCCTCACGCCGGGTCTTGCCCCGGCAGTACGACCACCGCCCGAGCGGGGTTCAGGAGCCTCAGACCAACTATCGGTGGTCCCACCCCACCACCTGAAGGCCGACCCCCCCAATGGTGGCACGGCTGTCTGGTGGCACGGCTCTCCGAGCCGTGAGCCTTTGGTTCCAGCCCCAAGTCCCCCGAGCCCCGCCCCCCCACCTCTACAATCCCCCAACCATGCCCACCCCACACCTCCGGATCGGCCACGGCTACGACCTCCACAGGCTCGAACCCCTCCCGCCCGCGGGCGGGGGCCGGCCCCTGGTCATCGGCGGGGTACGGTTTGACTCGGACCTCGGCCCGGTCGGCCACTCCGACGCCGACGCCCTCGCACACGCCGTCACCGACGCCCTGCTCGGGGCGGTCGGCGAGCCGGACATCGGGCAGCTCTTCCCCGACGACGACCCCCGCCACGAGTCCCAGGACTCCGCCGTCTTCCTGGCCGAGGCCATGTGGCGCGTCCGCCAGGCCGGGTACGAGCTGGCCAACCTCGACGCCACGGTCGTCCTCGAGCGCCCCCGGCTCAAGGACCGCAAGGGCGAGATCCGGGCGAGGCTGGCCGAGATCCTGGGTGTGGACCTCGACCGGATCAATGTGAAGGGCAAGAGCCACGAGGGCGTCGACGCCGTCGGACGGCGCGAGGCGATCGAGGCCCACGCGGTGGTGCTGGTCGTGCGGGGCTGATGGCTGTCGGGGGGAGCGTCGCCAGGGACTTCGGGTGCCACTGGTCAGCGCAGGCTCTGCGGAGCTGCCCAGTGCGGGGGTGTCGAGATCGGCGGTCTGCGGTCGCGCCAGACACAGGGCAAGCGCTCAAAGCCGAGCTTGACCCGTGGCCCCCGTCACGGGTTGGCCGGCCGGAGGATCGGGTTGTTCAGCCACCCGTAGTACCTCACCGGCTTGCCGGCGAAGCTCCGCGAGTCATAGACACGGTACCACTGAGACTTCCCGCCCTTGCCACTCGCGTAGACATCGTTGGCCTCGAAATCGGTGTCACGGTCCTTGCCGGGCTCGTCGTCGTCGGTCGACGCATCCAACGCCTGCACCGTGCCATCGACCTGGGCGTAGTACCCGCTCCCGCTGTGGCGGGGTGTGATCTGGTCCTCGTTCCCCCAGAGCCCGTCGCGGATCTCGTCGTTGTACCAGTAGGTGCTCTCCTCCCAGAAGATCGGCACGCTTCCGAAGTAGGTGAGCGATTCGTACCCGACCTCGCTCAGATTCGTGTTGCCGGTGGTGACCCGATACTCCGGCGTCGTGTAGCCCATGCGAACCTCGACACCGAGGCGGTAGCCGTCCGTGAAGGTCTCCATGGTGTAATCGAAGTTGAGTTCCGCATCGCCGAACACGCCGTTCTGGCCCCTACCCTTCCCAACGCCGCGGCGCTTGTTGGTGGGGCACTCGCCGATCGCGTCGGCATCGCTGACATACTGGTAGAGGTACCCGTTGCGATCGCTCTTGTCCCACCGCCCGTTGTTGTTGTCGTCGAACCAGTTCCAGTTCCACCTATCCCAGATCTCCTCCCGGTTGTCGTTGGCGTAGGTGAGGGCGGCCGTCCCGATCTGCCGCATGTTCGACATGCACACCGTCTGCTGCCCCGCCGCCCGGGCCTTGCCCAACGCCGGCAGGAGGATGCCGATGAGCAGGGCGATGATCGCGATCACCACCAGCAGCTCGATCAGGGTGAATCCACGACGGCGAATCTGGCTTTGCATCGGTCGCTCCTGGGTTGGGGGAGCCTAAAGAACAGCCGGGCCGGCGAGAACCGCCGTCCACCTACGGACAGCATACCCGCCCGGGAGCCCCAGGCAACCCGGATTTACCCACCGGGGTCCGATACGATCCGGCCCGATGCCCACCGACGCCAACCGACCGACCGCCCGCTCCCGCCGCCTGCTCGCGGCGTGGGTGGCCTACCTGCTGCTGCTCGGTGCGTCGCACCTTGCCGAGCAGGCCCTCGCCCCGGTCGGGCACGCCGACTCGCCGAGCGTGGAGCTCCCCCTCACCGACGACCACGGGCCGATCGCCGGGACCTCGCACCGGAACACCTACCGCCGCTGGCGCCCAGAAACCCCAGATTCCGGGGGTGTTCCGGTGATCCTGCTCCACGGCTCGCCGGGCGAGGGCGCGAACTTCGCGAAGCTCGGGCCGCTCCTGGCAGACCGCGGATACGACGCCATCGCCCCCGACCTCCCCGGGTTCGGGGGGTCGGCCGGCGCCCTGCCCAGCTACTCCATCCTCGCCCACGCATATGCACTCCGGATATTCATGGATGAGCTGGGCATCGACCGCGCCCACCTCGTCGGCTGGTCGCAGGGCGGCGGCGTGGCCCTGCACCTCGCCGACCTCGCCCCCGACCGCGTCGCCACCCTCACCCTCATGGCCTCGATCGGCGACCAGCGGGCCGAAGGGTCGGGCAGCTACTGGTTCGAGCACGCCAAGTACGCCGTGGGCTACGCCGGGCTGGTGGTCGGGGCCGAGCTGGTCCCCCACTTCGGCGTGCTGGGCAGCCACGCCGACCGCCGCGCCTTCATGCGTAACTTTGCCGATTCCGACCAGCGCCCGCTCCGCGGGATCATGCAGTCGCTCGACACCCCCACCCTCATCCTCCACGGCGACGACGACTTTCTCACCCCCCAGTGGGGCGCGCGGCTCCACCACCAGCTCATCGGCCCGAGCAAGCTGGTCATCCTCGACGCCTCGCACTTCCTGCCGTTCCTCCAGGCCGACGAGGTCGCCGCGAGGATGGACCACTTCTATCAGCACAACACCGCACCGCCGGGCGTCGAGCGGGCGGCGTTCTTCCGCGAGCTGATCGATCTCTCGCCCCCGGCGACGACCCTCGGCGCGCGCATGCGCGAGGCCATTGACTGGGCGATGCCCTTCCTGCCCTGGTGGGTGGTTGCCGCGGCACTGGGCGTGCTGGCCTTCCGCCGGACCGAACTCGCGGCGGCGGTCGGCGGGTTCCTCGTGGCGATGGTCTGGACGGACGCGGGGGTGGTGATCGCCGCCCTCTTCGCGGGGGTCGCCCTCCGCTCGCTCGCCGCCTCGCGCGGGCGGGATACGGTGCACCCGCTCCCCCCCGACGACCCGTGGCGCGTCGAGCTCTCCCGCGGGCGGTTCGGGCTGCTGCTCCGTACCCGACTCCAGCCCTGGCGCCGAGACGCCGCCATGCGTGCCGCCCGCGAGGCGGGGCACCTCGACGGCTGGGCACTCCTCGGCGCCCTCACGGGCTGCGCCCTCTGGACGGCGCTTGCCTTCCTCACGGCCCTCATCACCGCCACCATCGTCCGCGTCCGGCTCGGCGAGAGCCTGCCGGGCTTCGCCCTCGCGCTGCTCGCCGCGATCTTCGGCGTGCGGGCGGTCGTCCTCGCCAGCACCTGGACCGGCCGCCAGCGCCTCAAGGCCACACTCCGGCGCGGGTACAAGCACGAGTTCTGGCCCCCTTGGGCGTACTACTCACCGCTGGTCCCGTGGCTGCTCTGGCACGGGCTGCGACACGGGGGCATCATGGCCTGCACCCGCGTCAACCCCGTCATCGGGGCGGGGGGCGGGGTCGTCGGCGAGAGCAAGCACGCCATCCTCGAGGGGCTCAAGCCCCTCGGCGATGCCGTGCTCCGCGCGGTCTACCTCGACACCGGCGACCCCGACCGACGCTTCGCCACCCTCCAGAGCGCGATGGAGACCGGCGGGCTGCCCCGCGGCTACCCGATCGTGCTCAAGCCCGACGCCGGGATGCGGGGGTACGCCGTCCGCATCGCCCGCAGCGACGACGACGCCCGCGAATACCTCGCCCGCATGGACCGCCCCGTCATCGCCCAGGCGTTCCACCCCGGCCCGATCGAGCTGGGCCTGATGTGGGTCCGCGACCCCGACGGGGCTGCTCAGGGCGCCGGCCGCGTGGGGCGGGTGTTCTCGCTCACGGTCAAGCGGTTCCCTGAGTTGGTGGGCGACGGGCGGCACACCGTCGAGCAGCTCATCTACCGCGACAGGCGCTTCCGCTGCCAGGCCGACCTGCTGCTCGAACGCTTCGCCTCCCGCCGGCTCGAGGTGCTCGGCGAGGGCGAACGCCTGCGCCTGACCACCATCGGCAACCACTCCAAGGGCGCGATCTTCTGCGATGGGGCCGAGCACATCACCCCCGAGCTCGACGCCTGGGTCGACCGCGCCGCCGCGGCCTTCCGCGCCCCTCTGCCCGGGGGCGTCACGCTCCCCGAGGGCGACAACGGGCTGGACTTCGGCCGCTTCGACATCCGCGCGCGCTCGATCGAGGATGTCCACACCGCGACCGGGCTGGCGATCATCGAGCTCAACGGCACGGCCGCGGAATCGACCAACATCTACGACCCCGACAAGCCGCTCTGGTGGTCGTGGCGCGTGCTGCTGCGCCACTGGGCGATCCTCTACCGGCTGGGCGGGCGTCGCCGCCGCCAGGGCGTCCCGGCGATGAGCCCGCTCGGGCTGCTCCGTGCCTGGCGGGCATTCGACGCCGACCGGCCCGACATCGGTGCGGGGGAGTCTGGGCGACACCCCAGCGTGTGACCGCCGGATCGAGCTTGCATCATTGCGGACACTCGGTACCATACAGCCATCGAACACCCGGAGCCCCAGGTGCCCGTCATCACCGACAACACCCGCTCGCTGCTGCGCCTCACGATGACACCCGGGCTCGGGCCGCGTCGCATCGCCGGCCTGGTCGAGCAGTTCGGCTCGGCGACCGCGGCCCTGGCTGCGAGCCCGCGAGAGCTCGAGCGGATCCGGGGCATCGGGGCCCAGACGGCGGCCAAGATCTCCCGCGGCTTGCGGGAGAGCCTCGAACTCGCGGACCGAGAGCTGGCGCGGGCGGACGAGCTGGGCGTCGGGCTGCTGGCGATCGGGGAGACCGGCTACCCGCCGCTGCTCGCCCAGATCCCCGACCCGCCGCCGGTGCTCTATGTGCTCGGCGAGTTGCGGCCGGAGACCGACGACCGGTACCCGGCGGCGATCGTCGGGTCGCGGGCGTGCACCTCCTACGGCATCGAGCAGGCCGAGCGGTTCGCTGGCGTGCTCGCGGGAAGCGGGGTGACCATCGTCTCGGGCGGGGCGCGGGGGATCGACGCGGCGGCCCACCGCGGGGCGATGCGCTCCGGCGGGCGCACGATCGTGGTCCTCGGCTGCGGGCTCGCGCACCGCTACCCGCCCGACAACGCCAAGCTCTTCGACCAGGTGGTCGACGGGCGGGGGGCGATCGTGAGCGAGCTGCCGCTCGATGTCGCGCCCCAGGCCGAGAACTTCCCCGCGCGGAACCGCATCATCTCGGGGCTCTCGCTCGGCGTGCTGGTTATCGAAGCGGCGCGGGGCTCGGGGGCGCTCATCACCGCCCGGGCCGCGGTCGAGGACCAGGGCCGCGAGGTGCTCGCGGTGCCCGGGCGCGTCGACTCGCCCGCCAGCGAGGGGACGCACGAGCTGATCAAGTCGGGTGGTGCGGCCCTGGCGACCGGGCCGGGCGATGTGCTGCAGCTGCTCGAGACGCCCGCGCGGCACCACTTCTTCGGCACGCACGAGAGCCGCTACGCCGACCCGGCCGCCACGCCGCCGGACGGGCTCTGGAGCGACGGGGCCGCCGCGAGCGGGGCCACCCCGGCCGCCCCCGCCGGCTCGCTCGAGGCCCGGCTGCTCGACGCCCTGGACAAGCCCCGCAGCCCGGACGACCTGGCGGCCCGGGTCGGCGCCGGCCCGGCCGAGGTGCGGGCGGCGGTCACCATGCTCGAGATCAGGGGCGCGGTTCGGCGTCGGGGAGCCTTGCTCGAGCGGGTCGGGTCCTGATCGGCCCTGGGGGCTCACCAGGGGCGATTCTGCCCCAGGATTGTGGGGAGAAGTACCCATTTACCACAAACCCGCGCTTTTCCACTTGCCGTTGTGTCCATGGTTGGCTATCTTGTACCAAACAAGGTTCCTGCTTTCTTTGGCGGCCGTTCGGCATGCCGACCGATGGAGCAGGAGATTGGTCAGGTGCTGACCACCTCATCCAGGGAGGATGGGGCATGCAAAGAACGCAGGGCGGAGCCCTCTTGGACGCACGACGCACGCGACACGATTCGCGCGGCGATCGGGCACAGATCCGGGAGTGCAGGCGTGTTTGGATTGCCACGGAAGGCGCGAACAGCACAGCAGCGGCATGTTGGATCATTGGGGGAGCTGCTCCGGCTCGGGCCGGGGGGAGGTTTCGTCGCGGGCTACCTGCCGGGCGAATCGGGCACTCTGGAGCGGGTCGATATCGACCCGGCGACGGGCATGCCCGAGACCACGCCGCCGAGCTCTTCCCCGGCGCACGGGGCGGCAATGGCGGCGGCGAGCATCGGCGTCCTGACGACTTTCGCCCATGGGCTGGATCGGCAGGCCAGCGTCGTGAAGGGTGTGAGAAGCGTGCTCGACAGCCTGGCGGCGCTCTCCGAGCAGCCGCGGGCGAGATCGAGGAGTTCACAGAGGCAATGGGCCGCGCACAGTGCGGGCCCCATAGCGGAGGTGTATACCCATGAATCTGACCCCCAAACAGCTCAGGATTCTGCAGCTCATCCGGGATTGGCGTGTCCGTCGGGGCTATTCGCCGACGATGCAGGAGCTCGCCGACGAGATCGGCGTCAGCAAGGTTACGGTGTTCGAGCATGTCGAGGCGCTCATCAAAAAGGGCGCACTCATCCGCGACGCCAACAAGGCTCGCTCTTTGTCGATCGCTGAGGGCGTCGCCGTCCCCGATGAGTCACGCCCGCTGCGCTTCCCCCTCGTGGGCAAGATCGCCGCGGGCTACCCCATCGAGAAGATCGCCGACGAGGACGAGATCGACCTCGAGGAGCTGCTCGCCCCCACCAAGGGCCGCAACGACGGCGCCTTCGCCCTCAGGGTCGACGGCGACAGCATGAAGGACGAGGGCATCCTCGACGGTGATGTCGTGCTCGTCGAACGCACCCAGGTGGCCACCAACGGGGACCGCATCGTCGCGCTGCTGCCCGACGGCTCGACCACACTCAAGACCTTTTTCAAGGAGGCCGACCACATCCGCCTCCAGCCCGCCAACCCCGACTTCGAGCCCATCCGCGTCAAGTACTGCCAGGTGCAGGGCATCGTCAAGGGCGTCGTCCGGCGGTACTGACCCGCCACCAGAAGCAGAGAGAGAGAGACTCCGCCAGGCCCCGGGACGCACGCCCGGGCTTGGCTGGTTGCTCTGATGGTGGTTAGCCGCTGCCGGGCGCCGATGCGTCGGCGTCGCGCCGGGCCGCCCGCACCCGCGACGGCGCGAACGCCAGCAGCAGCCCGCCCACCGCGGCGAGGGTGCACACGGCCGCCGTCGGGAGGGTCCACCCGGCGGCCACCAGGGGTGAGTCGCCGGCGATGATGCGGGGGGCGCTGCCCTCGGGCATCAGCAGGGTCGCGATCTGGAACTGCCACGAGCGGGTATCGAGCTCGGGCAGCCCGCCCTCGCCCCGAGCCTCGGCCGTCCGTCGCTCATCCTGCTGCGCCGCCGTGCGGACCGTGGGGTAGGCCAGGCGTTCGTGGGCGATCGTGCCGTCGGGCAGGAACTCGTAAAAGTCAAAGACCCAGTCCTTGCGCCACACACGCCCCCAGGTATCGGTGTTCACGCCCGGGCGGGGGCTCTTGGCGACAACGACAAGCCGGTCGGGCTCCTCACGCCGGTCCATAGCCTCGACGAGCTGGTCGTAGGTGCGGCCGGTGAGCTCGGCGAACCGCACCACGCGGAGCCAGTCGTTGTGCCGCTCCATGCCGGGGAACTGGTCGGAGTACTCGAGCGAGGGGATGGTGACCGGCAGCGTGAGCGGCCGGTCCGCGTAGTCGATCCGCACCGCGCCCAGCGGGTGGGTCTGGTCGACGGGGAGGTCGGTGATGGCGACCGGCCGCTCGGCGAACGAGAACTCGCGGTCGGTGACCTCGAACTGCATGTAGGTCTTGCGGCCCTGCTCGGCGTTGTAGGCGACGATGCGGCCGGCCATGACCACGCACGAGACGATCACCACGACCAGCGACAGGAGCGCGAGAGCGAGGGGGATGGGGCGTGGCTGGTGCATGGTGCTGCCCCCGGCATAAGGGGAGTGGGCTAGTGGCCCGCGGGCTGCTCGGCGTGGTCGCCCGCGGCGGGGTGCTCGTCGAGCGCGCCGGAGAGGCCGTGGCGGGGGAGGGAGCGATCGGCGTTCGACCACGCGTGGGCGGGGTCCTCGATGTGGATGTGGTTGGCCTCGGCCCAGCGGCGCATGTACTCGGCCTCGGTGATGCCGGTCTCTTCGATGTACTTGGCCTTGAGGTACTCGGTGAGTGGCCCGCTGAAGCCGCCGCCCTGCATGGCGACCTTGCCGTCCGCGGTGTGCTCATCGCGGATCATGCCGCCGCGGGCGTTGATGCTGCCGCCGATGCCGCCGTAGGTGATCGCGCCCCCCTTCCAGTCGTAGATGTGGCCTCGGTTGTCGAGGTCGAGCCCGGTGAGGGCGATGAAGAGGGCGAAGGCAAACATGCAGAAGAGGAAGACGATGGTGTAGAGCGGGTTCTCGTACTTGAGGGCCATGAAGAACATGAGCACCATGGCGCCCTTGACCACCGCGATGCTCATGGCGATCCCGACATTGAGCCAGTCGGGGAGCACCCAGCCCATCTCGGCGGTGAGGTAGGTCTCGAACTTCGAGGCGAAGATGGTCAGGGCCGTCAGCGCCACCAGGGCGAGGATGACGGTGACGAGCATCCTGGCGCTGGTGATGTGGTGGCCGTGGTGCTCGCCCAGGTCCCCGAAGTGGTGGGGGTCGTTGGGGTCGAAGGTGGGGTTGGGGTCGGTGTGCATCGCGTGGTTCCTGTGGGGGGCGTCTCGCGCGGTGGGTCAGTGGATGAGATAGAGCAGGGGGAAGAGGAAGATCCAGATGATGTCGACGAGGTGCCAGTAGAGGCCGGCGTTCTCGAGCATGGTGTAGTGGGTCGGGCCGTAGGCCCTGTGGCGGACGGAGCGGTAGAGGCACCAGATGAGGAGGCTGGCGCCGATGAGCACATGGAGGGCGTGCACGCCGGTGGCGCCGTAGTAGATGCTCCACCAGGTGGGCTCCTGCGCGTGGCCGGCGAAGGGGTAGGTGTAGAGGCTGCCGGGGCGGATGCCGTGCTGCCACTTGGGGATGTACTCGAAGGTGAGCTTGATGAAGAAAAAGAGGAAGGCGCACAGGATGGTGATGACCAGGTTGATGCGGAGCCACTTCTGGTTGTCGACCTGGGCGCAGCGGATGCTCATGGCGACGGTGAAGCTGGAGACCAGGAGGACCAGCGTGTTGGTCCCGCCGTAGAGGGTGTTGAGGTGGTGCGACCCGGCGGCGAAGGCCTCGGGGTAGAGCACGCGGAACATGGCGTAGGCGCAGAAGAGCCCTCCGAAGAGCAGGATCTCGGTGGCGAGGAAGAGCCAGAAGCCGAGCTTGCAGGCGTCGAACTCGTCCTCGGCGTTGCGGAAGTGGTTGGCGAAGGCGTACCGCTTCCACCCTGGGGCCGGGGGGCTCTTGCTGTGGGTGTCGATCGTGGTCATGGTGTCATCCGTGGTGAACGGTGCGGGCCTTGGCGGCAGGGGTCAGTGGTGCGCTGCGCCCGCGGGCAGCGGGTCGGGGAGGGGGAAGTCGGCGGGGTCGCAGTGCGGGGGGTAGACATCCTCGTAGTCGTACGGGCCGTGGGTGAGGAGCGGCTCGTGGTGGAAGTTGTGCTCGGAGGGGGGGCTAGCGGCGTACCACTCGAGGGTGAGGCCGCCCCAGGGGTTCGCGGGCGCCTTCTTGCCGGCGACGATGGAGTGCAGGAAGTTGCCGAGCTGGATGAACATGCCCGCGCCGAGCATCATCGAGCCGACGGTCGAGATCTGGTGGTAGATCTGGAACTCGTCGATGTAGCTGGCGTAGCGGCGGGGCATGCCCTGGGTGCCCAGGAAGAACTGGGTAAAGAAGGTGATGTTGAACCCGACGAAGACGAAGAGGCAGCCGGTGATGCCGACCCACTCGGTGTACATCTTGCCGGTCATCTTGGGCCACCAGTGGTGCAGCCCGCCGATGAAGGCCATGATCGCGCCGCCCATCATGACATAGTGGAAGTGGGCGACGACGAAGTACGAGTCGTGCAGGTGCATGTCGGTGGAGAGGGTCGCCAGGGGCAGCCCGGTGAGCCCGCCGATGGAGAACAGGAAGAGGAAGGCCAGCGCGTAGAGCATCGGCGTGTTGAACGCGATCGACCCCTTGTAGAGCGTGGCGATCCAGTTGAAGACCTTGACGGCGGTCGGGATCGCGACGAAGAAGGTCAGGGCGCTGAAGATGGCGCTGGCCAGCTCGCCCATCGAGGTGAACATGTGGTGCCCCCAGACCAGGAAGCCCACGCCGGCGATGCCGAGGCTGGCGAACGCGATGGCCCGGTAGCCGAAGATGGGCTTGCGGCTGTGGACCGCGATCATCTCGGAGACGATGCCCATGCCCGGCAGGATCATCACATACACCACCGGGTGGGAGTAGAACCAGAAGAAGTGCTGGAACAGCACCGGGTCGCCGCCGAGCGAGGGGTCGAAGATGCCGACATGGAAGACCCTCTCGAAGATCAGGAGCAGGAGCGTGATGCCGATGACCGGCGTGGCGAGGACCTGGATGATGCTGGTGGCGTAGAGGGCCCAGCAGAACAGGGGCATGTCGAACCAGCCCATGCCCGGGCAGCGGAGCTTGTGGATGGTGACGATGAAGTTCAGGCCCGTGAGGATCGAGCTGAAGCCCAGGATGAACGCGGCGGTGGTCATGAGCACCACATTGCCGTAGGTGTTGGACGCGTGGGAGGAGCTGTAGGGCGTGTAGAAGGTCCACCCGGTATCGACGCCGGAGTTGAGCAGGCTGAGGACGGCGAAGAGCGCGCCGGTGCAGTAGATGTACCAGCTCAGCAGGTTGAGCCGGGGGAAGGCGACATCCTTGGCCCCCAGCATGAGGGGCAGGAGGAAGTTGCCCAGCGTCGCGGGCACGCCGGGGACGAGGACCAGGAAGACCATGATGGCGCCGTGGACGGTGAAGACGCGGTTGTAGAAGTTGTAGTTCTCCGCGGGGTTGTCGCTGACCTTGAAGAGCTGGCCGGTGACGATGGTCTCGCCCGCTTCGTTGATGACGACCCGGGTCGGCTCCCAGAGCTCGACGCGGACCATGAGCGCCGCCACGCCGCCGATCATGAACATCGACAGGACCGCGACGGTGTACATGATGCCGAGCTTCTTGTGGTCGACGGTGGTGGCCCACTGGATGACGGCGGCGAAGAAGCCCCCCTTCGGGGGCGTGAGGTACGACCCCTCGTGGTGGCCGTCGTGGCCGGGGTCGTGTGGTGTGCTGATGGTGGTCATGGTCGGGTGCTCGCTGTTGCAGCGGGGGTGGATCGGGGGCTACTGCTCGGGGGTTGGCGTGGGGTTCGTCGCGGGGGCGGTCTTGTCGCTCAGCGACTGGAAGTACGCGAGCATGCAGTCGAGCTCCTGCTCGCTGAAGGCGCCGGCGAAGTTGCTCATCACGGGCGGGAAGCCGGCGTGGATCTTGGCGGTGGGGTTGACGATCGACTCCCGGAAGTAGTTGTCCCAGGCCTGCGGGTTGTCGGCCGGGATGCTCGAGCCGTCGGCGAGCGGGGCCGCGTAGCCCCAGGCGTTCTTCCAGGTCGGGCCGATGAGCGGGGAGCCATCGACGGAGTGGCAGGCAAAGCAGCCGCCCTTGTTTCGGGCGAACTGCTCGCCGAGCACGGTCTTGGGCAGCGACCAGTCGACGGACCACGAGGCCTTGAGGGCGTCGTACTCGTCGGCGGGGACGGCGCGGAGGAGGGCGGACATCTCCGAGTGGTAGTCGCCGCAATACTCGGCGCAGAAGATCCAGTGGTCGCCGGGCTCCTCGGCCTGGATCCAGAAGTTGGTGTAGCGGTTGGGCATGACATCGAACTTGAAGCGGAAGTCGGGCAGCCAGAAGCTGTGCAGCACATCGGTGCTGGTCATGCGGAACTGGATGGGCCGGCCCACGGGGATGTAGATGATCGGGGCGTCGTTGTTGGCCCCGATCCCGATCCGCTCCGGCGGGTTGGCGAGGTTGTCGTAGGTCGCGACCCACATCCACTTCTTGCCCTCGATCGTGATCGTCTCGGCGTTCGTCGGCGCCACGATCTTGGTCATGTAGCCCTGGAACCCGTAGTAGAACATCGCCCCCAGGAACACCGAGGGAACGATCGTCCACACCAGCTCGAGCCGGGTGTTGTGGTGCGGGCTCCGCTGCGCCGGCACGCCCGGGCGGCGGCGGTACTTGACCACCCAGAAGAGCATCAGCCCCATCAGCAGGACGAACCAGAACGCGTCGAAGGCCAGGATCCACATGAACACCGAGTCGGTGTCGCGGGCGAGCGCCGACGAGCCGCGCTCGCCGAAGATCAGGCGGGTCAGCGGGCCGGCTTTCGGTGCGAGGGTGAGTATGGGCATATTCATGGGGTCGGTCCCGCCTCGGTGTGGGCGTTGGTCGCGTCAATCGCCCCCGCCGCGGGCCCGGCCTGGGCCCGGCGGTGGCGGTGGCGCTCCTTGGTCAGCATCACGGCAACAAGCGTCCCGATCACCAGCATCGACAGCACCCCGCCGAGCTGCACGACCCGCAGCGCCGCCAGGGCGTACTTGCCGGTGGTCGGGTCGTAGCGGTAGCAGAACATACGGATCTTGTCCCCGATCGACTCGGAGATCGTGCCCTGCGAGGCTTCGAGCAACGCCATCCGCATCGTCTCGGGCTCGTACCCCACGCCGTAGACATACCGGGCGATGTGCCCGTCGGGGGTGAGGATGAAGATGCACACCGGGTGGCTGTACTCGCCCCCGGCGATGGGCTTGTAGTTCCAGCCCAGGCTCTGGGCGAGGATGCTGGTGCTCTTGCCGGGGGAGGTGAGGAAGCCCCAGCCGTCGGTCGCCGCGCCCGCGGGCTCGGCGGCGATCGGCCTGGCGTAGACCGCGGCGTAGCGGTCCTTGACCGACGCGGCGAGCGACGAGGGCTCGGTAGGGTCGATGCTGGCGAAGACCACGCTGTAGTCCTCGCCGATGGTGAAGTCGATCCCCTTGAACGCGTCGGTCAGCTTGCCCATCACGACGGTGCAGACCACCGGGCAGTCGTAGTAGACCAGCGCGAGGACGACCGGCTTGCCCCGGGTGAAGTACGCCCCGAGCGCGACCTCCCGGCCGGTCGAATCGGTGAAGGGCAGGTCGAGGGGGATGGCCTGGCCGAGGCGCTCGACGACTTGGACATTCTCGACCTGCGGCGGGGTGACATTGGCGTCCCCGCCCGAGCCCAGCTCACGCAGCCCGCCGCCGGGCTGCGCGCACGCCGACGCCGCCGCGAGGCAGCAGCCGATCGCGGCGAGCAGGACCGGGTTGATGCGGGGGATGGTCACTGGCCCGGAGCCTCCTGCTTATCGACGACCATCTGCATGGCCTGGTCGATGGGGAGCCGCACACGCCCCTCCGCGGTCCACCCGTAGCCGGTCTGGGCGGCGAGGGCGTCCTTTTTGTAGGCCGCCGCTTCGGGGACCATCGCGGCCAGGCCGACGGCCTCGCCCTCGGTCTTGAGGCGGGTGACCTGGTTGAGCGTAAACACGCCGATGATGACGCTGAAGACGACGGTCGCCGCGGTCACCACGACGAAGGTCGCGAGGAGCGCGCCGATGTTGGCGTGGGCGCCGTGCTCTCTCTGCGGCTGGACCAGCCCGGGCTGGTGCTGGGGCCACGCGCCGCGGGCCGAGTGGACCGGCGGGGTGGGGGGCTCGTGCTCGTGGGACTTCATGGTTGCCTCGGGCGTGTTCGGCCCGCGGAGGGGCCGGGTGCGGTCGCCCGCTCAGACATAGTTCTTGTGCGCCATCGCCTCGGGGAGCTTGGGGTCCTTGAGCGCCAGGAGGGGGCCCGACGCCACGCGCCAGACGAACGCCCCGAAGAACACCCCGAACACCCCCACCACGCCCGCGATATCGACCCACCAGGTCGCCGGGGTCGGCACGACAAGCTCGTGCCCGGGGTGCTCGATGTGCAGGATGGGCCGGATGACCCACACATAGTCGATCACATGCATGAACAGGATCCACGCCGCCACGAGGGCGACGAGGTTGGGCGTGCGCTTCACCGTGCGCCCCAGGAGCAGGAAGAAGGGCACGATGAAGTGCCCGACCGCGAGGAGGATGCCGGTCTTCTCCCACGCGCCGGTGGTGCGCTGGAGCATCCAGAAGGTCTCCTCGGGGATGTTCGAGTACCAGATCAGGAAGTACTGGCTGAACCCGATGTACGCCCAGAAGCAGGTGAAGGCGAACAGCAGCTTGCCCAGGTCGTGGAAGTGCTCCTCGGTGACCAGCCCGTGGAGCCGGCCGACGAACCGCAGCACGCAGAAGGTCAGGACCATCACCGCCATGCAGGCGCTGGCCCCGCCGGCGAAGACATAGACGCCCCACATCGTGCTGAAGAAGTGCGGCTGCATGCTCATGAAGAAGTCAAAGCCCGCGAACGCGACGGAGAGCGCCGTGAGCGGCAGCCCCCACGCGCACATAAACCGGGCCCGGGCCGAGAGGAAGCGGTCGCCGGTGCGGTCCTGCTCGGTGCTGAACGCCCGGAGGCGGGCGGACAGGAAGCCCCAGAGGACGAAGTAGAAGGCGACCCGGCCCAGCACGAACACGGTCCCGAAGTACCCCGCCTTGGCGCGGATGAGGGGGTCGGACTCTTTGATGCCCGGGACCATCCACTCCCAGACCTCGCCGTGCATCACGAACATGTCGAGCAGGTAGGCCACGACGATGAGCCCCAGCGCCACCGGGGCGAGGCTGGCGAGGTTCTCGAACTGACGCCGGACCGTCGCGCACCACCCCGCGTTGACCAGGTGGAAGCACATCGTGAGGATGAGCGCCCCCAGCGACATCGCGAGCACCGCGCCCGCGCCGACCATGTACGACGCCATCGCGTGCTTGGGGCTGACGACGAACCCGCCGACCAGCGTCACCGCCAGCCCCGCGGCGCCGACGCCAAACAACCCCATCGAGAGCTTGGCGGCCGAGGCTGGCGCGGTCACATTCGCCGCGTCCATACGCGGGTCGGCGGTCACCCCGGCAAGGACCTGCCGGTAGGCCTCTGCGGAGATCTGGCTCATGGCTGGCCCTCCGTGGGTGCGGGCGCTGCGGGCGTCTCGGTCGCGGGGGGCGGCGGGGGCGGCGGGGGCGAGCCCAGCGCGGCACGCTCGGCCTCGGGCACATCGGCCAGCGTGCCCAGGTGCGAGGTCTGCAACGCCCGGAGGTAGGCGACGACCGCCCACGAGTCGCGCGTGTCGAGCGCGTGGGCGTAACCGGGCATGGTCTGCTGGCCCGCGTTGATCACGCCCTGGCGCGAGACCAGGAAAAGGTACCCCTCCTGCCCCCGGTCCCCGCCGGGCAGGTACTTGGGATCGTGGAACGAGGGGACGGGGATGGTCCACCGCCGCCCGACCATGCTGCCGGTGTCGGGGTTGCCGCCCTCGCCGTTGAGGCCGTGGCAGGTGGCGCAGTAGATGTTGAACTTGGTCTGCCCGGTCCGCATGAGGTCCATGGTCACCGGGACGGGGATCTTGGTGACATACTCCATCATGTCGTCCTGGCCGGTGTAGATCTCGGGGCTCAGGGCGTCGCCGAGGAACTCGTCGCGCTTGTCGTTGAAGGGCCCGGCCCAGCCCGCCTCGCTCACGACGGCACTCACGCCGAAGGGCACGGTGCGGGCCACGGGCGGGCGCATCGTCCGGCCGTCGGCGTAGAACTCGGTCTGCGACTGGGGGTTCCAGCGCGGCTGCTGGTCCATGTCGGGGAAGAACTGCCGCGGTGGATTGTCGGAGCGGTCGCCCCGGCAGCCCGTCAGCCCGCCGGCGGCCAGCAGCGCGAGGCCGACGAGCGTGGCCGCCGCGGCACGCTGCGCTGTTTGACCATTTGGCCCTTTGGCATTTGGCACTTTGCGGAAGCTCATGCGTCCTCCACCAATTCCACCGCCTTGGCCCCGATCTCGCGGAGGAAGCGGCTGGTCTGCTCGGGGTTGAAGCTCGGGTCGCGGGCCTCGACGACGACGAAGAACTTGTCGTCGGTCGCGTCGAGGAACCGCTCCTTGCACAGGAGCGGATGGTGCCAGCGGGGCAGGCCGTTGAGCGCCATCATGCCGAACAGCGACGCGAACGCGCTGAACAGCACACCCAGCTCGAAGATGATCATCGTGAACGGCTCCCACGCGCCGAAGGGCTTGCCCTGCACGGTCAGCGGGTAGTCGATCGCGCTGATCCACCACTGCATGCCGATGGCCGTCCCGATGCCGGTGAACGCGGCGCCCAGCACGATGAACGGCAGGATGGTCCGCTTGCTGCCCATCGCCTCCTCGATGCCGTGGATCGGGAAGGGGGCGTGCAGGTCCCAGTGCTTGAACCCCGCATCGCGCATCTTCTCGGCCGCGTGGTAGGCGTCGACGGTGGTGTCGAACTGCGCCATCACGCCCCAGACCGGCTCCCCGGTCTCGGTGACAAAGGCGGGCTTGGGCCGTGGGATAAACGGCAGGTAATCGCTGACGCCCATGGCTAGTGCCCTCCCCCTGCGTGATGATGGTCAGAGTGGTGATGGTCGGCGTGGTGGTCCCCGTGGCCCCCACCGTGCCCGTGCGGGTCGCCCTGGGGCATGATGGCCTTGATCTCGGCCATCGGGAACACCGGCAGGAACCGCAGGAACAAGAGGAACATCGTCAGGAACACCCCGCACGAGCCGGCGAAGGTCAGGATGTCGATGGGGGTCGGGAAGAACATGCCCCACTCACCGGGCAGGAACGCCCTGTGCAGGCTGCTGACGATGATGACGAACCGCTCGAACCACATGCCGATGGTCACCAGCAGCGCCACGCCCCAGATCACCCGCGGGTCGGTCCGCATCCGCCGGATCCAGAACACCTGCGGGCTGACGACATTGCAACTGATCATCGTCCAGTACGCCCAGGCGTACGGCCCAAATGCACGGTTCAGGAAGGTCTCCACCTCGTAGCGGTTCCCGCCGTACCAGGCGATGAAGAACTCCATCGAGTACGCGAAGCCGACCATCATGCCGGTGACCAGGAGGATCTTGGCCATGTTCTCGAGGTGGCGGAGGGTGAGCAGGTCCTTGAAGTTGGGGAACAGCTCGCGGGCGGGGACGAGCAGCAGCAGCACCATCGCGAAGCCGCCGAAGATCGCCCCCGCGACGAAGTAGGGCGGGAAGATCGTCGTGTGCCAGCCGGGGATGACCGCGGTCGCGAAGTCGAACGACACGATCGAGTGCACGCTGAGCACCAGCGGCGTCGAGATGCCCGCGAGGATCAGGTACGCGTTCTCGTACCGGTGCCAGTGCCGGCTCGACCCGTTCCACCCGATGGCGAACAGGCCGTACAGGAACGCCCGGATGCGGTCGGCGCTGCACGGGAAACCGAGCAGCTTGATCCCGGTGATGGGGCAGTGGACGCTGAGCTTGGCCGCCCCGCTTCCGGCCCGCAGCCGCTTGTCCGCCCGGTCGCGGAGGGTCGCAAAGTCCGGGATCATGCCCATGTACCAGAAGAGCAGCGACACGGTCGCGTAGGTGCTGACGGCGAACACATCCCAGAGCAGGGGCGAGCGGAAGTTGGGCCAGATGTAGTTGTAGTTGGGGATCGGGAAGACGAACCAGATGAACCAGATACGCCCGACATGGATCGCCGGGAAGATGCCCGCGCACATGACGGCGAAGATGGTCATGGCCTCGGCCGAGCGGTTGACCGCCGTACGCCACCGCTGCTTGAACAGGCACAGGATCGCCGAGATCAGGGTTCCCGCGTGGCCGATACCGATCCAGAACACGAAGTTTGTGATGTCCCAAGCCCAGCCGACCTGGCTGTTGAGACCCCACACCCCGACACCCGTGATGATCAGGTAGAGGATCATCAGCGTGCCGATGCCCGCGACCGTGGCGGTGAACAGGAAGGTGGGCAGCCACCACCTGCCCGGCGCGTTCTCGGCATAGCCGCAGACGATCTCGGTCACATCGTGCAGCGAGCGGCCGTTGAGGACCAGCGGCGAGCGGATCGCCGGGTCCTCGTTGAGCGTGCCGTCGGACCCGGTCCCGATGACACCGCCCGGCGTCTGCGGGCCGCCGGTCAGCCGCTCGGCGGTCACCTGGTCGGGGTGGAAGCTGGTCATGCGTGCACTCCAGTGCCAAGAACATTGAGGCTCAGGGCGTAGCCCCGGTCTTCGCTCCGCCGGGCGGGGTCAACCCAGAAGCCGTGCTCACTGCCCTGTTCGCCGGCCGGAACGGCGTGGTCGCCCTCGGCCGGGGCGTGCCCGGCGCCGCCCCCGTGGGCCGCCGCAATGGCGTCGACCGGGGTGGTGATCGCGGGGTTGGGGTTGGTCACCCGCATGAGGTGGCTGGTGCGGGGGCGGGTGTTGAGGTATCCGAGCAGCATGTACGACCGCTGGCTCGTCCGCGTCGCGGCGACCCGGCTGGCCGGGTCGAGGATGTCGCCGAAGACGATCGACTCGGTCGGGCACGCCTGCTGGCAGGCGACCTGGAAGTACCCATCGGGGATCGCGGTGAGGCCCTGGACCTTCGCCGACGCCCGGGCGCTATTGATCCGCTGCAGGCAGTAGGTGCACTTCTCCATCACGCCACGCCCGCGGACCGTGACATTGGGGTTGTGCTTCATCTTCTCGATCTCGTCGAGCTTGGCGCGCAGGCGCGGCGGGATCAGGTTCTGGTTGAACGCTGTCCCCTGCCCACCGTTGTTGGTCGCGTCGCGGACGCTCTTGGGGACATACTTGGGGTCGAACCCGCCGTTCTGCTTGGCCTGGGCCCAGTCGAAGAAGTTGAACCGGCGTGCCTTGTAGGGGCAGTTGTTCATGCAGTACCGCGTGCCGATGCAGCGGTTGTACGCCATGACATTGAGCCCCTCGCGGTCGTGGACGGTCGCGGTGACCGGGCAGACCGTCTCGCATGGCGCGTTCTCGCACTGCGTGCAGCCGACGGGCTGGTTGATCACCCGCTCGGGGGCGTCGAGGTCCTCGCCGACGAAGTAGCGGTCGATGCGGATCCACGCCATCTCGCGGCCCTTGGCGACCTCCTTCTTGCCGACGACCGGGATGTTGTTCTCGCTCTGGCAGGCGATCGTGCAGGCGTTGCAGCCGGTGCACGAGGCCATGTCGATGGTCATGCCCCACTGCGGCCGCGTGGCGTACGCCGAGCCCGCGGCCGCGTTGCCGCGGGCCGCGTTCATCGGGTTCTCGTAGAGCGAGATGTTCGCGGGCGTGTGGGCGAGCTCCCCGAGCTGCTCGGCGACCGACAGCGCGGCGTCGTCGCCCGAGACATCGAAGGGGTCGGCCACCACCCCGCCGCCCGCACGCCCCTCGGCCGCGGCGGCGTGCATCTCCCACGCGGGCTTGTCGAGCCATCGCGCGATGGGCTTGCGGTCGGCGATGGTCCAGTGGTTCTGGGTGCTCGAGATCGGGTAGCTGCCCGACGCCTTGGCGAGCGTGCCGCCGCGCACCAGCGCGCCGTCGCCGGCGCTGCGCAGGGCGTAGGTGTTGAAGCCCGCGCCGTCGCCGATCAGTCCCGCGTGCGTGCGCCCGTAGCCGAGCGTCACGACCGCGACATGGTCGGCCATACCGGGGCAGATCCAGACCGGAAGCTGCATCGACCTCCCGCCGACGCTGAGCGTGGCGAGTCGGGCCTGGGGCTCCTGGCGGTCGGTGTAGTCGTCGGGCTCGAGGTTGAGCGCCCGCGCGGTCGCGGGGCTGACGACGACCGGGTTATCCCACACAACCTTGGTGATCGGGTGGGGCATCTCCTGCAGCCAGGGGTTGTTGGCGTAGCGCCCATCGCCCACGCTGCCGGTCACAAAGACCACATCGAGGGCCTGCTGCCCGGGCGCTGCCCCGAGCTGGGCCGCCGCGAGGGCCTTGGCGATCTCGCCGCCGCGGACCGCCGGGGCGGTCGCCGCCGCGGCCGAGTTGACCGCGAACCCATCCCGGAGGGACTTCTTCCACCTGTTGAGGAAGTCGCCGTCGGTCGGGCGCTTGCCCTCGATCTTGGCCCACGCCGCCTGAACGATGCCGAAGCCGTCGGGCGCATCGTCGCCGGCGAGGAACGCCAGCAGCTCGAGCTCGCTCATGGCCGGCTCGTAGAGCGGAGCGATCATGGGCTGGATCGGCGCGACGGTGCCGTCATTGGCGACCGTGTCGCCCCAGGCCTCGAGCCAGTGCGCCCCGTTGAGCGCCCAGGTCGAGGCGTCGGCGGTCTCGCTCGCCCCGACGCTCAGGCAGACCCGAGCCGGCACCTTGGCGTACGCCGCGGCGAAGTCGAGGTCCCCCGGGGCGTCGTAGACCGGGTTGACGCCGAGGCAGACGACCGTCCTAATGTTCCCGTTGGCCATGTCGCCGACCAGCGAGCGGAGCCCGCCGAGCGACGAGGCCCCCAGGTCGCCCGCCTGCTCGACATAGCGGACCGTCGTGCCCGCGTTGCCCAGCGCCGCGTTGAGGGCGTGGACCAGGGCGTGCACCGCCGCGGGCTGCGATGGCCCAGCCGCGATGACCGAATGCCCCAGGTGCCCGGGGGCGAGCAGGTCCTCGGCCAGCAACTCGATAAAGGTCTTGCCCGCAGTGACCGTCGGCAGCGCATCGAACGCCGCGGAGCTTACCTCGACCGCGCTCACCGCGGCGCTGAGCTGGGCATCGCTGTGGTGGGCGAGCACCGCCTTGGCCAGCGCGACCGCGAACGCTCCGATCTGCGACGGCGCGAGCCGCACATGGTGGTCGGCAAGCGTCCCCAGCCCCGAGTGCATCGCCTCGATCGCGTAGATCCGGCTCATCTGGTCGGCGGCCTTCCACACCCGACGACCCGCGCCGATGCCCCGGGCGTTAGCAACCGCCCCGGCCTCGCCGACGGTAAAGTCGCGGTCGAGCGACACCACCACGCGCGCCTTGGCAAAGTCAAACACCTCGCGCATCGGCGTGCCGAACGCCAGGCGCGAGCCCTCGTTGGCCGCATCGCTGCCCGCGGCGTGGTAGGGCACCCATCGGGCGCTCGGGAATCGCTCGAGCACCTGCGCCTTGACCGCCTCCCACGCGGGGGTCGAGCGGGGCTCCACCACAAACGCGAGCCCGGCGCCGCTGCCGTCCAACCCCTTGAAGTGCTGGCGGGCCCAGGCCTTAAAGTCGTCCCAGGTCGCCTCGACGGCCCCTCGCGTCGGGTTCGCGTAGACCGGGAACTTCAGGCGGTCGGGGTCGTAGATCGCCAGCGGGCTCGCCAGCGCCTCGGCGCTGCACCGCCCGCGGTTGTTGGGGTGCAGCGGGTTGCCCTCGACCTTGGTCGGCCTGCCCTCGTGGGTTTCGACCAGCAGCCCCTCGGCCCCGCCGCCGGGCAGCGGCATGCTGGTGGCATAGAACAGAGACTTGCCGGGCACCACATGCTCGGGCACATTCTGCGAGTAGGACAAGATCTTGTGGTCGGGCCGCCGACAGCCGGGGATCGTCGCCGCCCCCGCCAGGGCCAGGCTCGCCCCCATCAGCTTGACAAAGTCCCGCCTCGACGCGGCGGCGAGCTCGGACGCGCCGACCGGGAACTCCCTCGCGACCACCTCGGCGAACGCGTCGGTCTGCGCAAACTCCTCGACGCTGCGCCACGCCCGCCCGCCGGGCAACCCGGCGCGCGTCGCGACCGATCCTGGATGCTCGCCGCGGGTTGATGAACCCTGCTTGTGTGTCATGCTCGCTCTCGCTTGCTCTCGATCAAGGCTCGGGGGGAGTGCCGGGACGCGGCCAACTCACTCGTAGACAGCTCACCCGCTGACTGCTCACTCGCGGACATTTCGCTCACTGGTGGCACGCACCGCACGCCACGGGGGGCGTGTTCCAGAGACGCCCCGCAAGCTCGCCGGTGTCCACCGACCCGCCCCCGGCGGCCCGGTCCGCGAGCTCCCCCTCCACCCAGAGCAGGTCGGTCACCCGCTCCGGCGGCACGAGCGCGGCCTCGGGGTGGCGGTGGCAGTCCAGACACCACCCCATGCCCAGGCCCTTGTCCTGGTACACCTGCGGCATCGACATGATCTGCCCGTGACAGGAAAAGCAGCTCACCCCGGCGGTCAGGTGGACATCGTGCGGGAAGTTGCGCACATAGTCGGGCAGCTTGTGCACGCGACGCCACTCGATCGACTGGTCGCCCTCGTACGCATCGCGGATGAACTGCACCTTCTCCTCGGTCGCGGTCGAGTTGACCACGCTCACGCGGTTGGGCGCGTGGCAGCCGTAGCAGGTCGCGACATTCGGGATGTTCGCCTCGGGCGATTCCTCGATCTTGGTGTGGCAGTACCGGCAGTCCATGCCGAGCTTGCCGGCGTGGATCTGGTGGTTGAACCCGGTCCCCGGCTGCGTCGGGCTGTACCCCACCTCAAAGAAGTCCGGCGTGGCCCAGTACCACCCCCCGACGACCACCGCCAGCACCCCGCCAGTCGCGCCGAACAGACCGAGCGTCGGCAGGGCATTCATCCACTTGGGGAAGATCACCGACACGATGCGCTCCTTCCACTCCGGCCCCGCTCGGTTACCGACCGACGCCGCCTCCGACGCGATACCCACGGCGAGCCGGACCCGGTCCGGCAGCCGAATCCGGCTGCTGTAGGGCAGAAATGTCCGCACCCTGGGTACTGTCTGTCAAGTCGGTCGCCTTCTCGCTGCACAATTGAGACTCCGTCGCAGCCGCGGCGAGGGCACTGTACGAACCCTGCATATCGGACCCAGCCTAGCATTCCCACCATTATGCAGTTCCAAGCAAAAGCCAAATACGACGCCGGGGGGTTCAATCTGGCACCTATGAAGGTGCTTTCCCTGGGTCTCGGCGTGGCCGTCGGCCTCTGGGCGGTGTGGTTCGCGCTGAACCTCCCCGGGCTCGACCTCGCGCCAAAGCTCGTCGGCCCGGCGGTGCTCCTCGCATGGCTGGCGCTGGCCACCATCGGGGCCTGTCTTACCAGGCCCGCCCTCGCCGGCGCGACGCTCGGCGGCGTCGTGACGGCCGAGGTCAGCCTGCTCGCGCTCGGATCGGTCCTCGTCGAACAACCCGACCCCGCTGCCTACCTCGATGGCCAGGCCCCCCTCAGGCCCGCCGCGGCCCTGCTCACCATCGGGTTTCTCGGGCTTGGGGCCGCCATCGGGGCATTGGGCAGCGTGCTTGCCGGGGCGGCGAGGTCCGAGCCCGACCTGCCGGTCATCGGCCCGAATCCCTGGCCCTCACGCCTCGCCTGGGTCGTCGTCGCCTCGTACATCCCGCTCATCGTGCTCGGCGGCCTGGTCACCAGCGCCGAGGCAGGGATGGCGGTCCGGGGCTGGCCCGACACCTTCGGCGCGAACATGTTCCTCTACCCCGTCAGCCTCATGTCCCAGCCCCGCATCTTCCTTGAGCACTCCCACCGCCTCTTTGGCACGCTGGCCGGGCTCGCCACGATCACGCTCTGGCTCGCGGTCCTGATCCACCCCGAGACCCGTCGCCGGTTCGGCGTCTGGGCGACGCCCCTGTTCCTGGCGATCTGTCTCCAGGGCTACCTCGGCGGCCAGCGGGTCGTGCTCAACAGCCCGTACCTCGCGGCGCTCCACGGGGCGTTCGGGCAGGTGGTGCTGGCCTACGGCGCGGTGCTGGCGTTGTGGATGTCCCCGGCCTACCGCTCCGTGCGCTCGCTGCCGAGCGGGGTCAACACGCGCACGCTGCGCATCTTCACCACCGGGGCGCTGCACATCTCGATCCTGCAGTTGGTGCTCGGGGCGATGTTCCGCCACATGCGCCGCGGCGAGAACCCTGGGGCCACCCATGTGCTCCTGACCCACATCGTGGTCTCGCTGGGGGTGGTGACCTTCGCGGTCCTCGCCGGCTCGGTGCTGCTGCGGTTCGCGCGCGTGCACCGCGAGGAGCTGCGGGGAGTCGCCGGGCGGGTCAGGGCCACGGGCATCGCGATGCTCGCCCTGGTGGCGGTGCAGTTCTGCCTGGGGTGGGTCGCGCTGCTCGTGGTCCTCTCCGCCGATCGCGGCGCGGTGCCCACCGCCGACCAACTCGCCCACGCGGCGCCCGTCCCGGCGGCGGAGTTGGTTGCCGCGACCGCGCACCAACTCAACGGGGCCGCCTACCTGGTGGTGGCGATGCTCGCCTGGGCGTGGGGGCGGCGGATCCACAAGGCCGCGGGCGGGGCGTACCTGTAGCGACCCCGCGGACCGGCGGGGCCCTCTGGCACGATCCGCGCCCCGTGCGGCCCCGAGCGGGGTGCCGTCGCCGGTTCAGAACTGCTGGGCGTTCGTCACCATCGAACTGCTCGTCCAATTGTCCGAAGCCCTGTCCCACACGACGCGGATCATCTCCTCGTTCCCGTCCCGGCCGAAAAGCCAGATGTTATTGTCCGCACGGATCGACGCCACGACCGGCCCGCGGATCACCCGGGGCTGCTGCGTCGGCAGCACCGCGCTGAAGTCGGCGATCTCCCAGCGGTCGAAGCCCGGCACCCACCAGTACGCAACCATCCTGGCGTCGGTGGTGATGCCGACGATGGTGAGCGCGTCCCACGGCGTCGCGTAGGTGGTCATCGAGCCGGCCTTGAAGTCTGGGCCGTCGAACTTGGCGGTGAGGTTGCTCACCTCCCAATCCCCCCCGAAGCGGGGCACCCACCAGATCACCTGTGTCTCGCCGGTCTCGGTGAGCCCGGCGACATTGATGCCGTTCCAACTGGTGAAGTAGATCGAGAGGTTGCCCTCGATCGGGTCGGCCCCCGAGTTGGCCGAGAGCGGGGTGGCGTGCCACCCGTTGCGCGAATCCTGCAGGCTGAACCACACTGTCCAGACCTTCCCGTCGGCGTCGAGCCCGGCGATGATGGAGGTGCCCCACGGCGAGACCCCGGCGGTGAGCGTGCCGGTGAGCGCCGGGATGACCTTGTCCTTGTCGCGGAGCTCCGCCTGC
Organism: uncultured Phycisphaeraceae bacterium; assembly: GCA_964372195.1. GTDB lineage: Bacteria > Planctomycetota > Phycisphaerae > Phycisphaerales > UBA1924 > PNC22. The sequence continues at coordinate 49,454 of CAYJPX010000008.1, forward strand.
GAGAGGTTGATCATGAATGGCTGACCCGTCGCCGCGACGACATAGGCGAGCACATCTCCCGTGGCGCTCACCGCCGTCAGGACATTCCGCCCGTCGTCCAGCCGGAAGTAGGTGACCGGCCCGGCGGGGGCTTCGGCGTCGGCGCCCGACTCCTCCGTCAGGTCTCGCTTGGTGTAGGCGCCGCTGAGCGCGTCACGAACCCAGAGGATCATGCCCGTCTCGGTCGACGCCGCCGCCATGTACGCGTCGCTCGCCTCGTCCTGCCAGGTCACCAGCTCGCCGATCATCCCCGGGGTATCGCTGCGCAGCCCGAGCTTGGAGTAGTACCACTTGTGGTCCTGCCCGCGCTCCCAGACCGCCTGCCGGCCCGTTGGGGCCCGGCCCGCGACAATCATGCGCGGGAAGGGCACATCGCCGGGGTCGAGCAGCTGGTCGCCCGAGCCATCGTCGTCGGCGCCGAAGTCATCGACATAGTCGTCGTCGCCGCCGCCGCCGGAGTCATCCACCGTCGTGATCGCCACGGTGTAGTCGCCCGTCGACCCCTGGTCGACCGCCCCCACCACCAGGAAGTATTCCGTGCCCGCGGTGACATCCCAGGTGAGGGAGACCGAGACCTGCCCGCCCGTCGCCGACGCCGTCGCGAGCACGGCCCCGCTGGAACTCTTGAGCGCCAGCGACCCCGCCAGCGAGCCGGCGGAGGTGTCGAGCACGACGGTCATCGCGCCGGTCAGGGGCGAGGTGAAGCTGAAGAGGTCGGTGTCGGAGGCCGGGTCCACGGTCCCCGAGCCGTTGCCACCGCCCGCGGCGTTGAGCGAGATCGGTGTCGCGGTCTCGTACTCGCCGTCGTCGGCGTGGTCGTCCTCGACATCGCCCGCGCCGTCGTCCTCGGCGACCCGCTGCCCCTGCCCGATGGCGTAGGAGTCCCCGTTCTGGTGGCTCACGCGCAGATCGACGAAGGTGCTGCGGTTGCTGCCGAAGATCACCAGGTGCGTCTCGCCCAGGTCCTCGTAGGTGATCAGCACGGTGTGCCCCTCGGGCAGGAGCGACCACCGGCCGGTGTGGACGACCGTCTCCACGCCGTTGTCCCAGTCGGCCAGGTCAAACGCGGTGACCGCCCCGTCGGCCTCCATGCGCAGGTAGACACTCTCGAAGGCCAGCAGCCCCGCCCCTCGGCGGTCGGCCGCGTCGCCCGCGACGGCGGCGCCGAAGCGGTACTCGCCGGCGATCTCCGCCCGCGTCATCACCGCTCCACGACGCACCGCCACCGCCATGTGGGTCATCCCGTCGGCGTAGCTCAGGTCCGCCGAGGTCATCACATCCCCGTCGCTGCTGACCGTGAAGTACCCGCCCCCCCCGAGATCGCCGAGCCCGAAGGCGGCCAGCGAGTCGATCTGTCCGCTCCCGCTGTCGGTGCCGCCGATCTGGTTGGCGCTGTAGGTGTAGTTGCCCGCCAGGTCGGTGATATTGACCGTGCCGTAGGCTCCCTCGACACTTGTGCCCTGCGCCGACCCACTGGTGGGGATGGCGATCGCGCTGAAGTTCCACGCGCCGCCGAGGTCCGCGATCGACGCCGCGGTCGGCAGCTCGTGGAGGAAGCTGATCGACTGCTGGTTGCCCGGGGTGCCCTCGACCAGCCAGCCCATCTCGAAGCCCTGGGCGGCGTTGAACGACGAGCCGGCGAAGCTGGGGGTCCCGCTGTCGTAGCTCACGCCGAGTTTGCCGCTCGGGAACTGGCTGAACTGGCTCCAGTTCGTCGCCACCGGTCCGACGAAGTCGAACTCGCCGACCGACCGCTCCTCGTCGACCGTCAGCCGGAACCGGACCGGATCGGCCGAGGTGCCGCCCGGCACTGTTTCGTGCTCACCGGTCCACAGGCGGACCTCGGCCGCGTCGCCCGCCGAGTTGAGCAACAGCCGCACGCCCCCGAGGTCGGCACTGAGCAACTGACGCCCCTCGAAGTGCTCGAGCCCGATGGATACGGCCTCGCCGGCCAGTCCAAACACACGACCTGCTCGGGAGCCATTCCGCTGACGCATTGCCTTCACCTCGACCTCTCTGCCCATGTCCAGAACGACAGCCCCGCGCGGTGCGGGGGCTCGCTGCATGTACACATACCACAGGGTTGCGACGGGGCCACCCTTCCCGATCGCTCCTCCGATGGCCCAATCCCGCCAATCCGCACAGACGATACGGCACCCCCAGAGCACCGGTTCTGCCCAAGGACCGATCACAATGCGAACATAGTGCGGGCGACAGGAATCGAACCTGCAAGGCCTTTCGGCCACGGGAACCTAAATCCCGCGCGTCTGCCAGTTCCGCCACGCCCGCAGCGGCCCCATCCTATCACCCCTCCCTACCTTTCCATGGCCGAAACCCCATTCGGCCGATCCCTATCGAAGCTGCGGCGAATCGCCACGGAGGCCCCCCATGCGCGCACGAGACCGAACCGCTCTCGCCCTGGCCCCCTTGTTCCTCAGGCTTGCCCTGGCGCTGACCTTCGTCTGGGCCGGCCTGGGCAAGTTCGTCCACCGCTTCGAGGTCCAGGGAGAGCAGGCCGCCATCCTCGCCAACTACGGCGTGCTGCCCAACCCGCACGCTCCGATGCCGGCTGCGCCTCCCACCGAGACGCCCCCCGCGGAAGCGGAACCCACACCCGAGGACACCGCACCCCCCGGCGCCAGCGACCAACCCCAGTCGTTGGCCCCATTCGGCCGGCGCTCGACCCTCGTGACCTGGCAGACCGAGTCACCGGCGCTCGCGACCGCGGCCGACTTTCCCGAGCCGCAGAGCGTGCGGGGGTGGGCCGGGATAGTCCTGCTGCTTCACTCGGCGATCCACCCGGGCCTCAGCGCCGAGGACAGCTCGCCGCTCAGGCCGCTCTGGATCGACTTCGACCCCAAGACCGACTACGACCCCTGGCCGAGGTACGCCGCCATGGCGGCGGCCGCGACCGAGCTGGTCGGGGGGGTGCTGATCGGGATCGGCCTGCTCACACGCTTCAGCGCCCTGGGCGTGGCGGGGGTGATGCTCGGGGCGATCTGGCTGACGGTGATCGGGCCGGCGATCCAGAGCGGGCAGACGGTGCTGGGCATCCTGCCCGACCACCCCGCGTTCGACAACCAGGCCTGGACCGGCCCGATGTGGTTGCTCTGCCTGCTCTGCTCCTCGCTGGCGCTGTTCTTCGCCGGCCCGGGAACGCTGAGCATCGATCGGCTCCTCCTGGGCGGCCCGCCCAAGCCGCCGCCGCCCAAACCCGCCTCGCAACCCCAACCGAAGAAGTAGTCCAAGGGGGCGGGCCCAGGCGCGAATCGCGGGCTCCCCGCGGCTCCGGGGCACACCCCGCGGGCGCGTCATCGCCCGCCGAGGACCATCGCCGCGATCTGTGAGCACAGCCGTTCGCTGGTCTCCTCGAAGCGCGCGTAGTGCCTCGCGCACTGCTCATCGATGTCCTTGAGCGTCACGCCGCATCGGCCGAGCAGCGATTGGTCGTTCGCGCTGGTGGCTTCGAGCATCGGGCGCGTCCACTCGAAGTGGTACTGGAACCCGTACGACCGCACGCCGAGCCGGTAGGCCTGCACCACGCACCCCGCCGACCCGGCCAGCACCACGGCGCCCGGCGGCGGAGAGACCACCTCCTGCCCGTGCGAGCAGAACTGCATCCCGCTCCACTGCTGCCCCGCAAGCACGGGGTCGTCGCGCCCCGCGGGCGTCAGGGCGGCTGTGTGGAACCCGACCTCGGGCGTTTCCATCGGCGCGACCCGCCCGCCCATGGCCGTCGCGAAGAGTTGGTGACCGAGGCAGATCCCCACGACGCCGAGCCCGGCCTCGTGCGCCCGCCGCAGCAGCGCCATCTCCCCGGCCATCCAGGCGTGCCCCTCGGTGACATTCTGTGACCCGCCCAGGCTGAGCACGCCGGCATACTCGCCGAGATCACCCGGAAGGGCCGCCCCGGCATCGCGGTCGACACGCCGGATGTCGAGCACCCGCCCGTGCTCGACGAGCACGCGGCCGAGCCGACCGGGTTTGCACAGATCGGTGTGCTGGAGGACGAGGATGCGCGACATCGGGCTACTCCAGGCGGAGCATGTGCATGTATTGGTGGTACCGCTGGCCGAGCTCCTCGCGCGTCAGCGATCCCAGGCGGCCGAGGCTGAACTGTTCGATCGTGAAGCTCGCGACCACCGTGCCGTGGGCCATCGCCCGGCGGACGGTCTCGAACCCGGCCGGGTCCTTGGCCGCCGCCCCGCCCCGGGCCAGCTCGGCGGCGATCGACCCCATCATGCCGCCGGCGAAGCTGTCGCCCGCGCCGGTCGGGTCAACGACGCACTCTGCGGGGAAGGCCGGCAGCGCCGCGATGCCGTCGCGGTGGACGAGGATCGCCCCGTGCTCGCCCTTCTTGACCACCACAAACCGCGGCCCGAAGTCCAGCAGCTTGCGCCCGGCGGTCACGGTGTTCCGCTCGCCGGTGAGCTGCTCGGCCTCGTCGAAGTTGAGCACCAGGCCATCGACATCGCCCAGCAGCACCTCGAGCTCGGCGCGGGCCGTGCCGATCCAGAGGTCCATCGTGTCGGCGACGATGAGCCGGCGCTTGGTGAACTGCTTGGCCAGGGCGTGCTGCACGCCGGGGTGCATGTTGGCGAGGAAGACCACCGGGCAGTCGGCGTACCTCGCGGGCACCGACGGCGGGGCCTCGATCAGGATGTTCAGCTCGGTGAACAGCGTCTCGCGGTGGTCCATGTCCGCCAGATACTTGCCCCCCCAGCGGAAGGTCTTCGACCCCGCCCGCACCTCGAGCCCGGCGGTGTCCACGCCGGCAAGGCTCGCGATCTGCGCACGGAACTCGGCGGGGAAGTCCTCCCCCACCGCCGCGACCATGCCGACCGGCGTGTACAGCCCCGCGGCCGCGGCGAAATAGACCCCCGAGCCGCCGAGGATGCCCTCCCGGTGCTCGCCGTTGGGGGTGACGACGGTATCAATGCCGACGGTGCCGGTGACGGTCAGGTTCATGGGCGGAGTGTAGAACGGTCGGGGAAAGCAGGCCCAGTGCAGGGTGCGCGCGGAGTCATATCACCCACCCTTCCCCGCCACCTTCGACCAACTGTCCTTGAGCGTCACCGTTCGGTTGAAGACCGGTTTGCCGGGAGCCGAATCGGCATCGACGCAGAAATACCCGAGCCGCTCGAACTGGAACCGCCGTATGCCATCCCCCCAATCCGGCTCGTCGGGCGTCCGCGCGCTGAGCGCCGGTTCCACCTTGCACCCCGTCAGCACCCGCAGCGACTCGGGGTTCAGGTCGTCGAGGAACTCCCCCGTCGCCTTGCCCGGGGCCTCGGCGGTGAAGAGCCGATCGATCAGCCGCACCTCGGCATCGACGGCGTGGGCGGCGCTGACCCAGTGCAGCGTGCCCTTGACCTTGCGGACATTCCCCTCGGCGTCGGCGGGCGGGCTCTCCCCGCCTCGGGTCTGCGGGTCGTAGGTACACCGCAGCTCCACCACCTCGCCCGACTCGTCCTTGACGAAGCTCTCGCACCGGATCCAGCACGCCCCGCGCAGCCGCACCTCGCGCCCCGGACCGAGCCGGAAGAACTTCTTGGGCGGGTCCTCCAGGAAGTCCTCCCGCTCGATATACAGCACGCGCCCGAAGGGCACCAGCCGCGTCCCGGCGCTCTCGTCCTCGGGGTTATTGTGAACCTCGCATTCCTCGACCCGCCCCTCCGGGTAGTTCTCGATCACGACCCGCAGCGGGTGGAGCACCACCATGCGACGCGGGGCGACCCTGTTGAGGTGCTCGCGGATCGCGTTCTCCAGCAGCACCATGTCGCGCACGCTGTTGAACTTGGTGACGCCGGCGCCCTCGCAGAGGTTGCGCAGGGCCTCGGGCGTGACGCCCCGCCGGCGCAGGCCGCTGATCGTCATCATCCGCGGGTCGTCCCACCCGCGGACATGCCCCTCCTTGACCAGCCGGATCAGGTTCCGCTTGCTGAGCACGACATAGTTGAGCAGGAACTTGGCGAACTCGATCTGCTGGGGGTGGTGGACCGTCTTGCCCCAGGGGCCGGAGCCGTCGGCGGTCCGACCCTCGTTGATCGCATCGATGTACCAGTCATACAACGGCCGGTGGTCCTCGAACTCCAGCGTGCAGATCGAGTGGGTGATCCCCTCGAGCGAGTCCTCCAGCCCGTGGGCCCAGTCGTACATCGGGTAGATCGACCACTCGTCGCCGGTGTTGTGGTGGTGGGCGTGCAGCACGCGGTACATCACCGGGTCGCGCAGGTTCATGTTCGGCGAGGCCATGTCGATCTTCGCCCGGAGCGTCTTGGAGCCATCGGGGAACTCGCCCGCTTTCATGCGCGCAAAGAGGTCCAAGCTCTCCTCCGACGGCCGGTCGCGCCAGGGGCTGGGCCGGCCCGGCTCGGTCAGCGTGCCGCGGTACTCGCGGGTCTGCTCGGCCGTCAGCTCGCAGACATAGGCCCTGCCCTTCCGGATGAGCTCGACCGCGAAGTCGTACATCTGGTGGAAGTAGTCGCTGGCGAAGTAGAGCCCTCCGCCGTGGCCGCCGGGGGACCGGTCCTCCCAGTCGCCCCCCAGCCACTTCACATCGCGCTTGATGCTCTCGACATACTCGGCCTCTTCCTTGGCCGGGTTGGTGTCGTCGAAGCGGAGGTTGAACCGGCCGCCGAACTCGCGGGCAAGCCCCGAGTTGAGGCACACGCTCATCGCGTGCCCGATGTGGAGGTAGCCGTTGGGCTCGGGCGGGAAGCGGGTGTGGACCCTTCCCCCCCACTTCCCGGTCCGGTTGTCCTCGTCGATGATCTGCTGGATGAAGTTGCGGGGCCGGTCGGGCGTGTCAGGCGTATCAGTCATGGCGTGCTCCAAGGCCCGGATGGTATGGGTC
>CAYJPX010000009.1:0-55596 GCA_964372195.1 uncultured Phycisphaeraceae bacterium
GGTCGGGGCTGAGGTGGGGGGCGGGGTCGGCTGCGGGTTGGTGTGCGGGGTCGGGCATGTGGTGGAGGGTATGTCCTGAGGGCTGGGTGTCGCCCCCGGATGCCGGTGGCGGGGCGTCGTGGGGCTCGGGGCTTTCGACGCCAGTCGCTCATCGCCCCGGGCGTGATAGGCTGCGGGCATGATCTCCCGACTGCTGCCCTTGCTCGCGGCCCTGGCCGCAGCGATCCCCGCCCTCGCTCAGCCGGGACTGGAACCCCTCAAGCGCCCGCCCAACATCGTCATCATGTTCTGCGATGACCTCGGCTACGGCGATGTGCTCGAGCACGCCCGAGGCTACGAGACGCCCAACCTCGAACGCATGGCCAGCGAGGGGATGCGGTTCACGAGCTTCTACGCAGCCCAGCCCGTCTGCTCGGCCTCGCGGACCGGCCTGCTCACCGGGTGCTACCCCAACCGGGTCGGCATCCAGGGCGCCCTCGGGCCGAATGCCAACCACGGGATCAACCCCGACGAGACCACGCTCGCCGAGGTGTGCAAGGCCCGCGGGTACGCCACCGCAATCTACGGCAAGTGGCACCTCGGCCACCGCGAGCCCTTCCTCCCCACCAACCACGGCTTCGACGAGTTCATCGGCATCCCCTACTCCAACGACATGTGGCCCCGCCACCCCGACATGACCGAGGAGCAGCGGCTGCGCAAGCAGGGGTACCCCGACCTGCCGCTCTACCACAACACGACCATCATCAACCACGACATCACCCTCGACGACCAGCGGCAGTTCACCAGGTACTTCACCGAGCGGGCCGTGCAGTTCATCGAAGAACACGCCAAGGAATCGTTCTTCGTCTACATCCCCCACCCCATGCCGCATGTGCCGATCTACGCGTCGGAGGCGTGGGATGGGAAGACGGGGAGCGGCCTCTACGCCGATGTCATCAGCGAGATCGACTGGTCGATCGGGACCGTCTGCGACACGATCGACCGCCTCGGCCTGACCGACAACACCCTCATCATCTTCACCAGCGACAACGGCCCCTGGCTCAGCTACGGCAACCACTCCGGCTCCGCCGGCCCCCTCCGCGAGGGCAAGGGCACCACCTGGGAGGGCGGCGTCCGCGAGCCCTGCGTCATGCGCTGGCCCGGGCGCATCCCCGCGGGCACCACCTGCGACGAGCCGGTGATGACCATCGACATCCTGCCGACCGTCCGCGCGATCTTCGCGGACTACGGCCATGCTCCCGATCCCCTTTCGCTCCTCGAGCGCCCTATCGACGGGCTGAGCATCCTGCCCCTCATGCTGGGCCGACCAGGCGCCAAGTCCCCGCACGAGGCCCTCTACTTCTACTACCACGACAACAACCTCGAAGCCCTGCGCTCCGGCAAGTGGAAGCTCTACCTGCCGCACCGCTACCGCACTATGCTCGGCTCCACCCCCGGCGCGGACGGCCTGCCCGGCCCCTACGCGCAGATCGACATGGGCGTCGAGCTCTACGATCTCGACGCCGACCTCGGCGAGACCACCGACCTTACCGCGGAGTACCCCGAGGTCGTCGAGCGCCTCATGCACTACGCCGAGGCCGCCCGCGAGGACCTGGGCGACAAGCTCACCGACCGGCCGGGCAAGAGCCGGCGCGAGCCGGGGCGCTGGACGCCGCCGGAGGAATGAGGGGTCATGTCAACACAGAGGCGCAGAGACACAGAGAAGCAAGGCACACCGGCCGCGGATGAACGCAGATCAACGCGGATTGAACCAAGTCAGGCGCAGCCTGACCCAACCAGTGCTTCTCGGCCTTCATCTGCGTTCATCCGCGTTCATCCGCGGCCAATCCTGCCTTTCCGCCTTCTCTCTGCGTCTCTGTGCCTCTGTGTTCCATCCGCCTCCGCCCAGGACTGGTGGCGCGACGCCGTCTTCTACGAGGTCTTCGTCCGGTCGTTCGCGGACTCGGCCGAGGGGCCGCTCGCCGGCGACGGGGTCGGCGATCTGCGGGGTCTGATCGAACGCCTCGACTACCTCAACGACGCCGACCCCGACACGCACTCCGACCTCGGCGTCACCGCCCTCTGGCTCATGCCCATCTGCCAGTCGCCCAGCTACCACGGGTACGATGTCATCGACTACAAGACGGTCGACGACGAGTACGGCACCAACGACGATTTCCTCGCCCTCATCGACGCCGCCCACGCCCGCGGCATGCGCATCATCGTCGACACCGTCATCAACCACTCCTCCAGCGACCACCCCTGGTTCATCGAGTCCCGCAACCCCGCCTCCCCCACGCGCGACTGGTACATCTGGAGCGACAACCCGCCCGCCGTCAACTGGGGATCCCAGGTCTGGCACCGCCCCGGACGCGGGCGCGACGCCGCGCCCGGCCCCTCCTACTTCGGCCTCTTCTACCGCGGCATGCCCGACCTCAACCTCGCCAACCCCGACACCACCGCCGCCGTGCACGACTTCTCCCGCCTCTGGCTCACCGACCTCCGCGCCGACGGCTTTCGTCTCGATGCCGCCAAGCACCTCATCGAGGACTGGCCCGCCGTCGAGAACACCCCCGAGACCATCGAGTGGCTCCAGGATTACCACCGAGCGATGAAAGAGGCCAACCCCGAGGCCTTCCTCATCGGCGAGGTGTGGTCGAGCGCCGACCAGATCGCCCGCTACATCCCCAACTCCCTCGACGCGGCCTTCGAGTTCGACCTGGCGTTCGCTATCGTCGAGGGTGTCCGCGATGGTGATGCCGCCCGCATCGCCAAGGCCATCGAGCAGGCGCAGTCGGTCTACCCCGACAACCAGTACGCCACCTTCCTCGCCAACCACGACATGCAGCGGGTGATGACCACCCTCCGCGCCGGCTCGAAGAGCGAGACCGAGGCACTCGCCAAAGCCAAGCTCTGCGCCACCATCCAGCTCACGCTCCCCGGCATCCCCTTCCTCTACTACGGCGAAGAACTCGGCATGACCGGCGCCAAGCCCGACCCCGACCTCCGCACGCCGATGCAGTGGACCGACGACACGCCGACCGGTGGGTTCACAACCGGCACACCCTGGCGCGAGCCCCACGCCGACACGCCGGCCGTGAATGTGCGCGCGCAACGCGACGACCCCGCGTCCCTGCTCTCGACCTATCGACGGCTCATCCGGCTCCGGGCCGAGCATCCGGAAGTCTGGCGCGGCGGGTTCGAGCTGCTGGGCGCCAGCGACCCGGCGGTGCTCGCGTACCGGCTCATCTCGCCGGGCGCCGAGGTGCTCGTCGTCGCCAACTGCTCCGGTGGGCCGGTCTCGGGTGTGCGGCTCGGGCCGTCGGCGGGTGGTGAGGGCGAGGACCTGCCGGGGGTGTCGCTGCCGGCGTGGGGCAGCGCGGTCATCACCACCCGGGAGTGATCCGGCGTGGGGGCCGGCTACGACGCCGGTCGCAGGTTCCGCGCGACGCTTGTGCGATAGGCTGCGATGGCCGGCACCACGCCCGCGAGTGCCGCCAGGAGCACGGCCACAACGACCACCAGCAGGACCCACTCGGGCGGGTAGATCGGGGTGACGACGATGCCCAGGATGCGGCGGAGCGCCCCGGCGACCACCACGCCGCCGACCAGCGCGAGCAGCACGCCCGCCAGCGCCCCGAGCAGCCCGAGCACCGCCGACTCGGTGAGGATGAGGCCGAAGACGCGGCCCCGGCTCGCGCCGAGCACGCGGAGCACCGCGATCTGGCGTCGGCGCTGCTCCATCGAGTTGTAGAGCGCGATCATGATCGAGACGGCGCTCGAGACCATCACGACCCCCGCCAGGGCGAGGAAAACGAGATCGATATTCCAGACGATGTCGAACAGCTTCTCGATCTCCTTGGTCGGCTCGGCGACCATGAAGCCCTCGTTGCGAAGCTGGTAGGCCAGCGGGGCGAAGGCGGCGCTCGCCTGCGAGCCCGGGCGCGAGGCGGCGCGGACATAGACGCCGGTCACCTTGCGGTCCTCGTCGGTGATGTCGTCGGGCGTGGTCTCGGCGTGGGGGTCCTCGCGGACGCGGCGGTCGTGGGCGTGGATGGTCCACGCGCTGACCAGGTCGGTGAAGACCGCCCGGTCATGGGCCGAACCGGTGGGCGCGAGGATGCCGACGATGGTGTAGTCGAACTCGTCGTGCTCGTGTCCCTGCTGTTCGGCCTCGGCGCGGCCGTGGGTCAGGTGGATCGTCTGCCCGAGCCGCGCCCCGATCGTCTCCGCGGCCTTGGCGCCGAGGACGACCTCGAAGGGCTGGTCGAACGCCTCGCCCCCGGCGAACCGCCACGGCTCGCCGACGGTGGGGGCGAAGTCGCTGAAGAACGCGGTCGTCGTGGCCATCACCGGCAGGCCGGCGTAGCTGTCGCCCTGCTGGGTGGGGATCGCCATCGCGACGCGGGGGTCGCCCCGGATGCGGGCCAGCTCGGCGGCGGTGATCGGGCCGGCGGGCGCGTTGGCGTAGAAGATCCCGTTGAGCACGCTGACCAGGCCGCTGGGCTCCTTGGTGACTAGCAGGTGCATGTCGCCCGAGCCCCGCCGGAACGCCTGGCGGCCGGCGTCCATCATCGCGAGGAGGACGAGCAGCAGGCCGACGGCGATCGCGACCGTGAGCGCGGTCGTGACGGTCGAGAACAGCCTGCTGGCGAGGCTACGGCGGATGATGGTGAAGTCGGTGATGGGCATGGGGAATCCGAATGCAGAGTCAGAACGCAGAGGTCGCGGAGGGTGCGCCGAGGACGCAGAGTTGAGAACAGGGTGTCTTAGCTCTGCGCACTCTGCGACTCCTCTGCGTGCTCTGCGTTCGGTCTGCGGGTGCTCAGTTCGTCCAGGCTCGCCCGGCGTTCGAAGCGGGCGGCCATCGAGGGGTCGTGGCTCACGCACAGGAGGGCGGCGCCGGACTCACGGCAGGCGGTCTGGATCAGGTCCATCGCGCCCACCGCGTTGTCGGGGTCGAGGCTCGCGGTCGGCTCGTCGGCGAGCACCAGGTCGGGCCTGCACGCGACGGCCCGGGCGACCGCGACACGCTGCTGCTGCCCGATCGAGAGCTCCTCGGGCGGGGCGTCGGGGCGGTCGACGCCGAGGTGGCCGAGCAGCTCGTGGGCCCGCGGGCGGTGCTCGGCACGGGGGATCGTGCTGAACATCATCGCGAGCATGACATTCTCCGCGGCGGTGAAGCCCTGGAGCAGGTTGAAGGTCTGGAAGATCATGCCGATCGCACGCCCCCGGAACTCGTCGCGCTTGTGGCCGCGGAGGGCGTGGATGTCCTGCCCGTGGACGAGGACCCGGCCCCCGGTCGGCTCGATGAGCCCGGCGATGAGGTAGAGCAGGGTGCTCTTGCCGCGCCCGGAGTGCCCGGTGAGGAGCGCCTGCTCGCCCGGCGACAGAGTGAGGGCGTCGATGCGGAGGACATCGCTCGCCGCGCCGGGGTACCGGAACCTGAGTTGCTCGATGGTCAGGGCGTCGGGCATGGGGCCTCCTGGCCGACATGGTAGCGGGCTCCAAAAAGCGACGGACGCCGGGGCAGCCCGGCGTCCGTCGGTGTTGGTCGCGTGATCCCGGGGGCTCGGTGCTTACGGGCAGCCGAGCGACCAGGCGTTCAGGAAGGCCAGCACATCGCGGGTGTCCACGAGGCCGTCGCCGTTGAAGTCGGCGGGGGTGTCGCAGTACGAGTCCTGGGTCGAGCACGCGGGCCCGGGGCTTGTGGCGCCGCCGGCGGAGACGCAGCCGAGGGCCTTGATGGCGGCCGAGTCCCAGGTGTAGTCGGCGAAGTAGAAGCTGGCGATGACGCAGGGGGCCATGTCGCCCGAGTCGTCGGCCATGACATGGAACCAGGGGTTATCGGGGAAATCGGTGTTGTAGAGCGCGTACCGCCCGTCCCGGGTGGTGGCGCCGACACCGACGAGCGTGCCGTCGATGAACTGGCGGACCTTGACCTCGCCCGAGTCGTTGGTCTCGTAGGTGAGCGCGTAGCGGTGCCAGGTGTCGGGCATAATGGCCCCGGCGTAGCCGAAGTCGCCGACGCCGAACTCGCCGGGCTCGGCGCCCATCCAGATCCACTGGTCGCCGTCGTTGGAGTTGCTGGCGTTGGTGTTGTAAAGGCTGAGCCAGTCGAAGCTATCCCAGGAGGACTGGGGGACATAGATATCCCAGATCAGGGTGTAGTCGTTGGTGTACGCCCCGCCGCCGTTGGGCCCGGCGCCGTGGAGGCACACGAAGGCCTCGAGGTCGTTGGTGAAGTCGATGGCCGCGACCATGGGGTCACCGCCGTCGGGGGTGGTGGCGGCCAGCGCCGAGGCCAGCCCGAAGGTGGTCTTGGCCTGGGCGTCGAATGTCCAGTAGTCCAGGACGCCCGTGCCGAACGCGGCGTCGAGGTTGCCGTCGAAGTTCCACTGGCTTTCGACCTGGGCGGTCGCGGCGCCGGCCAGAGCGGCCAGGGCCAACAATGCGGTTGCTCTTCTCATCGCTCACTCCTGTACAATGCGCCTGACGCCAGCATGAGCCGATGGACCGGCACAACGCCGGCCCGGCCGCGCCCCGGGCTGGAGTCAGACACTCTCAATATACACTCGGCGAAGGCTCGCGCGCGGCGCAATCTCCGCATTGCCGCGAGGATGAGCGCATTCTGTGCGCTGGTGGAAGCTATACGAATCGAAAGCAAACATCGGGCCCGGGGTGGGGTCTTTTCTTGTGATTCTCCCGGGACTAGTCCCTGGGCTCATCGCGGAATCGAGGTTCTTGCAAAGAGAACCCCGCCGACGGCGCCGCCCCGCACCGGATTGGCGATTCGACACCGGGGCGGTTTCCGGTAGAATCGTGGAGCCTATCGCGGGGGCGTTCGCCGCCGCGCGTCCGGTCGCTCCAGACGGAGGTCGATGCCATGCGCCGCCGAGGATTCACGCTGATCGAGCTGCTGGTGGTGATCGCGATCATCGCGCTCCTGATCTCGATCCTCCTGCCGAGCCTGGGCAAGGCACGGGAGGCCGCACGGGCGGCGGTCTGTGGGACCAGCGAACGCCAGCTCGGCATTGCCGTCGGGCTCTATGGGGGCGACTTCGACGACGAGCTGCCGCCGATCCAGCACATGGAGCGGTACGGGAACTACGCACGCATCCAGGTGACCTGGCGGTACACGCTGTTCCAGTGGTACGGCGAGAACCCGGAGGCCGTCGACTGCCCGAGCGAGCGGAACGAGCGCTACGCCGACGGGATCTCCGATTGGGACATGACCGAGTCGTACAAGAGCAGCGAGGGTCCCGCGGACGAGGTCGACCCGTTCAACTTCGGGCGCCTCGACCCCGACGAGATGTTCAACGCCAGCGGCATCGCGGGCGTCATGGCCCACTACTGGGAGCAGATGGAGGGGCGGGGCCCCATGATGCGCCCCAAAGACCAGTACCCCCAGGACCAACGCCGGGGCAACAACCGCGTCGCGCGCTGGGATCGGTGGCCGCACATCGGCGAGTCTGAGATGCCGAACCAGACCATCGTGTTCGGGGACGGGCACAGCGATTACGACAGCTCGTACCCCGAGGACCGCTTCTGGCTGTACAAGTGGAGCCCGCCGTTCAGTTCGAGCTGGATCGGCCGCGAGGGCTTCGATCGCAACCTGCAGGGCGATGCCGGCGCCCGCCGCCACGCCGACAAGGGAAACTACACCTTCCTCGATGGGAGCGTGCAGCTGCTCAACGCGTCGGATATCCCGTGCACGGTCGACGCCTGCTGGTGGTCGATGGAGCTGGACCCGCACGATTGAGGCCGGGCCCGCTCCTGGGGCGGTGACCGCCACGGCGGACCAAAGAGGGAACATGGAAAAGCAGGATCTGGCCAAGTACATCGCCCTCGGCGTCGTCACCCTCGCCGCGGGCGCGTTCGCGCTGCGGAACCTCACTGGCGACAGCGGCCCGCAGGACTGGTACTACGACCTCAGCGAGAAGCGGCTGTACACCGCGCCGCTGGGCTCGATCACGCCGCTGCCGGGAATCGGCGGCGAGACAGGCGACGGGGTGGAGGCCAAGGTGGTCGCGCTCGAGGGCGACTGCGGCCAGGCGTCGGCCCGGAGGATCGCCTACCTCGTGACCTACACCGAGGAGTACCGGCGCCTCAAGGAGGAGGTGGCCAAGACCGGGAAGTCCAACCAGACCTCCGATCGGGCGTTCCAGGCCGCCAACACGCTCGTGAGGCGCGTGGATGACGCCGATTGGTCGCCCGCGGTTTCGGAAGAGGGGATGGCGATCATCGACGAGTTCAATGACCTGATGGGCCAGACGGTGGACGGCAGGCGCTGGCGCCCCTGCACGCCGCGGTAGAGGGCGCCCGCTCAGTCGAGCACGAACTTCAGCTCGTCCCAGAGGGTATCGAGCCGCGAGCGGAAGCTCGAGGTGTGGGGGCCCGCCGGGTCGGCCAGGTCGGTCGCGCACGCCAGCAGCAGGTCGACCAGCCCGTGGTAGTCCGAGAGGCCGATGTACTCCCGCCCCGGCTGGGGGCTGGCGGTGTTGGTCCCGGCCTGCACCGCCGTGAGGTCGGCCATGTTGTGGTAGTTGCCCAGGGGCAGGCACACGCAGGTGGAGGAGTGCCCGAAGGCGCAGAAGACGCTGGCCTCGCAGGCGCCGCCGGCCATGAGCTTCCGCTGCCAGCGCCACTTGGGCAGGGTGCTCTCCTTCTGGCTGGCGATGGGCTGGGCGGGGCCGCCGGCGACCTTCTCGGCGACGCCCGCGACGGCGGCGGTCAGCTCGGGGGTGAAGACCGTGACCCGGTCGCCGACGCGCACGATCGGCCCGCCGCCGATGGGCGAGTCGGGGAAGCTGCGCGAGTTCTCGAGCGCCAGCAGGCGTGCCCCGGGTTCGAGCGTCGCGTGGCGGCAGGCGCCGATGGCGCCGACAAAGCCGACCTCCTCGGCGAGGGTGAAGAGCAGGCGCACATCGCCGACCGCCTGCCCCGCGGCGCGGAGGCGTCGCAGCTCGTCGATCGCCGAGAGGGCGGCCGCGGCCGCGGCGAGGTCGTCGCAGGCGTGCGTGCGCACGCACTCGACGCCGTCGACCTCGGCGACATCCGGCGAGGGGAACTCCCACCGCGCGATGTCGCCGGGGCGCAGGCTGTCGCAGTCGCGGTCGAGCTCGCAGAGGAAGTACTTGAACTTCGGGCTGGCCCCGTCGACGCGCTCGGCGAGCCTGCCGCGCCAGGCGTGGTCGTCGGCGTCGAGGAGCTCGACGCGGGCATCGGCGAAGTAGTCGTCCATCACCCCGCCGCGGAAGGCGAGCTCGACCATGCTGGGGCTGACGGTGCGCTCGACGACGAACGCCGGGTGGTCGAGGTGGGCCGTGAGGTAGAGCGGGCTCGCGGTCGCGGGCTGGTCGGCGAAGCGGACGAGCAGGTTGCCGACCTTGTCGCGCGCGAGCGTGAGGTCGGGCCGGTCGGCGAGCCACGCCTGGATCCAGGCGACGACCCGGTGCTCACGCCCGGCGGCGGTGGGGACGCCGGTCAACTCGAGCAGCCAATCGAGGTGGCGTCGCCGGGCGTCGGGGGTGATCTCGTGCATGGGGGATGCTAGGGGCGAGCCGGTCCGGTAAGGCCCGGGGCGCGTGAAGCTGGCGCGGCTGTGCCGACAGCCCGCCGGATGGCGGTGCGGCGGGGCTGGCCCGGGGGCATTCCCATCGGCGGGACGCCGGGCCGGGTCGATAGCAGTGCCGCCGGGAGGGTGTCGCGGATGCTCCGAGTCGAGATCGCCCAAGCCAGGCCGGGCATGGAGTTGGCCATGCCCATCACCCACCCCAAAAACCCGGGGCAGGTCCTGCTGCGTCCCGGGTTTGTGCTCGACGCCAAGACGATCGGGCGTCTGGAGCAGTTGCACGCGCAGAACCTGTGGATCCGGTATCCGGGCATGGACTTCGTGGCCGAGCAGATCTGCCCGGAGGTGGTGCAGGCGGGCCAGGAGCTCGCCGGCGCGATCGGCCGTGCGTTCGGTGAGGTGGTGAGCCAGGGCGGCGCCGACCTGGACTACAGCACCTACCGGCGGGCGATCGGCGACCTGCTGACGCGGCTGGTCGAGAGCCCCAAGGCCGGCACGCTGGTGATCGACCTGGCCGGCTCGCAGGTGCCGATGTCGCGCACCGCCGGGCAGGGGTGCTTCCTGTCGTTGCTGCTGGGGCTCAAGCTTGAGACCTACCTCATCCTCTCCCGCACGCGGCTGGGCATGGTGGCGCGGGATGTCTCGAACCTCGGCATGGGCGCATTGCTCCGGGATATCGGCCTGACCGAGCTGCCCGCCGAGAGCCGCTGGCGCTGGCGGGCGAGCAGCGACCAGACCGACCCGACATGGCGCGAGCATGTCCGGATCGGCTACGAGAAGGTGCGCGGGCAGATCGAGCCCTCCGCGGCCGCGGCGGTCCTGAACCACCACCAGCGGTTCGACGGCTCGGGGTTCCCCGCCCGCACCAATGTGGCCGGGGAGGAGGAGCCGCTCTCCGGGACGGACATCCATGTGTTCGCTCGAATCATCGGCGCGGCGGACACCTTCACCCGCATGCGCTTCCCCGCGTCGGGCTCGCCCGACCGGGAGGACCCGGCCCCGGTCCCGAGCGTGTGCGTGCTGCACCGCCTGCTCCGCGGGCCCGAGTCGGCGCAGCTCGACCCGATCGTGCTCAAGGGGCTGCTGCAGGTGGTGCCGCCCTTCCCGGTGGGCAGCATGGTGCGGCTGAGCGACGGGCGGTTCGGCGCGGTGGTGGCGTGGGACGCGTTGGACCCGTGCCGTCCGACGGTGGCGATTTTGCCGGGGCGGGCGTTCGATCCGGACAACCTGGAGGAGCCTCGCGAGCGGGTGAACCTGAGCGAGGCCGACGGCGTGCAGATCCTGGAGGCCGAGGGGCACGATGTGCGGGAGTCGCTGTTCTTCCCCGAGACGCCCGACGAGTTTGATGCGTACAAGGCCCAGTCGGCGCTGATCTCCCGGCCGGTGGAGCGGCGGGCGGGGTAGGGGGGTTGGGCCCTACCACTCGTCCAGCCTAAGCGCGGCCCGCCATTTGGTCCTCGACTCGGCGAGGCGGAACGCCTCCCCACACTCGGGGCACACCCCCTCCTCGCCCGGTCCCGCGATCGGGTATGCGCAACGGAGGCACAAGCATCCATCGACCTCGCGGGCCCGCGCCCGCATACGGCCCACCCACCGTAAGTCGACGATCATCACCACCAGGCCGGGCATCATCCACGCGGGCCCGGTGAGCAACACCAGCCATCCGTTGGTCCCGTGCAGCGCCGGCGAGGACATCGACCAGCCGACAATGCCCAAGGCCAGCAGCCCGAGCATCGCCAACCCGAACTTCAACTGGCGCCACCACAGGTAGGGTACCGGCCAAACGGACGGCACGGGTCGCCACATCGCCCTCCACCATGCTCTCAGCACGCCCGCCTCCCCGCTCCCGCGAATGCCCCTTCGGATCGCCCGCACGGCCCGACGCCCTGGGGAATCCTATCCTCCAGGTGGACTCTCAACCCGGAGGCGCCCCATGTCCACCACCATCGCCCAGCCGTTCGACGCCCGCACCGACGAGACGCTCCGCATGCTCGAGGCGGGCGGGCAGTACAAGCACCTGCAGCTGATCCGCTCGCCGATGGACGCCGTCATCAGGATGCGCACCAGCGCGGGCAAGGAGATCGAGGCGCTGTGCTTCTGCTCGAACAACTACCTGGGCCTGGCCAACCACCCCGAGGTGGTCGAGGCGGGGATCGAGGGGTTGCGGAAGTATGGGGCCGGCACCGCGAGCGTGCGGTTCATCTGCGGCACCTTCGAGCCGCACGAGCAGCTCGAGGCGACCATCGCCAGGTACATGGGCACCGAGAGCGCGTACACCTTCGTCAGCTGCTGGAACGCGACCGAGGCGCTCTTCCCGACCTTCTGCGAGGCGGGTGATGTCATCATCTCCGATGCGCTCAACCACGCCTGCATTATCGACGCGATCCGCCTGACCCCGGCGGTCAAGAAGGGGGTCTTCAAGGCGGTCTACCAGCACTCCGACCTCGACGACCTCGAACGCCGGCTGATCGAGTGCGAGGACAACGAGGAGATCACCGGGCAGGCGTGGGTGGTGACCGACGGCGTGTTCAGCATGGAGGGGGATATCGCCAACCTGCCCGAGCTGCGGACCCTGTGCGACAAGTACGATGCCAAGCTCATCGTCGACGACTCGCACGCCCACGGCGTGATGGGGGAGACCGGGCGGGGGACGCACGAGCACTATGGGATGTTGAGCGACGGAGCGACGAAGCGACGGAGCGACGAAGGGCCGGATGGGACGGGGCTGGGCACGGTCGACTACTTCACCGGCACGCTGGGCAAGGGGCTCGGCGGCGGGGCGGGGGGCTTCATCGCCGGGCCCAAGCGGGGGACCGAGCTCATCATCCAGCGGGGCCGTCCGACGCTCTTCAGCAACGCCCTGCCGGTGACGGTGGCGTGCAGCGCCAACAAGGCGATCGAGATCGTGATGCGCGAGCCGCAGCGTGTGCGCAAACTCAAGGACAATGTCGCCTACGCCCGCAAGAAGCTCGCCGCGGCCGGGCTGGAGGTGCTCGAGAGCCCGACGGCGATCTGCCCGATCATCGTCGGCGACACCGCCAAGGCCATCAGCATGAGTAAGCGGCTGCTGGAGATGGGCGTGTTCGTGATCGGGTTCGGGTACCCGGTGGTGCCGGATGGGACGGCGAGGCTGCGGGTGCAGGTCTCGGCGGCGCATGAGACGGCGCATATTGATGCGCTGGTGGGTGCGTTGAAGAAGTTGTAGGGGTGGGGTGCTTGGCGTGGGCTAGATGGGTGGGACTTAGCGCCCGATGTGGTCGGCGGGGTCGTTCCAGTCGTGGCCGCACTCGGGGCAGGCTGAGCCGGGGTAGCCGTGGGCGGGGTATCGGCTGCGGGGGTGGTCAGTCGAGACGGTCGAGTTGGGCCTTCGCGTTCGATGCGACGGTTGGGTCGGTGTCGACGCGGAGCTCCTGGAGTGCGTCTCGGTAGGCGTCGAGTCGATCCACAGGCACGAGCCCAAGCACCTTGAGGAAGCCCACCCGCTCATCCTGAGAGCCGTGGCGCAAGTATCGGTCGATGAGCAGGTCGGGTTCGGTGAGGCCCCGTTGACAGAGCTCGATGAGCACTTCTTCGATGCTCCCGGCCCCACCCCAATCGGCGAGGTTGGGATTCGCGGCGAGCACGGCCCCGGTGGCGTACTCGTGGTCATCCGTCAGGACCGCGTAGGCGAGGATCGCCCAGTAGTCGACGCTCCCCGCCACCGTCCTGTGCTGGACGATCCGATCCACGAACCACCGGACTACTTCCCCGGCGTCCGCGTCGCGGAGACCGAGGTAGGCGATCCAGCGGAACTCATAGGTCAGGTTGATGACCCACGCGTCTTGGACGCTGTTGGCGATCTCCACGCGTTTGGTCTCTAGGTGCTCTATCAACGCCGCGAGCAGATCTGCGGGATCGCCGCCCGCATCCGTGAAGTAGTACGAGAAGTAGCTATTGGTACCTTTGCTGGGCAGCCGCACATACTCGAGCATGTCGGGCACCAGGGGCTCGGCCTGGTGTCCAAACTCTCCGATGGTGATGCTGGCTGTCGATTGCACATGGCCGTCGGCGTCGAAGAGTGCTCGGCGGAGCACCGACTCGGTTGTTGGGCACCAGCCCAGGCATGGGAGAAGCTCGACGGCGGCAACGCGGAGTTCGGGATCGCTGGCGGCCGCGGCCTGCTCCAACGCGGCGTGGCAAGCCGGATCCTCCGGGGCGAGTCGGCACCAGAGCCAGAGCCCGGCGATCTGTGCGAGCACCTCTCCTCCGGATGGGGGTGGGGGTAAAAGGGTACCCGAGACCAGGTGTTGCGCGACATCGAGAGCAGCGGACGGCTCATCGAGGCACGGTGCGATCTGCGTGCCGATCCACTGGGCTGCGGCACGGGTCGGTTGGGTGAGGCCCGGGGTATGCGATCGTTGACGAAGCCAACGAAGCGGGTTCGGCAATCGGCGCACGGTGGAACTGGCGCGCCAGTGCGTGCTGATGGCGGTCTCCGCGGACTCATACACCTGCGCCGTTTCGGAGCCCAAGCTGGCAAGAATGGCAAGGTTGGCGCGTTCGTCCGCGTCTCGCAGGTGGGCAAGCAGATGGAGCACGCGAGCCTGCTCGCCGGAGTCTCCCCTGGCGAGACGGCCCAGTAACGCGGGCACGGTGCGGTCGGGGTGCAACTCTTCGAGCATCGGGCGCCGGTCCTGGTCACGCCTGCCGATGCTGTTGTACGAGATTTCGTCGAGGACCGCGAAGGCCCAGTCCCGGCGTTCCTCGTTGTCCAAGTCCTCCGCGGCGAGCAATGCGATTCGCTCGAGTGAGTCGCGATCGAACTCCGCATCGCCGATTCGATCGAGCAGTTCCTGTTCCAAGGCTTGGTCTTGGAGCCACAGGAGACGCGTGAGCACCCAGGAGGGGATGTCTCCCCACGCCCCGACCTGCTGCACACGGGCGAGCCAGGCGGTGGCGGCGGCGGGGCTGAGCAGGAGGACGCCCCCGAGGACCGCGACGCCCCAGCGGCGGCGGGTGCGGTGGAGGTGCCGCTCGGACTGGGCGACCCGCCCGCACTCGGGGCAGCGGGGGGTGTCGAGGCCCTCGAGGGAGAAGAAGCACTTGGGGCAGCGCGGGCGGCCGCGGGAGCGGTCGGCGAGGAGGGCCCAGGCGGCGAGGAGGAGCCAGGCGAGGGTGAAAGCGGCGGCGATGGTGTAGAGGCCCCAGAGCATTCGGGGAGTATATTGGCTCCTGTGATGGAGGTTGCGTTTGGGGACGCACCTCCCCCGGTGCCCGCCTGCGGCACGCTCCTGTCCCCTCCGCGTTGCGGAGTGGGACCGGGGGCGACGCCTGCGCCGGGGGTGGGCGGGGGTCGGACCCTCGCTGGCGCTTCGGGCTCTGTTGTGTCGGGCGTGGTGTGAGTGG
Organism: uncultured Phycisphaeraceae bacterium; assembly: GCA_964372195.1. Classification (GTDB taxonomy): domain Bacteria; phylum Planctomycetota; class Phycisphaerae; order Phycisphaerales; family UBA1924; genus PNC22. Next base: position 14,939 of record CAYJPX010000009.1, read on the forward strand.
GGGGGGTTACTTGGACTTGGTATCACCCCGCGCGAAGATGCTGGCGACATAGTTCAGCACATCGGCCGCCGACACCTCGTTGTAGCCGAACTGCTTGATCAGCCGTTGCTTGACCACATCGATCTTCTGCTGGGTCTCGTCGTCGACGACGCTGGAGACGAGGTTCTTGAGCTTGATGGTGTCGCGGGAGTCCTCGAAGAGCTTGAGTTCGAGGGCCTTGTAGAGGCGGGCGTTGGTGTTGTACTCGAACTTTTTGCCGTCGAGGGCCAGGGCGCCGATGTAGTTCATGATCTCCTGGCGGAAGTCGTCCTTGCGGCTGTCGGGGATGTCGATCTTCTCCTCGATGGCCCGCATGAGCCGCTCGTCGGGCTCGTCGTACTTGCCGGTGTACTTGTTGAGGACCTTCTCGCGCTGGGTGTGGGCGCGGACGCTCTCGATGTAGTTGGTGCAGAGGCGTTTGATGGCGTCCTCGTCGGCGGAGATGGCCCGCTGGACCTCGCCCTTGATGATGTCCTCGTACTCCTCCTTGACCATGGCGAGGATCTCGCGGTAGCGCTTCTTGGTCTCCTCGTCGGTGATGAGCGAGTGGTGGGTCAGGCCGCCCTCGAGCTCGTTGAGGACCATGAAGGGGTTGATGGTCTTCTCGTCGATCGCCTGGCGTCCGACGAGGGCGTTGGAGATTTTGTCCTGGATGTACCGGGGGCTGATGCCGTCCATGCCCTCGCGGGGCGCCTCTTCCTTGAGCTCCTTGACCGAGTCCTCGGTGAAGCCGGGGATGCTCTTGCCGTTGTAGAGCTTCATCTTCTGCATGAGGGTGAGGCCGGCCTTTTTGGGCTCGGCGAGGCGGGTGAGGACGGCCCACATCGCCGCGACCTCCAGCGTGTGCGGGGCGATGTGCATGCTCTTGATGCGGGCGGGGCCGAAGTCCTTCTGGTAGATCTTGATCTCGTCGTCGAGCCGGATGTTGTAGGGGACATCGATCTTGATGGTGCGGTCGCGGAAGGCCTCCATCATCTCGTTGGACTGGAGCCGCTTGTACTCGGGCTCGTTGGTGTGGCCGAGGATGACCTCGTCGATGTGGGTCTGGGCAAACTTCTTGGGCTTGATGGTGTGCTCCTGGCTGGCGCCGAGGAGGTCGTAGAGGAAGGCGACATCGAGCTTGAGAACCTCGATAAACTCGCAGATGCCGCGGTTGGCGATGTTCAGCTCGCCGTCGAAGTTGAAGGCCCGGGGGTCCGAGTCCGAGCCGTAGAGGGCGATCTTGCGGTAGTTGATGTCGCCGGTGAGCTCGGTGGAGTCCTGGTTCTTCTCGTCCTTGGGCTGGAAGGTGCCGATCCCGACGCGGTCCTTCTCGCTGAGGACGATCCGTCGGACGCGGACATGCTCCATGCACTTCTTCCAGTCGCCGTCGTAGAACTGCATGAGCCCGTCGAGGATGTGGCGGCTGAAGGGGTCGGGCTCGCCGACGACGCGGAGCTTGCCGCCGTGATGGGCGGGGTGGTAGCGCTCGTTCATGCTGGCGAGGAGCGCCTCGCGGGCCTTGCGGGGGACGAGGATGAGCGGGTCCTCGTGCATGGGGCTGGCGAACTCGTGGGTACGGCGTGCCTGGTGGGGGTTGCCCTCGATGGGCGTGACCTCGCAGCGGTCGTCGAGCATCCAACTGAAGGAGTAGAGGGCGCCGTCGGGCGTGGAGGAGTAGTGCTCGACGCCCTTCTTGAGCAAGCGCGCCATGGTGGACTTGGACGACCCGACCGGGCCGTGGAGCAGCAGGATGCGCTTGTCGGTGCCGTAGCCCTCGGCGGCGGAGCGGAGCACATCGACGAGCTGCATGAGGGCGAAGTCGAGCCCGAAGATGGCGTCGGCGCCGTGGTCGTAGGGGTCGCTGAAGAAGTGGTAGCGGACGACATCCCGCTTGAACAGGCGGTACTTCTCGTAGCCCTGGGCGATGATGGCGTCGTAGAGGCGCTGGTAGGCGTTGCGGGCGACCGCCGGGCTCTCCTCGCAGATGGCCAGGTACTCCCAGAACGAGCCCGACCAGTGCTGGTCGAGGTAGCGCTGGCGGTCGAGGTGCTGGTCGATGACCTCGCTGAGCCGGCTGGCGGGGCTCTGGGGCGCGCGGTCGGACTGGGGGTTGGGGCGGTCGAGCATGACATCCTCCCTGCGGCGGCCGCCGGAATGGCGATCGCCAGCGTCATGCCCAGCCGAGGCCCGCCAAGGCATCGACCGTCGCGTCCTTGCGTGGACCCGGGGTGGGTCCGCACGGGGATTGCTATCGGCTGGGCGGCCGTTGGGAAACGACCGACATTGCCGAACCGTGTGCTTCTTGGGGTTATACGGGCGGGGGGTGGCTCCCGTTCCGTGGGTGGCGAATCCGGGGTTGAAGCCCGAGAACGCGGGTGTTCTGTTCGCGTGGCGTCGGGGGGCAAGATCCGCCATTCGCGTCATCCTCCGCGTGTTGGCGGGGTGGAATAGACTTCCCCGAGGTTTGGTTCGACGATATGAGGCCCATGGTGCGTGTCCCGGTCACATCCCGCTGGTTCTTGGCGACCGCGATGGTCGTCTCGGTGCTGCTCTGCTGCTGCACGGGCAAGTCCGCCGGGCTGGCGTTCGGGCAGAGCCTCCTGGGCGGCCCGGCGGCCGGGCACGCCGAGCCGGCGGGCTGCTGCTCCGAGGGCGACACCGACCAGCCGACCCCCCCCGCCGACGACGACCGGCGCTGCGACTGCCGGACCCGCGTGACCGCGAAGAGCCTGCCCGACGCCAAGACGGTGATCGACACCGCCGTCGCCGTGCCGATCGCCCCCGTGCTGCTGGCGTGGGCGGAGCCGGGTCTCCCGGCGGTGGTGCGGGTCGCGGCCCCGGAAGGGCGAGCGGTTCTGCGACCATCGATGTCGCTCCTGCGCCAGCACTGCGCGCTCGTCATCTAGGAGGAGCCCCGCGGCGAACTCACGGCCCGTGAGGTTGTTGCGCGCGCTCCCCATCCCCCACAACATGTCGATCCCCCGTCATGCCCGCGGTTGCGGGCCCCCGGTATGTGATTCCAAGCACAAGGAGTTCCCATGTCAGCATTCCCGATCCGTGTCTCGTTGATCCGTCCGTTCGTTCTCGCCGCCGGGCTGTGCCTGGGCGCCGCCACGGCGACCGCCCAGCACACCGACCAGCACCAGACCCCCCAGCCGGCCACCACGCCGCCCGCCGCCCACGCCGAGGAGGTGATCCCCTACCTCGCCGACACCTGCCCGATCTCCGGGGAGGAGCTCGGCGGGATGGGCGAGCCGGTCGTGCGTGAGTACGACGGCCGCGAGGTCCGCTTCTGCTGCAAGTCGTGCATCAAAAAGTTCGAGGCCGACCAGGACGCGGGCTTCAAGAAGCTCGACGCGATCATGATCAAGGCCCAGATGCCCTTCTACCCGGTCACGAGCTGCGTGGTTTCCGGCGAGCCGCTCACCGAGGACGGCGAGGACATCGCGGTCGATCGGATCTACAAGGGCCGCCTGATCCGGTTCTGCTGCACGGACTGCGTGAAGGAGTTCGGGAAGGACCCCAAGCCGACGCTCGCGGCCCTGGATGCCGCGGTCCTCGCCCAGCAGGGGCCGCACTACCCGCTGAAGACCTGCCCGGTGTCGGGCGAGGAGCTGGGCGGGATGGGCGAGCCCTACGAGGTGGTCGTCGGCAACCGGCTGGTGCGGCTGTGCTGCGAGAGCTGCGAGAAGGACCTGCTCGCCGACCCGATGCAGTACCTCAAGCCGCTCGACGCGGCCTGGAAGGCCGCGGGGTATCCCCACGCCCTCGACCGGGCCCCCGAGGGCGCCGGGCACGGGGACGCGGGCAAGCCCTCGGACGACCACTCCGAGCACAACCACGGCGGGTGAGCGCCGACCCCCGCGCCCGCGGCAGCGGCCGCCGGGGGATTCACAGCAAGGAGCCACGAGGATGGAGCATCAGCAGCGGATGGGTCGATGGCGTGGGTGCATGGCGGTCCGCCCGATCGCGGCGCTCGGCGTCGGTTGGCGGCGGGCGACGGGCGCGGGCGGGCCCGCGCCGCGGGCGTACCCCGTGCTCCTGTGTGCGGCGGGCGTCAGCGTCGGGGGCAATGGGTTCCTTGGCGGGCTGCTTGTCTACGGGGTGGATCACTATGCATTCTGAGACCTCGCGGGGTTGGCCGGCGTTGGGCGTGCTCGCGTCGTGCGGGCTGGGGTTGGTGTTGGTCGGCTGCGCCCTCACGCCGTCGGGAACCAGGGAGGAGCAGGCCCGGCTTGACCTGGCCGGCATCCCCTACGAGCCCAGGCTCGAGGATCGCGAGCTCCCCGATCTGCCCGCGGCCCCCTCCTGGCGGGACATCCTCCACCGGGCGTTCCTGGCAAACGGGGATCTCGAAGCGTCCTACTTCGACTGGAAGGCGGCCGTCGAGCGGATCGACATGGCCTCCGCCTATCCAAACTCCAATGTGTCGCTGGGCTACTCCTACATGTTCTCGTCGGAGAGCATGAAGACCTTCGACCGGCAGACCTTCTCGGCGCAGTTCGATTCGGCGATGAACCTGTCCTTCCCGACCAAGGTCGCGCAGCAAGGGAGGGTCGCGCTCGACGAGGCCAGGACCAGCGGCGAGCGCTTCCGAGCCGCGAAGTTCGACCTGCAGCAGCGCGTGCTCAGCGCGTGGGCGGAGTACACACTCCTGGCCGAGCGGGCGCGGGTGGAGGAGGCGCAGCTCGCCCTGACGCGCCTCGCCGGCGATGCGGTCCGCGCCCGGGGGCAGGTGGCGGGCGTGCAGACCGATCTCCTGCGGACCGAGGCCTCCCTCGCCATCGGCGAGGACGCGCTCCGGAACACCCAGGCCGAGCTGACCTCCGCTCGGGCCATGCTCAACGGCATGCTCGCCCGAGACCCCGACGCGCCGCTGGCGGCGCCCGAGGCGACGCCGCCGCTCCGGGAGGTGCGTGCCTCCGACGATGTGATCCTCGCCGCCGGCGCGGAGCAGAACCCGGACCTCGCGGCGCTGGCCCACCAGGTCGAGGGGCGCTCCGACGCCCTCGAGCTGGCGCAGATGCAGTGGATCCCCGACATCAACCCCACGGCCATGTTCACCGGGAGCATCTCGCAGGCCCTGGGCGCCATGGTCATGCTGCCGACCAACGCCGTCGAGATCCGCGCCGGCATCCGCGAGGCCGAGGCCATGCTCCGCGCCGGCGAGGCGATGCTCCGGCAAGCCAGGAGCGACCGGGCCGCGCTGCTGGTGGCCACGCTTGTGGCGCTCCGGAACAGCGAGCGCCAGGCCAGGCTGTTCGAGACCAGCATCGTCCCCCTGACCGAGCGTGTGCTGACCAACGCACGACAGTCGTACGCCGCGGGGTCGTCGATGTACCTCGACCTGCTCGACGCCCAGAGCATGCTGCTGGACGCCCGCTTCGTCGTCGCCGAAGCCAGGGCCGCGCGTGAGATGCGGCTCGCCGAACTCGAGGCCCTGATCGGGGCAGATATCGAGACCCTGGCGTCCGACGAGCCCGCGCCCGACACCACCCCATCGACCGACACGCCATCGTCCGATCCGACGGCCCCCGGGCGTCAGGAGAACCTCCATGACCACTGAAACCAACCCCGTCGTTCGTACGCCCCGGGGCCGCCCCTTCTCGTTCGCCCTGCTCCTGCTGGTCGGCGCGGGTGGCATCTATGTCGGGATGCGCTGGCACACCACCTTCGAGCGGTGGCTCGTGCCCACGGGCGCGGGGATGACCACGCCGGCGGACGGGCCACCGGCCGCCGAGCGGCAGCTCTGGACCTGCGGCATGCACCCGCAGGTCATCCAGGATCATCCCGGCGACTGCCCCATCTGTCACATGAAGCTCACCCCGCTGCTCAACGCGGGTGCCGAGGGAACCTCCGCGCCCTCTCCGGACAGCCCCGGGGCGTCGGCCCAGGACCGCAAGATCAAGTACTGGTGGGACCCCATGATGGACCCGCCCTACATCTCCTCCGAGCCCGGCAAGAGCCCCATGGGCATGGACCTCGTGCCCGTGTACGAGGACGAGGCGCAGCCCGCGGGGGCCGCGGTGGTCATCGATCCCGCGATCGTGCAGAACATGGGCATCCGCACCGCCGAGGTGACCGAGGGGCCGCTCGACGAGACCCTCCGTGTCACCGCGCTGATCACCGAGCCCGAGCCGGGCCACCGCGACATCAACCTCCGCGTGTCGGGCTGGATCCAGACGCTCTACGCCAACACCGACGGCATGGAGGTCAAGCAGGGCGACCCGCTCTTCGATCTCTACAGCCCGGAGCTGCGCCTGGCGATCGAGGAGCTGATCGCCGCGCGCGGTGCGGTCGGGGCCGCCGACGCCGAGGCGGGGACAGCGCTGCGTGAAACGAGCGCCTCGCTGGCCGCCGCCGCCGAGGGCAGGCTCCTCACGCTCGGCCTCACGCCGGAGCAGATCGCCGAGTTCGGCGCCCTGGAGCACGCGCCCGCCGTGGTCACCTTCCTCTCCCCCATCGACGGGCACATCACCGAGAAGATGGGTGTGTACGCCGGCGCCGCGGTGATGGCCGGCGAGCAGGTCTTCCGCCTCGCCCAGCGGACCACGATGTGGGTCGAGGCCCGCGTCCCCGAGGGGTCGCTCGGACGCGTGCGTGTCGGGCAGAAGGCAAGCGCCCGCGTGGACGCCTACCCCGGGCGTGCGTTCGAGGGCGAGGTGATCTTCATCCACCCGCACCTCGACATGATGACCCGCACCGCCCTCGTGCGCTTGGCCCTGCCGAACCACGACTACGCCCTGCACGAGGGCATGTATGCAACCGTGGAAATCGGCTTGGGCGATGCCGAGCGGGCCACGCTCGCGCCCCGCGAGGCGGTCATCGATACCGGCGAGTCCCAGATCGTCTTCGTCAGCGCCGGCGGGGGGCGCTTCGAGCCCCGCAGCGTCGTCATGGGCCGGAGCGCCCGCGACGGACTCGTCCAGATCCTCTCCGGGCTCCAGCCGGGCGAGACCGTCGTCGCCAGCGGCCAATTCCTCCTCGACTCCGAGAGCCGGCTCCGCGAGGCGATCGCCAAATTCCTCGGCCAGGGCCAAGCCGACACCCCGCGCCCCGCGCCAGCCGCGCCGCCGGTCCCGCCCGCCGCCACGCCCGAGGCCACGCCCACGCCACCCGTCGGCCTCTCCCCGGCCGGGATCGACGCCGTGGTCGCGGCCTACCTCCCCCTCGCCGAATCGCTCGGAGCCACGCAAACCGATGACACCCCGCTAAAGCTCGATGCCCTCGTCGCTTCCATCCACACCCTCCACGCCGAAGCGACCACGCCCGACGCGCTGCGTCTGGTCACCAGCGCCGTCGGCGCCGCCGGGGCGATGTCCGGCCAGCCTCTGGACCGGCAGCGGGACCTCTTCAAGCCCCTGAGCGCCTCCGTGATCGCGCTCGTGGACGCCGCGCCCCCCTCCCCATCCGTCGCCGAGTCGCTCTCCATCGTCAACTGCCCCATGGCCGAGGCCGACTGGATCCAACGCACCAGGGAAGTCGCCAACCCCTACTACGCGGACAACATGAAGCGCTGCGGCTCGGTGGTGCGCTCGGTGGGCGCGAAGGGAGCGGGGTGACGCATGATCGCCCGCATCATCGAGCTCTCCATCAAGAACCGCTTCATGGTCCTCCTGCTCACCGCCGTCCTGGTGGGATCGGGCCTGTGGAGCATCTTCCATATCAGGCTCGACGCCATCCCCGACCTCTCGGATGTCCAGGTGATCGTCACCACCGAGTACCCCGGCCAGAACCCCGAGGTCGTCGACCAGCAGGTCACCTACCCGCTCGCCAGCGCCATGCTCGCCGTGCCGGGCTCCACGGTCGTCCGCGGCTACAGCATGTTCGAGCAGTCATTCGTGTATGTCCTCTTCGAGGACGGCACCGACATCTACTGGGCCCGCAGCCGCGTGCTGGAGTACCTGAACTTCGCGCGCGACCGGCTCCCCAAGGGGATCGAGCCCAAGCTCGGCCCGGACGCCACCGGCGTGGGCTGGGTGTACCAGTATGTGCTCTACCCCGGCTACTACAGCCCCGACCATCCCAAGGGCCTCTGGCACGACGCCGCGACCGATCAGTGGTACGAATCCCCCGATGCCGCGCCGCAGGACCGGCGCGAACACCTCGCCCGCGTCCGGGCCTTCGAGGAGCCCGGCGCCGACCCGCTCACCCACACCCCGTTGGTCTCCGCCAACCTCGACCTCGCCCAGCTCCGCAGCCTCCAGGACTGGTACCTCCGCTACCCGCTCACCAGCGTCGAGGATGTGTCCGAGGTCGCCTCGATCGGCGGGCATGTCCGGCAGTACCAGGTCGTGGTCGACCCGGTGAAGCTCCAGGCCTATCGCCTGGCCATCGGCGATGTGATGATGGCGATCCAGCGCTCCAACAACGACATCGGCGGTTCCGTCATCGAGCTGTCCGAGAGCGAGTACATGGTCCGCAGCCGCGCCTACCTCAGGGGGCTGGAGGATCTCGCCAAGGTCCCCGTCGGCCTGGGCGAGGGCGGCACGCCCGTCCTGCTCGGCGATATCGCCACCCTGCAGATCGGCGGCGAGATGCGCCGCGGTGTGGGCGAGCTCGATGGCAAGGGCGAGGCCGTCGGCGGGGTCGTGGTCGCCAGGTTCGGGGCCAACGCCTACAAGGTCATCGCCGATGTCAAGCAGAAGCTCGCGGCCCTTGAGGACGGCCTGCCCCCCGGCGTCTTCATCAAGCCCACCTACGACCGCTCCAACCTGATCAGCCGCGCCGTCGCCACGCTCCGCGACACCCTGATCGAGGAGATTATCGTCGTCGGTCTGGTCTGCATCCTCTTCCTGCTGCACATGCGCAGCGAGCTGGTCGCGGTGTTCGTCGTTCCCTCCAGCGTCGTCGCCGCCCTCCTGGTCATGCACCTCCTGGGCATCAACGCCAACATCATGTCCCTCGGCGGTATCGCCCTCTCCATCGGGGTTGTGGTGGACTCCGCCATCGTCATGGTCGAGAACGGCCACAAGCACCTCGACCGCGAGGAGGAGCGCCTGCGCGCGGGCCACCCCCCGACCCCGCGCCTCGAGATCATGATGGAGGCCGCCAAGGAGGTCGGGCCCCAGCTCTTCTTCTCCCTGCTCATCATCACCGTCTCCTTCCTGCCCGTCTTCGTCCTCGGCGGCGAGGCCGGGCGCCTCTTCAAGCCCCTCGCCTTCACCAAGACCTTCGCCATGGCCGCCGCCGCGATCCTCGCCATCACCATCATCCCGGTCCTGATGTTCTACTTCATCACCGGGCGCGTGCTCCCCAAGCGCTGGGGCCCCTGGCGGAACACCGCCATCACCCTGGGATCCATGCTCCTCCCCGCCGCCGCCCTCTACCTGATCGCCTCCGGCATGCCCAACCTCGCGCACTACCGCTGGTGGATCGCCGGCGCCTGGGCCGTGCTCCTCGCGATGCTGCTCCTGCCGCAGAAGATCATCCACGAGCAGCACAGCCCGATCAGCCGCGTGCTCCAGTGGCTCTACACGCCGGTCTTCCGCCTCGCCATGGCCCACCCCTGGCGCGTCCTCGCGCTGGCCGCGCTCGCCCTGGCCTCGACCTATTACCCCATCACGCGCATGGGCACCGAGTTCATGCCCCCGCTCGACGAGGGCGACCTGCTCTACATGCCCACCACCGACCCCTCCATCAGCATCACCAAGAGCAAGGAGCTCCTCCAGCAGACCGACAAGCTCATCAAGACCTTCCCCGAGGTCCTGACCGTCCACGGCAAGATCGGGCGCGCCGAGACCGCCACCGACCCCGCACCCCTCTCCATGATCGAGACCGTCGCCCAGCTCAACCCCGACCGCTCCCAGTGGCGCACCCGCCGCCCCACCTATTTCTTCAGCTCCTGGCCCGAATGGCTCCAGAGGCCCCTCAACGCCACCTTCTGGCCCGCCGAACGCCCCATCACCACCGACGAGCTGAAGTTCGGCTGGCAGGACGAGGACGGCGTCATGCACGCCGGCCTCAACTCCGTCGTCTCCTTCCCCGGCATGGCCAACGCCTGGCCCTTCCCCATCGAGAACCGCATCAATATGCTCGCCACGGGCATCAAAACCCCCGTGGGCATCAAGATCATGGGGCCCGACCTCAAGGTCCTCGGCGACCTCGCCGAGCGCACCGCCAGCGCCGTCCGAACCATCCCCGGCACCGTCTCCGCCTACGCCGAACGCACCTTCGGCGGGTACTACCTCGACATCGACATCGACCGCGACGCGGCCGCACGCTACGGCCTCACGACCTCCGATGTCCAGGATGTCATCCAGTCCGCGATCGGCGGCATGACCATCACCACGACCGTCGAGGGCCTCGAGCGGTACCCGCTCAACCTCCGCTACCACCGCGACTACCGCGACGACCTGCCGGCGCTGCGCCAGGTCCTTGTGACGACGCCCATGGCCGGCCCCCAGGGCGATCGGGTGCAGGTGCCTCTCGGCCAGCTCGCCGATATCCACATCACCCCGGGCCCGCCCATGATCCGATCCGAGAACGCCCAGCGGACCGCCTGGATCTTCGTGGATATCGCCGGGCGCGACCTCGGCGGCTACATCGCCGACGCTCGCCGCGCCGTCGCCGCGCAGATCCCCCTCCCCACCGGCTACACCCTCGTCTTCTCCGGGCAGTTCGAGTTCTGGGAGAAGACCATCCCGCGACTCACCGCCGCCAGCGTCCTCGCGCTCGTCGCCATCGTCTTCCTGCTCTATGTCAGCAGCCGGTCCTGGTTCCGCGTCGGCGTCGTGATGCTCGCCGTGCCCTTCAGCCTTATCGGGGCGTTCTGGTTCATGCACGCGCTGGACTACAACCTCTCGCTCGCCGTCGTCATCGGCATCATCGCCCTCGCCGGCCTCGACGCCGAGACCGGCATGGTCATGCTCCTCTACCTCGACAACTCGCTCGCGCGATTCCGCGACCAGGGCAGGCTCGCCACCACCGCCGACCTCTGGGCCGCCGTCCACGACGGCGCCGTCATGCGCATCCGCCCCAAGGCCATGACCGTCGGTTCCACCCTGATCGGCCTCCTGCCCCTGCTGTGGTCCCACGGCACCGGCGCCGACACCATGCGCCGCATCGCGGCCCCCATGATCGGGGGCATCCTCATCAGCTTCCTCATGGAACTGATCGTCTACCCCGTCATCTTCTACCTCTCCAAACGCCGGGGCCTGCGGGCGGGCCTCTCCGCCCCACCCGACGAACGCCGCGCCCCATCCGCCACCCGCGTCGCGCGACAATAGACGAGTGGGTGCCGTGGTCAGAGCGAGCTTCGAGCGAAGTCCACGCGGTTGCGCAACCGCGTGGCCTTGGCCGCGCTCCGTTCATACCACACCACCCAGAGAACTACTCCAGCGCCGCAGCGCCGGAGATGATCTCGGTCAGCTCGGTGGTGATCTGCGACTGTCTCGCCCGGTTGTAGGTCCGGGTCAGGCCCTTGCCCATCTTCCCGGCGTTGTCCGTCGCGGCCTTCATCGCCACCATCCGGGCCACATGCTCGCTGACCACCGCGTCCTTGAACGCCTGGAAAAGCGTCGCCTTCACCGCCGCGGGCACCAGGTCGTTGAGCAACTCGGGCCCCGCCGGGCTGAACTCGTAGATCGCGTTGGTCCCGCCGGTCTTCGCCTGCGACTCCCCGGCCTCGGGGGTCTTGAAGGGCAGCAGTTGCATGACCTCCGGCGCCTGACGCCCGGCCGAGAGGAACTTCATATAGATGACGCTGACCCTGCCGATCTCGCCGGCGATGTAGCGGTCGATGTAGTCCTGGGCCAGCCGGGCGACCTCGTCATAGCCCGGCTTGTCGCCGAACTGGGTGTGGTGGGTCGCGACGCTGATGCCGTTAAACTTGTAGAACCCGACGCCCTTCTTGCCGACCACCTCGACCACGCCGTGCTTGGCGGCGTCGCTGGCGCGGAAGTAGTGCATGGAGGTGCGGAGGATCGAGCCGTTGAACGGCCCGCAGAGCCCGCGGTCGCTGGTGAGCACCAGCGTGAGCTCCCTGGCGTCGGCCGCGCCGGCCTTGAGCAGCGGGTGGTCGAGGCTGTCGCCCGCGGTGGCGGCGATCTCGGCGACCAGGTCGAAGATCGCCTCGGAGTACGGCCGCCCGGCGACCGACCGCTGCTGGGCCGCCGCGAACTTCGCCGTCGCGATCATCTGCATCGTGCGGGTGATCCGCTTGATGTTCCCGACCGCCTTGATCCGCTTCTTGATCTCTCTGGTCTTACCCATAGGGCGGGATGGTAGGCGGGAGGCGGGGGAGAGAGTCCTGAGTCCTGAGCCCCGAGTCCTGAGTCCTGAGCCTCGATCCCCCGGTGCCTCGCTGCCTCGATGCCTTCTCGCCTCACGACCCAGGAGGGCGATCAGTGCCCGAGACTACCGCCCAACGGCCGCACCAACCCCGGGATCTCCCCCAGGCTCGGTGGGTGGTCCAGGTCGATCGGCAGGTACACCCCGCGCTCGTGGTCGCTGTTGAGCACCACCGCGCACGGCGGGATGATCAGGTACCCGTCGTCGGCCTTCTCGTGGCCCAGCACGAAGAGGTTCACGCCCCACCGCTCGACCAGGTCCTCGAGCTGCTCGGCGTCGTACCCGCGCCCCCAGACCATCAGGTGCGCCGAGCCCACCCGCGGCACATAATCGGCCTCGGTCAGCTCGCGCGACAGGATCGTCGTGTCGAAACGCCCCATCGACCCCGTCGCCGGCAGGCTGTGCGCACACAGGATGTCCCCCGTCGGCGTACGGCAGCGCAGGGCCAGGGGCATCGCCCGGATGAACTCGCCCAGCGCCTCGGACACGCCCTCCCAGTCGTCGCCGAAGACATACCCCAGCCCGTCGTTGAACGCCTCGACGCACTTCACGCCGTCCTTGACGATCCCCGCCCCCACGATCTGCGCCAGCTCGTGGTTGGCCAGCAGGGGATGGACGCGCTCTGGCGCACCGACCTTCAGCTCGGCGATCCGGGCGAGGGCCCGGTAGGAGAGGTCCAGCCCGTTGAGGAGCCGGTCGGAGTGGATCACCTCGTGGAAGGTGACATGCGGAAGGCAGCGATCAGCGATGGAGCGAGACAGCGAGACAGGGGAGTCGCCCCCGAGCGCTCCTGCGTCTTCCCCTGTCTCCCTGCCTTCCTGACCCCCTGTCTCGCTGTCCCCCTGTCTCGCTGTCTCGCTCTCCCCCCCCAACCCCCCCAGCTCCACGAGCCGGTTCAGGTGAAACGGGTTGTCGTGCAGGTCCCCGGTCGCCAGCAGTATGCCCGGCGCCTCGATGACCTCGATCGAGCCCTGGCGGCAACCCGCCTCGCGGCTGGCGCGGGCGGCCTCGCGGAAGAGGTCGATAACCTCCCCGGCGTGTTGCACATTTACGCCTGGCATGGGCCTATCCCTCGTCGCCGGTGATCGCATCCAGCCCCGCCCGCGAGGACCCGCTCTTGGCCCGCAGCATGCCCAAGATCAGGTTCAGCCGGTCGGTCACCTCGTGCATGCTCGCGGGTCGGGCCTCGGGCTCGACCTCGACGCAGTGCATCACCAGGTCGTTGAGCTTGGTCGGCACCCGCGGGTTGAGCTCGATCGCCGGCTTGGGCTTGGCGATCAGGTTGTTGTCCAGCGAGCCCATCAGCGAGTCGCCCTTCGCCAGGGCCGTGGGCACATGCTGCCGGGTGAGCACGAAGTACATCGTCGCGCCGAAGTTGTAGATATCCGTCCGCGGCGTGATGGGCCTGCGGTGGACCTGCTCGGGGGCGATGTAGTCGGGCGTCCCCTGGATCCGCGGCTTGACGGTCCCGATCGCGCAGCTCTGCCCCAGGTCGATCACCTTCACCCGCCCCTCCTCGGAGACGATGATGTTGTTGGGCTTCATGTCGGCGTGGACATACCCCCGCTCGTGCATCGCCGAGAGCGCCTCGGCGGTCTGCTCGAAGATATCCACCGCCGACTCGAAGGTCGTCGGCGGGTGCTTCTCGAGGCTGATCCCGTCCACATACTCCATGACCAGGAAGAGCTCCTTGACCGCCAGGAACGAGCCCTTCTTGATGACCTTCTGGATCTTCCGCAGGCTGGGGTGGTTGACCGCCTGGGCGACCTTGGCCTCCTCCTCGGCCTGGTCGAGGAACCGCTGGTCCTTCTCCGTCTGCTTCTCGACCTGCTTGAGCGCCCAGATGTGCTTGGTCTTGGGGTCCTGGACGAGATAGATCACAGAGGCAGCCCCGCGCCCGACCTCGGCGAGCACGCGGAACCCCTCGACCATGTCGCCTTTCTTCTTGACCGGCACCGTGCAATCCCGTCCAATACCGGCCGCCGCGGCGCGACGCCCGTCAACCCCGGTTCCTCTCCGCCGATCGGGAAACCGACCCGGCCGCCCGAACGACACGCCGGCCGCGATCCTCCCTCGGACCTCCAGCGGGCCAGAACGGCCCCCGGCCACGCCGACCACCGCCGACGCCCCCGATGGTAGCCCGAAAGCCCGACCGACAGCAACACCGGCCCCCCGCTCGGGGGCCCGGCATCGAGAGATCGGCGGGATGGATCGGGGGGATGAGCCTAGCGCCAGCTATCGACCTGCTCGCGCAGACCCGCGGCCGGGAAGAAACGCCCCGGGCCGGCGACCGGCGCCACATCGCTGTGCAGCACGATCTGCTCGGAGGGGATGTCGTATTCTCGGGCCAGCGCCGCGACAAGGTCGAGCAGCCGGCTGATCTGGGCGTCGCTGAACTGCTTCCGCGACCCGTCCCCCACCAGGGCGATCCCGATCGCGTGGCGGTTGTACCACTCGCCGTTCTCGCCGGCGGTGTGGGCCCCGGGCTGCTGCTCGAGCCAACGCCGCCCGACATGGATCTCCCCGTCGGCCATGCCCTCGCCGTTGCCGATGACGAAGTCATAGCCCAGGCCGTGGAGGCCCTTGGACTTGTGGTCCTGGTCGATGGAGGTCGGCGTGCCGTAGGGAGAGGCGGTGTGGTCGATCACGATCGCCTGCCACTGCCCGGGCTTGACGGGCGTGCGGGTCTCGAAGACGGCCTCGATCGCGGTCGTGGTAGAGGTCGCCGCCATGGCCGGGAGGGTGAGCCCGTCGAGCCGCGCCGGCGTGCCGTGGTCGAGCGCGAGCAGGAGCGAGGTCACACCGGTCATGGCGCCGACAAGCGACGCCCAGACGACCTTCGACCGACGCCCCACCGCCTTGGGGGACCGGGATCCTCGGGTCCGTGCTGAGCTTGCCATTCGCCCGTGCTCCTGCCTGCGGTCCTTGCAACGACACTCAACGATACCAACTGATCGGGCCTTGGGCTCTCAGTTCTTGGCAAAACGCGCGGGATTCGCCCGCTCGGACCGCGGTCGGCCTGTCCATAACTCCTCGAACGCCCTTGACACCTGCCCGGTTTAGTCCGGCAGCAGCAGCCGGCCGCGGAGGTTCGGCAACCTCCGCCCGAACTCGTCCTCGATATATTGCGGTGCGAACTGACCACGCACCAAGTCGTAGCGGCTGTACTGGCTGCGCGGCTCGGTCGGCGACAGCAGGGGCTTGGCGCACCCCGCCGCGCCCAGCACCACGGCCCCCACCAGCGCCGCCCAGGCCAACCGGCAAGTCGTGCGCCCACGCCGCCGGATGCCGCCCGCGTGCCGGACCGCGTTGTTGGTGGATTCGCCCATCGGACGCAGTGTACCGCCCCCCGCGGGGGCACGGCGGCGCTGCGACACCGGGGTGTTCGATGGGCGCTCCCCCTCCCACGACACCAGACCAAACGGAATCGGCGACCCCAGACGGCTCAATCGCCCGAAACGGTCTCCAGGCGCCCGTCCGAATCGAGCCGGATCTCCCCAGATCCGACCAACTGCCGAACAGCTTCGTACGCCACGGCACAGACCGCGGTCGCCAGGTTCAGCGAGCGCTCGGTCGGGACCATCGGCAGGGTCAGCAGCCGGTCGGCGAACCGGTCGAGCACCTCGCCGGGCAGCCCCCGCGTTTCCTTGCCAAAGAGCAGGTGATCGCCCGCGTGGAAGTCGGCCTCCCACACCGGGCGCGTCGCCTTGGTCGAGAGCACCCACAGCCGGGCACCGGCGTGGGTGTCCAGATACGCCCCGAGCGAGTCGTGCTCGCGCAGATCGAGCCTCGGCCAGTAGTCCAGTCCCGCCCGGCGGCAGGCCTTCTCGTCGATCTCGAACCCCAGCGGGTGGATCAGGTGCATCGCGCAGTCGAGCGCCACACAGGTGCGGCCGATGTTCCCGGTGTTGTTGGGGATCTCCGGCTCGTGCAGCACCACATGCAGCAGCGGGCTCATCCCCCGCGGGCCCGGATGTAGGCGTCCTCGGCCGCCCGCCTCGCCCGGACGCCCGGGTCGATATCGACCACCCGGTTCAACGCCGCCCGGAACGCGTCGTCGGCGACCACGCCCTCCCAGCGGGCGATGCCGTCGGAACTCACGACGATCGCCACATAGTCCTCGTTCTCACCGCGCCTGCCGTCCTCGGCCTGGAAGATCCCTCCCCCCAGGTCGGTGGTCATCGCGTGCGTCACGCCGTGGGTCCGGCGGAAGCGGTCGAGCCGGCGGAGCAGGACCTCGGGGTTGATCTGCTCCTCATCACGGTTGTTGTCGTCGCCCCCGGCCACTCCCGAGAGCACGCCGACGATCACCACATCGCGCCCGAGCTGCTTCTGCAGCGTGTCCATCTCGCGGACGATCTCGACCGCGCGCGCATCGTCGAGCTGCCAACCGTAGTACACGACCGCTCGACCCTCGGTCTTGGGAGCCTCGCCGCCGAACCACGCGCCCGGCAGCGCCACGGCCCGGGGACCCTGGTCCTCGTTCTCTCGCCCGTCCTCGTCCTCGGTCCGCCGCTCGGGCCACCTCGCCCGCGAGTACGCGGACTCCGACGGCGCCAGGAACGGCACCTCGGGCATCGAGAGCATGTCCACGCCCTTCTGGATCTCGGTCGGCCTACGGAACTCGGCCTCCCGCTGGGCCGCCTCGGCCGCCATCCGGTCGATGAGCGAACCGGCCGCGGCCGCGTCCTCGGCCAGCAGGAGCGTCACGGCGGCCTGCACCGACTCGGTCCGGATGTCCGCAAACCGAAGCTGCCCGGCACGGTCGATCACATAGAAATCAGGGTCCTGATCGCTCTTGATCCCCGCGCGGAACTTCCCCTCGGCATCGTGCGCGATCAAGAAGTCGGCCTTGCGCGTGGCCAGCGCACCGGGCGCCTTGTCAAACCCGGTCGCGTGGTGTACCCCCACGACCACGAGCCCCTCGCCCTCGAACTTGTCCTTAAGGCCCTGGACCGTCGAGATCGCCCGCGTCGCCGCCGGGTTCCACGAGGCCCAAGTGGCGATCACCACCACCCGGCCGTCGGTCGCCGACGCGTCGAGCGCCTGGCCGTTGGTCCACCCGCTCAGCGTCGTCCAGAGCGTCTGATCGAACGGCTTGAGCTCCATCGCCGAGAGCTCGACCGCCCGCTGCCCCACCGACTCGCGGAAGACCTCGGTGTCCTGAGCCATCGCCTGGCCCGCGACCGCGAGCACCGCACCGAGAATCACGCTCTGCTGCATCCGACGCATGGCAAACCTCCTCAAACTCGGCAGACCGACCGCCGCGGGCGATTGGCGTCCCCCACACAGTATGGACTCCCGAGCCGGTGCGGGGTTCCGGTGTCCGGGTCTTCGCCCGGTGCGCGGCCGCCCCGCCCCGTCCGCCTCAGCCGAGGTGCGAGAGCGCCACCGCCAGAGCGGTCGCCACATTCAGCGAGTCGGCCCCCGGGGCCATCGGGATCCGCACACGCCGGGCCGCCCGAGCCAGCGCCCCGCCAGTGAGCCCCGATCCCTCTGCCCCCAGCAAAATGGCAAGCCTTATGTTCGCATTATGTTTGATCGCACGGATGTCCTCGGCTCCGTCGCCGGGCGTCAGCGCCAGGGTCGTAAACCCCGCGCCGGCGAGCCGTTCGAGCCCCCCCGGCCAGGGCTCCAGCCTCGCAAAAGGCAGCCGCAGGGCGTGCCCCATCGAGACGCGCAAGCTCTTGCGGTACAAGGGGTCACAGCACCCCGGGCTCAGCAACACCCCCGCCTCCTCCCCCGCCAGGCACGCCAGGTTCCGGAACACCGCCCCGGTGTTGTCGTGGTTGGCCAGGTCCTCGCACACGACCAGCACACGGCACCGGGCGATCAACTCGTCGGCGGTGGGGGGGCTCGCCCGCTCGCCCAGCGCCAGGATGCCCCGGTGCAGGTCGAACCCGACAATCTGCTCGATGACCCCCCGCTCGGCCACCAGCACCGGGGCGCCCGCCGGCAGACGCCCGAGCACCTCGGCCATGCCCCCCAGCCGGGTCGGGGTGCAGAGCACCGACACCACCCGGTGGCCCGACCGGGCCCCCGACTCGACCAGCGCCCGGACGACCAGCTCGCCCTCGGCCATGAAGAGCCCGCCGCCGAGCCCGGTCGAGCCATCGCGCTGGGCGCGGAGCCAGGCGTCCTTCTGGTTGCGGTAGGGCGCGAGGAGGCGGTCGAGCGCCGGGTCGGCCGGGTCGGCGACCTCGATCGTGTTCAGGCTGGGGTGGGGATAAGCCGAAGACATGCGTGCCACACACTACCCTCTCCGACCGCACGAACCCGAAAGGAACTTCCCGACATGGAATGGTGGCACGCGGTCGTCCTGGGGCTGGTCGAGGGCATCACCGAGTACCTCCCGGTCAGCTCGACCGGGCACCTCATCCTGGTCTCGGCCTTCCTCGGGCTCGACGAGACGCCGCGGCTCAAGGGCGCGGTCGATGCGTTCAACATCGTCATCCAGGGCGGGGCGATCCTCGCGGTGCTCGGGCTCTACTGGGCCCGCGTCAGGCAGATGATCGCCGGGGCCCTCGGCCTGGTGAAGATCGGCAAGGGCGACCTCGCCGGTGTCAGGCTGGCGATCAACCTCGTCATCGCCTTCCTCCCCGCTGCGGTGCTCGGCGTGCTGTTCAATGACTGGATCGACGCCCACCTGTTCAGCACCGGCCCGGTGCTGGCGGCGTTGGCGCTGGGGGGCGTCTACATGATCGCCCTCGACCGCTGGCGCGCCCGCAAGACCGGGGCCGGCCACGCCGAGGACATCCAGCACGAGATCGACGAGGTCACGCCGCTCAAGGCCCTCGCCATCGGACTCTTCCAGTGTGTCGCCCTGTGGCCCGGCACGAGCCGCTCGATGATGACCATCACCGGCGGCGTGCTGGTGGGCCTCAAGCCCCGGGCCGCGGCCGAGTTCAGCTTCCTGCTCGGCCTGCCCACCTTGGGCGGCGCCTGTGTCTGGACGATCGCCAACGACCTCAAGGACTCCCACGACGCGGGCACGCCGAACCTCTTCGAGGTCATCGGTGTCGGGGCGGTCGTGATCGGCATCGTCGTCGCTACCGTCTCGGCGGCGCTCGCGGTGCGGTGGCTCGTGGCCTTCCTCAACACGCACGGCCTGTCGCCCTTCGGCTGGTACCGCCTCGCGCTGTCCGCCGTGCTCGGGTCGCTCATCCTCGCCGGCATGGTCCGCATCGAGCCGCCCCCACCCGATACCAACCCAACCACCACCGCCCCGCGCCCCGGCGCGGAGAACACCGGGACCACCGCCGAGCTCTCGCCCACGCTGCCCTCGGTCACCCCTGTCGAGAGCCACGCCTTCCCCGATCAGCCGCCGCCGGCGCCGGACGACCAATGAAAACCTCCTTCCCCAAAGGTAAGATCCGCGCCGTCCTGCTCGAGGGCGTCCACGACGCCGGCGCCGACATGCTCGCCGCCGAGGGCTTCACCGTCGAGCGGCTCGCCGGCTCGCCCACGCCCGACCAGCTCGCGGAGATCCTCTCCACCGCGCACCTGGTCGGCCTCCGCTCCAAGACCCAGCTGCGCAGCGTGCAGCTCGCGGGCGCCCCGCGGCTGCTCGCGGTCGGGTGCTTCTGCATCGGGACCGACCAGGTCGATCTCGGCGTGGCCCGCCGCGCCGGGGTGCCGGTGTTCAACTCCCCGTTCGGCAACACGCGGTCGGTCGCTGAGCTGACGATCGCCGAGGTCGTGATGCTCTGCCGTCGGACCTTCGAGAAGAGCGCCCTGATGCACGCGGGGACCTGGGACAAGTCGGCCGCCGGGGCGCGCGAGGTGCGCGGGCGGACGCTGGGGATCGTCGGCTACGGGCACATCGGCTCGCAGGTCTCGGTGCTCGCCGAGTCGCTGGGGATGCGAGTGATGTACCACGACATCGTCCCCAAGCTCGCGCTGGGCAACGCGCGCCAGGCCGCCAACCTCGGGGCGCTGCTCGCCGAGGCCGACATCGTCACGCTGCATGTCCCCGCGACCCCGGCGACCCGCGCGATGATGGGGGCCGCCCAGCTCGCGGCGATGCGGCCGGGGGCCATCCTCATCAACAACGCCCGCGGCGATGTGGTCGACCCCGCGGCGGTGCGCGACGCGGTCGAGCGCGGGCGCCTCGCCGGCGCGGCGTTCGATGTCTACCCCGTCGAGCCCGCCGAACGCGGCCAGCGGTTCGAGAGCGAGCTGCGGGGGCTGGCCAATGTCATCCTCACCCCCCACATCGGCGGCAGCACCATCGAGGCCCAGGAGGCCATCGCCCGCGATGTCGCCGCCAAGCTGGCCAAGTTCGTGAACATCGGCTCCACCACCGGCGCGGTCAATGTGCCCCAGGTTGAGCTGCCCGTGCAGGAACCGGTGGCAGGGCCCGCGGCGGGCCGCCCCCACCGCGTGCTGCACTTCCACCACAATGTGCCGGGTGTGCTCAGCAAGATCAACTCGGCGATGGCCGAGCAAGGCGTCAATGTCCGCGCGCAATACCTGCAGACCGACGCCGAGGTCGGCTATGTGGTGCTCGATGTGGACCCCAGCGCCTCCGACGCCGCCCTCGAAAGCCTCGCACGGATCGATGAGACCATCCGCACGCGGGTGTTGTGGTAGGGGGGAGAGTCTTGAGTCTTGAGTCTTGAGTCCTGAGGCTCGAGGCCAAATAGCAAATAGCAAAGTCAAGGCACTCGGTGCCTTGGTGCCTTGGTGCCTTGGTGCCTTGGTGCCTTCGTGCCTTCGTGCCTTCGTGCCTCGCTGCCTTGCTGCCTTGCTGCCTTGCTGCCTTCCTCAGGACTCAGGACTCAAGACTCAAGACTCTCCTACGCCGCATCCAGCAAAATCTTCAGCATCCCCGGCTCGCCGGCCGTCATGATCGCCCGCGGCCCGTCGTCGAAGCGGAGCCTCCGCGCCACGAGGCCGAGCACATCGACCCGTCCGGCGGCCAGCTCCGCGACCGCGTCCGCGATGGCGCAACCGCGCGAGCCGAGCACCTGGACCTCATCGCGCACCAGCGCGTCGGCGGGCACCGCAGCGCCGGCGGCACGGTGGTGCATGAGCACGACGATCCCCCGCGGCCGCACGAGCCCCAGGGCCATGCCGATCGACTCGGTGGTCCCCTCGCAGTCGAACACGATGTCCTGGTCGTGGCGCCGCCCGACCTCGTGCTGGGCCCGGTGCTTGACGCCCCACTTGGTGCACAGCTCCATGTTCGCCCCGTGCGTGCCCAGCAGCCGGACCGAGGCGTTGCGTCGGGCCATCACCTGGGCGGCCAGCAGCGCCACCGGCCCGTCGCCGAGCACGCTGACAAAGGCCTTGCCCTCGAGCCGGAGCATGCGCGCCGCGTGCAGCACCCGCCCGACAGAGCTGGCGAAGATCGCCTGGTCGTCGCCCAGCGCGTCGGGCACGGGGACGAGGCTGGCCGCGGGGAGCACGAACCGCTGGGCGAAGCACCCGTCGCGCCGGTCGAGCCCGAGGGTGGTGGCGTGCGCACAGTGCAGGGCAAGCCCGCTCTTGCAGCGGTCGCAGGCGCCGCAGGGCGTGTGGGCCGAGCCGACGACGCGCTTGCCCACGAGCCGTGCGTGCGAGGGGTGGCCCGCGGGGGCGTGGAGGGCGACGACGGTGCCGACGAACTCGTGCCCCAGCACGCCCGAGAACTCGCCCGCGACCGCGAGGGCGTCGTCGGCGTCGATCGCCAGCCGGGTCGGTTCGACCACCGCCTCGCCGGGGGCGGGCGTCGGGTCGGCCGCCCGCTCATCGAGCACCACGGCCCCTTGCTGACAGCGGATGGCTTTCACGGGGATCCTCCCTTGGGGCGCACCGGCAGCGGCGGGCGCGGTCAGGACTTCTTGTCGGCGTTCTGCGCCGCGGGATGCAGACCGATCCGGCCCCGGCCCGCATATCCGGAGGCCGGCCGACGCCCCGTCCGAAGCTCCGGTCAGCGGTGCAAGTCCGGGATCGCACGCTTCATGAAGTTCTCGAAGAGCGGTACGGTAAACGCCATCTCACCGTGGGCGGGGCTGTAGATCATCCCGTTGCGGATGAGCTGGGCTCGGCGCGGGCCGAGACTGTTCACTTTGACGCCGAGCGTGTCGGCGATGTCGCCTGTTCGGTAGGGCCCGGATCCCAACTCGGCCATCGCTCTCAGGAACTTCTTCTGGCCGGCGGTCAGCCTGTCGAACCGAACCCGGAAGAAGTTCTGGTCGAGGCGCTGCACCACCGCCGGGGAGGCTCGCATCACCAGCTCCAGCGTGATGGGCGTCGACAGCGCCGAGTTCCAACACTGATAGCCCCATTCCTGGAGGAAGTACGGATACCCGACCGTTATCCGGTAGAGCTCGTCGATCGCGGCGGTCTGGAACTCCACTCCCTGCTTGCGCACCGGCTCCTGCAGCGCACGCTCCGCCTCCTCTCGGGACAACGCCCCGATGTCTGGGAATGAGAAAAGACGCTCGGCATAGGACTTGGATTCGCCCGCAAGCCCCGGGAGAATCGGCAATCCGGCCCCGATCATCACCAGCGGCAGTTGCCGTTGCTGGACGCGGTGCATCGCCATGATGAGGGCGCCCAATTCCGCGGCCTTGAAGTACTGAATCTCGTCGATCAGAATGGCGATCGCCCTACCCCGGTCCGCGGCGGCCTCCGCGACCGCGACAAACAGCTGAGGCAGATCCACCGAGAGGTCGCCGGAATCCGCGGTACCACGCTCCGGATTGATGTCCAAGCCGAGGGTCGCCCCTTCATAGCTCACCCTGAGCATACTGAGGAACGACCCCAAAACGGCCAAGCCTCGCTTGACCTTGGCGCTCGCGCCCGCCACCCGGTCGAGGTCGTACAGCACCCCGCGAATCGCCGGCGCAAGCAGCGGGCCGAGGGCCTGGTCTTCACTCGCTTCGAGGTGGACGCACTCGTACCCCGCCGGCTTGGCCAACCGCTCCAACTCGTTCAGCAGAACCGTCTTCCCAACGCCGCGGAGCCCGGTCAGGAGCAGACTCTTCTCCGCCCTGCCCGCTCGGACCCGCCCGAAGAGCACACGACCCTGTTCCAGAATCGGCTCGCGACCAACCAACTCGGGAGGTGGCGAGCCCGCGCCAGGTGAGAATGGGTTCTGTATGGGGTCCATCGGCCTGAAGTATACCCAATCGTACCCATGTATACCAAAAAGTCGGTATACATGGGTATAAATGGGTACGATTCCTCGGACGGGGATTCCCCATGCCCCCTGGGGAACTCGTGGGTTACCCCGCCGACGCCCCGTCCCGCCGCTCCAGCGTCGGCGGGAAGCCCACCGGCGTGCTCGCGGTCTCGTTGGGCGGCGCGGGCACGAACGGGATGTACTCCCAGAAGAACTTGTCCCGCCGGAACGCCGGGTAGATGTACGCCGTACGCCCGGCGAAGGGCTCCTCGGCGCCGCGATACCACTCGAGCCATGCCCTGCGGTCTACGCCGAAATCCTGCCCCGTGAGCGTCCGCAGCGACCTCCGTGCCGACTCGTTGACCGCCAGGAAGCGGTCGTCGAGGGCGCCGATCAGCGGCTGGATCGCCCGGGGCTGGGCGTACTGGCCCAGGGCGTGGGCGGCCTCGGCCCGGATGGTGGGCTCGGCCTCCCCGGTCCGCTCGGGGCTGCCCGGCACGGGCAGGCGGATGCTCAGGATCAGCGCGTCGATCGCCTCGGGGTTGTGCACCCGCTGGAGCGCCCGGGCGGCCTCCAGCCGGACGCGAGCGTTGGGGTCCCCGAGCGCGGCGGCGAGCACGGGCACATCCTCGGGCTGGCCGTGCAGGCTGAGCCCCCGCATCGCCGCCGCGCGGACATTGGCATCCTCGTCGCCGGTGGCGCGTAGGTAAAGCGCGTGGTAGGGGTCCTCGCCGCCGAAGTAGCCGTTGGCCAGCAGCATGGTGCCCTTGGCGCGGGCGTCGGCGTCCCACGGGTCGATCGCCATCTTGGCCGCCTCCACCGGGCTGGGGGGCTGCCACATCTGGAGCAGGCTGGTGGCCCCGCGCATCGACTCGGGCGAGTCGCACCCGGCCAGGGCCACCAAGGCGAGCGGGACGGCCACGAGTTTCGGGAGTCGGGGGGGCATCGCGGGGAGTGTACGGGATCGGTCGGACCGGGACAGCCGATGGGGACAGCCGATGGGGACAGCGGGCGCTACTCGTGGCGGAGGGCCAGAGGCAGGTCGAGCAGCTCGCGGGCGATGATGAACCGCCGCCAGTCCCTGGCGTCCATGGTCTTGCCCAGGATCTCGACCGGGGCGACGCTCGCCTCGGTGCAGGGGTTCTTCACATGGGGTTCGATCTGGAGTTCGTGGATCGAGGTCGCCTGCGTGTCGCTCTCCTCGGTCCGGGGCACCACGCGGGGCGGGCGGGCCGCCGGGCGCACCGGCTGGGGCATCAACGCCGGGTTGCGGGAGCGGGAGACCTGCTGCGGGGCCCGGGTGGGTGTTCGGACAGGTATCCCGGTCGGCGTGCGGACCGGCGTGCGCGGCGGCGGGAGGGGGTTGGACTGCGAGCTGGACCGCACGGTGGGCACATGGGCCGGCTGGCCGGTGGGCCTGGGGCCTTGGGGACGGGCCTTGGCGCCCGCTGCTGGCAGTTGCTGGCTCCGGCCCTGGGACTGGCGGGCGGACTGCTGTCTGCGGCGGAGCTCGTCGAGCTGCTGCTGGCGATTGCGGGCGAGTTCCTGCATGCGTTCGGTCGCGCTCCGGGCCGGGGCTGCGCCGGTGGCCTGGGGGGTTGCGGTCGCTTGAGGCGAGGCGGTGAGCCGGGGTGCGGCGACCGCGCCGGTGCGGAGGGCCTCGTGTCGTTGGACCTCCAGGGCCCTCTGGACTAGCCGCTGCTTGCGCTGCTTCTCAAGCGTCTGCAGCACCCGCCCGAGGAGGGGGCCGCCGATGGCCAAGACCACGATGATGATTTGCACCCATTGCTGCATAGTGTCCGGCCATTCTAGCGATCCGCCGTGGGGACCGCCGGGATGAGGGCCTCGGCCCCCGTCGCCGCGTCGCGGAGGCGGACAAAGCCGACCTCGAACACCCGCTGGAGGGTCGCCTGGTCAAGGGTCTTGGCGGTGGGGCCCTGAGCGGCAACCGAGCCGGCCTGGTCGAGCACCAGCACCCGGTCCGCGAACCGCAGGGCCGCCGTGAGGTCGTGGAGCACGACCACGACGATCCGCCCGTCCGCGGCCTCGGCCCGGAGCAGCCGCATCGCCTCGATCTGGTGGCGTGGGTCCATGGCGCTGGTCGGCTCGTCGGCGAGGAGGGCCTGGGTGGCGCCGGCCACGCGGTTTGCACCGAGCTGGGCCAGCGCCCGGGCCAGCACCGCCCGCTGCTGCTGGCCCATGCTCAGCTCGCTCAAGGGTTCCCCCGCCCGGTCGGCGAGCCCGACGGCCGTCAGGGCTCGGTCGGCCTGCTCGCGTGCCCCGGCCGCCGGGCACGCGGTGCCGCAGCCGAGGGCGACGATGTCGGCGACGCTGAACCCGAAGGCCACACTCGGGCGTTGGGGGATATACGCCAGCCGGGCCGCCCGCTGCGGCTCGGGGCAGGCGTGGACATCCCTCCCGCCGAGCGTGACCGAGCCGGTCCCGGGCGTGAGCAGTCCCAGCAGGCACCGGAGCAGCGTGGACTTGCCCGAGCCATTGGGGCCGAGGATGGCGGTGACCGCCCCGGGCTCGAACGCCTCGCCGACCCCCCGCAGCACGGGGGTGTCGGGGCGGTAGGCAAAGCTCAGGGCGTGGGCCACGAGGGTCATAGGGCCATGCTACACCACGCGGGCGGGCGGCCCGCGGCGCACCGCTACACTGCGTCCCCAGCGTGGGCACGGGAGGGTTGCGGATGGGCGGTGCGGGCACGGTGGCGGTGACGGGGGCGACGGGCTTTGTCGGTCGTCACACGGTGGCCGAGCTGCTGGGGCGTGGCCGCCGGGTGCGAGCGCTGGTCCGGAACGCCGAGAAGGCCGCGCGCGTGCTGCCCGCGGACGGGTCGCTCGAACTCATCCAGGGCGATGTGTTCGACGAGCGATCGCTCGCCGAGCTGCTGACCGGGTGCGTGGCGGCGGTCCACACCATC
This sequence comes from uncultured Phycisphaeraceae bacterium, assembly GCA_964372195.1. GTDB lineage: Bacteria > Planctomycetota > Phycisphaerae > Phycisphaerales > UBA1924 > PNC22. The sequence goes on from CAYJPX010000009.1 coordinate 41,287, forward strand.
GGCATCATCCGCGAGGGGCCGGGGGGGCAGACCTTCGAGCGCATGCACGAGGGCGCGGTGCGCTCGCTCCTCGCCGCGATGCGGGCCGCCCGCTGCGATCGGCTGGTGCATGTCTCGGCCCTGGGCGTGAGCGACAACGCCCGGACCGCCTACGGGCGCAGCAAATTCGCCGGCGAGCAATTGGTCCGCCGCTCGGGGCTGGCGTGGACGATCCTCCGCCCGAGCCTGATCCACGGCCCGGGCGGCGAGTTCACGGAGATGGTTGCCGACTGGGCGCGGGGTCGGATCGCGCCGTTTGTGTTCATGCCCTACTTTGCGCGCACGAAGGGGGTCATGCCGCTCCCGCCCTTCGAGTCGCCCCTGGTCCAGCCGGTGTTCGTGGGCGATGTGGCCCGGGCGATCGCCGAGAGCCTGGAGCGCGGGGCGGCGGTGGGGGAGGTCTACCCGCTGACCGGCGCCGAGACGCTGACCTGGCCCGAGCTCCTGGAGTTTGTCCGCGACCGGCTGCCGCTGGCCAAGCCGCGGATCAAGGCCCGCGCGATCCCCGGCGAGTTCGCCGCGCTGCAGGCCAGGGTGCTGGGCGTGCTGGGGCTCGGGGCGCTGCTGCCGTTCGATGAGGGGATGGCGAGGATGGGGATGCAGGACTCGGTCGCGCCGACGGTCAAGGCCCGCGAGCACCTGGGGATGGAGTTTGTGGGGTTCCGCGAGGCGGCAGAGGGGTATGTGGGGGGGATGTAGGCAGCTACGCTGCGATCGTCGCTGCGACCCATTGCCAGACCCGATCGGCGATGATGCCGGTGCCGACGACCAGCGCGAGGCACAGTGCCGCTGTCCGGACCGCGTAGCTCCGTGGGCCGTAGATCAGCCAGCGCTGCCGGAGTATCACGAACATGAGGATTCCAGCCACGACGAACCAATGTGCTGCGAACGCCGCGATGGCTAGGTACAGCAGCGGTTCGTAGGGAAGCAGAACACGGATCGCTGGGGTGTAGATCAGGAGCCAGCCTCCCATCCCGAAGATGAGGATGTACAGACTGCCCCCGGCGGCACCCCAGAGCATCCCGTATCGCCAGGCCGATCCCGCTGCGAACCTCCCGTTGCGCCACCGGGACTTTACAAAGAGCCCGCACTCCGAGCACCGTCGATCGGGCATTCCCTGGATGTCGTAGCCGCAGCGGGGGCAGAGGATCTTGCGGTCGCGGTGCTTCTGGGCGGCTTCTTCGCGTCGCTCGCGGAGGGTCACGAGGTCGCGTTGCCACTTGTTGCGGAGCCAGCCGAGCATGGGGGATCATTGGGGGAGTCTGCCTGCGGGGCGGGCGGGTCGTGGAGTTTGCGGGGCGCCGTCCCGCCGCGGCGTGCCCCATGCATGCCGCCAGGCCCCGCCGCCCGAATACCCTCCCCCCATGCTCAGGATCATCGGCGGCGACCTCAAGCGCCGCCGCCTCTACACCCCGCCCGACGCCGAGACCACCCGGCCCATGCCCGACCGGGTCCGCCAGTCGCTGTTCAACCTGCTGCGCGGGCACACCGAGGATATCGAGGTGTTCGACGGCTTCGCGGGGACCGGGTCGCTGGGCTTCGAGGCCCTCAGCCGGGGCGCCAGCGGGGTGGTGTTTGTCGAGCGCGATCGCAAGATCGCCGCGCTCATCGAGCGTTCGGCGGCGGACCTGGGTGTCGCCGACCGGTGCGAGATCGCCACGAGCGATGCCCTGGGGGCCGCGGCGGTCGCCCGCTGCCCCGAGGGCGTCCACCTGGTCTTCTTCGACCCGCCGTACCCCCTGGTGCGCGACCCCTCGCAGTGGCCGCGGGTGCGCGAGCAGTTCGCGAGGCTGATCGGCAAGCTCGACGAGACGGGGTACGCGGTGCTCCGCACGCCCTGGCCCTTCCTCCATGCCGAGGACGGCGGGATCGTCGAGGAGGCGCCGCCCCCGCCCCGGCGTCGGGGGAAGAAGCAGCGCGAGCACGCGCCCGGGTTTGAGGACGACCTGGCCTCGCCTTCGTGGCACGAGATCGACCCCGAGGCCGCGGGCGACCTGGGCCCGGGCGCCGAGGTGGAGATCATCGACCTCAACGAGCCGGCGCCGAAGCGGATCATGCACGGCGTGGACCTCAAGATCCCCGGAGCGATCGGCCCCGAGACGCACGAGTACGGGTCGATGGCGGTGCACCTGTACATGCGCGACCCCGGGCGGGCCTGAGCCGCGTTTCGTCATAGACTGTCATCGTGCCCGATCCCACCGACTTCCTCGATGGCCTCAACGACGCCCAGCGCACGGGCGTGCTGCACGATGGGCCGCCGCTGATCGTGCTCGCCGGCCCGGGCACGGGCAAGACGCGGGTCATCACCAGCCGCGTGGCGCACATGGTGCTGCACCGGGGGATCGACCCGTCGTCGATCGTCGCGGTGACCTTTACCAACAAGGCGGCCGACGAGCTGCGCGATCGGCTGGCGGGGCTCATCGGCGCGGCCGCGGCCGACAGCGTGCACGCGCACACCTTCCACGGGTTCGGGCTGCGGCTGCTGCGACGGTTCCCCGATCTCTCCGGCGTGGGGGCGATGCCCGAGATCATCGACAGCGCCCAGCGGCGTCGGCTCTTGCGAGAGCTGGCGGGCAAGCACAAGGTGTACGGGCGGCTGCTCGCGCTGGGCGCCGACGCCCTGCTCGACGAGGCGGCCCGGGTGATGGACCTGTGCCGCCACAACGCGCTCTCGCCCGAGGACTGCGCGCGGTTCGCCGAGCAGTGGGGCGGGCGGCTGGAGCGGGGGCAGGGCTCGGACGGTACGCCGATCGACGCCGCCGCCCGCGACGCCCAGCGCGAGGAGCGGGCGCGGTTCGCCGCCCACGCCGGGCTCTACGCCCTGTTCGAGGGGGCCTGCCGCGAGCGGGGCTGGCTGACGATCGACGACCTCATCACGCTGCCGACGCGGCTGCTGGCCGGGCACGAGCGGGTGCGGGTGATCTGTCGGCACGAGTACCGGCGGTTCGTGGTGGATGAGTTCCAGGATGTGAACCTCGCGCAGATCGAGTTTGTGCGGGCGCTCGCGCCGCCGGAGCGCGGGCCCGACCTGGTGGTGGTGGGCGACGACGACCAGGCGATCTACGAGTTCCGCGGGGCCGACGACCGGGCGTTCGCGCGGTTCGCGAGCATCTGGACCGACGCGCAGACGCTGGCCCTCACCGAGAACTACCGCTCGCAGCGGCCGGTGCTCGGGGTGGCCAACGCGATCATCTCGCGGGCGGGCGAGCGGTTCGAGCCGGGCAAGCGCATCGAGCGGGCCGTCACGCTAGCGGGACAGCCGCTGGCCGAGGGCGCCGCGGTGGAGGTCGTCCAGCTCGCCAGCGACCACGACGCGGGCGACGCGATCGCGGCGATGGTGCGTGGGGAGGTCGCCCGCCGGCCGCCCGAGCCCCTCTCGCGCCTCGCGGTGATCGCGCGGACCCACACCGAGCTCGACCGCATCGCCGCGGCGCTCGACCTCGAGGACATCCCCGCCCAGCGCCGCCGGGCCCGCGGCGTGGCCGAGGACGAGGGCGTGCAGGACCTGCTCGCGTGGATCGAGCTCCTGGTCAACCCGACGGCAAGCTGGGCGGTGCGGCGGGTGCTCTTCCGCCCGCCGTTCGGCGTGGGGAGCGTTGAGCTCTCGGCGTGGGAGCGGGAGTTTGCGAAGGTGCAGCGGGTGGCGATCGCGGGCGATGGTGGCACAGCCCCCCATGGTGGCACGGCTCTCCGAGCCGTGAGCGATTACTCCGCCTTCCTCCTGGGCCTCGCCCCCGACCACCCCGGCGTGCGGCGGTTCCTCGCCCTCCGCGCGGAGCTCCTCGACATGGCCCAGCACGCCGACGCCTCGGATGTCGTCTGGGCGATCGCGACCCGCGGCGAGCTGGCCCACGCCGATCTGCTCGGCGGGCGCGAGCGGGCACGGCGCGTCGAGAATCTCGTCCGCGTCGTCCGCTTCGTGCGCAGCATCCAGCACCGGCTCGACGCACCCGGCGACCTGGCGGCGTTCTGGGGCTACTACCACGACCTCGACGACCGCGAGCGAGACTTCGGCGCGCTGGGCGAGGACCTCGTCGAGCGCGACGAGGAGGGCGAGGGCCCCGTCGCCAACGCGGTGCAACTGCTCACCGCCCACGGGGCCAAGGGGCTGGAGTTTGATGTCGTCTTCGTGCCCCGCGTCAACCCGGGCCACGGCTTCCCCAAAACCTCGGGCGGCGGCGAGCGGGTGCGCCTGCCCGAGGGGCTTGTCGATCGGCTGGGCGATGCCCGCACGCCAAAGGAGCGAGAACGGGCCGAGGAACGGCGAATTTTCTATGTCGCCGCCACGCGGGCCGAGCGGCGGCTGGTGCTGCTCACCAAGCGCACCAAGACCCGGAGCAAGAGCGAGCACTACGCGCAGGAGCTGCTCTTTGACGAGCCCGGGCTGGTCGTGCCCCGCGACGGGGACGAGGTGCTGGCCGCGGCCGGTTCGCGCGACCCGCTGAGCGCCGAGGCTTCGCCCGTGATCGTCCGCGAGCTGCGCCGCCGGGCGGCCGAGGTCGAGAAGCGGGCCGCCCGCGCCGAGGCCGCCGCGGCGCTCGACGCGATCGAGCACGGCGATGCCGACCCCGACGAGGTGGCGCGGGTCAACGCCCGCCTGCGCGATGCGGCCGAGCGCCTCGCGGTCGCCGCCTCGTTCGGCGTCCGGGGCGCAGGCCCCGTCTGGGCGACCGGGCCGGCGGCGACCCGCACCGCCGAGCGCCTCGGCGCGATGCTCGCGGAAGATCGCGCCGACGACGCGGGCCCGGCCACACGCCCCATGCGCCCGCCGCTGGACCTGAGCTTCACGCTCATCAACGACTACCAGCGCTGCCCGGCGTGCTGCTATGTGAAGCACGAGCTGGGCCTGGGCGAGGCCGTCACGCCCGCGATCTCGCTCGGCGGCCTGGTGCACCAGGCGCTCGAGGCCCACGCCAAGGCCTGGCGAGATGCCGACGCCGAGGGACGCGACCCGCCCGGTCTCGACGACCTGCTTGCCGACGGCAGACGGCGGCTCTTCGCCCAGCTCCGCGCCGGGGCCGCGGGCGACGGGCTGACGGTCGACGAGCTGCTCGCGTGGCTCGACCGCGCCCACGCCATGATGGTCGAGAGCGCGGCCGAGATCCTGGAGATCGAGCGCCGCATCACCATGCCGTATGTCGTCGACGGGGTCGAGCACCGCCTGATCGCCAAGCTCGACCGCGTGGACCGCATCGGCTCGGGCGTGCGGATCGTGGACTACAAGACCGGCCCGGCGAGCAAGGCCAAGCTCGAGCCCTCGAAGAGCGACCTGCAGCTGGGCATCTACGCCATCGCCATCCGCAGCCAGATGCCCGAGGTCGGCGGCGTGGCCGAGTACTGGATGCTCCGCACCGGCCAGCGGGGGTCGATCGGCCTCGACGCGATCGATGAGGACAAGGTCCGATCCGAGATCGACGAGGCGGCGCGGGGCATGGTCGCCGGGGAGTTTACGAGCAAGCCCGGGCAGACCTGCGGCGGGCTGTGCGCGATCCTCAGCATGCCATAAAGCGATCGATGCGGCCTACCCGCCGCCCGGCTCGACGGGCTCGACCATGTCGTCTTAGTCCTCGTCGTCGTCCTCGTTGCCGGCATCGTCGTCGGCATCGTCGTCCCCGTCGTCGTCCTCGTCGTCGGCCTCGTCATCGACCTTGGTCTCGAGCACTGTGCCATCGGCGTTGACCAGGACCTCGTACCCGACGCCGTCGGCCTTGCCTTCGAGGCAAACGACGACCACGCCGTCTTTGACCTGGGCCTCGGCTTCCTCCGGCACGAAGCCCGGCACGGCGGCGACTGCGGCGGCCTTCATATGCTCGGGCACTTGGGACAGCGCGAGTTCGGTCTCCGCCCCGTCGTTGCCGTCGAGACCCCCGTGCTCACGGAGGAATCCTTCCCATGACATCCCGTAGAAATCGCCCTCCCCGGCCTCGTCGCCATCCTCTTCATCGGCACAGCACGGCAACTCGCAATCCTCGTCGCACTCGACGGCCCTCGGGTCGATGGAGAACGATTCGTCGCCGACGGTCTTGACCAGGGTCCACGCGCCGGGCGCGCCGGCGATCTCGACCTCGGTGTGGGCGCGCCGGGGGAGGGGGACATCGGCCGCCTCCCCGCCTTGCGCGACCCGCATGAGCACCGGCCCGTTGAACGAGCCGGTCCACCCGACGCTGGCCCCGGGGCCGAGCACGGCGGTCGAGACCTCCCGGTGTTGGGTGCCCTTGTGGATGCTCACCCGGACATCCTGCCCGGTCAGGTTCTTGGCGCGGGCGTCGTAGCGGTAGCAGCCGGCGGCGGGCAGCAGCATGGCGAGGCAGGCCAGGATGGCGATCAGTGGGCGTGGCATGGCGGTCTCCCGGGGGTTCTCGGTCTCTGGGAGGATATCGGCTCGAACCCCCGCCCGCCTGACCCGGACCGAGCCGGGGCGGGAAGGCCGATTGTGCTCCGCTGTGGGCCCGGTTGGCCGCCATCTGGCCCCGCGCCGCGGTATTTGCTTGTTCGGGCCGGCGGCGGTGGTAGATTACATGGTGATAACCGGGAGGGACCCATGCCCGCCAGAGCACTCCGCCCCGCCGTGCTGACCGTCCCGGCGATCGCCGCGGCCGCGCTCGGCCAGGGGACAATGACCTTCTCCTGGACCACCGACGACACCGGCGACGGCGATGGGGTGATCGCGCCCGGGGAGTCGGCGGTGCTGACGCTCTGGGCCGAGTGGGACCCGCGCCAGATCGGGTACGCCGGGACGATCTTCGACATCATCGGCAACAGCGACTGGCAGCTGGGCACGATCTCCAGCTACGAGAACCTCGTGGACAGCCTGGGCACCGGGCCGGGCACGCTCCACGCCGACAACAGCATCACCGGGATCCAGAGCTTCCAGCTGCCGCCGTTCTTCAATCCCCAGTTCCGCGACGAGCACCCGCTGGCCATCTACCAGGTGGAGTGGACGCCGCAGGACTACCAGGTCTACTGGGTCGAGTTCACCAGCACCAACCACCTGCACGCGTCGGTCTACACCGACGACCTCGGCGCCTCGGAGGAGTACGACATCGAGGTCTTCGGCGGGAGGATCGCTATCGTGCCCGGGCCGGCGAGTGCGGCGGTGCTGGCGGGCGCGGGGCTGATCGCGTTCCCGCCGCGCCGGCGCTCAGGGCGGTCGGCGTGATCACCTGTACCTGATGTGCGACGAGGGGCGACGATGGCGGAGCTGGAGGCCAAGGGGGCGAGCTTCTCGCCGGTGGTGGAGGCCGAGTGGGGACGCGCGACGAGGATGGCGCTGCCGAGCGGCGCGGCGCTGGGGCTATATCAGCCGTCGCACCCGCTGGCGATTGAGTTGGAGGGGTGAGGCGGGGGAGGGCGGACCCTGACCTTCGAGGACTCAGGTCAGGCGTCGAGGATGGCGCCGAGGGCTCGCGCGCCGTGGATCACGCGAACGATCCGCACCGGCCGCGTGTCCGGCGCGTAGAGCACGAGGTATCGGTGGACGAGCCACCAACGGACCGCAGTGCCCGTCAGGTCATCACGGAGCAAGCCTGCCTCCGGCTGCGACGCGACCAACTCGAACGCCGCCCGGAAGTCTCCGAGCAGCCTGTCTGCTGAGGCCGCGCTTCCCGAGTCGCTCTCGACGAACGCCAGAATCTCGTCGAGGTCATCGAATGCCGCCGGGGAGAGGACCCAGCCCCTCATGCGGGGCGCTTTCGGCGGCGCGCCTCGGCGCGGTCGGCGAGCCGGCGCAGGGCGTCATCACTCTGAATCCAACCCTCTCGGCGCGCGGACTCTTCGCCTTCTTCGAGGAGACGCATGAGGTGCGCCCTGGCCCGCTCCATCAGCTCGGGCGGCAGGCTGGCCCGCTCTTCGTCGGTGAGGCCTTTGTAGAGCCACTGCTCCAGCAGTCGCGCGTGTTCGGCCTGCTCAAGCATGCGCAGGCCGGCCCGCACGACCTCGCTGGCCGAGCGATAGCGCCCCGACGCGACCTGCTCACGGATGAAGCGTTCCTGCGCGTTCGGGAGCGACACATTGGTGGTGTGGCGATCGGGCACGCTCTCAGTATCGGCCAAACCGCCGCCTGTGTCAATATTCGCCACGGGATTTGGCTGCCAGCCACCCTGCAGACCCGAGGACCCGACCGTCCAGTTTGATCACCGGTCCAACTCCCCCGCCACGATATTCAACGACCCCAAAATCGCCACCCCGTCGGCTAGCATGTGCCCCTCAAGCAGCTTGGCCATGACCTGGTAGTTGATCAGGCTCGGCGGGCGGGTGCGGGCGCGCCAGGCGCGCGGGCTGCCGTCGGCCACCACATAGAAGCCCAGCTCGCCGTTGGCGGTCTCGTGGGCGCCGTAGACCTCGCCGACGGGGGCCTCCCAGCCGCGGTTGGTCATCACCAGCTCGAAGTGCTGGATGAGCCCCTCGATCGAGCCGTAGACATCGGCCTTGGGCGGCTTGACGGCCTTGGAGTCGACGCCGGCGTTGACCGGGCCCCCGGGGATGTTGTCGATGAGCTGGTCGATGATCTTGACGCTCTGGCGGAGCTCTTCGAGGCGGACGAGGAAGCGGGAGTAGACATCGCCCTCGTGGGCGATGGGGACGCCGAACTTGACCGCCTCGGCCCCCTGGCCGTCCCAGTTGTCGGCGTAGCAGAGGTAGGGGAAGTCCTTGCGCAGGTCCCGCTTCACGCCGCTGCCCCGGGCGACCGGGCCCGAGAGCGACCAGGCGATGGCGTCCTGCTCGCTGATGACGCCGACGCCCTGGGTGCGGTCCATGAAGATGCGGTTGCGGAGGACGAGGGATTCGAGATCGGCGATGGCCTTGAGCGCGTCGTTGTGCATGAAGTTCTTGATCATGCGCACAAAGACCTCCTGGTCGGGCAGGTCCTGGCTCAGGCCGCCGACGCGGGTCCAGTCGGGGTGGTAGCGCTGGCCGGAGATGTAGTCGTAGATGTCGTAGCTGGGCTCGCGCGAGTTGAAGGGGTAGAGGAAGCCGGTGAAGGCGCCCAGGTCGAGGGCCGCGGCCCCCACGCAGAGCAGGTGGTCCTGGATGCGGCCGATCTCGGCCATGATCGTGCGCAGCACCTTGCACCGCGGCGTGATCTCGATCCCCAGCAGCTTCTCGATGGTGTGGTGCCAGCAGATGTTGTTCGAGATGGATGACAGGTAGTTCATCCGGCTCGTGATGGTCACATACTGGTTGTAGTCCAGGCTCTCGCCGAGCTTCTCGAACCCCGAGTGCAGGTAGCCGATGTGGGGCGTGCAGCGGGCGACGCGCTCGCCGTCGAGCTCGAGCACCAGGCGCAGCGTGGTGTGCGTCGCGGGGTGCTGGGGCCCGAAGTTGAGCACCCAGCGGTCGCCGGTATCGACATGGCCCGCCAGGTATGGGGTGGTGTCGGCGTCGACCGTGAGGCCCTGCTCGGGCTTGAGTGTGTACGGCATCCGTTGGCCTTTCCATCGCTCTCGGCGGGCGCGGTCGGCGGTGTCGCCGCGGGCCCGGATTCGAGGCCGGGAGGCGGGCCGCCCGGCGCAGCGCAACTGTAGCAGCCCCCCGGCCCGGTCACGCTCGCGCGGCCCGACCGAGGCGCCCCGCCGCCGCCCGCGCCGCCGGCCGGTGTCCCGCCGACTGCCCGGGCGGGACGGGGCTTATACTGGCCCGTGGTGCGGGAACGACTCTGGTCCGTGATTGCTCGGCGGGCGACCGCTGCGGTGTGCCGCCGCTCGGTGCGGGGTGGGCGCGCGCGCGGGCTGACCGGGTGGCTGGTGGACTCGGAGGGGCCGCTCCCCGAACCCCGCCTCGAGCAGCAACTCGCGGTCAACCTGGCCGATCGGCTTCCCGGCGTCGCGGTGCGGGTGCTGGGCGTGCGCGGGCTGTGTGTGTTGGGGTGGCTGGCGGCGCTGCCGTTCCGGCTGGTCGGTCGGCTGGTGGGGATCGGGCCGATGCGTTCGGGGGGCTCGGCATGAGGGCCCCGCCGGTGACCCTGCAGCCGCTGGTCGAGGTCAAGCCCAGGCGGGCTCGCGCGATCGAGCCTTTCGAACTCCCCCCGCCGGAGCCCGCGCCGTCGGTTGGTGTCGAGGTCTCGCGGGCTTCGCCGCGGGGCGCCGCGGGGGTGCGGGCGGCCCTGCGTGACCGTTTCGCCGCGGCCAACCCCTTCTGGGCAGGCGAGCGTGTGCTGCACGCGGTGGGGTCGAACCCCCGCGCGGTGCGGACCGACCGCGAGCACGCGGCGAACCCGCACTACCAGCTCGGGCTGCTGCTCGCCCCGGCGTACATCACCTTCGCACGCCACATCCTCGAGCACGCCGAGGCGTTCGACCGCGTGTACTTCCTCAGCCGCGAGGGCTGGATGTTCATGAGGGGCTACCACCGGCTGGCCAAGGCCCTCGGCCTCTCGGGCCAGAAGCCGCGCGGCACCTACCTCGCCGTCAACCGGCGCCTGAGCTTCCTCGCCAGCATGGACAGCCTGAGCTGCGACGAGATCGGCCGCATCTGGAGCCAGTACCCCGACCAGTCGCTCCGACGGCTGCTCAAGAACCTGAGCCTGCCCGAGGATGTGTTCCTCCACCTCGCGGCGCGCCACGGCCTGACCGACCCCGACGCCCGGATCTATCGGCCGAGGCTCAACAAGGCCTTCTGCTCGTTCCTCGAAGACGAGCATGTCCAGCGGATGTTCACCATCCACCGCGACGACCTGCGGCACCAGCTCGCCGACTACCTCCGCCAGCGGGGGTTCTTCGATGCCGAGCGGGTCGCGCTGGTCGATATCGGCTGGAAAGGATCGATCCAGACCAACCTCCACCGCGCGGTGCGGGGGCGCGAGGACTGCCCGCACATCCACGGCATGTACTTCGGCCTCCAGCACACGCCCGGCATGGACGAGCCCGGCTCGACCCGACACGGGTTCTTCTGCGACACCCGCTCCGGAGACTGGCTGCAGGAGTGCATCCTCAAGAACAACTCGGTCTTCGAGATGTTCGCCACCGCGCCGCACGGCAGCGTGTCGGGCTATCGCCGGGATGCCCGCGGGTGGGTCCACGCCCTCGCCCAGGCCGAGCCCGAGGAGGTCCGCAACTTCCGCGGCAAGTTCCGCGAGGTCTGGCGCGGCATCGACGACTACTTCGAGGACTACCTCGACACGCCCGAGGCTCTCGCCGCCCCGGCGCCCCTGGTCCGCCCGGCGATCCTCGACCGGCTCCGCCGGTACATCCTCTACCCCACCGGCGTCGAGGCCCGCGCGTTCCTTGAATACTCGCATGTCGAGAACTTCGGCGTGTTCGCGGTGTCGCGCTACCACTTCCACGGCTCCCGCCGGCGCATGCTCTTCGCCCGCCCGTGGCGCAACGCCCCCCGCCGGGTGCTGCGCACGCTCCGCGCCCAGCGATGGCTGCAGGGGGTCTGCCGCCGGTCCCGGATCCCTTTCGCGACCTTCGTGATGGACTGGCTCGACACCCGGCGTTCGACGCGGTAGGGGCGATTGGGGTGGGCTAGTATCCCGGGCTTGTTCATTGTTGCAACAAGTAAACGCACCCCCGGGGCCGCTTTGGCCCCCCGAGGAGGACCCCCATGTCCACCACCGCCCCCAAGCTCATCGTCTTCGCCGGCAGCGCCCGGACCGGCTCGTTCAACCGGAAGCTCGCCGCCATCGCCGCCGCCATGGCGCGCGAGGCCGGCGCCGTGGTCACCCCGATCGAACTGGCCGACTACCCCATGCCGATCATGGACCAGGACCTCGAGGCCGCCGAGGGGCTCCCGGCCAATGTCCTCAAGCTCAAGGACATCTTCCGGGCCCACGATGGGTACCTGGTCTGCTGCCCCGAGTACAACGGCTCGATCACCCCGCTGCTGAAGAACACGATCGACTGGCTGAGCCGCCCGCGCGAGGGCGAGCCGGTCCTGGCGTGCTTCCGGGGCAAGGTCGCGGGGCTGCTGGCGGCCTCGCCGGGGGCCCTCGGCGGGCTGCGCGGGCTGGTCCATGTCCGGGCGATCCTGGGAGGGATCGGGGTCTACCTGGTACCAGAACAGATCGCGGTCTCGAACGCCCAGAAGGCGTTTGCCGAGGCGGGCGGTCTGACCGATCCCAAGCAGGCCGACGCCGTACGGGCGGTGGTCGCCTCGACCGTCCGGACGGCGACCCGACTGCGGGAAGGGTGAGGCGGCCTGTCCGAATGGCCTGCCGCGGGGTCGGCCAGACCCCCGGTATTGGACCGGGGCCGCCGAGGCGGTACAGTGTCGGCGTCTGTGCGCGGGGCCCGGCGTGTGCCGGGTCGCGAACCCCTTGGGGTATGAGGTTCATGGAAGACAGCGGCTCACCATCCGCGGAGCCCCCTAGTCCGGGGGGCCGACACGCGACACTCTCGATCGACATCGTCGACGACCGGGGTTTCCTCGGCCCTGCACGCTGCGCGTGGCTCGCCGAGCGGGCGGCGGCGGCGCTCGGCCTGCTGGACGCCTCCGGCGAGGTCCGCGCCCGCATCGTTGACGATGCCGAGATGGCCGTCGCCCACCAGCGGTGGTCCGGCGTGGCGGGCACAACCGATGTCCTGACCTTTGACCTCCGCGATGCCGCCCCGGGGGTGGGCCCGCTGGATGTTGACCTCCTGATCTGCGCCGACGAGGCCCGGCGTCAGGCCGAGGTTCGGGGGTTCACGGTCGAGCGCGAGCTCCTGCTCTATATCGTGCACGGCGTGCTGCACTGCCTGGGCCACGACGACCACGACGGGGCGGCCGCCGCCCGGATGCACGCAGAAGAAGACCGGCTGCTCGAGGCGGCCGGGGTGGGCGCGACCTTCGCGCCCGGCGGGTCGATGGCGGGTGGGCGGGTTGCCCAGGCCGCGGCCCGGACAGGGGAAACGCTTTGAGCGGTACGATCGGATTGATAATCGCCGTCGCGGCGCTGGCATCTTCCGCGCTGTGCTCGGCACTGCACCTCTCGCTGCGGTCGCTGGTGCGCACCCGGCTGGCCGAGATGGCCGAGGCCCGGGGCCACCCCGCCCGGCAGCGCCGGGTGCGGCGGATCATGGACGATGTCGATGGCCACAGCGTCGCGATCGGCCTGCCGCGGATTGTCTCGACCCTCTTGGTGGTGGTGGGGCTGCTGTTCTGGGTCGCCGATCCGGGCCTCTCGACCGACGGGACCAAGGCCCTGACCACGCCCAGCGTGCTGCACATCGCGGTCGCGGTGGTGCTCGGGGCGCTGCTGCTGTGGCTGTTCGCGTTCATCCTGCCCAGCAGCATCGCCAACCATGTGGGCGAGCGGCTGCTGCTGCGGCTGTCCTGGCTCGTGCGGGCGGTGTATGTGGTGATGAAGCCGCTCGACGGCCTCAACCGGCTGGTCGACGAGATCGTCAGGCGCCTCGCCAAGGTCAGCGCCGAGACCGAGGCCGAGGTGCTCGAGGCCGAGCTGATGAGCGTGGTCGAGGAGGGCCGCGCCGAGGGGCAGTTCGACGAGACCGAGCAGGACATGATCGAGGCGGTCGTCGAGTTCCGCACGACCAGCGTCGAGGAGATCATGACCCCGCGCACCGAGGTCAGGGCCCTGCAGTTCACCGACGACCTCGACCAGGTCAAGGCGTTCGTCCGCGACGGCGGGCACAGCCGCATCCCGGTCTACACCGACAACCTCGACCACATCGCCGGCGTGCTCTACGCCAAGGACCTGCTGCGGTGGATGAGCTCGGCCGGGACCGAGCGGGAGTTCTCGCTCGCGGCCCTGCTCCGCCCGGCGGTCTTCGTCCCCGAGACCAAGACCGTCCGCGAGCTCATGGGCGAGCTGCTCGCGTCGAAGGTCCACATCGCGATGGTCCTCGATGAGTACGGCGGGACCGCCGGGCTCGTCACCTTCGAGGACATCGTCGAGGAGATCTTCGGCGAGATCCAGGACGAGTACGAGGACCCCGAGGACGAGGCGCCCGAGGTCGCCATCGATGCCGAGTCGCGGACCGCGACCGTCGACGCCCGCCTCCATGTCGATGACGCCAACGACGAGCTCGAGGCCATCAGGCTCGAGATCCCCGAGCACGAGGACTACGACACGGTCGCCGGCTTTGTGACCGTGAGCCTGGGGCGGATCCCCCTCGCGGGCGAGTCGTTCGTCGCGGGACGCCTGGCGGTCGAGGTGCTCGCCGCCGAGCCCACGCGGGTGCTGCAGGTGCGTGTGAGCCCCGCGCCGGAGGGCGAGCCCACGGGCAACGACGACGAGGCGGCAAACCGCGTGGGCGCCAAGTAGCCGCCCGCCCGCTCGCGTGCCCCGTCGTCCGTCGTCCTTCCGGCGTGCGCCGGGAGGCGTTCGGG
>CAYJPX010000010.1:0-53605 GCA_964372195.1 uncultured Phycisphaeraceae bacterium
TCGATCACCGTCAGCAGGAAGTCCAGCTGCTCGGTGTCCACCATGTCGTCCGGGAGCGTGTTATTGAGTTCCTCGTAGCTCAGCCATCCCCTGGCTTTCGCGACCTCGAGGAGCTGCTGCATCGCGGGGTGAAGCTCGCTGATCACTGTGCTCTCCTGCATCTGCTCTTCAGCGGTCGAACCGGGGGAACAAAAGGCCCGCACGCCATCATTGGCAAACGGGACCGGGGTTTCTCGTCTGCTAGCCGCGGCCGGTGGGCCGGGCGATCTTGCGGCGGTCGGGGCCGAACTCCTCTATCTGCTTGCGTTTGAACTCGATCATCGCGGCGAACCCGGCATCGTCCCCCGATCCGGGGGTCTGGCCCGGCCGGCCGGACAGGTTGGCCTGGTCGGCACGCCGGCGGCGTTCCTGGGTCAGGCAGGCGGCGAGGTAGGCGCCGAGCCGCTGCTCGGCGACCCGCTCGGTGTTGGTCTGGATCGCGACGGCCTCGGACTTGGCCCGCGCGTCTTCGAGGGTGTCGAGCACCGCCCGGAGCACCGGCGGGCGTCCCAGGTCGGCCACGTCCCGCACCGCCCCGGCGATCAGGGACAGCACGCGGGTGTCGAAGGAGTCGGGCGCGAGCAGGTCGCGGTCCTCGCGGGTCAGGGCGGTCCAGAGTGTGCCGTCGGTCAGGATGCACCCGAGCGCATCGACCAGGTGGCGGGGGTCGGCGGCCTCGGGCTCGCGCGGGTCGGTTTCTTCCCGGGCGTCGCTCTCGGAGGTCTGGGACGGCCTGGGCTTGGCGCGGCGCATCTGGTCGGCGAGCAGGGACTCCTCGAGGCCCGTGATCGCGGCGAGCCGCTTGAGGAGCAACTGGCGGCGGATGGGCGTCGCCTTGTGGAACCCGAGCTGGGCGAGCTTGGCGATCTCCTCGTTGGTCGCCCGCTCGAGCGCGGAGAGCCCCGCCCCGGCCAGGCGCTCGCGCAGCCGGCCAAATCGGTAGTCGAGTAGATCAACACCGCCCGCGATCGCCCGCAGGAAGACCTCGCGCCCGCCCTCGCGCTTCAGCAGCTCGTCGGGGTCCTTCGCGTCGGTGAATCGGTCGAGCGTGGCGATCTTGACATCGATCGTCTCGCCGAAGAACACCTCGACCGCCCGGTCGGCCGCCCGGTGCCCCGCGTCGTCGCCGTCGAAGAGCAGCACGACCGTGTCGCAGAGCCGGCGGAGGATCGTCGCGTGCCCGGGGGTGAGGGCGGTGCCCAGTGTGGCCACGGCGTGCTCGATCCCCGCCTGGTGGCAGGCGATGACATCGGTGTAGCCCTCGGTGATGATCGCCGTCCGCTCGCGCTGAATGGCCTGCACCGCCTGGTGCAGCCCGAAGATCGAGGCGGACTTGTTGAACAGCGGGGTCTCGGGGGTGTTGAGGTACTTGGGCTCGTCGGCCTCGTCGATCTTGCGGGCGCCGAAGGCGATGACCCGCCCGATCTGGTCGCGGATGGGGAACATGAGCCGGTTGCGGAAGGTGTCGTAGTGGCTGCCATCGTCGCGGCGCTTGAGGAGCCCCGCGGCGGCGTAGAGGTCGCGGTCGTGGCCGAGCGCATCGATCTTCATCGCCAGCCCGCCCCACCGGTCGGGCGACGCGCCGAGCGTGAACCGCTCGACCATCTCGGGGCTGATCCCCCGGCGTTCGATGATCTCCCGGGCGGCCCTGCCGTGCTCGGGGTGGTTGAGGATGGCGCGGTAGAACGAGGCGGCCTGGGCGTTGGCTTCGGCGAGGCTGGAGCGGCTGAAGCCGGCGGACTCGTCGGCGGATGGCTGGGCGTGCCTGGGCGTCAGGGTGATATTCACCCGCTCGGCGAGATACTCGAGCGCCTCGCGGAAGTCCATGCGGTGGTACTTCTGGATGAAGCTGAACACATCGCCGCCGGTCTGGCAGACAAAGCAGTGGAAGATCTGCTTGGAGGGCACGACCGCCATGGACGGCTTGTGGTCGTCGTGGAAGGGGCACAGGCCGACATACTCGCGGCCCTTGGCCTTGAGGCTGACATGCTCACCGACGATGCGCACGATGTCCGCGGCGTCGCGGACGCGTTCGACATCGCTTGGGCCTGAGCCGGTCGGCTTCATGCGCGCATCGCTCCCGGTCTGGGGTTGCTCGAACAAGGCAAACCGTCCGCGCGACGCGGCGGGCGTCGTCGGCGTATCGCGGGCCAGAAGAACGGCCGGGCAGAGCCGCTGGAGAATGCACGCACACGCTCCCACGCGTGCGGGCGGGCCGGCCATCATGACTCTCGCTCGGTCAGGTGTGATCGTGTGGGCAATGAGGGCCCGAGATCCGTGTGGTGAGCGACGAGTCCACCATGACGGTAGCACAGCACCGGGCCCGGGCCAACAAAGCGGGGCTTGGGAGGCCAGGTGGCGGGTTTTTGGGTTCCCGGGGAGAGATTCTCGGGCGGCCGGTGGTCCGGGCGGGGCAAGGCGGCGAGACTATGCCGGATGCGACGCCTGGCGGTCATCTTCCGGGGCAGGGTCCAGGGCGTGGGGTTTCGATACGCCGCCCAGAGGGTCGCGGACCGATTCGCCGTGAGCGGCTGGGTCCGCAACGAACCCGACGGCACGGTCCGGTTGGAGGTCCAGGGCGAGCCGGCGGAGGTCGCTGGCATGGTCGAGGCGCTCGGCAGCCAGATGAGCGGCTACATTCACACCACCCGGACCGACCCGATGGTCGTCAGCCCGGGCGAGCAGGGGTTCGGGATTCGGCGGTGATTGGCTGTAAGCGGTTACAGGCCAACTGGTTACGGGTACTCGCCGGGAGATCGAATGCTGATCCTCTTCGACATCGACGCCACCCTTATCACGACCAAGGGGGCCGGGGTCCGGGCGATGGTCGACGCGGGGCGACAGCTCCACGGCCCGGCGTTCTCCTCCGAGGGCGTGGAGTTCGCCGGTCGGCTCGACCCGCTCATTCTCTACGACCTCCTCGCCGCCAACGCCATCGAGCCCACCGCCGGGGCCCTCGCTCGGATGCGGGAGGGATACCGGGAGGCGCTCGCGGTCCGGCTGGCCGACGGCGAGACCTCCCGCCCGCTGCCGGGTGTCATGGCGATCATCGCCCGCCTGAGCACCATGGCCGACCGGGTGACCACGGGCCTGCTGACCGGCAACTTCGCCGAGACCGGGTCGATGAAGCTGCAGGCCGCGGGCATCGACCCCGAGGGGTTCGCGATCCGGGTGTGGGGCGACGACTCGCCGCACGACCCGCCGGCCCGCGACCACCTGCCTGGGGTGGCGATCGAGCGGGTGGGCGCGGCGTGGGGTCGCCCGGCGCGGGGCGGGGAGGTGGTGGTGATCGGCGACACGCCGCACGACATCTCCTGTGCGCGGGCCCACGGCTGCCGGGTGCTCGCGGTGGCGACGGGCAAGTTCGCACGCGATGCACTCGCCCACGCGGACCACGCGGTCGACGATCTGGGCGATGTCGATGGCGTGCTGGGCTGGATTCTGGGATAACGGTGCCGGGCCACCGGGCAGCGTCCGGTGTGGAGCATGACGGATGCACGAGCACGAGGCAAACGACGGCCAGGGCCCGAGCACCCCGCACCAGGGTTCGTCGGCGAGCGCCCACGCCGAGCCGATCCGGCAGACGCAGCGTCTCCCCTCGATCGATGTGCTCCGCGGCGTGGCCCTCCTCGGCATCCTTGCGATGAATGTCATGACCTTCGCCATGCCCATGGCGGCCTACTCGAACCCCACGGTCTTCACCGACCACAGCGGCTCGAACCGCGTGACCTATTGGATCGTCCACACGGTCTTCGACATGAAGATGATGGGGCTTTTCTCGATGCTCTTCGGCGCGGGCGTGGTGATCTGGAGCCGCAAGGCCGACTCGCCGCGGGAGGCCCGGCGCCTGCGTTGGCTCTGGCTGCGGCGCATGTGGTGGCTGCTGGTGATCGGGATGATCCACGCGTGGCTGATCTGGGAGGGGGACATCCTGGTGAGCTACGCGGTGTGCGGGCTGCTGGTGCTCTGGTGGCTGCGGCGGCTGCCGGCGAGGTGGATGCTCGTCGCGGCCGGCGGGTTCTTCGTGGTGCACCTGCTCCTGGCCGGCGCGATGGCGCACAACACCTGGTTCCTCTTCTCGGCGTCGGATGCCGCGGCGGGCCAGCGCGAGCAGGCCCTCGAGATGGGACGCCTCACCGCCGAGCAACTCGCCGACCAGCAGGAGATGATGCGGGGGTTCCTCGCGCCCACCGAGACAGAGACGGCCGAGGAACTCGACCGGATGCTCGGCTCGTGGACGGAGGTCTTCCGCGGCAGGGCGGAGTTCTCCTTCATGATGCAGGTGATGTTCCTGCCGCTGTTTGTCTTCTGGCGGAGCTCGGCGATGATGCTGCTGGGCGCGGCACTGACCAAGATGGGCATCCTGACCGGCGAGCAGCCGGCGAAGGTCTACGCCCGGCTGGCCTTGGTCGGCTACGGCGTGGGGCTGCCGATGGTGCTGGGCGGCCTGGCCTTCAACGACGCCCACGGGTTCGAGGTGGCCTCGTACGCCTTCCCCGGCCAGTGGTTCAACCTCGTCGGGGCGGTGCCGCTGATGCTCGGCCACGCGGGGCTGGTGCTGTGGATCGTCAGGCGGGGCGTGCTGCAGGGCCTCGCGTCGGCCCTCGCCCGCGTCGGCCAGATGGCCTTCACCAACTACCTCATGCAGTCGGTGCTCTGCTCGCTGATCTTCTACGGCTGGGGGCTGGGGTTCGCCGGGGAGTTCGGCCGGCTCGGCCAGGAGCTGATCGTCGTGGGGATCTGGGCTGTGGAAATCCTGTGGAGTGTGGCGTGGCTCGGTAAGTTCCGCTTCGGGCCTGCCGAGTGGCTGTGGCGGAGCCTGACCTACTGGGAACTCCAGCCGATGCGTCGGACAGGGCCTGGCGCCTAGAGGCGAAGAGCTTGTGGTGCGGGCTTCCAGCCTGCACGGCTGCTGAAATCGGGGCAGGCTGGAAGCCTGCACCACAATGCCCGGATGCCGCGGGAGTTCAGGGCTTTGGGTGGCACCTCCATCGGCGGTTGGTGTACACTCCGCCCGTGCATCAAGGAGGAGCACGGCCATGACGGCAAGCTACGGCGCCCTGTGCACGGACCACTATGTGAACCTCAAGCTCGGGCTCAAGCTTGAGCTCCCGCAGAGCCGCGACACGGTGCTCTCGCTGTTCGAGCGCGTTCGGCGCCAGTACCCCGGCATGACCGAGTTCCGCAAGTACAAGGACGAGCTCGCGCTCGAGTCGCCCACGAGCGAGACGCCGCACCGCTGGGTCGCGGTCCGGACCAACAGCGTCCGCGCGGGCGTGGTCAACCCCCACGCCTCGATCGACGCCTACCGCCTGCACGAGTCGGTCCTCGAGCTCTCGCCCTACTACCTGAGCATCAGCCCGCTGGATGTTGACTATGTCGAGGTGCTCTACGGGTTTGACCTCGCGGCGGGGGGCAACCACGACGAGATCGTCGCCGACACGCTGCTCGGCGGCTCGCCCCTGGCCTGCCTGCTCGACCTGGGCGAGGGCCGCCCGATCGACTGCCAGCCGGTGGTGGGGGTCTCGCTGCGCGACGGGACCGAGGCCTACTTCGAGGTCAAGACCAGGGCCGCGGGCGACCACCGTCGTGAACGGAGCGACGAGCCGATCAGCGTCTACCTGACCCTCCGCAAGCACGGCCCGATCGAGGAGCTCAACCGACTGGCCCAGACCTTCAGGGTCCTGACCGCCCACGGCGAGGAACTCGTCGAGACCCGGGTCTTGCCCACGCTGGTGAACCCGATCCGCAACAGCATCGTCCCCGGCCTGTAGAATCGAGCGGGGCGAGGCACACGGACCAGCGGGCATGTATACCCACACGACCACAGCCCTCTCCATCCTGACGGTCGGCGCCAACGCCGCGGGCGGTTCGGGGGAGCAGGACCTCAAGCCGGTGCTGATCGCCGTCGGCACGCTGATCGTGCTGGTGCTGGCGCTGGGGATCGTGCTGTTCGTTGTGCGGGGCAAGTTCCTCGGCGATAACTCCGGCGGGGACATAGACCCCGGCGGCGTGCTGGAGACCCTGCGGGCGATGCGTGACCGCGGCGAGGTTTCCGAGGCCGAGTACCGGACCGCCCAGGCGGCGATCGTCGGCAAGGCGGCGCGCGAGAAAGGGGAGAACTCCGGCGCGGACCCTGAGGGCCCTGCAAGAGCCCGAACACGGGCGGCCTTGCCCGGCGAGTTGCGCGCCGAGCCAGGATTTGACCTCACCGGGGCCCCGCTCCCTCCGCCTGTACGGGATAGGGCCGCCGGGGAGACTGATCGTTCGGAATGAGTGTGTAGAGCCCGGCGCGGTGCGCGCCGATAGACTGAGAGACTCCCGCTGGGGAGGCGTGTGTTTTATCCGGACCGAGCGAGGGGTGCATGGCAAAGAACCGAACCGACGGCAGCGACGCGGGCGGCGGGGACAGCGGGTTCCGCGGGCGGAAGGTGACGACCTGCTCCTTCTGCGGCAAGACCAGCCGCGAGGTCGGGCCGATGGTCGAGGGGCCCAGCGAGGTCTATATCTGCGCCAACTGCGTGGACCTCTGCGGCAATATCTTCCGGCAGGAGAAGCGGCGGGTGAACTCGATCTCGGCCTCGCTGGGCGAGGTCCCGGCGCCGCGGGAGATCAAGGAGCACCTCGACCAGTACATCATCGGCCAGGAGCGGGCCAAGCGGACCCTGAGTGTCGCGGTGCACATGCACTACAAGCGGCTGCTGCACTTGGAGACCGAGGAGGCCTCGAACCTCGAACTCGACAAGAGCAACATCCTGCTCGTCGGCCCGACCGGCAGCGGCAAGACCCTGCTCGCGCGCACGCTGGCGCGGATGCTCAAGGTGCCCTTCGCCATCGGCGACGCGACGACGCTGACCGAGGCGGGGTATGTGGGCGAGGATGTCGAGAACCTGCTGCTCAAGCTGCTCCAGGCGGCGGACTTCGATGTCGAGGCGGCGCAGCGGGGCATCATCTATATCGACGAGGTCGACAAGATCGGCAAGACCTCGAGCAATGTCTCGATCACCCGGGATGTCTCGGGCGAGGGCGTCCAGCAGAGCCTGCTCAAGATGCTCGAGGGCACCGTCGCCAATGTCCCGCCGCAGGGCGGGCGCAAGCACCCCGAGCAGCAGTACATCCAGATCGACACCTCGCACATCCTGTTCATCTGCGGCGGGACCTTCGTCGGGATCGACGAGATCATCCGGCGTCGCCTGGGCAACTCGCAGATCGGGTTCGGCGCACACGGCGAGGGCTCGGTGCAGCTGAGCGCCAAGGCCAACCGCGGCGAGGTGCTCAAGCACATCCGGACGACGGACATCGTGGAGTACGGGATGATCCCCGAGCTCGTGGGTCGGCTGCCGATCCTCGCGCCGCTCGAGTCGCTCTCGACCGATGCGCTGGTGCAGGTGCTGACCCAGCCGCGCAACGCGCTGGTCAAGCAGTACGAGCACCTGTTCGCGCTCGAGGACGCGAAGCTGACCTTTACCGAGGGCGCGCTGCGGGCGCTCGCCCGCAAGGCGGCCAAACGCGACACCGGCGCCAGGGCGCTGCGGGCGGTGCTCGAGGACCTCATGCTCGAGTGGATGTACGAGCTGCCCGAGCGGGACCACACGGGGATCGAGTATGTCGTCGACGAGGCGGCGATCGAGCACCCCGCGTCCCTCGGCGACCTTCAGGTCAAGCGGAAAGAGTCGGCGTAACGAGCCACGGACCAAGCACCACGCGGGCCCCCGGTCGGTCGGGGGCCCGCGTCTGTTTTTGGCCGGGGGTGCGCCGGAAGGTCAACCCCGCAGGGGCGTGGCGACGAGCCCGAACGCGGCGGGCGCCGCGGGCATCGCGAGGTGGATCCCCACCGGCGTGCCCAGCAGCCGGGTCGCCAGGCCCGGGTCGTCTGTCACCAGGTGCAGCATCGGCTCGCCGGCGCCGTGGAGCAGGGCCGGCTCGGCCTTGGCGAGGATGGCGCAGTTTGTCCTGGCCCACGCGGCCGCGAGCAGCAGCTCGCCCACCGGGTCGGGCGAGGCAAGGTCGGGTTGCGATGCCAGGCGTGCCGCGACCAGGTGCAGCCGCCCCGCTCGGTCGCTCGCCAGCTCCAGCCGCTCGGCCAGCGGGCAGCGGGAGTCGATGGGCGCGAGCCCGGCGATGAGCGAGCAGAGGCGGTCGATCGGCGCCGGGCGCGTGTCCGGCCGGGCCGCGGGCACGGGTGAGCACTCCCGAGCAACGGGCTCGCGTGCCCACGGGCCGCCGGGGTGTTGCGTCGGTTCGGGTCTCGCGGGGGCGGGGCGTGCGCGTGGTGGTCTCGGCTGCGCGAGCAGGCTCGCCAGCGTGACCAGCGAGAGGTCGGTCGGTCCGTGGTAGACCGGCGTGGCGCCGGTTGGGCCGATGCGTTCGATCACGACAGGGGGGAGCAGGTCGGCTTCGAGAAACGCCCGGGCGGCGCGGGCGATGCGTTCGTGGGCGAGGGCGCCCTTGCGCTCGTCGGCCCCCATGATGGCGAGGTGGATGCCCGGCATCGGGGAGGCGTCGGCGGCGGCGGCAAGGTGCTTGAGCTTGCGGTAGCAGGCCACGATCGCCGCGTCGTCGGCGCCGGTGAGCAGGCACAGGCCGTCGAGGCCTGGCAGGATCCCGAGCTGGTCTTCCGCGGGCTCGTCGACACGGAGGATGATGGTGTCGGCGGCGGCGCGGACGAACTCGAGGGCGTCGTGCTCGCCCTCGGGCGGCTGGTCCGGGCCGGCCGAGCCGAGGATATCGATCGCCAGCGAACCGCCGGTCAGGCGGACGACGGCGGCCGGGCCGCCGAGCTGTTCGGCCCGGCGGCGGGCGTACTGCCCCGGCCACGCGGCGGCCGAGATCGGGAGGTGCCCAAGCACGACCGCTTCGACGCGGGGCCGGGCGGCCACCCGCGGCTCGGGGGATCGGGGGCGGGGGGCTTGCCCGGGCGGGGTTTCGGGGCCAAGGAAAAGGTCGGCCAGCGCGTCGAGCTCCTCGTCACCCGGTGCGGCGATGGCCCGGTGGGCGTTGGAGGCCGCCGGCCCCTGCGCGGCGCGCGAGGGGTGACCCGTCGTCGGGCCCGTCGTGGGGAAGGTGTGGTGGGTGTCGCGTGGGTCCATGGGGCACTCCATTGCCCTGGGTCGGGGTGGTCAGTCAACGCCGCAGGGGAGGTTGGCCTGCTCGGCGCGGCTGGGGAGCACCTCGACGATGCTGTGCGGTTCTCCGAACTCGTTGAGGATCCAGTCGGTGTTGTAGGGGTCGGCGATCCAGTGGTTGTCCACGACGAGCCGGTACTCGTGCCGCCCGGGAGGGAGATCGAGGCGGAGGGTGAAGGCGTGTGCCTCGGGGTCGAGAGCCATCTCGACCGGCTGCCAGTGGCTGAATTTACCGGCGACGCAGACGCGCTTGCCCAGGGCGCCGGGTTGGTGGAACTCGACACCCACGGCGGTGACGCGCGGCCCGAAGTGGGGCTTGCTCGGACGGGCGGCGGGGCAGGGCGAGGGCATGACCGCGGCGGCCGCCTGCGGGGCGGGGCTCTGCCTGGCCTGGGCGGCCCGCTGGGCGAGTTCCTCGGCCCGGGTTGGGGTGGGCGGGGCGGGCTTGGGTGCGCCGACCCGGGGTGCAAGGCCCGAGCGGATCTCGCCTGTGTTCAGCGTCACCACGACCTCGCCGATCCCGGCGGACGGGATGCCCGTCGAGGTGGCGAAGGTGGACCCGTTCTCGCCCGAGATGAGGAAGCCCCCGTGGCCGGAATGGGGTTCGGGCTGAGGGTCGAGCTGGGGGTGCAAGGGGGAGTCGCCCGGGTGGTGGTTCGGTCGCGGGGTCGGAGTCGCGGCGGCGGCCTCGACATCGGACCAGTCCTCGTCGGGCGCTCCGGCCAGCAACCCCTCGGTCTCGACGAGCACCGACGCCAGGGAGGCGTAGTCGCGGGCGCCCGAGGCGTGGGGCGCGTGCTCGCACACCGGCCGTCCGAAGGACGCGGCCTCGCGGAGGGCGGTATCGCGGTGGATCGTCACGGGCAGCAGCCGCTTGCCGAAGCGGCGATGCAGCTCGGCGAGCAGGTCCTCGGCGACCGCGAGCCCGGGCTCGTGGAGCGTCGGCAGCACCGCGCAGCGGATTTCCGTCGACAGCCGACGCCCGACCGCCCGGACGGTCGTCAGTTGGCGGGCGGCGCCCTGCAGCGAGAAGTACCCCGTCTCGACGGGCACCAGCACCAGGTCGGCCGCGACCAGGGCGTTGAAGGTGAGCAGGCCGATCGACGGCGGGCAGTCGATCAGGCAGACATCAAACCCGTCGGCAAGCCGATCCAGCGCCTGGGCCAGCGAACGCTCGCGCCCGTCGCGGCGCCCGAAGGACGAGCCGGGGGACTCGAGCCCGGCGAGCCGGATGCGGCTGGGGATGAGGTCGAGGTTCTTGGCGCAGCGCCAGAGCAGCCGCGAGGTGTCCGGGCCCCGAGACCCGGCGGCCTGGAGCAGATCGGTCGTGTCGAACTCGATGCGGTTCTCGGGGATGCCCAGCCCGGCGGCGCAGTGCCCCTGGGGATCGAGGTCGACCAGCAGGGTGCGTCGGCCGAGGCGCCCGAGGCTCGCGGCGAGGTTGATCGCGGTGGTGGTCTTTCCGCAGCCACCCTTCTGGTTAATGATCGCGATGGTCCGCACGGGTTCGCCTCTCACGGGGTTGCGTCGGGCTTGACGGGGCGTCCGCGCGGGGCGGAGACAGAATCCACGCGGCGTGTCGGGGTTATCGGGTCCGACGGCGCAACGCCTTGAAATCTGAGGATCTGGGGGGCTTTGGGCAGGTGTTCGCGCGGGGGGTTATCCCGACCGGACCGCTTCCCACCCGGCGACGATCGCCCGCTCGTCGGGAGCGGCGACGACCGAGGCGCGGCAGCCGGGCTCGGGCAGGACCAGCCGCAGTTCACCGCCCGTGGTCTTCTTGTCGGCGCCCATGAGGCGGAGCAACTCGAGCGTGTGGGGGAGCCCCGCGACCGCGACGGGCAGGGCGCAGCGGGCGAGCAGAGCGCGGACTTGGGCGGGCAGGTCGGCGCCGGCGCGGCCGAGGTGGGCCGAGGTGGCGGCCGCGGCGACGAGCCCGAGGGCGACCGCCTCGCCGTGGAGGAGCGGGGCGTCGGCCGGGGAGGCGGTGGGGGAGAGGTGGCCGAGCGTCTCGATGGCGTGCGCGAAGGTGTGGCCGAGGTTGAGCAGGGCTCGCCCGCCATCGAGGAGTTCCCGCTCATCGCCGGCGACGACCCGGGCCTTGAACGCGATTGAGCGGGTGATCAGTTCGATCAGCGTCTCGGGGTGGCGGGCGAGGACCTTGTCGAGGTTGGCCTCGATCCAGGGCAGGTGCGAGCCGGGGCCGTCGGGCCCGCCGTCGAGCAGGCCGTGCTTGATGCACTCGGCGAGCCCGGCGCGGAACTCGCGGTCGGGGAGGGTGGCGAGGGTGTCGATGTCGGCGAGGACCAGGGCGGGCTGGTGGAAGGCGCCGACCATGTTTTTCTGGAGCGTCCCGGCGACATCGAGGTTGACGCCGGTCTTGCCGCCGACCGAGGCGTCGACCATCGAGAGCAGGGTGGTGGGGCACTGGACAATCGGCACGCCGCGGCGGTAGGTGGCCGCGGCGAAGCCCGCGATATCGCCGGTGATCCCGCCGCCGATCGCGATGACCGGGTCGGCGCGCTCGATCCGGGCGGCGCCCATCTCGGCGAGCAGGCGGGCGAGGGTGTCGAGGGACTTGTGGGGCTCGCTGGCGGTGATCGAGGCCTCGGCGACCTGGCACCCCGCGCCGCGCAGCGAGGCGATCGCGGCCTGGGCGTGCGGCCCGACATTGGCGTCAAAGACGACGAACGCGGCCCGTGGCGTTCTGCCGAGGGCCTCGGTTGTGCTCGCCCCCAGCGAACCGAGCAGCCCCGCGCCGACCCGCACCTCGTAGGCCCGTTCGGCCAGCTCGACACGGATCGCGTGATGGCGTTGGGGCGCGGCGGTCATCGGTGTCCGGGTCGAGCCCAGTCGACCTCGCGGGCGTCGCCCCAGAGCATCTCGAGGTCGTAGTGGGCGCGGGTGTTGGGCTCGAAAATGTGGGTGACGACATCGACGAAGTCGGCGATCAGCCAGTGCGCCCCGGTGTCCTTGCCGACGCTGAAGGGGCTCACCCCGCGTTCCTCGGCCAGCTCGACCGCGTGGTCGAGCACCGAACGCATCTGCCGATCGGAGGTGCCCGAGGCGATGACCAGGTAGTCGGTGATGGGGCTCAGGCCGCGCACATCGAGCACCACGACCTGGGTGCACTTGTCGTCGGCGAACAGCCGGGCGAGCTCGATCGCGAACTGCTCGGCGCCCGCGGCCGGGCGTGGGGCTGCTTCACGGTCCTTTGCCCGGGTGAGGAACTGGGTCGCGGCGCCGGCCGGTGTGCCGTGCTGGGGGTTGGAGTTGGAGTCCGATTGGGGTGTGCCGTGGGGGGTGTCTTGGATCATCGCATCGGAGGGTAGGGCACGGGGCGATCGGGCGCGGTGTCGCCGGGGGGTATGGCGGGCTTGCGGGCGATGATTGCGGCCAGATTGGTGGTCTCTGCGGGCTCGATCCCCGGTGGGGGGGCCAGCTCGCGGAGGGTGTTGCGCAGCTCGGCGGGGCTGATCCGCAGCGGGCTGTCGGGATCGGCAAGGGGCTCGGGACCGGCCCGGCCGGCCGGGGGGAGCGGCTGGACCAACAGCATGGGCCCGCCGGGGGCGAGCACGCGCCAGAGGGCCTCCGCCATGGCGGGGGCCTCGTCGAGAGCCCGCAGGAGGTTGACGCCGACCACCGCGTCGAAGGCGCCGTCCAGCTCGCCGCCGACCGAGTCCACGCCCCCGATCTCGTAGGAGATATTGCCTGGCTCGTACCGACGCCGGGCGTAGCGGATGGACTCGTGGTCGGGGTCGAGGGCGACCACCGCGCCCGAGTGCCCCACCCGCTCGGCCAGGTGCGCCGCGCCGTATCCCGTCGAGCAGCGGACATCGAGCACCCGCATGCCGGGCCTGACGATCGGGTCGGCGAGCCGGTACGCGGCCAGCAGGTGCGGCCCGGCGATGTCGGCGTACTGGCGGTCCGGGGTGCAGCGGATGCGCAGCGGCGCCGAGCCGGGGAAGAGCACATCGAATTCCTTGAAGCCCGTGCCGCGTTCGGCGAGTGCGCGGTGGAGGGGCTCGGTGGTGCGCTCGCGGTAGCGGACGCCATCGACCACGAACGAGCGGTGGCCCTGGAAGACCGCGCGGAGCAGGCTCCGGACCGGGCTCATGCCCGGGCCCTTGGCGGGGGCTGGACACCGGCGCGAGGGCCGATCGTGTCGAACAGCGAGCCCCGCACGATCGCCCTCGCCGGCTCGGGGCTGGGCCGGGGGGCGCTCTCGATCTCGATCCAGGGCGTGGGCTCGGTCTGGCTGGAGACCGTGAGGCGATAGGGCTGGCGGGCGTGGAGCCGGGCCGCCAGCGTCGGGTCGTTGCACTGGCGGGAGAGGTGGAGCAGGACGACATGCTCCCGCGGCCCGATCTCGGCGACGAGCCGGGCGCACTCCTGGTTAGAGAGGTGCCCGCTGCCGCCCATGACCCGCTGCTTGAGGAACTCGGGGCGGTCGGACTCGACCTGCATCCGCGGGCAGTAGTTGCTCTCGATGGCGAGGACATCGACGCCCCCGAGGTGCTCGACCAGGGTGTCGGAGACGCTTCCCAGGTCGGTGGCGAAGCCGAGGCTGGCGCCCGTGGGGAACTGGAAACGGAATGCGGCCGTGCCGAGTTGGTCGTGCGCGCTGAGGGCGACGAGCACTCGGTAGTCCGGCGCCACATCCGCCGCCTCGCCGAATCCCACACACGCCCGAGCCGCCAGGCCCCGAGAACGGGCCTGGCGGATATGCGTGCGGTGGACATGCACGGGGACCGACTGCGGCAGCGCCCTCGCCCACCCGCTGTGAAAGTGGTCGCTGTCGAGGTGGGTCAGGACCACGCCATCGAGGTCCTCGACGCCCAGGCCGAGCCCGTCGAGCAGCAGCCGCGTCCGGCGGGGGCTCAGCCCGGCGTCGATCAGGATGGTCGATTCCTTGGTCCTGAGCACCGAGCAGTTGCCCGAGGAGCCGCTGGCGAGGACGCAGAGCGAGGGAGTTTCCAGCGTTGCGCATCCGGCGGCGGGTTCCAAACGAATGCCTCCTTCCGTGGGGTGGGCTCAGGATACCAGGGCCGGCGATCGGCGAATTTGTCGAACATTCTTGACATGCCGAAGATGTCTAGTATACTTGACATCATGTCAAATATTCAAGCACTCAACCCGGAGGTCCAGCCCATGCAGGCTTCTTTTCAGGAGAAGAGTATCTGGATTCAGCTTGTGACCATGGGTGCGGCGCTCGGCGCGTACTTCGTGGTCGCGTGGCGGATGATCCAGGCCGGGGTGGATCATCTGATCGGGTTCGTGCCGTTGTTTGCCGCGACGGTGGTGTTCCTGGTTGTGCTCCAGCTTTTCGGGCACGCGGCGGCGGCGATCTGGCGTCGGCCCGAGCCCCGGGACGAGCGGGACCGGCTCATCGGCTGGCGTTCGGAGAGCAACTCGTCGTGGATTCTCGCGTCGGGGGTTGTCCTGGCGATCGGGGCGATGATCTTCGAAGTGGGGGCGGTGTGGGTGGCCCACGGGCTGCTGCTCTCGCTCTTCGCTTCGCACATGGTGGGGTATGTCATGCAACTGGTGTACTACCGGCGCGGCATGCGCGGCCCGGGGGGGCTGTAGGGTGGGGCGTGCCCCAGAGCCCGACGCGGGGCGTCCGGCGGGTCGGGTGCGCACCACGATCCGCAATCGGATCCGCGAGCTTCGATTCGCGCACGGGGAGATGACCCAGCAGCAGCTCGCCGACCAGATCGGGGTGTCTCGCCAGACGCTGAACGCCATCGAGCTGGGCAAGTACTCCCCGACGCTGGAAGTCGCCTTTCGGATCGCCGGGGTCTTCGGGGAGCCCGTGGACCGGGTGTTTGAGCACTGCCGTGTGGAGGGCTGACTCGGCGTCCAGGAGGACAGGAAATCGAGGGGCTGGGGCGGGATGCACGGGGCCGGGCGCCCCGTGGGTTTGTCCCGAGCGAACTCGGTCCGGGAACCGCGAAGTCGCCGGGCGGACCTTGGGGGGCCAGCCGGCCCGAAGAGATTCATCTTGCTCCTGGGCAGTTTGGCTGTACACTCGGTGGCGGACTATACGACGGGGGGTTGCATGCGAGGCGGGCGCGTTATCCTGTTGATCATCCTGGCGTTGAGCGGGATGGTGGAGCGCTGCGCCGAGGCCCAGACCGGCCAAGCCGAGGATCCGTGGTGGCGCGTCGAGCCGGGGACGATCGGGGGCGGCGACCAGGTCGGGGGGCCGCAGGTCCAATCCATCTCGGGGTATACCGAGTTGCATAGTTACGGTCCGGGCGAGACGATCCGGTTCCATGTCTCGACCAACTCGCCCACCTACACGGTCAACATCTCCCGGATGCAGATGCCCTGGTGGACGCATCTCGCGGTGGTGGCGAGCTACACCGGTCTGCCCGGCGAGCTCCGTCAGCAGCCGCCGGACGGCTGGCTGGGCGCGGACTGGCCGGTGAGCTTTGAGGCGGTGGTCGATAGTTCGTGGACGAGCGGGTGCTACATCGCGGAGTTTGTGACCGAGACGGGGTGGGTGGCGTACCACCCGTTCGTGGTGCGCCCCGCGGTGCCCGGCTCTCGCAGCCGGATTGCGTACATCGCCAACTTCTCGACGCTCGCGGCGTACAACGATTGGGGCGGGCGGAGCTTCTACACCGAGCCCCGCACCTTCGAGGCGTCGCTCCTGCGCCCGTTCCTGTCGGCCGAGGGGCTTGGGCGTTCGCAGTGGTACTTTCGGATGCTGTGCCACCTCGAGGAGATGGGCTACGAGTTGGAGTACCTGACGGAGTGGGATGTCGAGATGGATCCCGAGCTGCTGCGCCACTACGAGATCGTGGTGCTCGCGGGGCATCACGAGTATGTCACCACGACTTTCTACGACGCGCTGCAGGACCACCACGACCGGGGCGGGCACCTGGCGAGCTTCGATGCCGACGGGCTGTACTGGCAGGTTCGGTATGTCGACAACGGCGACCTGTTGGTGGGGTACAAGGAGTACGCCGAGGAATTCGACCCGATGATGGGGTACGCCGATTGTCTGGTGACGACGGCGTACAACTCGCCCCTGATCAATCGGCCCGCGGCGGCCCTCCGCGGCGTGCAGCGCAATGACCTCTATCGGTTCTTCCTTACGGGCGAGTACACGATGGCCGCGCAGGACCACTGGATCTTTGCGGGGACGGGGGTGCAGAACGGGGAGGTGTTCGGCACGCTGATGGCCGCCGCGGAGCAGGACACTATCCAGCACGCCTCTCCCCGCGTCGACATCCTGCTCGAAGGGGTGCGCGACCTGCCGGACCCGGACGCGCCGCCGCCGCCGGTGGGCGAGGCGTACATGTACGCGGTCTACTACGCGGATACACCCGAGTACGGCTTCCCCGAGGGCAACGGGGGCATGGTCTTCACCGCCGGCTCCATCACGGGGTGGATCCGTAGCATGTACGACGCGGAAACGGGCTGGATGGTCGAGCTGGCGACGAAGAACCTCCTCGACGGCATGCTGGCGTCCCCGCCCCCGGTGCACGGGGGGGGGGCGATCGAGGTGTTCTGCGACCCATGCCGTGCGGACTTCGATGGCGACGGGCTGATGAACACGCTGGATGTGCTGCTGTTCCTCGCGGCCTGGTCGGCCGCCGAGCCCGCGGGGGACTGGAACCACGATGGGCTGTGGGACACGCGGGATGTCATGGCGTTCCTCGGCGACTGGGCGGGGGGGTGCGGATGACCGCGGTGCGCAGGAGAGACCGATGCGGCACTCTCAGGCGGCTGGCGGCGGGCGTGGTGCTCGTCGCGTCGGTGGCGTCGGCGCAGACCTCGCCGGGCGTGGCGGTCGAGCAGGCCGGCTCCCCGGGGGCGAGGTCGGTGCTGTGGGACAACGGCGACACCAACGGCGTGAACGGTGTGAGCCACCTGGGCAGCCCGCGCCGGTCGGTGCTCGACGACTTCGTGGTCCCCGACGGGACGGGGTGGGACATCACCGGGTTCGTCTCGAGACATGTGTGGCAGACACTGCGCCAGCCATCGGCGACCGGGTACCAACTGGCGGTCTGGAGCGATGCCGATGGGAGGCCTGGTGAGCCGATCGCCTTCATGGCGACCACCGCGATCTCCGAGGGCGCCTCCGGCCGAGTCTGGATGGGTCGCCCGGAGATGGACATCTCGGCGAGTTTCGCGACGGTGCGTCTCGAGCCCGGCGTGTACTGGCTTGAGATGCATGTCGTCGGGCCGGAGAACTGCTTCCAACTCGTGCACGACCTCGGGGGGCTCGGCAGCCCGTGCTGGGTGAACTACCAGGATATTGGCGGGTTGCGACCGGGGTACGAGGTGTATTTCGCCGACTACGATGTGTCGTTCTCGCTGCTGGGGGAGCCATCGGGGTGCGGCCTGGGGGACTGCAACGCCGATGGCGCCATCGATACCAGGGATTTCATCTGTTACCTGGCGCTCTGGGCGGCGGGGGATCCTGCCGCCGAGTGCAACGGCGATCTGGGCATCGATACGCAGGACTTCCTGTGCTTCCTCGACCGATGGAGCGCGGGGTGCTGATGGGGAGATCATGGCGGGGGACCCGGCGCCGCGGGTGGGTCGGGGGGATTGCCTGTCCGGCTCGGAAATGCGCGTCGAGCCCTGGGTCGAATGAGCCGAAGGAGTTCGACGATGCTTTGCAGGCCGAGAACCGTTCCGCTGGTCGCCCTTGTCGTCGCCTGGCTGCAGGCCTTGGCGATCGGGGGGGGCGCCTCGTATGGAGGAGGCGCCGGGGTAGAGGGCCGGTGGGTGCAGTACATCGAGGGCTACACCGAGCTGCACAGCTACGCGCCGGGTGAGACGATCCGGTTTCATGTGTCGACCCTCTCTCCGACCTTCTCGATCAAGATCTCGCGGGTCGTGTACCCGTGGTGGAGGTACGACCCCGCGCTCGAAGTGCTGGAGGGGATCCCCGGGGAGTACCACCCCAAGCCCAGCGAGGCGTGGCTCGGGGCGCACTGGCCGGTGAGCGCCGAGATCGTGGTCGGAGCGGGCTGGACAACCGGGAGCTACATGGCGCGGTTCGTCACCGAGGACGGGACGACCTCGTATCACCCGTTCTACATCCGGCCGGCGGTCCCCGGGTCGACCTCCCGGATGGCGTACATAGGCAACTTCAACACTCTGGCGGCGTACAACACCTGGGGCGGGCGGGACTTCTATAGCTATACCCGGGCGTACAAGGCCTCGATGCTCAGGCCGTTCAACGACTCCGCCGGGAAGGGGCGCTCGCAGTGGCACCACCGGATGCACTGCCACCTCGAGCAGCTCGGGTATGTCATGGAGTACATCACCGAGGCGGATATCGAGCGGGACCCCGAGATCCTCAGGAACTACGATGTCG
This sequence comes from uncultured Phycisphaeraceae bacterium, assembly GCA_964372195.1. GTDB lineage: Bacteria > Planctomycetota > Phycisphaerae > Phycisphaerales > UBA1924 > PNC22. The sequence continues at coordinate 18,508 of CAYJPX010000010.1, forward strand.
TCGTGCTCGCCGGGCACCACGAGTACGCGACCACCACCTTCTACGACGCCCTCCAGGACCACCACGACCGCGGCGGGCACCTGGCCATGTTCGACGCCGACGGGCTGTACTGGCAGGTCCGCTACGAGGACGGGGGCGACACCGTCGTGGGGTACAAGGAGCACTCTCTCGCCGACGATCCCATGTTCGGGTATGTCGACTGCCTGGTGACCGAGGCCTGGGGATCGGACCTGCTGCACCGGCCCGCCGAGGCGCTCCGCGGCGTGCAACGAAACCTGCTCTACTTCTACTTCGAGGACAGCGATTATGTTGTCGAGGATGCCTCGCACTGGATCTTCGAGGGCACCGGGGTGCAGAACGGCGAGACCTTCGGCACCACGATGGCGATCGCCGAGCAGGACACTATCACCGAGCACTCGCCGATGGTGGATGTCCTGCTGCACGCCCACCGCGATGTCGTCAAAGCGGGGAAGATCCCTCCCGATGGCGTGACCGCCGCCGATATGTACGCGGTGTACTACGCCGACTCTCCCCAGTATGGGTTCCCCGAGGGCAACGGCGGGATGGTGTTCACCGCGGGGACGATCACCGGCTGGATCCGTGAGCTTTACGAACAACCCGACACGGCGAAGGTCGAACGGGCGACACGGAATATCCTCGACCGCATGCTGGCGACGCCGCCCCCGGTCCACAACGGGGACCCGGTCCGGCGGTACTGTGTGCCGTGCTGGCCCGACCTCGACGGGAATGGCCAGGTGGACACGACCGACTTCCTGTCGTACCTCAACGCCTGGAGTGCGTCGGAGCCAATCGCCGATTGGAACGCCGACGGGGCGATCAACACGATGGACTTCATCGCGTTCCTGGGCGATTGGTCGGCCGGCTGCTGACTTTACAGCGCCACTATCCCACAGCGAGTGCACTGTCCGAGGGCGACTCCGGCTTGACGGAGTTGCCTCTTTCGTCTCTTGGCGTGGCTGGCTTTGGACGCGGCGATGTTGGCCTGGTGGTACTCGATCAATTCCAAGGTCCGGGCGATGAGGCGGGCGCGCCGCTCACGCGAGGAGCACCAGCTCGCGCGGATGAGTACGCCGGTCACCAGACGCAGCTGGCAGATCGTCAGGCCCGGATTTTTCCCCCCGACGCTTCTTGAGCGCCCGCGTCAGGAACAGCAAGCTCACCGCCGTCAGGATCATGTGCCGCATCAGCGAGCGGTAGGTGCGCACCTCGAAGTGGCCCAGGCCCAGCTCGCCCTTGGCGTCCTGGAAGCAGCGCTCCACCGCCCAGCGGGTGAATGCCACCCGCAGCAGCGTCTTCAGCGGCACCCCCGGCGGGGCGTTGGAGACGAAGTGCTTGATCTCCCCGGTCAGCACATTGCGGGCCACGATCAGCCGGTGCGCCCAGGTCGGCACACTCAGGTGCTTGTCCCCGCGTCGGAGGTGGAACGCGCCCTCCTTGGCCTCCCACACCACCGCCCCGCCCTGGTCGTCCTTGACGCGGAAGCGTTCCCACCGCTGCCCGGTGAACACCGGCGAACGCGCCGCCAGCGAGCCCGCCGGCCGCGGACGGTGCATGTTCCCGGGCAGGACCTTCGGACGCGGGAAGACCCTCGGGTGCCCGAGGTGCTTGTGCGGGAAGTGCTCCCTGAGCATCAGCGGCGGGGGCTTGGTCCAGCCCGTGAGGTGCCCCGGGACCTCCCCCACATACGGCACCCCCGGTCGTCCAACGCCAGCATGAAGTCGGTGTGCATCCCGTAGCCGGCGTCGAAGGTCAGCCAGCCGGAGCGCACCCCGTTGAACCGGGCCTGGTCGAGCATCTCCGACGCGATCTTCCACTTGGGCCGGTACACCACCTCGTCGGGGATCCCCGCTGCGCGGCAGCGTTCCCGGTCCTCCGACCAGGTCTTCTCCGGCAGGAACAGCTCGCTGTCCAGCAGCGTGCGCAGCCCGTCGCCCGCGTACGCCAGGTGCACGGTGACGACGCAGTTGTCCGTGGCCCCCTTGGTCCCGCACCACTGCCGCTGCACCCCGGGCGTCTTGTCCCCCTTCTTGGCGTGGTAGGTCTCGTCCACGATCGCGACCGAGCCGGGGTCGTAGTGCCCGCGGGCGATCAACTGCTGGACCAGGTCGCGGACCATCGCCTCGTCCCAGCCGTGGAGCGAGAGGAACTGCTGCGGGTTCCGCGGCGGCAGGCCGCAGGCCAGCGCCATCGGCTCGATGCTCTTGCGCGGCAGGTCCGACAACTGCCCGCGGAGGTACGCCCGCAAGCTGCCCCGCTGCTCCTTGCGGACGAAGCAGTCGTCGAACCGACGCAGGAAGTTCTCCAGCTCCGGCACCAGCGAGACCAGCGCAGCGGCTTCCGTGCCGACGCTCCTTCCTCAAGCACCACCCCCCAGACTGGTTCCTCGTGCACCCGGGCCGCGGAACTTGAGCGAATCTGGCGTTGTGGTGCTGAGGTCTCCCGATCCCGCCGCCCGACTCCAGGCGGAGAGTGGGTCCTCCAGCGGGGAGTGCAGCAGGGGCGCGAGTGCCCGGAGTCGGATCGGCGGGTGGGATGGCGGAGAGCGACGGCCGAAACGGGATGAGCTCGACGCGTCGCGCCCCCCCGGCCGCCTCGGATGGCCCCGCGCCCAGCCGGAAACAAGCGATGGTGCAGCGCGTGGGAGCCTGTGCGTCACATGCGGCGTCGCGCGCGTTGCGAAACCCCGTTGAGTCGTGGGCGAAACGCAAAAGCGTGCGGGGGTTCGATGCGCCCCGATTCCATTCGTCGAGGCTTGCGTACCGCGCTGCGCCGGGGCGCACGACCATGCCTCGGGGGGCTTGCGCGAGATGCCGCAGAGCAGCGATCAGGCGCTTCGGTGTGCCGTGCGCTGGCGCGCAGGGCGTGGCCGAGCCCATCGGCGCCGAGGCACGGCGGGAGCCCGGCGTGCATCCGCTCGACTTCGCGTGGCCGGCGGGGCGTCACTGGCCCGGCTCCGGCCCGTCGTCGATCACCTCGATGCGGATGTCGTCGAGCCACGCCGTCGCCGTGCCGTAGACCGAGATCCAGAGGTACATCCTGGCGGCATCGCCCGACACAGCGCACTCGATCTCGAAGCGGTCCCAGTCCGCCCAGCGGATGGGCCGGTCGATCGAGTTCTCGTAGTAGGAGAACCCGTCGAGCTCGCGCGGTTCGATCCGCAGGCCGATCTCCGCCCGGTCGAGCTCGGCGGGGGCATCGACCCGGACGCTCGCGCTGATCCGCACGCGCCTGTCGCGGTAGGGGACGGCGGTGAACTCCTGCCTGATGGAGTTGATCGTCTTGCCCGGCGGCGGCGGGTCGAGGCGCACGCACATGGCGCCCTCGGTCGGCCGGTCGCGCGTCAGCTCCACGACGGCGCCCGCTTCGGCGAGGGCCGTGGACTGCACCCAGCCCGGGGGCGCCCCGCCCTCCGCCCCTTGCTCGAAGCCGAGGTTCTCTGGGCCGACCGGCGCGGGGACGACATCGTCGGCGAGCCGGGGCTGGTCGATCGCCGGGAGGACAACGGCGACCTCAAGGCCAGAAAGGAGTACGCCCCGGAGCCGCTCGATGTGCTGGAGAGGGCCGCCCGGGACCACGAGACATCAAGTCCCTATCGATCCAGTTCGCGCTTCACGATGGCGAGAAGGCGCTCGTGCACATCGGGCCCGGCGCCGATCCAGTACGCCGCCACCTGGCCGGTCTTCGAAACAACCACGATGGTCGGGAGGCCGGTGACGCGGAAGTTCTGAGCGATCTGATCGGAGGCCGAGAAGGTTCGGTATGTGCCGCCGCGCTTGGCGAACACGGCGGCCGCGTCGGCGGACGAAGCACTCTCCATGACATTGACACCCACGACCACGAGCCCCTGATCGGCCAACTCGTCCTGCAATTCAGACATGGCGGGCAGGCTTGCCAGGCAGGGAGCGCACCATGTGGCCCAGAAATCAAGCAGAACGACATGGCCGCGCTCGCTCGCCAGGTCGAATGTGCCGCCGTGTCCATCATCAAGCGTCAGCGGCGGCGCCGGTGTGCCGACGATCAGCCCGAGCCGTTCCTGCGCGAAGTCCGCGCGCGCCACGGGCGCAAATTGCTCATCAGGCGCGTCCACATTGGTCTTGAGGTCGAAAAGCTCCATCGCAACCAACCCGGCGCCCGCTTCAGTTTGAGTCCAGTATTCGACACGCCGCGGGAGGTGATCGCGCTGGCCGATCGCCATGTATGTGTAGGTGCCTTCGGGCGCACCTTCCTGATGGTTGATCCGGATGTAGTCGCAGTGGACGCCGCCGGCATGCGTGGCGCCAGCCAGCGTTGCGCCGCGCGCGATTAGAGTATCGAACAGCGAAGGTGTGACAATCTCCGCGATGTACACCGTCGTGCACGGATCAAGCAGGACCATGCGATCGAATCGATACCGCGCATCGCCCGACTTCTGAACCTGTTCCACGAAGTCGGTGTAGACGAGATGCGTGCCGTCGAACCGTACATCGGATCGATAGGGTTCGTCGTAGCCATAGACACTCATCTCGGCTTGCGCATTCACCCAGAAGTTGAGGTGCTCGCCATCGGCCTTCTCGAGCAGGACTTCGTTGGTCGCGAGCAGCCGGCCGGCCTCCGTGCCGTATCCGGTTCGCACGCCGGAGTAGGACAGGGTCTTGACCTGTTCGCAAGCGGCTTTGGCCTGTTGGAGGATCTCGTCGGCCGGACCGGCACAGACCAAGTTCGATGACAGAATGATGGCGCCGATTGAGGTAAGCATGGTATCGCCCGACATTTTCATTTGACCCTCGCCCGGCTACGCCGCCGGGCCGTTTCGCACCAGTCTACCACCGGTCTCGCGGCACCAAAGCCCAATCTACCCGCTCGCGGACGAGATCTGCTTCGAAAAAGGGTCGCGACGCAGGCGAAGGGACCGCTCCAGAGGCCCGGACGGGCCGTGTTGACACGATCCGGACGGAGTGACATCCCACACCCCTCGCGGTTGATTCGGTTGTTGAGCGGTCCGCGCCGGCATGTCGGTGCCGCCGTCGGCGGGCGGGCCGGCTGGTTGGCAGGCCCGGAGGGACTGCCCCTCGGCACCTCAGGCCACCGCTGCCGCCACCCGGACCCCGCAGGTTGTGGCCTCCCGGCGAGCACCGGCTGCCGCTCGACCCCCGCCCCCGGTACCCGCCACAAGGCCACATTCGCCAGGCGTTGTGTCGAACCGGCGGCCGCGGGCGTTCTGGCCCGGTTGGTCCCCTCCTCAGCTGGGACGCCGCATGCGGCGTCGGGGGGGCGCGGAGGCCAACGCCGGGGCCGGATCGGCGGCGCGGGGGCCGGGGCGGCCCGCGGGGTCGGTTGCGGCGCATGCGGCGTATCTCGTCCCTCACTCCTCCAGATGGAGGTGGCGTGCACGCCCGGTCGCCACCCCTCGTGCGCCCGGTGGAAGCCCGTGCGTCACATGCTGCGTCGCGCTTTCGGCGACATACGCGATATCACCTTGATTTCCAGGCAAGACGCGGAGTCGCCCGGGGGTTCTCGTTCCCCCGGCTCCGTTGTTCGAGGCTGGACCACCGGGTTGCACCGGGGGGCGGGCCTTTGCCTTTGGGGGAGGTGCGTGAACTGTCGAGGAGACGCAATCAGGCGCTTCGGTGTGCCGTGCGCTGGCGCGCAGGGCGTGGCCGAGCCCATCGGCGCCGAGGCACGGCGGGAGCCCGGCGTGCATCCGCTCGACTTCGCGTGGCCGGCGGGGCGTCACTGGCCCGGCTCCGGCCCGTCGTCGATCACCTCGATGCGGATGTCGTCGAGCCACGCCGTCGCCGTGCCGTAGACCGAGATCCAGAGGTACATCCTGGCGGCATCGCCCGACACAGCGCACTCGATCTCGAAGCGGTCCCAGTCCGCCCAGCGGATGGGCCGGTCGATCGAGTTCTCGTAGTAGGAGAACCCGTCGAGCTCGCGCGGTTCGATCCGCAGGCCGATCTCCGCCCGGTCGAGCTCGGCGGGGGCATCGACCCGGACGCTCGCGCTGATCCGCACGCGCCTGTCGCGGTAGGGGACGGCGGTGAACTCCTGCCTGATGGAGTTGATCGTCTTGCCCGGCGGCGGCGGGTCGAGGCGCACGCACATGGCGCCCTCGGTCGGCCGGTCGCGCGTCAGCTCCACGACGGCGCCCGCTTCGGCGAGGGCCGTGGACTGCACCCAGCCCGGGGGCGCCCCGCCCTCCGCCCCTTGCTCGAAGCCGAGGTTCTCTGGGCCGACCGGCGCGGGGACGACATCGTCGGCGAGCCGCTGCCGCCACACGGCCGCCTGGTCCTGCTTTCCCCACCGCTCGTAGAGCTCGATCAGCCGGTGCTTGGCCTCGGCCACCAGCGCTTCATCGAAGGACCGCTCGAGCAGCCAGTCGTGGGACGCGAGCAGGGGCGCCTCGGCCTCGTCGTAGTTCCCGAGATCGCTGAGGCACTGCCCGAGCCAGCCCCGCGTCTGCGCGAGGTAGCAGGGCTGGTACCAGGAGATCGACCGGGTCGTGAGGATGTTCTCGGATTCGCGCAGCAGGCCGATGGCGTCCGCCGGTCTGCCCAGGAGCATGCGGCAGACGCCGATGCGATAGATGAGGCGGGCGTTCGTGAGCTGGTTCGCGAGAGGGCTGCGCATCACCTGGAGCAGCTCCGAGAGTACGAGGTCGGCCTCCTCGTAGTGGGCGTAGGTCCACAGCCACATGCCGTAGATCTGGCCCGAGTAGATGAAGTGGTTGCTCGTCGCCTGCTTCGAGAGGTCCTTGGCGTCCTGATCGAAGTGCCGAAGGAACCGCCAGTACGCCTCGGTGTTGTCGTTCCCATCGAAGACCGCGACGATGCGTTCGTGGCGCATGTACTGCTCGTCGGAGAGCGTGACCACCGCGGTCTCACGCCGCCGGACATACTCCTCGATCGTCCGCATCCCCTCGTCAAAGTCGCCGGCCTGGCCGAGCGCCGCGGCCCGCTCGCAGAGCATCGCGAGGGAGAAGTCCGAGAGTTCGCCGTACGCCGCGTCGCTCGCCTGGACGATGGTGTCGTACCACCTCGCGAGCTCGGGCGCCGGGGCGCCCCGCGCCTCTTCCCAGCGGATCATGTCGTGGACGAGCGCCACCCACAGCGGGTCCGAGACCGCCAGCCGGCCGCGGGCACGCTCGCAGGCCTCGGCGATCCGAGCGCCCCATTCCTCGGCGGCGTCCGCCTTGCGGAGCTGTGCTTCGTAGAGCCTCTCCGGGAGTCCGAAGCGTGGCGGGGCCACGCTGTCGCGGGTGGTCACCTCGGCCTCTCCGACATAGGACGCCCATCCCCAGACCGCGAAGAGGCCCTCCTGCCGGATCAGGTCCGGGTCGTCTGGGGGCGCGGTCTCGCGCATCGTCGCCAGGCGGGCGGCCCACTCCTCGCGGTGCGATTCGCGCAGCCCGTCGCTCAGGAACGGGCTGGTCTGCATCGATGCGACCTGGTTGGCCCATGCCGCCTCCGCGCCCGCCTGCCGTTCCGCGTTGGTCGCCCGCACCATGCCTGCCGTCGTCCCGGCGAGCCCCGCGAGCAGCATCGCGCCCAGCGCGACAGCCGCCGCGACCGGCCCGCGGTGTCGTCGGATGAACTTCCGCAGTCGGTAGGTCGCGCTGGGCGGCCCGGCGAGGACGGGCTCTCGCTCCAGGAATCTCCGGAGGTCCTCAGCCAGTGCGGCGACGGTGTCGTAGCGTCGTGCGCGGTCTTTCTCGAGGGTCTTGAGCAGGATCCAGTCGAGCTCGCCGCGGAGCTGGAGGGCGAGCCTGCGGGGGTCGATGCGGCGCGAGGCCGCGACCGCCTCCAGCCCGCCCATGGTGCTCAGGCGGGTGCTGGGCCTGGGCGTCTCGCCCTCGCGGATGACCCGCTGCATCTCGGCGAGGCCGGCGCTGCGGAGTCGTTCGGGGTCGAGCGGGGTTGCCCCGGTGAGCAGCTCGTAGAGCAGGACGCCCAGGGAGTACACATCGCTGCGGGTGTCGATGTCGTCGCTGGGCCCCGCGGCCTGCTCGGGGCTGGTGTACTCGGGGGTGCCGATGAACTGGCCGAGACGGGTGAACGCCGCCTGCTCGGCGAGGTGCTGGTCGGTGGCCTTGGCGATGCCGAAGTCGATGACCTTGGGGACAGCGACGCCGTCCTTGACCGTGACCATGACATTGCTGGGCTTGATGTCGCGGTGGATGATGCCCTTCTGGTGGGCGTGCTGGACGGCGGCGCAGACCGCGCGGAAGAGCTCCAGCCGCTCGCGGATGGTGAGCCTGGCGTCGTCGCAGTGGCGGGTGATCGGCACGCCCTCGACGAGCTCCATGACGAAGTAGGGGCGGCCGGTGGCGGTGACGCCCGCGTCGAGGACCCCGGCGATGTTGGGGTGGTCCATGAGCGCCAGGGTGTGCCGCTCGGCCTCGAAGCGGGCGAGCACCTGGCGGGAGTCCATGCCGGGCTTGAGGATCTTGAGCGCCACGCGTCGGCTGACGGGCTCGGTCTGCCGGGCGCTGAAGACGACCCCGAAGCCGCCCTCGCCGATCTGCTCGAGGAGCGTGTAGCGCCCGACCACCGAGCCGGGGTGCTCGGCGATCTCCGGGGCGTGCCCCGACGCCGGACGGCCGCCGGCCCCCCGCGAGCCCTCCGGCGTCAGTCTCGGCGGGGCGGTCTCCCCGGGGCGCAGGCGTCGGAGGAAGTCCTCGGACTCCCGCATCTCGGCCAGCCTGACGCGGCACGGCTCGCAGCCCTCGAGGTGCGCGGCGATGGCGGCGTACGCCGCGGCGTCGGCCCGGTCGTCCTCCGCGAACCGGGCGAGCGCGGCGATCTCCGGGCAGGAGCCGTCGGGGGAGTCATCAATCGAGCCGGACTCGGGCATGGTCTAGGGTACCTCATCCATGTCAGGAGAATCCGGATCGACGACCTCGATGCGAACATCGTCGAGCCATGCTGTTGCATTGCCGAGGGCCATGGCGCCAATAGTAATGGACCGTGCATCTTCGTAGATCCTGCAGACGACGCCGTACCGCTTCCATTCGCTCGAGCGGATCGGCCAGCCATCCATGTTGTTCAGAACGATTAGACCGTCGACCTCGCGTGGCTCGACGGATATATAGAGCTGCACGCGATCTTCCGGCGCAGCACAGTCCGTGCGCACGGATGCGGTGAAGCGAATCCGCTTACCCCGGAACGGGCCAGAGTCGATTGTTTGGAAGAGCGCGCTGAACGGCCTACCCTGAGCTGAGCCTTCCCGCGACGGCGGATCAAGGCGAGCGCACTGGAGGCCGTGTGCTGGTCGCTCGGTGGTCAACGCGGCCTGGGCACCCGCACCCTTCCTCCAGCCGGGGAAGCTCTCGCCAGGGCTTGCCTGCTCAAAATCGAGATTCTGCGGAGATCGGTCAGGCACGGCGGGCAGCGTGGCAAGGGTCTCATCCCATTGCGCGGCCAGGTCCGGCTTTCCCCAACGAGTATAGAGATCAATAAGGTCATTGACGGAATCCCGCAGCTCCTGGGCATCCCACGGGTGCTCGATACACCATCGGTGTGAGGAAAGCAGCAGCGGCTCGGCCTCCTCATACCGGCCGAGTTCGCGCAGACACCGCGCGAGCCACGCGTCGGACTGGTACTTGTACCGTGAAAAGAAAGTCTCCAAGGTCCTTGATGTCTCCCGGAACACGGGCTCCGCGTCCTCTGGTCGTCCGAGGAGGAAGCGGCAGACGCCCAGCCGGTACGCGGCATCGACGGCCATTTGTTGGCTCGACTCGTCCCTCACAAACGACTTGAGGAGATCTGCGAATACCTGCTCAGCCTCCGCATACCGAGCATTTGCGCACAGCCAGCGACCTCGATCGTAGCTGGCGATCGTGTAGCCTCGATCGTTCCACTTGAGGAGCTTTGCAGTATCATCGGCATACACCTGCATGAACTGCTCGAGCATCGGAGACTGCTCGTACCCCAGAAACGCCGCGAACAGTCGTTTGTGGAGCAAGTGCAGCCGCAGGGTGGCGGTGATCGACGACCGAATCCGCCGTCGAGCGTACTCGTCGACGATCGAAAGTCCTTCGGAATACCGGCCGGCGGTGGCAAGCATCTCGGCCCACTCGCACAGCGTTTCCATAGCGGCGCCGGAATCTTCTCCATGGATGGCGTCGCATGCCTGCACCATCGTGTCGTAGAGGGAATCAAGTGTCGAAGGAGAGGCCCCCTGGATAGCCTCCCATCGAATGACGGCATCAACCAATGCGATCCACAACGGGTCTGAAGCTGCCAGAACACCTCCGGCACGATCGTATGCACTCCTTACTCGCGGGCCCCAGGTTTGTGCACGGCTCATCGTCTCAGGGCTGAGCCGCGGTCTGCTGTCGGGCCAGATGACAAAGGCGCTCGGTTCCACCCGCGTGGAGGCGAGCTCCGGTATTGCCTCCCGAGCCGCCCAACCGATTCTCTGCTGTGCCTCCAGTTCGAGCCTTTCATGGACTTCCTTGCCGCAGTATGCATTCCAACCCCATACAGCAAAGAGCGACTCCTGCTCAATACGTCGCGAGTCATCGTCCGGCAGACGAGTTCGGAGAGTGATGAGCCGAGCCTCCCACTCGAGCAGATGGGACTCGAGCATTCGATCGCTCACAAATCTCCCCGCCTGCACCGACGCCACCTGATTCGCCCAAGCCGCCTCGGCCGCTCGCTCGCGCTCGGCTTCGGTGGCCCGGACCAGGCCGATGCTGGTCCCCGCCAGCCCGGTGACAACGATCACCCCGAGCACGGCGGCTGTCGCGACCGCGGCCCTGTTTCTCCGGGCGAACTTCCGCACGCGGTAGGCCGCGCTCGGCGGCCCGGCCCGGACGGGCTCGTTCTCGAGGTATCTCCGGAGGTCCTCAGCCAGTGCGGCGACGGTGTCGTAGCGTCGTGCGCGGTCTTTCTCGAGGGTCTTGAGCAGGATCCAGTCGAGCTCGCCGCGGAGCTGGAGGGCGAGCCTGCGGGGGTCGATGCGGCGCGAGGCCGCGACCGCCTCCAGCCCGCCCATGGTGCTCAGGCGGGTGCTGGGCCTGGGCGTCTCGCCCTCGCGGATGACCCGCTGCATCTCGGCGAGGCCGGCGCTGCGGAGTCGTTCGGGGTCGAGCGGGGTTGCCCCGGTGAGCAGCTCGTAGAGCAGGACGCCCAGGGAGTACACATCGCTGCGGGTGTCGATGTCGTCGCTGGGCCCCGCGGCCTGCTCGGGGCTGGTGTACTCGGGGGTGCCGATGAACTGGCCGAGACGGGTGAACGCCGCCTGCTCGGCGAGGTGCTGGTCGGTGGCCTTGGCGATGCCGAAGTCGATGACCTTGGGGACAGCGACGCCGTCCTTGACCGTGACCATGACATTGCTGGGCTTGATGTCGCGGTGGATGATGCCCTTCTGGTGGGCGTGCTGGACGGCGGCGCAGACCGCGCGGAAGAGCTCCAGCCGCTCGCGGATGGTGAGCCTGGCGTCGTCGCAGTGGCGGGTGATCGGCACGCCCTCGACGAGCTCCATGACGAAGTAGGGGCGGCCGGTGGCGGTGACGCCCGCGTCGAGGACCCCGGCGATGTTGGGGTGGTCCATGAGCGCCAGGGTGTGCCGCTCGGCCTCGAAGCGGGCGAGCACCTGGCGGGAGTCCATGCCGGGCTTGAGGATCTTGAGCGCCACGCGTCGGCTGACGGGCTCGGTCTGCCGGGCGCTGAAGACGACCCCGAAGCCGCCCTCGCCGATCTGCTCGAGGAGCGTGTAGCGCCCGACCACCGAGCCGGGGTGCTCGGCGATCTCCGGGGCGTGCCCCGACGCCGGACGGCCGCCGGCCCCCCGCGAGCCCTCCGGCGTCAGTCTCGGCGGGGCGGTCTCCCCGGGGCGCAGGCGTCGGAGGAAGTCCTCGGACTCCCGCATCTCGGCCAGCCTGACGCGGCACGGCTCGCAGCCCTCGAGGTGCGCGGCGATGGCGGCGTACGCCGCGGCGTCGGCCCGGTCGTCCTCCGCGAGCCGGGCGAGCGCGGCGAGGTCCGGGCAGGAGCCGTCGGCTGTCGTTCGATGGGGCTCGGCTTCGGGCAATCGACAACTCCATGGCCGGTTCGGTCGCGACCGGGGCTCACTGCACGGCACAGGAGGCGGGCCGGGATCGCAGCCTCGCGTCTGCCACGGGGCCAGCATACCGTGGCCCGGCCGCTCCCCAAAGCCCGCGTCGCGCCCCAGGCACCAGGCCCGCCGGGTTGCCAACGACGGGAGCGCCGCCCCGAAAGGGCAGCGCTCCCGGGAGGAAGCGGTTCGGCTGGCTGCCGCGGCCGCAGGATCGGTGGCCGGCGGGGTGCTCTACGGCACGAGCCTCACGATCCAGGCCTCGGGGCTGCCGTCGTGCATGCCCCAGCCGGTAATGTACTCCCCGTTCGGGCTGACGCCCAGGGCCTCGCGCAGCTCCCAGCCGGTCAGGTCGAAGTTGTACGGCGACGCGGCGAGGAAGCTGTTGAGGTCCACCATGCCTGTAGCGGATGTCCAGAGGAAGGCATGCCCGGTGCTCTTGACCGAGCCCGAGATGGGGAAGGTCACCGTCGTGCCATCGCTGCTGTAGCCCACCACGATCGTGCCGTCGCCGCTGACATCTCGCCCGTACGAGTACGGGTAGCCCGGCAGCGCGCCCAGATCGCTCATGGCGCCGCCCGCCCAACGGAACGCACGGCAGCCGTTCCTGGAGTCGCTGTCGCCCACCACGACCGTGCCGGTGGCGTTGGTGGCCCAGGCCTCGGAGTACGCTCCGCGCGTGAGCTTGCCGAGGGTGGTCATGGTGCCGCCAGTCCAGCGGAAGGCGAGGGCGCTGTTGGCCGCGTTCTTCTCGGCATAGCCCACGACGACCGAACCGTCCGCGTCGGCGCCCTGGGCGGTCATGTAGACCCATCCCTTGCCCGACGGCGTGCCCAGGTCGGTCATGCCGCCGGCTTGGGTCCAGCGAAAGGCCCTGCCGGTGGTGTTGGAGCCGCTAAAGCCGACGATCACCGCGCCGTCGTCACTGATGCCGTGGGCCCGCGAGGCCGCCTTGCCCGGCAGCGGCGGCAGGTCGGTCATGATCCCGCCCGCGTAGCGAAAGGCGTGGTCGCTGAGGTGTGGGCCGCTCCAGCCCGCGATGACCGACCCGTCGGCGCTGATGCCGCGTCCGCCGGACCACTCGCCCCCGGGCAGTGTGCCGAGGTTCACCATGCCGCCGGCCTCGGTCCAGCCGAACGCGCGGAAGCCGGTTGTCGGCGCGTTCTCGGGCGGGATGAAGCCGAAGCCGGTCACCACGCCGTTGTCGCTGACACTCCTGGCGTACGACTCGATGCCCGCGGGGACAGAGCCGTCCGGCGGGAAGTACCCCAGGCCGGTGAAGCTTTGGGCGGAAGCCACGCCGGCGGACAGGACCAGAGCCCCCGCCATAACCAGCCCGGGCCAGGCTCGGGGGAGACGGTGCAGGATCGCGGATGCCATTGAGAGTACCTCCCAGGTCGAAACGGAGGCTCCTCCCGCCATCCCGATGGCCGTGAGGGTCCTCGGGCACACTCCGACGCGGCTGCCCGCATCTTGCACCGGCGCGATCGCCCCGCCGACATTTTGAGATGCCCCCGGGGGGCGAGCCATGCGGAGCCCCGAGGTGCCCTGCGGCGAGAGGGGGGCGCGGCTCCGAGGCAGGCGGCGCGCATTCGGCCTTTCCAGTGCAAGATTCGGCCCCGGCCCTCGTATATTGGAGCCGGTCCCCGTCCCGGACAGGCGGGGGCTCGAAGGAGTCGCGGCGAGCAAGGTCGGATCCGGGGCGGCGCTGAGCGAGTGTCGGTGTTGCGAGCGTCCGGCGGAAGTGGAGGGTAACAATGTACCGACGGGCGAGAGCGGCGATCTGGAGCGGCGTGGCCCTGGGGCTGGCGGTCGCAGGGGCGAAGGGGCAGCAGGTCGCGAAGCTGACGGCCGCCGATGCTTCGGAATGGGACGAGCTGGGACGCCGGGTATCGCTCAGCGGCGACACGGCGATCCTCGCGGCCCACTGGGACGGCGACGATGCGACCCCGGAGCGCGGATCGGCGTACCTCTTCCGCGCCGTGGACGGGGAGTGGCAGCAAATCGCGAAGCTCGTCGCCGACGACGGCGCGCCCTACGACGAGTTCGGTTCCGATGTGTCGATCAGCGGGGACACCGCGGTGGTGGGGGCGCGGCATGACGACGATCTGGGCAACGACAGCGGTGCGGCGTACATCTTCCGGGAGGTAGGCGGCGCCTGGGCCCAGGTCACGAAGCTGACCGCCGATGACGGCTCGGGCTCGCAGGAGTTCGGTTCCGGCGTCTCGATCAGCGGCGAGATCGCCATCGTCGGATCCAACACCGGCAGGGTGTATGTGTTCCGCGACATCGCGGGATCGTGGCAGCAGATCGCGAGGATCGTCGTGGGTGACGGGCCTCAGGTATCGCTTAGCGGCGGCACCGCCGTCGTCGGAGCCAAGTACGACGGAGGGGGTGGCGCTGCGTACATCTTGCGAGACATCGGCGGGGTGTGGCAGCAGGTCGCCAGCCTGTCGGCCGACGATCCGGCGGATTGGTACCAGTTCGGCCAAGCCGTCTCGATTGACGGGGACACCGCCGTTGTCGGCGCCTATCTCCATGAAGCGGGCGCGACGATCGGCGTGGCGTATGTGTTCCGCGAGGAGGGTGGCGTGTGGACGCAGATCGCAGGGCTGGTGGCGGACGACGCCGCGGACTCGGACTACACCGGGGTGAGGGTGTCAATCAGCGGCGGCGCCGTGGTACTCGGAGCGATCGCGGATGATGACCGGGGTGTGAACAGCGGATCGGCGTATGTCTTCCGCGAGGAGGGCGGCGTGTGGCAGCAAGTGCTGAAGCTCCACGCCGACGACGGCGCGGCGTACGACTACTTCGGCAGCGGCGTCTCGATCGATGGCCACACGGCTCTGATCGGGGCGTTCTCCGACGACGATGCGGGCGCCCAGAGCGGGTCGGCGTATGTCTTCAATGTGGCCCCACCCTGCCCCGCCGACTTCAACGCCGACGGGAGCGTGAACACGCTCGATGTGCTGGGATTCCTGAACGCCTGGGCGGCGGGTGACGCCTCGGCCGATTTCAACGGAGACGGGGCGGTGAACACGCTCGATGTGCTGGCGTTCTTGAACGCGTGGGCCGCGGGATGCTGATGGAACGCTCGCTCAGCCTCGAACTTCCGGGGGATTGCTGGTGCGCCCCCTGCGGATAGCTCAATCAACTGGCTCGGGCGCCGCCGCCGGGCCGGGGCTGAAGGGAGAGCAGCCCTGATGCAGAACAACCGAGATCAGCGTGGCGCCGGGCGCCGTTGGGGGATCTGCGCCCTGGTCGCCCTGGCGGCGACGGGTGCGCGGGGCAGCAGATCGCCAAGCTGACGGCGGACGACGGGGCTCACGCTGACTACTTTGGTGGCTCGGCTGAGGAGGACAGGACATCTGACATAGTTGCTGATCGCCGGTGCAAGATCGGTCGCAGAGGTTCGGAGAATGGGGGTGGGTCCGGCCATTCTCCGGCGACGGGACCTTGTCCGGTTCATTGGGGACCGCTGCCCCAGCGGACGCGTGCCGCAGCGACGGCTGCAGTTGAGTCGGCGTGACTGACGAGTTGGGAGTCAAGGACTTACGATGCTTAGGTTTCGATTCATGACGGGGTTGGGGTCCGCGGGCACGCGGTGGAGTTCGGCTTCACTGGCGGCCTGGTCGGAACAGAGCCTGTCGATCACGGGGCTCGCCGCACACACTGGAGCGGCCTGGGGCAGGTCCGGCCTTCGCCTATGGTCGGCGGCTGTACAGCAATCGTGGACACCAGTATCTTCTTGCCCCATAGCGCTTCCGACGAGGCTGGTTTCCAGACCGAGGGCGAGTTCGACGCCCGACACGAAGTTGCGATCCTCACGGCGCGGGCTGCCCACGCAGAGTCGGGCGGCCGCGACAGAAGTGGCGAATCGGATGATCTGTTTTGACTCCCGCGACAGCGAGGGTCCTCGGCGACGGACCGACCGCATACACCCGCACCCCGCCCCTGACCAGGAGAGACCACATTGAGCCCGCTCACCTGCTTCCTCGCGGCATCGGTCCTTGAGTTGTCGCTGGCTCCGATAGCTCGGATCGTCGTGTACGAGACCGACGATCCCTTCGGCGGCATCCTCGGTGTGTACGGGTTCGATGTCGACTCGGACCAGAGCGTCGCGATCCGCTTCACGCCGGCTCAAGACTACGATCTTGAAGCGGTGCAGGTCTGGCTCTGGAACAACGATCCTTCAGGGAATCCGACGGAAATCACTCTCTCCATCCGCGAGGATGCCTCGCTCGGCGCGATCATCGACAGCATACCAGGAGATTCCCGCCTCGAGACTTGGACGATCTCGATTCCCTACACCGGGTTCGCGCAGCCCCACTTGTTCGAGTGCGTGTCCCTTCGTCGATCGGTGCTCAGAACCGGAAGGAGATACTGGATCGTCGCCGAGTCCGACGCCCCCCCGGGCCTGAACCCGGTGTGGGCCGCGGGCCAGCCGGGTGTCGGCTTCGGCGCCATCCGCTTCCCCATCACGGGGCCATGGCAAAGCCACGAGGGTGCCGTCGGAGCGACAGTGATCTGGGGTCGGCCGAGACCCGCAACGACAATGCGAACCCGGGAGCCCCGTTCACTCTCGCCGCTCTTCCCGGCGGCGGCTGAAGTGGCAGGGCGAGTAGGCGACGGTCCACAGTGGGCTGACGGCTACGATACGCGTGCCGGTGAAGGACCGCACCGCGACGCGATCGCCTCCTGCGGCAAGGCCGCACATGTGCGCAGCGCTGACCTCAGCGCAACCGGAACCAGCAACGAGAATGTCAGGGCGACGGTTCCGACTGCTCAGGCGATGAGTGCGGAGGACACTCCCGACGAGCCGGCTCGGGCAGGCTTGTGGTCGGTGGCCGACATCTAGAGGTCCTCGTACGCCTCGTCGAGCCTCGCCACGATTGGGCGCAGCCGCTTGGCCACGCGGAACTTGGCAACATAGACCTCCTCGCGGGTCATCCCCAGCATCTCGCCGACTCGTTCGGGGGCCATCTCGCGCAGCCCGTAGAGCTCGAAGGCGTGGATGGTCCGCTCGTCGGTCCCTCCCTCGCGGAGCTCCGCGAGCGCCAGGCGGAGGATCTGCCTGCGGCGCTCGTCCATCCAGATCCGCTCGAGGTCCCCGCCGGCGGGCGGCTCGCGCTGGGCCTGCGACGCGTCGGCCCGGCAGTCGCGGGCCCGCTTGCGCATGACATCGATGACCTGGGACCGGACCATCGCCAGGCAGAGGGCCCGGACCGAGCCGCGGGCGCGGTCGAAGTGGTTGGCCCGGATCGATTCGGCGAGTCGGATCATGGCGGTCTGGGCGGCGTCCTCGGCGAGGGCCTCGTCGAGACCCATTCGCCGGGCGACCCCCCTCATGATGGGGCGGCAGCGGGTGTCGAGCTCCTCCCATGCCCGGGGGCAGTCCTCGAAGCGGATCGCTTCCACCAGCATGGTCGTGCCGCGGGTTGGAGGGTACCTATCCAGTGTCGACCTCTTCGTTAGGAGCGCAAGGACAGCATACCCGTGGCTCCGATTCTCGCCAAGCAATACCCGGACGGGGTTCCGGACGCCATTATGGGGGCCCGGGCATCGGCTCGGATTCCCTAAGCCGGGCCGGGTGGCGGGGGGGGGGGGGGGCCGGCCCGCGCCCCGCCCGCGGCGATTTCTTCCGCCCGGTGCAAGATCCCGGGGCCGGGCTCGGATGTCTGGTGCCGGGTCGTGAGGTGCGGTCGTGGGCCGCTCGGGCGACTTTCCGGTAGCCACCACCCGGCGGGGCCTGCGCCGCCGGGGAGCCGGTCGCCCTCTGCGGCCGCGCCGGAGGAACACATGAGAACGCCACAGACCGTTGCGCTGCTGACCGCCCTGTGCTGGGGCTCGGGCGCCGTCGCACAAGACCAGCCGGGCGGCGGGCCCGAAGGCGCCCTGCCCGACGGGGTCCAGCCCGTGCCGGGGTGGATCGGGACGGTCGGCCCGGGGGAGGTCTGCGGGACGATGCAGCGCTACCTGGGCGATCTCGTGGCCGAGGGGGGCGACCCGCTCGCCGGGCTGTGCCCGCCGGCCGGCCCGTGCGATGACCCGGTGCTGCGCGACGCCTACATCCCGAACTCGGGCACGGGGGTCAAGACCGTCCGCCTCAACATCCACATTTTCTGCGAGAGCAGCGGCGGCAACTGCGCCGCGACACTCGCCGACGCGGCCGCGGCCGTCGCCCGCCTGAACGACGACTTCGCCCCCTGGGGTTTCCAGTTCACCTACACCGTCGACCAGGTCAACAACTCCAGGTACCGCACCCTTGCGAGCGGCGACGAGTACAACATGAAGCGCCGGTACAACAGCGTCCCGGACGCGACGCTCAACATCTATGTCGTCGATACCGGCGGCGCCTGCTGGGGGACCTTCCCGTGGATGGCGCAGTCGCTGGACTACCGCGGCGGGATCGTCATGGACGACAACTACTTCGGCGCAGACATCCCCCTTCCCGCGATCCTCACGCACGAAGTCGGGCACTGCCTGGGCCTCTGGCATGTCTTCCACGGCGTGGATGAGGTCACCCAGTGCGGCGACTGCTACGAGGCCGCGGGGCGCTCGACCGAGGTGGGCGATGTGACCGGGGATTTCTGCTCGGACACCAACCCCACGCCCAGGAACAACAACAACTGCTTCGACCCTGCGGGGGCCGACCCTTGCAGCGGCGCTCCGTGGGTGGGCACGCCCTTCCTCAACTACATGAGCTACTCGCACGGTTGCGAGTTCGAGTTCACGGCCCACCAGGGCGGTCGGATGCAGTGCTGGACAGAGGACAGGCTGAGCGGCTGGCTCGTCGCCGCGCCGCCGCCGAACACGCCGGGGACCCCGGTGCTGACCAGCCAGGGCGGGGGGCAGGTGCTCGTCGCGTGGGCCGACAACTCCAATGATGAGGTTGGGTTCCAGGTGGAGCGTGCGAAAAAGCAGAAGAACCGGTGGGTGGAGAGCCAGGTCACCGATGTCGGCGCCGACACCACCTCGATCCTCGATGCGCCGGGGTCGGGGACCTTCCGCTACCGCGTCCGGGCGTACAACGGGAACGGCGACTCGGCGTGGAGCGCGTGGACCCAGATCAACAACTGACACCGGGGTGAGCGGCCGGGGGGGGTGGACACGGGGCACGCGCCGACCTTTGGGGGGCGGCGCGTGCCCTCTTTGCGTGACGGCCCCGCTTCCCGCCGAACCGGAGGCGGGCGGTGGGGCACGCGTCGCGGGGCCGACAGGCTCTACCGCGAAACTTCGTTCGTGCCGCCTGCAAGACTTGGGCGCTGGGGTCGGAGTGCAGGTGACGGCCCGCTGCCGCGTCCAGCTCCGCGTCGCCGTGCCGGCGTTCGCGCCTTGGTCATCAGGAGAATCACAGTGCCCCACGCCAAGCTCAAGCTCATCGTCCCGGTGCTTCTGGCTCCCATCGCCAACGCTCAGTGCCCCGTGTCGTTCGCGCCCGCGGCGACATATCCGGTGGGCGGGAATCCCCGAACCCTCGCGGCGGGGGACCTGAATGCGGACGGGATCGCCGACCTCGCCGTCGCCAATAACACCGGCAATCGGGACGGGAGCGTCTCGCTGCTCATGGGGGTGGGCGATGGCTCGTTCGAGGCCACCACAAGCCTCGCAACCGGCAGAGGCCCCGTAGGGCTTGCGATTGGCGATCTCGATCGCGACGGGCGCCCGGACATCGTCGTCACAAACTCGGCGGCACACTCCATCCAGGCATACCTCAACACGAGTGCGGGCGGCGGTCCGGCGACATTCTCCTCGCCGTACGGCTGGAACTCCGCCGGGTACTTTCCGCATTCCCTCGCGATCGCCGATTTCAACTCCGACGGCTGGGATGACCTGGCCATCACCAACAATGGGGGGGTCTGGACGCAGGGCGCGAATGTGGCCGTGTTCCTCAGCACCACGAACGGCGCCGGTTCGATTTCATTCGCGCCTGCAACTACCTATGCAGCCGGCGAATTGCCGAACTTCGCGGCCGCGGCCGATCTGAACGGCGACGGCAACCGTGACCTCGCGGTGGCGAACGGCGCGGCACCGAATCTGTCGCTCCTGTTCGGCTCGGGCGCCGGCGGATTCGGCCCCGCGACCCCCCTCCCGGTCGGCGATCTCCAGTTCACGGTGCAGATAGCGGATCTGAACGCCGACGGCATCCCTGATCTTGCCGTTCCCACGCAGTCCCGCGCCGTCGCTCTCAGCAACGACGGGACGGGTGGGTTCGGTACATCGGGCCTTTATCCGGTCGGCATCTATCCCCGCATGCTCGCGATCGGCGACCTCAACGGTGACGGTGCGCCCGACCTCGCGACGGCCAACAGCATCAGCAGTGATGTCTCGGTCCTGTTGAACACGGGGTCCGGTTCCTTCGGTGCCGCGACGAACTTCCCGGTGGGCTCCTATCCGATCTTCATGGCGATGGCCGACTTCAACGGGGACGGCACGACTGACCTCGCGGTCTCGAACAACTACGAGAACAGCGTCTCAATCCTGCTGAACACGAGTCCGTGCCAGCTGGATCATGACTCAGACGGGCTCAGCGATGTCGACGAGATCGCGATCGGCACCGACCCCCACAACCCCGACACCGACGGGGACGACCTGTTCGACGGCACCGAGGTGGGCATGGCGGCCGGGAGCGGATGCCCGAATCCGCTGAACGCCGATTCCGACGCCGACACACTCCCCGACGGTTTCGAGGTGGCCCTCGGCACGATGCCGTGCAGCACCGATTCGGATGGCGACCTGGTGCCGGACCAGATCGACCCGGATCCGACCGTGCCGGCCGGAACCCAGGGGGTGCTGGAGCAGATCCTGCGGGCGATGGCGGACGGTGTGGAGGGGCTCGGGCTCGACCTGTTCGACGCCCGCATCGACAACGCCCGCATGGGCCACCGCAACGCCACCGCGAACAAGCTGCGGGCCGCGGCCAACGCCGTCGCCGCGGGGAATCTGATGGGCGCGATCGACGCGCTAGAGAGTCTGCTCCAGAAGCTGGACGGCGACCCGAACCCGCCGGACTGGATGCTCGAGGGGCCGGAGAAAGCGGCGATCCGCTATGACATCGGTCTGGTAATCGTCATAATCCAGCAGCTGTGAGCTGGTTGCCGGGCCGCAGCGGCGCCAAGGGACCGTGCGCTCGTGGATCGGCGCTATTCGATACGATGCCTGGAGGCATGCATCGGACACGCTTGGCGATCCGAATATCCTCGCGAGATTCGGTCCTTGTTGGTAGATGTGGTGTCCTCCCAGTGTTCAGCAGAGGAGACCACTACATGAAACGATAGCCGATTGTACTGTCCTCGCGGTAGCGACCCAGGCTGCTCGTCGAGGCTCGGCCTCGCGGGGATGGGGCCTGCCGGGGCTGGCTGCTGATGGTCCCGCACTCGGCGGCGGGGTGGACGGCCGCGGCGTGGGAGGATGAGGTGGACATCGACCTGAACCCAAAGATCGGGTGCGACTGGAAGCTGCCGGTGCGGCAGCGGGTGGTGCGGACGCCGGGCAAGAACATCAAGCGGTACATGGCCGGGGCGTTGGACGCGACGACCGATCGGGTGACCTGGGCCAAGGGCGAGCGGAAGCACAGCGGGCTGTTCATCGCGCTCCTGGCCAAGCTGCTGGAGGTGTACGCCGACAAGCGGGTGATCCGCCTGATCCTGGGCAACTACACGATCCGCTCCAGCAAGCGGACGCGGGCGTGGCTGGCCGAGCACGGGTCGAAGTCCCGCCCGCACTTCCTGCCGCCGTACTGCCCGGACGACGACCGGATCGAGCGGAAGATCTGGTGGGAGATGCACGCCAGTGTGACCGCCAACCACGGCCACCTCCCCATCGACACCCTCGTGGCCGCCGTGGGCCGCTGGCTCGGCCGGTACAATCGACGAGCCGCCTTGCGGGAAGCGGCATGATTACGCAAGGCTGTTTAGAGCCCGGCGTCCTCTTCCTCGAAGTCGAGGATCTCGCCGCGGCGGCGTCGCTGCAGCCAGGTGGTGAGCACGCGCGGGGGGCGGCCCATCCCGGTGCAGACGCCCCGCTTGCTGTGGCGGATGAACTCGGCCATCTCGGCGACGCACGGGGAGTGGGCGCCCCGCTCGTCGAGGATCGCCTGCATCTCGTCGGTGGGGAGGGGGCGGCGGAAGCAGTCGCGGAAGGCGCGGCGGACCTCGGTGATCTCGTCGCGGCTGACCCCGTTGCGGCGCATGCCCACGAGGTTGAGCCCGCCGAGGCGGTTGCGCTCGTTGGCCATGCAGAACGGGGGCACATCCATCCCGACCGACACGCCCCCCGAGAGGAAGGCGAGCCGCCCGATACGGACGAACTGGTGCACGCCGACATGGCCCGAGAGCGTCGCGTTGTCGGCGACCTCGCAGTGGCCGGAGAGGCCGACATAGTTGACCAGGATGACCCGGTTGCCCACGCGGCAGTCGTGCCCGAGGTGGGAGTAGGCCATCATGAAGCACCCATCGCCGAGGCGGGTCGGGGTGTGCTCGTTGGAGGCGGCGTGGATGGTGGCATGCTCGCGGATCAGGCATTTGCTGCCGACCGTCACGCCGGCGGTCGGGCTGCCGGGCGCGAACTTGTAGTCCTGCGGCTCGAAGCCCAGGGCCGCGCCGGGGTAGAGGACCGTGCCCTCCCCGATGGTGACCGGGCCCTGGAGGTAGACCCCGGCGATGAGGCGGACGCCCGCGGCGAGGACGACCTGCCCGGTGAGGACGCAGTTGGGGCCGATGACGACATCGCCGGCGAGCTGGGCCGCGGGCGAGACGATCGCGGTGGGGTGGATGGTGGGCATAAGCCGAATGCTAGGAGGGGACCGGGCGGTCCGGGTTGGCCGCCGGCCCGTCGTCGCGCGGCCAAACTGGTACGCTCTCGCCCATGGAAGGCATCGGCCCGATTCTGATCGTCGCGGCGTTCGCGGTCGTCGCGGTGGTGGCGATCGTCTTCGGCGCCAAGCAGGCCCGGCAGCGGCGGGAGGCCCTGGCGGCGTTGGCCGGGAAGCTCGGGTGGCGGTTTGACCCAGGCCACGACCGGGGGCACGACGAGCGCTACCACCAGTTCCCAATGTTTCGCCGGGGTCACAGCCGCAGCGCGTACAACACGCTGGAGGGCGAGATCGAGATCGCCGGCCGCGTGTACCGCGGGCGGATGGGCGACTTCACCTACAAGGTCACGCGGCACAACGGCAAGAGCACGAGCACGACGACCTACCGGTTTAGTTACCTGGTCCTGCACCCGCCCTTCGCGGTGCTGCCCGAGCTGCGGATCAGGCCCGAGGGGCTGTTGGACAAGCTGGCCGGGGCGGTGGGGTTCGACGACATCGACTTCGAGTCGGCCGAGTTCAGCAAGCGGTTCCATGTCAAGAGCTCGGACAAGCGGTTCGCGTACGATGTGGTCAGCCCGCGGATGATGGAGTTCCTGCTGGCGTCGGGCGGCTGCGCCGTCGAGTTCGACGCCGGGTGCTGCTGCGTTTCCGACGGGCGGGCGCAGTGGCGGCCCGAGGCCTTCGAGGGGCACCTGGGGTGGCTGGGCCGGTTCTTCGAGCACTGGCCGGAGTTCCTGCTCGAACAGCTCGAGGGAGGACCGCGCGTATGAACGGGCTCGGGGTCGTGGCGGTGGTGGTGGGTGTGGTGGTGCTCGTGCCGTTGGTGTGGGTGGTCGTCACCTTCAACCGGTTCGTCGGGCTGCGCCAGCACATCCGCGAGAGCTGGTCGGACATCGATGTCGAGCTGAGGCGTCGGTACGACCTCATCCCCAACCTGGTCGAGACGGTCAAGGGGTACGCCGCCCACGAGCGCGAGACGCTCGAGCGGGTGATCGAGCTGCGCAACCGGGCGTCGGCCAACCACGGGGCGGCCGAGTCGCAGGCCGTCGACGAGAGCGAGCTGATGCGTTCGGTGGGGCGGCTGTTCGCGCTGGCGGAGGGGTACCCGGAGCTGAAGGCCGACCGGAACTTCCTGGCGTTGCAGCGGGAGCTCTCCAACACCGAGGACCGGATCGCGGCGTCTCGTCGGTTCTACAACGGGAATGTGCGGGAGATGAACCAGTTGGCGCAGATGTTCCCGACGAGCCTGGTGGGGTCGGCGTTCGGGTTCGGGCCCGAGTCGTTCTTCGAGCTCTCGAGCGATGCCGAGCGGGTGGTGCCGAGGGTGGCGATCTGAGTCGCCCGCTCGGGGTGCCACGGGTCGATCGCAGCTCTGGGCGATCGCCCCGTGTGGTGTGTCGGTGCCGGACACGGGGCAAGCTCTCAAAGCCGAGCTTGACCCGTGGCACCCGGGTCGTGGCCCCTGATTACCCGTCCACGACGGTGTTCCGCAGCACGCCGATCTTCTCGACCTCGACCTCGACCTTGTCGCCGGGTCGCAGGTAGGCGGGCGGCTTGCGGGCCATGCCGACGCCGGAGGGGGTGCCGGTCATGATGAGCGTGCCGGGGACAAGCGTCATGCCGCGGGAGAGCTCGCTGATGAGCGTGGCGACCGGATGGATCATGTTCGCGGTGGAGTCCTGCTGCATGACCGTCCCGTTGACGCGGCAGGTGACGCGGAGGTGCTGGGGGTCCTCGATCTCGGCCCCGGGGACGAGGCGCGGGCCGATGGGGCAGAAGGTGTCGAAGCTCTTGCCCCGGCAGAACTGCCCGCCCGCGCCCTGCTTCTGCCACCAGCGGGCGGAGATGTCGTTGACGCAGGTGTAGGCGAGGACATGGTCGAGGGCGCGTTCGAGGGGCACATCGCGGGCCGCCCTGCCGAGCACCACACCCAGCTCGGCCTCGTAGTCGACCTGGTATGGCCCGCCGGTCTCCTCGTCGCGGCAGAGGGGCGGGATGATGATGTCGTCGGCGTCGAGGCAGGCGGCGGCGGGGTTCTTGGTGAAGATCATGGGTCGTTCGGGGGCGGTCTCGCCCTGCTCGCGGGCGTGCTCGTCGTAGTTCTTGCCGATGCCGATGATGTGGGAGATGGGGAGTGTGGAGCCGTCGTCCATGACGATGCCCACGCCGTGGGTGAGGTGCCTGAGTTCCATGGGTGAGGGTAGGAGCAGGGGATGCCGCGGTTCCGCGGGTCGCCGTTGCACAAGAGGCCCTGGGCGCAAGCCCGGGCTTTCTTCGGCGTCCAGGGACCACACCAAGCCCAGGCTTGCGCCGGGGCCTCTCGCCGGCGGTTTACCTGGTGATCGCCGCGACGGGCACGGTCAACCCCACCGGCGCCGCCAGCGAGCCCCACCCGCCGTTGAGGTAGAGGTCGTAGTGGACGAACGAGGCGAGGATCGGGGTCTGGCTGTCGATGCGGAGGCTGAAGGCCGTGGGCCCGTCGCGACGCACGATCGCCTCGTGCTGGTCGATGGCGATGGTGAGCCCGCCCTCGGCGTCGAGGGTGAAGGTGTCCGAGTCGGTCGTGCCGTCGGTAAAGAGGAAGGTGATGGTAACCTCGGTCGCCTGGCGTGCGGGGTTGACCAGGCCGAGGCGTTCGATGTAGGTGCCCTGGGAGCGCGGGTCCACCCAGGCGGCGCCGTTGAGGAAGGTGGTGCCCGCCTCGGTGGCGGCGAGGGAGGCATCGCCATCGCCGTGCCGGTACTGCATGACGCGGGCGGTGATCGGGGCGGTCGAGGTGTACAGCAGCGGCGCACTCTGCCCGGCGGCGAAGCCGAGGTCGGCCGGCTTGAGGCTGACGCGCGAGCGGGCGGGGATCCGCAGGATGTACGGCGTGGC
The DNA here is from genome assembly GCA_964372195.1 of uncultured Phycisphaeraceae bacterium. Lineage (GTDB taxonomy): Bacteria > Planctomycetota > Phycisphaerae > Phycisphaerales > UBA1924 > PNC22. The sequence continues at coordinate 44,258 of CAYJPX010000010.1, forward strand.
GATCGCCGGGCCGGAGAAGCGGACCACCGCTTCCTCGCCCGAAGCGTTGAGGACCGCGATCGTCGCGTCGGTGCCCGGCTCGGTCGAGATATCGGGGAACGCCCCCGCGAGCGAGCCGCCGCCGGCCTGGCCCAGGTGCCCGTCGCCGCGGCCGTTGGCCGCATCAAAGGTGGTCTGGGCCGCGACGATCGGCTCATCGGAGTCAATCCACACCGCGTAGACGCCCTCGCCGGGGATGGCGGCATCGTTGTGGAAGTTGATCCCGCCGCGGCGTTCGGCCCCGAGCGTGCGGGTGAAGCGGTGCATGATGCCGCGCTCGTCGAGGAGGGTGAAGCGGATGTCGGTGGGCTGCTTGTTGGGGTTGTAGTAGACGAGGAGGTCGCGCATGCCCTGCTGTCGGACGACCTCGGGGAACTCCCACCGTGTGTCGAGCTGGTCGGTGAAGGCCTCGCCGGTGGTGGCGCCGAAGTCGTAGTGGCCGAGGTTGGCGCCGATGGGCCCGCTGGCGACGATCTCGAGGGCGTAGGGCACGGCCTCGCGCGTCAGCGACGCGCCGGGATCACGGCGTGAGGTGATCGTGATCCCGGCGCGCGCGTGCGCGGGCATGGTGCCCATGTCGAGCACCTGCAGGGCCTCGCCGGTCTCGTAGTGGGCGTAGACCGCGTAGCTGACCTCGAAGGCGTTGGGGTTGACCATGGGGACGAACTCGTCGATGGTGGGGGAGCTGTAGCCGGCGGGGTAGAAGTAGTGGTAGAGGGTGGGGCTGGCGTCGACCTGGAGGGTGTAATCGCCGAGGGAGCCGTCGCGCGTACCGACGATAATCGTGTACTCCTCGTCGGCATGGCTCATGAATTGGGCGACGGCCTTTGACCCTGGCAGCGACCAGTCGGCGAGGGCGACCGGCATGCCTTCGGAGGTGAAGATACTGAGGTCGGCCGCGAAGGAGTCGTCGCCGGAGAGCAGTTGGATCCGCATCGGGCCGTCGGCGGGCGCGACCAGGGAGAAGGCATCGGTGTCGGTGGTGTGCTGTATGCCTCCGTCGATCTGTATATCGGCACTGAGCGGGTCTGGGTAGAGCGGCCAGGGTGTTTCAAAGCGGTCCGGGTATTCGTCGACAGGCCCCTTGTCATCACCGCCGGACTTGCCGCCCTCAGAGCCGTCGCCCAGGTCACCCTCGTCGTCGCCCTCGTCGATATAGCCGGCAGGATGGCCCAAGACATCGAATAGGACTGCCAGATCGTAATCTCCAGTGCCGAATCCATGTCCGACGACGATGTAGTAGGTGTCCCCCGCTTCGAGCCTCAGATCGCCGTACTTCATGCGGTGTCCTGGCGGATACTCGGGGAACAGCCAAAGGGCGGAACCGTTGTGCCCTCTAAACCCGCTGGAAATCAGATCCCCGGATGGTCCTCGCAAATCGAGCGTGTGTGAGTTTTGTACTGGCCATTCCTGACCGACGACGATGTAGGCGAGGCCTCTGGAATAGGCTGCCGTGTTGCCCGGCGCAATAAACTGGAAAACATCGGTATCGCCCTCGGATTCGATGCTGCCTCTCGGCCTGGTCTGTGTGGAAGTCGTATAGGTGGTGGCCTTGGTGCCATCCTTATCTACGAAGGGGATCACCTCAAACTCCAGGGGCGTGGCGTTGTAGAAGTCCGGGTAGTCGGCGTGGTCATCCCCGCTGAGCAGCACGCGGGATTCGAGGGCGTCGAAGAGGTCGGTGGTCGGGTTGCGATCGCGCATTGGTTCTCCCCTGTGTGCGGTTCCGCATTGGCGCATACCCGCCGGGGGCTCGGCGGTTGCAGCCGCGCGAGCGAACCACGCGAGAAAGTGCGAGCGATCCCGCGGCACCCCCCCGATCCGGGGGATAATCGCGACTGTCGGGCGCGCCCGGGGTTCCGCCGGCGCCGCCGGTTATGGGTTGAGGTCGGCCTTCGCCCTGGCGAGGGCGGCCCGCACGCGGACCGGGGCGGTCCCGCCGGGGACATCGCGTTTGGCGAGCGTCGCGTCGAGGGTGAGTCGATCGAAGACATCGCCCCGCGTCGCCGGGGCGTGGGCGCGGAGGTCGTCGAGGGTCAGGTCCTCGAGCGTCACGCCACGGGCCAGCGCCACCCGCACCAGCGCCCCGACCTGCTCGTGCGCATCCCGGAAGGGCACGCCCTGCCCGACGAGGTAGTCGGCGAGCTCGGTGGCGTTCGCGAACCCCGCGAGCGCGGCCGCACGGCAGCGGTCGCGGTCGAACGAGCACCCGTCGATCACCCGCGTCGCGATCCGCAGGCACACGCCCAACTGATCGAACGCATCGAACAGCGGCTCCTTATCCTCCTGGAGGTCCTTGTTGTACGCGAGCGGCAGGCCCTTGCAGGTGACCAGCAAGCCGGTGAGGTCGCCGATGATCCGCCCGGTCTTGCCACGGAGCAGCTCGCAGGCGTCGGGGTTCTTCTTCTGCGGCATGATCGACGAGCCGCTGGTGACCGCATCGTCCATCTCGACCAACCCGAACTCGCGGGTCGAGTAAATGATCAGCTCCTCGCCGAGCCGCGAGAGGTGCGTGGCGCAGATCGCGCACGCCGCCAGGGTCTCGAGCGCGAAGTCCCGATCTGCCACGGCGTCGAGGCTGTTGGGGGTGGGGGCGTCGAAGCCCAGGTCGGCCGCGAGGGTGTCGCGGTCGATCGGGTACCCCGTGCCCGCCAGCGCCGCCGAGCCGAGGGGGCAGCGGTTGAGGCGGGCCCTGGCGTCGGCCAGGCGTGTGGCATCGCGGTCCAGTGCCTCAAGGTGGGCCAAGGCCCAGTGGGCGAGCAGCACCGGCTGGGCCGGCTGGAGGTGCGTGAACCCCGGGAAGGGCGTGGGGCGGCCCGCGTCGCCGGACGGCGAGATCTCCCGCTCCGCGAGGCGGACCAACGCCCGCTGCAGCTCGCGAAGATCGCGGGTGCGGGCATCGATCGCGTCGCGTGTCCACAGCCGCAGGTCGGTCGCGACCTGGTCGTTGCGGCTGCGTCCGGTGTGGAGCTTCTTGCCCAGCGGGCCGAGCATGGCGACCAGCCGCTGTTCGACCCAGGTGTGGACATCCTCAGCGCCCGAGTCGGTGGGCGGGGGGATGAGCAACTCAGACGCGGGCTGGAAAGCCCGCCGCCCTGCGGGTGTTGCAACACCCTGTCCCAGAGGCGGGGGCTTTCCAGCCCCCGTCGCAGGGGCGACCACAACCTCTTCATCCAGATCGCCCAGGGCCGCGTCGAGACGCCCGACCTCATCAGCTGTCAGCACCCCGGCCCGCCCCAGGGCCGCGGCCCACGCCCGCGAGCCGGAGATGTCCTGCCGGACCAGCCGCCAGTCGAAGGGCAGCGAGTCGTTGATCGCCCGGAACAGGGCATCCGGCCCGTCGGCGAAGCGGCCGCCCCAGAGGGCGTGGGGTGTCGGGTTGGTGTCGGGCGTGGTCATGGGGCCATGGTACTGCCTGGGCGGCACGCTCTACGGGGCCGGGGCGCCCGAGCCGATCCGCCGGGATTCAGAACGCCCGCCCGCCGTTGGGCCCGAACTTCACCGCCGCGATCCGCTCGGGCAGGGTCATCAGGCGGATGAAGCCCTCGGCGTGCTTCTGGTCGTAGACCACTTCCTCGCCAAAGGTCGCGTAGTTCTCTTCGTAGAGGCTCCAGGGGCTCTCACGCCCGACGAGCATCGCCGAGCCCTTGAAGAGCCGGACCGTGGCCTTGCCCGTCAGACGCTCGCCGATCTTGTCCGCGGCGGCGGAGAGCGCCTCGCGGAGCGGCGTGAACCACCGCCCGTCGTACACCAGCTTGGCGAACACCAGCGACATCTGCTGCTTCCACTGCATCGTCTCGCGGTCGAGCACGCACTGCTCGATGCCCTTGAGCGCCTGGACGAGCACCGTCCCGCCGGGGGTCTCGTAGAGCCCGCGGGACTTCATGCCCACGCACCGGTTCTCCAGGATGTCGACACGGCCCACGCCGTGCTCGCCGGCGATCCTGTTGAGGTGGGCCACCAGGATCTCGGGCGCGAGCTTCTCGCCATCGACCGCGATGGGGCGGCCGGCCTTGAACTCGATCACCACATCCCGCGCCTCGTCGGGCGCATCGGCCGCGTCGCGGGTGAGCATCCACACATCGTCGGGCGGGGACTGGGCCGGGTTCTCGAGCGCCCCGCCCTCGTGGCTGATGTGCCAGAGGTTGCGGTCGCGCGAGTAGATCTTCTTGGCGGTGGAGGTGGTCGGGATATCGCGTTTGGCCAGGTAGGCGAGCAGGTCCTCGCGGCTCCGGAGGTTCCACATCCGCCACGGGGCGATGACCTCGAGGTCCGGCGCCAGGGCGGCGAAGGTCGCCTCGAACCGCACCTGGTCGTTGCCCTTGCCCGTGCACCCGTGCGCCACCGCGTCGGCCCCGAACTCGCGGGCGACATCGACCTGCACCTTGGCGAGCAGCGGCCGGGCGATCGAGGTGCCTAGTAGGTAGTCCCGCTCGTAGTGGATCCCGGCGAGCAGCGTCGGCCACACATAGCTCTCGATGAACTCGCGCTTGAGGTCCACCACCTTGCAGGCGATGGCGCCGGACTTGATCGCCTTGGCCTCGAGCCCGGCGAGCTCCTCCTCGCCCTGCCCCACATCCCCGGCGTAGGCGATGATCTCGCAGTCCATGTTCTCCTTGAGCCACGGGATGATCGCCGAGGTATCAAGACCACCCGAATAGGCGAGGACGACTCTCTTGGGCATGGCGGCTCTCCGGTGTGGGGTGTGGGGTGTTCGGTGTGGGGGCGGGACACTCTGGGACCCGGGTCTGGGTGTGGTCGGGATCGTATGCGCCCATGCACGGGATGTATAGCTATGCACCAGCGTGGAGGGGCGATTGGTCCAGGAGGAGTCGGGGCAGGGCACGGGGCAAGCTCTCAAAGCCGAGCTTGACCCGTGGCGCCCGGGGGCCACTACGATGACCTACCCCCCCTGGAGACCGCCCATGCTCGCGCTCACCGCCGTGCTCGCCACCACCCTCGCCCAGTCCCTCGCCCAGCCCACCACCCAGCCCGCCACCCCCCGGCCCGACGACTCGTTCGCGGTGCTCGTCTACTCCCGTACCGCCGGCTTCCGCCACGACAACATCCCCGACGGCATCGCCGCCCTCCAGGAACTCGGCGAGGCCAACGGCTTCCAGGTGGTCGCCACCGAAGACCCCGAGCAGTTCACCGCCGACAACCTCGACAAGTACGCCGTGGTCGTCTTCCTCAGCACCACCGGCGACATCCTCGACGAGGAGCAGCAGGAGGCCTTCGAGGGCTTCATCGCCAAGGGCCGGGGCTATGTCGGCATCCACGCCGCCGCGGACACCGAGTACGAGTGGCCGTGGTACGGCGAGCTCGTCGGCGGCTACTTCAAGAGCCACCCCGCGGTCCAGCCCGCCGATGTCCTCGTCGTCGATCGCGACCACCCCTCGACCGCACACCTGCCCGAGGTCTGGCAGCGCACCGACGAGTGGTACAACTACCGCGAGAACCCCCGCGGCACGGTCCGCGTCCTCCTCGACCTCGACGAGACTTCCTACCAGGACGGCGGCATGGAGGGCGACCACCCCATCGCCTGGTGCCGCGAGTTCGGCGGCGGGCGGGCCTTCTACACCGGCGGCGGGCACACCACCGAGAGCTTCAGCGAGCCCGAGTTCACGCAGCACATCCTCGGCGCGATCCAGTGGGCCGCGGGCGTGACCGACCCGGCTCCCCAGGCCGAGGACAAGCCCGCGGAGAAGAAGATCCTCCGCTAGCGGGTCGCACGGATGAACAACCCTCCGAGGTTGGTTCACTCACGGCAGGTGGCTTGGCCGGGCGACTGGCCTTGGTGTGGCATACTCGCCGCTCGAGGCGGGCATGTGCGGAAGGTACGGTCGCCCCACAAACCCAGCACTTCGCCGAGCCGAGGGCATGCCACACCGACTTCGCTGCGTTGCCACACCATCTTCTCTGCCTTGCCTCTGCGAGACTCTGCGTCCTCAGCGGTGAAACTGCCTTGCCGACTTCCTTCGAGCCCTTCGCGTCCTTCGCGTTCCACTCCGCGCCTCCGCGTTCTGCCGTCGCAAAGGCGTGCGCTCAGCGCGCGGCGCGGACGGCGGCGATCACCTCGCCGGGGTCGGCGCGCTTCTTGTAGTCCCAGTCCGCCCAGGCGTACCGCACCACGCCCCCGCGGTCGATGACGAAGGTGCCCGGCGCGGGCAGGGTCCACTGCCGGTTGGCGTTCCAGGTCGCCAGGTCGATCCCGTAGCCCTTGTACTTCTGCCGCGTGTCGGCATCGACCTCGAAGAACACGCGGTACGCCTTGGCCGCCTGCATGGCCGAGTCGGAGTAGACCTCGAACCCGAGCTGGTGCTCGCCGATGGTCTCGGCCGCGTGCTCGGGGGACTCGGGCGTGAGCGCCACCAGGGTGCCCCCCGCGGCGTGCAGCTCGTCGAGGCGACCCTGCCAGCCTTCGAGCGCTCGCTCGCAGAAGGGGCACCACCCGCCCCGGTAGAAGGTCACGACCACCGGCCCGTCGGCGTAGAGGCTCGCCAGCGAGACCGCCCCGCCGTCTTGCGTGTAGACCGTCGCGTCCGGCGCCCGCTCACCCACCGCAAGGCCCGGCCCGGCCTGCGCATCGGCCGCGCCACCTTCGGCGACGCCGGCGGGCTTCTCGCCCTCCGAACTGGCACACCCGCCCAGCAAGACGGCACAGGCGACGAGCGACGAACACACTGACTTCTTCATGCGGAAACTCCTCGGTGAGCGGGGCACTCGGCCCGCGGGCCAACCCGGCGGCCACCGCGAGTATTCCCGCAAGGGAGATTCCGGCGTCGGACGATCAGACTGGAGTTGGCCCGCCCGCGACGACTCGGGGCCGTTCATTGGGAATGGACCGTCTCCGCGCCCCGGTCGGGCGGTCAGTAGTCCCGCCCGCGAACACCACCGGGAGTCGTAAACACACGCCAGGGGATCGCGCCGTACCGCCGTGGCAGGTCATTGATGCCCAGCGGGGGATCGGTGATGGATCGCGTGGCGGCGGAACCGTCGAACATGCTCACCGCCCAGTGCGTGGGCTGCTCCTCAGGGTGCCCGGTATCGCCGAGAAGCCCCTTGCTGGACGGGTAGGTCGCTTCGTCGAGTCGAACGCCCCCGAACAGCAGCATCGAATTGGGCGGGTCGAGCCCCTCCCAATACTCCGGCCGCGAGACGGCGCTGTGTGTCATCCAGAGCCAGGTGGCCAGACGCGGCGGCCCCTCGGTGGGGGTGTAGTTCTCCGGCAGGTTCGAGAGATCGATTCCATGGGCGAGCAGGGCGGTCGGCCAGAGTGCCGACTGGCCCTTGAAGTACGACGGCGCGCCGAAATCTCCCCAATCGCCGTCGGGGAAGATGCCGAGCTCCGGCTCGCCGGGGGTCGCGAGGAAGGGCAGGAAGCCCTTCTCACTGTCGCAATACTGCATGACGGCTGCCGCGGATTGGCGATGGGCCGAGAGGGTCTCGGTCTTTGTTCCCTGCTTTCTCGCGGCCGCGAGGGCCGGCAGCAGCAGCGCGATGAGAACCGCAATGATCGAGATGACCACCAGCATCTCGATGAGTGTGAAGCCGGCCGCATGCCCCGGGCGAACCAGGAGCGGCCGCGAAGCGCCTCGCGAACCGGAGGCGAGCCAGAGCGTGATCGTCAAGAGGCCGAGGTTTCGCGCGATGCCAAAGCCCGCGACGACCTTGGCGTCACCTCGAAGGACATCCCAGGATCCAAGGCACCCACACGCGGGAGGGTTGTCCAGAAAGAGCATCACGATCAACACACCCGTGAACACCGCCAGCAGGGCGCCGGCCGCCGCAGCCGGGAACCTCGGGGACCTCGCACAGAGCAGGAGCCATGCACCGATCGCAACCTCGACCCCCGTGGTGGCCGCGGTCAAGGAGATGGAAACCAGGGGGAGCGGGAGGTGTGTGCGTCCCAGCGCCTCGACGACCAGCACATCCACCGTGCCGCGAAACGCGTACACATGTAGCAGCTTGCCGGCGCCCACGAGTACGAAGAACGCGCCGAGGCAGAGGGCGATCGTTCGTGCCCAGTCGTGGCCGCGTTCAGCGATCTGGTGTTCACTGCCCACGCTCATTGCTAATACTCCCCGCTGGCCCAACTCCCGCCGGAACCCATGTAGTTGTTCACATTAACCTCGTCCACCCACCATGTTCGTGTGTGGGGTTCGAAAAACAAGAGCACAATCAGAGGCCGACGATCTGATCCGGGAACATCCGCGATGACGCCGACTTGTGCAGCGAGCACCTCCCCCTGGGATGCCACCAACTCCTCCCGGGTCACCGCCGGCCTCATCCACAACCGGCACCTGCCCGACGAGCCGCCGTACCACAGGTCGTCGCCCAGCGTGCCGTGCAGGCTCTCGGTAAACATCCGGTTATGGTTGCTCACGCCGATGGTGATTGCCATGGACCCGGGGCTGATGCAAAGCTCGGTAGGCACCGCCGCCGCCGAGGGCGGGTATAGCCACATCCGCTCGAACATCTCCTTCAGGTTCTCGCTCTCAATTCCCGCATAGGGTGCGAGCAACTTGAGTGGACCGTACCGACGCGAGAACTCTTCCGGGCTTCGAAACCTATACCCCCGCGACTCCATCCACTGGATGTACGCGGCGGCGGACTCCGCGTTGTACCGCGACAGCAGGAAGTCCGCGACGGTCTCTCGCAGCATCGAGAGGATCTCATCCTCTCCGACGAGCCTGCCCTGGGGGTCCTCAACTGGCGTGGCGTCGAGCGACCGCCGGATCCCCTCAACATCTGTGACACGCACCGTCTTCATCTCCGAGTACACGGCGACGCCCTGGCGGTGCCAGTACAACTGCTGGTTGCTCTCCTCAGTCACCTTGGTGAGTCGGAACAACGCGATGCCGCCCACGGCAGCCCCGACCGCGCCCACGATGAGCGCAACCCTGAGCCGACGATTCTGGAAGGAAGGTGGCAAAGTCTACCCCCCGTAGCTAAAGCGACAAGCCCTGGCACCCATTCGACGATGTGCACTCGGTGGGCCACCTGCAGACACACTTCCAAACTCCCTCAATCAGACAGCAACAGATCATACTCGGACTGTTGCAGGCTTTGAACTGTCCAGTGCAGTAGCCCTCGCATGGAAGGACGGGGCCGGCCACGGGTTCGATCGCGCCGGCGAAGACCGACGCGGCGATGCTGGCCAATGCGACGAGGGCGCCGGCAACGGGAACGAGAAAACTGCGATTGCGGTTCATGTCTGGCTCCGTGTACTGGGTGCGGATTGAGAACCTGTCGCCCATAGTGTGGGGGGGGGGGGGGGGGGGGGGGGGGGGGGGGGGGGGGGGGGGG
>CAYJPX010000011.1:0-50321 GCA_964372195.1 uncultured Phycisphaeraceae bacterium
AACTTGGCCTTGGGGTCGACCGCGTCATCGTCTTCGTCCTTCAGCCCGGCGGGCATGACGACATACTCATCCTCCACGATCGGGATGATCCGCCCCACGATCGGCAGCTGCACGAACAGCCCGCGCAGCGACCCCGCCCGCGGGTCACGCGGGTTGACCGCGACCGCCGTGTCGCCCAGATAGGTCTCCGGGCGCGTCGTCGCGACCGTCACCCACGCGACCTCCTCGGCGGGGTGAACCTCCGCGCCCGGGTACCCCCGCGCCAGCAGCTCCGACCAGCTCACCTCCTGGGCGTCGAGCGGGTCGTCGGGGTTCACCGGCTTGTGCACCAGCGGGTAGCGGAGGTAGTAGAACTTGCCCTCCACCTCCTCCATCTCGCCCTCGTCGTCGGCCAGGGCGGTCTGCGTGACCGGGTCCCAGTTGACGATCCGCTTGCCGCGGTAGATCAGGCCGTCCTTGAAGAGCTGGAAGAACGCCTCGCGCACCGCCCGCGCACAGACCTCGTCCATCGTGAACCGCTGGCGGTCCCAGTCGCACGAGCAGCCCATCATCTTGAGCTGGTGGGTGATGCGGGCCTCGTACTCGTCCTTGAACGCCTGCGTCGCGGCGACGAACTGCTCCCGCCCGCCCTCGACCTTGCGGAGCTGGGCGATCGCGGGCTTGCCCTCGGCCGCCAGGCGCTTGTCGACCACCGTCTGCGTCGCGATGCCGGCGTGGTCGGTCCCGGGCATCCAGAGCGTCTCGAACCCCATCATCCGCCGCGCCCGGACGCGGCAGTCCTGGAGCGTGTTGTTCAGCGCGTGGCCCAGGTGCAGCGCAGCGGTCACATTCGGCGGCGGGATCAGGATCGAGTACGGCAGCGCCTCCCCCCGAACCACCCGCCCCGGATCGGCCGCGAACGCCCCCGCCCGGTCCCAAAGCTCCCGGATCCGGGGCTCGTGGTCGGCTGGTTGGTACTTGGGCGGCATCGCCCCCCGCTCTGCCTCGGTCGTCCGTGATTCGCTGGCCATAGTTCCTCGCTCCTGCGTCGGCTTGCAACCGAAGTGTAAGCGGCGGGATAGGCTCCAGCCGATCAACCAACCCCGCCCATGACCACCAGCCGCTCCAATCTCCCCCTGCTCCTCGCCGCCCTGGCCGCGGGCGGGTCGGCGCTGCTGCTCGCCGGCGTGATCGCCTGGCGCGTGCGCACGGCCGAGGGCCATGGCACCCCCACGGCGACCCCCGGTCCGACCGCCCAGCAGGGTTCACCCGGCGTCGACGCGATCACCCCGATCCTCGACGCCGCCGACACCCTGGTGCGTCAGGGCGAGACCGACCGCGCCGAGGCGGTGCTGCGGGCCGCGATCGGCCAGCACCCCGACGACCAGCAGCTCCGCCTCTCGCTGGCCGGGACCTGCGTGCTCCAGCAGAAGCTCGCGGAGGCGTACGAGCAGTACGAGGCGGCCCTGGCGATCGGCCCCCGCACCGCCGAGACCGAGTTCAACGCGGGCACGCTGGCCGCCAAGCTCGACCGCCTCGACCGGGCCGAGGAGCATTTCTCCGCCGCCCAGGCGGCCGACACCAGCGACCCGCGGTTCCCGCTCTACCTGGCCCAGGCCCAGATCGGGCTGGGCAGGACGGAGGAGGCCAAGCGGAGCCTGCTGCTGGCAACCCGGCTCGATGAGAACCTCGCGGTGGCGTGGGGGTCGCTGGCCGAACTCTCGCTGCGGGACAATCAGCCCAATGTCGCCCTGCAGTTGGTCGAGCACGCCCGCGCCCTCGAACCCACCGTCGCGGCGTGGCGGGTCATCGAGGCCCGGGCCAAGAACCGCATCGGCAAGCCCGCCGAGGCCCTGGCGGCGCTGGGGGGTGTCTCGGACGCCGAGCGTCGGCAATTGCCCATCCTCCGGCTGATCGGCGAGAGCTATGGCTTGCTCCGCCTGCCGGCCCAGGCGATGGCCGAGTTTGAGGGTGCCGCGGCGCTCGATCCGACCAACGCCGACCTGCTCTTCGAGACGGCGGTGTGGTGCGAGCGAGCCGGGGATGCCCCCAAGGCCCTCTCATACGCCCGGCGGGCTGGGGAGTTAGGGGCTGAGGCGGGGGCCAAGATGGCCGATCGGCTCGCCTCCCAGCCCTCGGATTGAGCCGACTCGCGGGTCCAGGCCGCCGTGCTTCGAGGGTCTCGCTGCCGGGGGTGGCAGACGCCCTGACCTGTGGGCTTGCTCCCGACCGATGGGGTGGATAGGCTTCTCGCCCACGACTGCGGGGTGGTTCGGCGTGTGTCCGGGCCGGCGGGTATGCCCGCGAGAATGACGCTGCGCCAACGGTTCCGGAGAGGATGCCGATGCCGAAGAACAAGATGCACAAGGGCTTCCTGAAGCGCGTGCGGATCAGCAAGACCGGCAAGGTCCGCCACCGCTCGGCCTTCCACAAGCACCTCAGCTCGGCCAAGAGCGGCAAGCGTCTGCGTCAACTGCGCAAGGACCGGTACATGTCGAGCGCCGACACGAAGCGCCTGGAGAAGATGCTCTTCCGCCGGCTCCGCGGGCGCAACCAGCCCCGGACCGCCCTCCGCCGCTCGCCCTCGCCGGAGCAGAGGGCCGAGATGCGTGCCGCCGCCGCGGCCGCCCAGAACGATTAGCCGGGCCCCAGGGCCCGGGCCTGCTCTCGCCCTCGCAAGGGCAGGGCACCCAGAGACATTCACGAGTTCGCCCGACGGGAATAGTCAAGCCAGCGACGAAGCGCTGCCCCGGTCGGACGCAAGGAGATTGACCCATGCCTCGTGCACGCATCGGCGCCGCCCGCAACCAGAAGCGCTCCCGCATCCTCCGCGAGGCGCGCGGCTACTACGGCCGGACCAAGAACCACCGCTACCTCGCCCGCAACGCCGTCCGCCGTGCCGGTTGCTACGCCTTCCGCGACCGCCGCGCCCGCAAGCGTGACCTCCGCGGGCTGTGGATCACCCGCATCACCGCCGCCTGCCGGATGCGGGACACCCGCTACAGCCTGTTCATCAACGGGCTGAAGATGGCCGGCATCAGCCTCAACCGCAAGATGCTCAGCCAGATCGCGATCGAGGACCCGGCCCTGTTCGACAACCTGGTCGCCACGGCCGTCCCCGCCAGCCGGGCGACGCCCGCCAAGGCCTGACCGGCTTGCACAACCACACGATCCATGGCACGCTGTCGGGCAACCGGCAGCGTGTCTGCCTTTGAGAGGAGCACCAGATGACGGGCGGCTGGTGGGTCGAAAGCGCGTGGAACTCGAGCCCGGTGTTCCTCTTCTCGTGGATTTTCTGGGTGATCGTCTCGATCGTGCTCCACGAGCTGGGCCACGGGTGGGCCGCCATCCGCTGCGGCGACCGCACGCCGATCGAGCTGGGGCACATGACGCCGAACCCGATGGTCCACATGGGGCCGATGAGCCTGATCATGCTGGCGCTCTTCGGCCTGGCGTGGGGCGCGATGCCCGTCAACCCCTCCCGCTTCCGAGGTCCCTACGACGAGTTCAAGGTCAGCGGCGCCGGGCCGGCGGTGAACCTGGGGCTCGCGGTGATCACCGGGATCGCGGCCGGGCTCTGGATCGCCCTGGCCGGCGGGCGTGTCGGTGGGTTTACGGCGCCCGACCACATCTACCGCAACGCCCAGATCGTCCTCAATGTCGGTTGCTCACTCAACATCGTGCTGGTGCTGCTCAACCTGCTGCCGATCCCGCCCCTCGACGGCTCGCGCATGCTTGCCGATATCTCGCCCGGGTACAGACGCCTGTACCACCACGAGAACGCCATGGGCTTCGGCATGGTGGCCTTCGCCCTGGTCTTCTTCTATGGGTCGGAGTATCTCTGGATGGCGGGGCACTGGGGGAACGAGCTGCTCATCGATGCGGTGCTGGGCGTGCTCCGGGCGGGGACGATCTAGGTCCCGGTCGGCCACACAACACCGTCACAACCCCCGCAACCACCGGCACCAGATGCTGAGCACCAGCAGCATGTAAAGCCGCTGCGAGTGGTCGCGCCCATGCCAGGGGTTGATCGACCGCTCCCCCGCGGCCTCGTGCTCGCGGAGCATTTGGCGGATGAAGTCGCGGTTGAGCTCGACACCGGCCTCGTCGAGGCCGGGGAAGGGGTCGGGGGCTTCGAGGTGGTCGTAGAGGAGCTGGCGCATGCCGCCGTAGTCGGTGCGGAACCACTCACCGATGGGGATGGCAAAGCCCATCTTGGGGCGATCGACGATCTCGGCGGGGAGGTAGCGGCGGGCGATGGCGCGGAGGAGGCCTTTGCGCTGGCCGTGGGGCATGAGGGTGTTGATTGGCGTGCCGATGGCGGCCGCCGCCAGACGGGCCGCAAGGAAAGGCGCTCGCAGTTCCAGCGCTGCGCCCATCGACGCGGTGTCACTCTTGCGGAGAAGATCACCCGGAAGGTACCTGTCGAGGTCGAACAGCCGGATGGACGAGGAGCGGCGAGCCGCCGCACCCAACTCATCGGGCAGTTGATTGAGTCGCGAACTCTCGTGGTCCAGCAGCATCGCGAGATCCCTGGCTGGGAAGATCGCGGCGAGTTCAGGAGCAACCGAGCCGGGACCCAAACGCATCGCCTGGAACAGCCGACGCCCTTTGGCCGAACGACTACGGGGGTCTCGCGATGGGAACATCCGCGAGGGAGCTAGCCTGGCGATCGCGCGCAACCTCGGGTCTGCTGGGTCGATCGTGTGCCGCTCGTACCCCCCGAACAACTCATCCCCGCCATCGCCGGCAAGCGCGACGGGCACGACCGATCGGGTTGCGCGACAGACCCAGGTAGTGGGCAAGATCGAGCTGTCACCGAATGGCAGTCCGAATTGGGTGATGATCTCAACGGTATCTGCGGCCGGATTGGCCTGACAATCAAGCACGGTGTGACGAACCCCAAGATGCCTCGCAACTCTGCTCGCCGTCGCGGCCTCGTCAAATCGAGGATCGGGCATGGCCACGGTAAAGCACTGGAGAGCAGGTTCGGCGCGAGACGCGTACGCCGCAATGAGCGAAGAATCGATGCCCCCGCTCAGGAAGCAGCCGACAGGCACATCCGCCTCGAGCCGCGAGGCGACGGCGTCTGCGAGTAGTGTGTCCGCGGTTTCGATCGTGAGCGTCGAGTTGCCCTGACCGGCCCGATCCAGCCAGCGCGGCAGCCCGAATCCACCGTCCGCCGGAGCTCCGTCAGAGCTTGTTTCTGCGCGACCCACACACGGCACCTCGAACAGGCCGCCTGCGCCGAGTGTTCTGCGATCCCAACCGAATCGAAGCCATGTGCGGACCTTGATATCGCAGGTCGCCGCACCCCCAGTCCGGCGCCCCAGCGCGAACAACCCGGCAGGCACACTCGACCAGCCCATGACTTGTTCAGCCAGTTGCATTCGGTAGAGGGCCTTTTCACCAAAGGTGTCTCGTGAAGCGATGACACGCCCTATGTGCGGATCCCACAGAAGATATGCGAACATGCCATCCAGTCGGCGGTCCAGGCCCCGCTCCCCCCACTCCCGCCACCCATGCAGCAGCACCTCCGTATCGCTGTGGTCGCTGCGAAACACATGCCCCGCCGCCTCCAGCTCGCGCCGGAGCTCGCGGTGGTTGTAGATGCAGCCGTTGAAGACCACCGCGACCACGCCGTCGCCGCACTTGGGGCAGGTGTAGTGGTCGGCGGCGGTGGGGAGCTGGGCGTAGGGGGCGCCCTCACGGGAGATCATCGCGAGGGGAGCCGCACTGGCGGGCGAGCCGCCAGTGGCACACTCGCCGATGAGCATGGGCTGGGCCCCGTCGGCGTGGTCGATGATGCTCAGCCGGCGGTGCACCAGTGCCACATCCACCACCGACCCATCACCCCGCACCACCCGCTGCCGAAACCGGCCTCGCCCGTCCGGCCCCCGGTTCTTGATCGACTCGTCGAGGATGTCCAGCCACGCCTCGGGGATGGCCTCGGCGTGCGCGGGCGGGGCTTCGCCCGGTTGCCACACACGCAGGATGCCCGCGATTCCGCACATGGTGGACAGCTTACGCGGGCCGGCGCGGTCGAGGGGTGGCCCGCCCGCTGGGCATTCGGATACCCTCTCCCCCATGGACGACCTGGCCACCCTCCCCGCCAACCAGCACGAGCACACCGGGCTGCCCAGGCTCACCGAAGCCCAGCTCTATCACCGTCGCGAGAGCGTGTTCCTCCTCCTCGCGGGCTTGTTCCTCGGCACGCTGGCGATGCTCAACATCCTGGGCATCACCCGGTTCATCAAGCTGTTCGAGATCGACTTCGACCACGCCACGCCCGGCGCGACCGCCTTCGCCGTGGCGGTGGGCGTGCTGCCCTACCCGCTGACCTTCCTCTGCACCGACTTCATCAGCGAGCTCTACGGCCGGCGTCGGGCGAGCCTGGTGGTGTGGGTGGGGTTTGTGCTCAACCTCTGGGTCATGTTCATCCTGTGGGCCGGGGGGGCGATGCCGGGGTGGGAGCAGCACGACCCCGCGACCGGCCGCATGCTCACCGACGCGGCCGGGCGGCTACCGGTGTTCTACGAGGTGCGGAACCTCGCGTTCGGGGCGGTCGCCGCGAGCATGATCGCGTACCTCGTCGCCCAGTTCGTCGATGTCTATGTTTTCCACTTCTGGAAAGACCTGACCAAGGGCAAACACCTCTGGCTCCGCAACAACGGGTCGACGCTGCTGAGCCAGCTCGTGGACACGACGGCGGTGATCCTGATCACCTACTACTACGCCCACGCGCTGCCGGTGAAGGAAGACCAGGCGATTTGGCCCCAGCTGCTGGTGTTCATCGCGACGGGGTATGTGTTCAAGGCGGTGTTCGCGCTGCTGGACACGATCCCGTTCTACCTGGGGGCGCACCACCTCACCCGCTACCTCCGCCTCCCCCCCGCGACGCACGCCCCCCACCCGCCCGCGGCGGCTGCGGTGGAGGCGGGGGTGGGGTGAGCACCGGTCAGTCCTCGATGCGCTTGATCGAGATCTCGCGGAACTCGACCGGGTCGTTGTGCCCCGCGAAGCCGAAGTGGCCGGAGGTGCGGTTGCGCCCCGCGAACTGGTCCGCCTCGTACATGAACTCGGTGATGGTGGACAGGTCGGCATCGAGGATCTGCGTGCCGTTGAGCTCGACCGTGATGCGGGGGCCGACGACCGTGACCTGCTGGAAGTTCCACTCGCCGGGCTCGCGCAGGTACCCGCGGTGCGCGGCGGCCTGCCCGTACGCCGAGCCGTGGTACTGGCGGGGGTCGAGGGTGGCGTAGCGGGGGTCCTCCGAGTCGAGGACCTGGAGCTCGCACATGCCCACATATGCGGTGTCGCCCGAGCCGGGGTAGCGGAGGGCCAGGCCGTTGTTGCCGCCGGGGGGGAGCTTGAACTGGAATCGCACGCTGAAGTCGGCGTACTCGTCTTCGGTATAGATGGTGCCGCCGTGGCCCGGGGCACAGCGGATCGCGCCGTCCACGATCGCGTAGTTCTCGGTGGGCCCGGCCCAGCCGTCGAAGGTCTTGCCATCGAACGCAGACGCATAGCCCTCGGTGTCGCGGCTCGCGAGGATCTCGTTGGCCTCGTCGGGCTCGATCTCCCGGATGAAGAGGTTGCGCCAACTGATCTCGCCGCCGTGGGTCTGGAGTTGGATAGGCCCTGAACGGGGCACGGGGAGCGAGCGGTCGAAGTAGTTCTCCAGCCGGGCGTGGTCGACGACCTGCCTGTCGTTGAGCCAGACGCTGACCCGCTCGCCGACCATGAGGATGCGGACGGCATTCCATTCGCCGAAGGGACGGTCGGCCAGGACCAGGGGGTCCTTGCCTGGGTTGCCCTGGGTGTTGTTCCACAGGCCGGCCGAGCCCTTGTGGGCGCCGATCTCCCACTTGCCGCCCGCCTCGGTGGAGTCCCAGATCTGCACCTGGGGGCAGCCGCGGAGGTAGATCCCGCTGTCGGCGCCCGCGACGGTCTTGTATTCGAGTAGGAGTTCGAAGTCGTCGTAGAGCGCCTCGGTGGTGAGGTAGAGGCCCTGGCCATCGTTGATGAGGACACCGCCCTCGTTGGTCCAGTGGGCCTGGATATCCGGCTTGCTGGCTTCGATCTTCGCAGCGAGGGCATCGGGTTCGAGGCTGTAGATCCCGCGGGGATCTTCGGTGCCGAATCCCCACCACCCTTGGAGGTCCGTTTCGTTGCCGAGCCGTTGGAAGCCGGCCGGTGGGGCTTCCTGGGCTTGGGTCGGGGTGGTGATGGCGAGCACGGCGAACGCGGCGGTCACCGCGGCGGCTCTGCGTGGCAGGAAAGACATGGGGGACATGGTGGTTTCCTCGAGGGGCCCGGGCGGGGCCGTCCGGGTCACGGTACCCGGGGCGGGCTGGGGCGTCCAGCGGCGGGGTTGGAGCTGGGGCGGACATCCGATAGGATGTGTGGGCGGGGCCAGGTTTCCCGCCGATCCGTGGGGCGTGTGGCTCCCCGGCGATCCGGCCGCCGAGTCGCTCGTCGTGCCACCCGCCCGTTCCTCGCATCCAGGAGAAACCGATGTCCAGATTCCGTCCTCTCGCCGTCCTCGCCGGCTCGGCCATGCTCGCGTTGTGTGTCCCCGCGTGGGGGCAGGCCCGGGCGCCCGAGACGATCATCACCGAGATCGAAGCGCTGACGATGCCGTCGTACGACTCGACCAAGCGGGGCGACCCCGACTACGCCAAGAGCTTCACCGCGGCTCGGCAGGCGTATCAGGAGGGCCGGGCGGCGCTGGCGCTCGAGCTCTACAAGACCGCCCCCGACCACGAGCGGGTCGGGGAACTCATGGCCGAGCGCTGGACGATCCTCACGCAGCTCCGCAAGTTCGATGAGCTGGTCGCCGAGACCGAGCCAATCGCCAGTGGCAAGTCGGCCCTCGCGACCGACGCGGCGTACGCCTACGCGATGGCGTTCGGCGAGGCCAAGAGCTGGGACCTGGCCGAGTGCATGCCGGCGATCAACGCGTTCATCGCCAAGGCGCCGGGCGACGAGCGGGGCGCAACCCTGCTCGGCGCGGCGGTGCGCCGGGTGAGCGATGCCGACCAGCAAATCGCGATCTACCGGCGGATGGCGACCGAATTCCCCGAGGCCCGGGCGTCGCGGTACGCCGCCGGACGCATCCAGATGCTCGAGGGTGTGGGCAAGCCGTTCGAGCTTGCGTTCCAGAACGCGGTGGACGGCGAGACCATCGACCTGACCGCGAAGAAGGGGACGATCTTCGTGATCGACTTCTGGGCGACCTGGTGCGGGCCCTGCGTGGCGGAGATGCCGCACATGAAGGAGCTGTACGCCGAGTACAAGGACAAGGGCGTCGAGTTCATCGGCGTGAGCCTGGACCAACCCGAGGACAAGGGCGGCCTGGAGAAGCTGCTGGCCTATGTGAAGGACAACGAGGTCCCCTGGCCGCAGTACTACCAGGGCAACGGGTGGGAGAGCGAGTTCTCGACGAGCTGGGGCATCAACTCCATCCCTTGCCTGTTCGTGGTGGACTCCGAAGGGAACCTGCACTCGACCCAGGCCCGCGGGAAACTCGAGGAACTGCTGCCGCAGTTAATCGCGGCGCGCAACGCGGACAACTCACCGGCCGGCCGGCCCGGCCGCAGACACAGGCGGGCGGAGCCGCCCGGCCCCACCGGGTCACCACCGGGGGGGCCGGACGCTCCCGCCGCGCGACGATGGCCAGGTGGCCCGCGCGGCTCCGTCCCCAAACGGCAGCACGGCGCCGCGCCGGGGTGGGCTGGCCTCAGCCCGGCGCGAAGCGGATTCTGCAAAGGAGAAGCCGTGCGCCGCGGCGGCATGTGACACGGATCGGAAGTTTTTTTGTCGGGGCGCCTGCCGGCAGCCTCGCGGAGGGCCAGCGGAGGTTGTGACGCGGGCACAGGCGGGGATCCCGGGGCGGCCGATGAAGCACCCAAGCGTGTTCATTGCGCCACACGCGAGCCCGGCGAGGCCAGGAACATCGTGCAGCACCGCATGGACGGCCTGCTCGCGGCGGACGGCCCGCGAAAGGGGGAGCCCCTTCCCTAGGGAAACTCATCCGTAAGGTGGGGATTTGCCGACGCCCCTCAGGCGGGGGCCGTGGACCGTCGATAGGAGGGTGGGAGGCCGCGCTCGGCGGGAAGAATCCCGGTCGGCACGGCGGGCCTCTCGGACGCCCGCATGCACACGCACGACCCGCAATCGGCGCTCTCCCATCGCGCAGCCAACGCGCGGTTGCACTCGCTCAGGGACCGCCTGGGTCGGCTAGAGCTGGCCGAGCACGCCGCGCCCGCGATGGTCGAGCAGGTCGAGCAACTGCTCTCTGAGGTGCGGACGCTGCTGGATAGCTCGATCGAGGGGCTCGGCGCAGATGCGACGGGCCAGGCCGGCCAGAAGCCCAGCCTCCCGCTCCCCCAAGTGCCGTGCAAGACGACCGTCCACACACCCAACGACATCCTCCCCCAGGGTCCGGGCAGCCACGGCATGTTCCTGCGGACGGTGATCGAATCGATCGCCAATCCGTTCCTGGTGATCAATGTCGACGACTTCTCGCTCCGCACGGCCAACGCCGCCGCCCGGGCCTGCGGCCCCTGCGATGTGACGACCTGCTACGGGCTCACCCACCACCGCGAGACCCCGTGCGAGGGGGAGCACGACCCGTGCCCGCTGGTGCTGGTCCGAGAGTCGGGCAAGCCGGTGATGGTCGAGCATGTCCACTTCACGGAGGACGGCACGCCGCGGAATGTCGAGGTGCACGCGCACCCCGTGTTCGACCAGACGGGGCGGGTCTCGCAGGTGATCGAGTACAGCATCGACATCACCGAGCGCAGGCGCGCCGAGCAGTTGGTCGAGCGGACGCGCGACCTGACGGTGTTCGCGATGGCGAAGCTGACCGAGTCTCGCGACCCCGAGACCGGCGAGCACCTCGAGCGGATGCGCGCCTACTCGATGCTGCTGGCCGAGTACCTGGCGAAGGATGGACCGTACCGGGAGCTGATCGACGCGACATTCCTCGCCGATCTCTACCGGGCCAGCCCGCTGCACGACATCGGGAAGGTGGGCATCCCCGACATCATCCTGCTCAAGCCGGGCGGGCTGAGCGATACCGAGTTTGCGATCATGAAGCAGCACACCGTGATCGGGGCCGAGGCGTTGGGCAATATCTGCCGCGAGAGCGCGGGCGGCGGGTTCTTGAAGATGGCCGCCGAGGTGGCCCGGTCTCATCACGAGCGTTTCGACGGGAGCGGCTACCCCGACGGTCTCTCGGGCGAGAGCATCCCGCTGGCGGCGCGGATCGTGGCGGTGGCGGATGTCTACGACGCGCTGACCTCGGTGCGGGTCTACAAGCCCGCGTTTGCCGCCGAAACGGCCCGGAACATGGTCGAGGAGCAGGCCGGCGCTCATTTCGACCCCGAGGTGGTACGGGCGTTCCAAGCCTGTAGAGCGGGGTTTGCCGCAGTTCGCCGCGCGCATGACACCCGGGTGGGGTCCTCCTGAGCCAAGCGGGGGCGACGATTGGCGGCTCGGGGGGCTACGATCCGTGCTTGAAGACTCCCCACGAATTGCCGAGCATCATCCAGGGCGGAATGGGCGCCGGAGTCTCCGGCTGGCCCCTCGCCCGTGCGGTTGCGCAGGCCGGCCAGATGGGCGTTGTCTCCGGCACGGCGCTGGATGTCATCCTGGCCCGTCGGCTGCAGGTCGGGGACCCGGGTGGGCCTATGCGCCGAGCCCTGGAGGCGTTTCCGATCCCCGGGGTAGCCCAGCGGATCATCTCGAAGTACTTCGTGCCCGAGGGCAAGGCGGCCACCGAGCCGTTCAAGTCCAAGCCCCTGCCGGCCGAGCGGCCCTCGAGGCACCTCGAGGAGCTCTTGGTCGCGGCCAACTTCGTTGAAGTCTTCCTCGCCAAGGAGGGGCACGACGGCCTGGTGGGGGTCAACTACCTCGAGAAAATCCAACTGCCCACGCTGCCTTCGATCTACGGGGCGATGCTCGCGGGGGTCGCCAGCATCCTGATGGGCGCGGGAATCCCCAAGGCAATCCCGGGAATCCTAGACAGGCTCGCCGAGGGCCAGGCGGTCGAGCTCCGACTCGATGTGCAAGGCGCCGAGCGTGGCGAGGAGTTCTCGACCAAGTTCGATCCCGGCGCATTCTGGGGCGCACCGGCGCCGAAGCTCGCTCGCCCCGATTTCATCGCCATCGTCTCGTCAGCGACGCTCGCGAGCATGCTCGCCAAGAAGGCCAGCGGCCGGGTGGACGGCTTCGTCGTCGAGGGCCCCACCGCCGGTGGGCACAACGCCCCGCCCCGGGGGCCGCTGCAACTGAGCGTGGGGGGCGAGCCGATCTACGGCGAGCGCGACATCGCCGATCTCGAAGCGATCCGGGCCCTCGGCCTGCCCTTCTGGCTCGCGGGGTCGTACGCCGAGCCTGAGCGTGTCGCCGAGGCACTGCGAATCGGTGCCGCGGGGGTCCAGGTCGGGACGGCTTTCGCGTATTGCGAAGAGTCTGGGCTCGATCCCGAGCTGCGGGCACAGGTGCTGGCCATGAGCCGACGCGGGGAGGCAAGGGTCTTCACCGACCCGGTCGCCTCGCCGACCGGGTTCCCGTTCAAGGTCCTGGAGATGGCCGAGACCCAGTCCGAGCAGGCGGTCTACGAGCAGCGGACGCGGATCTGCGATCTGGGATACCTGCGGCACGCGTACAAGAAGGCCGACGGCAAGCTCGGATGGCGTTGCCCTTCGGAGCCCGTAGACGATTACCTGGGCAAGGGCGGCTTGGCCGAGGACACCCAGGGCCGCAAGTGCGTCTGCAACGGGCTGATGGCCAACATCGGGCTCGGCCAGGTGCAGAAGGGCGGCGAACTCGAGCGGGCGCTGATCACCTCGGGCGACGATGTCGCGGGGGTGGCGCGGTTCCTCAAGCCCGGCGCTGCGTCGTACTCGGCGCGCGATGTGATCGACTACCTGCTGCCGGTCCCCGCCGCCGCACGCGGCGACGCGGCCGTCGCGGTCTCGTAGACGCGGCGGGAGCCAACGATCAGAGCAGGATCGGCGCGAACTCCGAGCGGTAGGTGCGTCGGACGATCGTCTTGGTCGCCTCGGCGTGGTTGGTGAAGCTCAGGCTCTTGTAGTCCCAGTCGAGCACCTGGCCGGGATACTTGGCGGCCTTGACCGCCAGCAGGCCCGGCTCGGTGCACCGGAGACCGACCTCGATGGGGCACCACCGGTGTGGGGTGTCCTTGCCGAGCGCCTTGTCGACCCAGGCGTGCCAGTGGTTGAAGTCCTCGTACGCCGGGAGGCCCGGGAAGGCCATGCCGTCGGTCATCTGGCCGCCCTGCCAGACCTCGAGCGGGCCCTCGGGGCCGAGGACGAGGGTGCCGTCTTCGCAGACGACGATGGTGACGATGCCGCTGGGCCACTCGCCCTCGCCGAGGCCGATCTGGGCGCGGTTGGGAGTCATGCCGCTGTCGTAGAAGTGGAGGTTGCAGGTGGAGTTGGCGAACCTGGGGCTGTTGACGGGGTAGGTGATCGTCGAGGAGACCTTGTCGGCGTGGAAGAACGACATGTCGCGGGTGGGCGTGCGGGTGCAGACCTGCGTGGGGTGCTGCAGCTCGGGGAAGGCGTACATGAGGACATCGGTGAGGTGGACGACCCAGTCGGCGATCTGCCCGCCGCCGTAGCGGAACCAGCTTCGCCACTGGCGCTGAACCATCTGCGGGCGGCAGGGCTCGTACTGGGCGCCGCAGAGCCAGAGGTTGTAATCGAACCCGGCGGGCGGCTCGATGGGGTCGCCCAGGACGCCGTCGGCGAAGTAGTGCCCGCCGGCGAGCGCGCCGTTGCCGAAGGTGACATGGGCCTCGATGACCCTGCCGAGCTTGCCGCTCTTGAGGATGTCGACCGCGGCGCGGCGGGCGGCGTGGGCGATGCGCTGGGCGCCGACCTGCGTCACCAGCTCGGGACGAGCGACGATGGCGCGGTGGAGGGTGTCCAGCTCCTCGAGCTGGTGCACGATCGGCTTCTGCCCGTAGACATGCTTGCCGCGCGAGAGCGCGGTGGTCATGATCGTGCAGTGCGAGTGATCGGGCGTGGCGACGATGACGGCGTCGAACTTGTCGCCGTGCTTATCGAACGCCTCGCGGAAGTCGGCGCAGGTGAAGGCGTCGGGGTGCTCGGCCGAGGCCTGGGCGAGGGCGGCGGCATCGATATCGCACAAGCCGACGATCTCCGCGAGCGGGTGCTCGGAGATCTGCTGCCGGTCGGCGCCGCCGATCGTGCCGATGACGCCGATCGAGAGCACGCGGAGCTTGGTATCCGGGAGGATCGAGGCCAAGCTCGGCCCGGCGGCGACGGCGAGGCCCGCCGCGGCGGTGGTCTGCAAGAACTGACGGCGTGAGAAGGTGTCAGAGCTCATGGGGACTCCTCGTCGCGGGGTTCGGTCGTGGGCCTCGTCGGATACGGCTCGGCGTGCGCCGACCGCATCATCCCCGGTCCGACGCCGGAACGCAACCCGGTCTGATCCACGGGCTGGTCGCCGACGGGCTCACGCGGGGGGTTGCACGAGAAGCCGGCCGCCGTCGGTAATCGCGGGGATCGCCGCCGCCCGGATGTCTTCGGGTTCGATGGCGGCAAGCGGGCTCAGCTCGATGGTGCAATCGGGCACCCGCTGGACGCCGCCCGCGGGGTCGGCGGGGCCGCGCCAGGGGATATGGACCCCGGAAGCCTCGAGCCAGCGGGCGGCGCGGAGGGTCTGGATCTCCCGGCTGGACCGGGGGCTGTCGACGCCCTCGGCGTTCTTGATCGGGGCGAACTCCTCCACCCGGTCCGCCTCGTAGACGATCGAGCGCTCGGCGAGGGGGATCGCGTCAAAGACGAACCGTTCCAGTTTGACCGCGTTGGGGGCGGCGGGGGTGACCGGCTCGCCCGAGGTCGGGTCGATGCAGGGGACCTTTTTCTCGGCCCGGTGATAGGGCAGCGCGAAACGGGGGTCGCCGGCCACCTTCTCGACAAACGCGACGCTCAGGATGTGGATCGCCGGGCTGCCGGCCAGGAAACGCAGCCGTCCGTCGGCGAGGCGCTCGCGCTGGAGGTCCATCGGCAGGTCGGAGTACTCGATGATCTGCAGCTTGCCATCGGCGACGCAGAACATGCCCAGTTTTTCCTCGGGGTAGGCCTTGGCGAGCATCTTGCTGGACATCTCGCCCGAGCTGTCCGGGGCGGAGGCGTGCAGCCCCAAGAACACCGGGTCCGCGACGCGGACGATGGGGTTGTCGACCTGGAAGTAGCTGATGTGTTCGACGCCGCGCCGTTGCATGTCGGCGAGGGCGCCCGAGACTTTGAGCGCTTTGAGCGACCCGCCGTGGCCGTCGGGATTGGTCGCCAGCGTGGAGGCGTCGGCGAGGAGCATCCTGCCGGTGCGGATGTCGAAGCTCGGCATGACGCCCTGGGGAAAGAAAGAGACCGCGTCGCGGCCGAGGCCGAAGCGATCGTGCTGCTCGAAGAAAGCCACGGTGGCGTCGTGGTTGAGCGGGCTGGTCATGATGTACCAGGGCGGGGTCTTCCCGTACTTCTGCCCGGTCTTGGCGATCGCCTCGGCGAAGAACTGGAACAGGCTCTTGCCGGTGATCGCCCCGGCCGGGTAGCAGCCCTTGGGCCCGTCATACCCGAGACGCGTGCCCTGGCCTCCGGCGACAGTGAAGCAGGCGACCTTGCCGGCGCGGAGGAGATCCTCGCCGACGGCGCGATAGTGCTCGCGGTCCCAGGGGTGGAAGCTGGCCGCGGGGTCGTTGGGGTAGTAGGGCGCGGGCTGGATGTCGGCCGGCAGGTGGGGCTCGGGCTTGGTGGTGACATACTCGGCCACGAGCGATGGAATGGCTCCGAGGTCGAGGCCGGAGAGCTGCTCGATGAGGGCACTCCGACGCGCCGGATCCAACCGGTCCAAAGACGACAGCACATGGCCCTGGCCGATCTTGCTGAGGGCGTGGCGCAGGGATTCGACTGCGTGACTGGCGGGGGGCATGCGCGGGGCTCCTTCCTGGGCCCCATCGTAGAGCCCCGACCGGGGAAAAACGCGGAACCCGCCTGCTGCCAGGCGGGTTCCTCACTCTCCCGCGCCGCGTGATCCTCTCGCTCGCTCCACTCTCTCTCCCCGGTCACACGCGGGCGGGTGGCGCCGTCGGCGGCCGACTCAGAAGGGACAGCCGACGCTCCAGAAGTTCAGGAAGCAGAGCACATCCACCGTGTTGACCACGCCGTCGTGGTTGCAGTCGGCGCGGGGGCGCCTGGGGCCCCAGTCGTTGAGGAAGGCCAGCACATCGAGCGTGTTGACCTGCAGGTCCTGGTTGTAGTCGGCGTAGCAGTCGAACATCTCCAGGCTGTCGATGTTGGCGAAGGGGTCGCCGGTCTGGATGTCCATGACCCCGAGGTCCATGCCCCAGCTGTAGACCGCGAACGCGCCGGTGAAGTCGGTGAAGAAGACCGTCGCACCGTCGGCGGGGACGCCCATGCCCTGGAGGGCAAAGAGGCTGGCCGAACCGTTCGAGAGGCTGAAGATGGCGTAGTCCATCGCCGGCTCGCCGCCTGGCCCGCCCCATGCCGGGCCGAGCGGGATGCCGTTGTCCCACACGACCAGGGCGTCGATGTCGTCGCTGCCCGGGCCGCCATAGGCATCGAGCCCCATGGTGAAGCTCTTGGCGTAGGGGAGGGGCACGGTGCCGCCGGCGTTCGCGGCGACATCGAGGATGTCCGCGGCGCTGAGGCCGGTCATCATCGCCTCGTCGGGGGCGATCGAGAAGAAGTAGTCGACATCGTTGAGCAGGTCGCCGTTGCGGTCGAGGACCTGGAAGGGCCACTCGTTGTACGCGTCGATGTTGTCGTGCGAGCCGACGACGATCGGCGGCGCCGGCACGCCCGGCGGGAGGGTGTTGCCCGCGCCAAGCCCCGGCGTCAGGCCGAAGTAGGACTCGTCGTACCAGAGCTTGTGCGGCCCCGCCATGAAAGCGGTGGGCAGGAAGCCGGCGAACGGGCCGCCCGGCAGCGTGCCCACGAAGAGGCCGGGGTGCGGGCGAGGGATCGCCATGTACATGTCACCGGGTTGCTGGTTGTTCATCCACTCGGTGTTGAGGGGCGTGCCCGGGCCGGGCAGGCCGTTGGTCCAGCGGTCAACGCCGAACTCGAGGCGTGGGAGCATGACCCACTGCGGCGACATGAGCTCGTGGTCGGCGCTGAACGCGTCGAGATAGACGCCGTTGGGCGGGACGACATCGAGGATCGGCGGGCCGCCGGGCTGCAGCGCACGCAGCGGCATGCCGTCGATGAACGGGCCGGTCATGGGGTGGAGCAGCGATGGGGACGGGCCGCACCTGCCCATGCCCACCGGCGGCAGGTTCAGGCCGAAGGGGTCCTCGGACCCGAAGCCGAAGCCCTGGTAGCCGGTGAGCGGCATCCTGGGGTTGTCATCGATCGAGAAGGTCTGGCTGGTGGCGGTTGTGCCGCAGAAAAAACTGACGGCCATCACCGCGCTCGACACGGTTCTCTGGCGTCTCATGACGGGTCTCCAGTTGTGAGAGGTCTCGGGAGCGGGGCCACGCACCGTGCGGTTCGGGCGTCCCGCAATCTGGATCTTGAGATCCTCTATAGTAGCGACAACCGGTCGTATCGCACACACGGAAAATCCGAAAAACCGCGGCGATTCTGCGGGGTAGAGTGGCACATATGGGCATGCACAAGTGGCCGTCGGGTGGTGTGTTGGTGGCGCCGTCAATCCTCGCGGCGGACTTCGCGCACCTCGCCGATGACGCGGGGCAGTCGCTCGAGGCCGGCGGCGACCTGCTGCACATCGATGTGATGGACGGGCACTTTGTCCCCAACCTCACCCTTGGGCCGGCGCTCGTCAAGAGTCTGCGTCGGGCGCTGCCCGGGGCGTTCCTGGATGTCCACCTCATGGTGGAGGACCCCGCGGCGTTCGTCGGGCCGTTCGTCGATGCCGGGGCCGACCATGTGAGCTTCCATGTCGAACCGATCGGGCTGGACGCGTGCGTCGCGCTGGCCGAGCGTGTCCGGGGACTGGGCGCGGGGGCCGGCGTGACGATCAACCCCCCCACCCCCGCCGAGGCGATCCTGCCGGCCCTGGACGCCTTCGACCTGGTGCTCGTGATGAGCGTCAACCCCGGGTTCGGGGGGCAGGCGTTCATCCCCGAGGTGCTCGACAAGGTCCGGGCGATCTCGGCGGTGCTCCGCCCGGGGCAGCGGCTGGAGATGGACGGGGGCATCGGGCTCTCGACCGCGGCGGCGGCCCGTGGGGCGGGGTGCGATGTCCTGGTGGCGGGGTCGGCGATCTTCGGACTACCCCAGGCCGAGCGGGCGGGTGTGATCGGCACACTGCGTGGGGCTTGAGTCCGGATAAACGGGACTTGTCAGGGTAAGGGTTGATCCGGGGGCAAGCGATTGGCCTGAGTGCTAGACTTCGCCTCACTATTCCGGGGCTCAGGAAGAGCCTCGGCCGGGAGGCTTGGATCGACGGAGTCGGGTTCAGTGGGCGTCCCGCCATGGCGAAATCGACACACATCAAGCTGCTGCTGGTTCGCGCGGGGGCGAGCGCCTGGGATGATGCCGGCCGATTGAGCGGTTCGGCGGACCTGCCCCTGTCGGATGCGGGCCGGGCGGGCGTCGGCGCCACGGCCTCGGCAGTGGATTCGGGCTCGGTCTGCCAGGTGTGGAGCGGGCCCGAGGAGTCGGCTGATCTGACCGCCCGGGCCGTCGCGGCGGCGGCGGATGCCAAGCACAAGGTCGTGCCCGCACTGCACGAGGTCGGCATCGGCCTGTGGGAAGGGCTCGGCGGGGCGGACGCGGAAAGCCGAGGGGGCAAGGCGTTCCGCCAGTGGCGGGAGGACCCGACCTCGGTGGTGCCGCCGGGGGGCGAGCCGCTGGAGCAGGCCGCCGAGCGAGTGATCGGGCAGGTCCGGGCGTTGCTCTCCAAGACCCGCGGCGACGAAAGTTGCGGCGTCTGCCTGGTGCTCCGACCGATGGTTCATGGGATCGTGCGGTGCTGGCTGAGGGGCGAGCCGCTGGGCGCGCTCTGGACCGCCACCCGGGAGAGCGAGATGGCCGAGTGGCTCCGGGTGGACCGCGAATCGGTCCGGGGCGGGTCGGCGGATGGACCCGGCGCGGCGCGCTGTGCCGGGTAGGTCGAGGATCGTTCGTCCGCAAGGGCGGCCTGGCGAGGGCCAACAAAGGAACGAAGCGCTCATGACTCGAACCGCAACACGGACCTGGAACGACGATCGCACCGAGCGGCGGAGCACCATCCCCGAGGGGCTGTGGCTGCGCTGTCCGGGCTGTGGGCAGATGATCTATCGGCGGCAGATGGAGGCCAACCTCCATGTGTGCCCGGAGTGCGAGCACCACTTCCGGATCGGGGCGGTCGAGCGGATCAAGCAGCTCGCCGACACCGGCTCGTTCACGCCGATGTTCACCAACCTCTTGCCGGGCGACCCGCTGAAGTTCCGGGACCTGCGGGCGTACGCCGACCGGATGCTCGCCGAGCAGCTCAAGACCGGGCAGACCGAGGCGATCCAGGCGGGGATGGGGTTTATCAAGGGCCGCCAGGCGATGCTCTGCTGCCTCGACCTGACCTTCATGATGGGCTCGATGGGCAGCGTGGTCGGCGAGATCGTGACGCGGTCGATCGAGCACGCGACGCGCCACGGGCTGCCGCTCGTCGCCGTGAGCTGCTCGGGCGGTGCGCGGATGCAGGAGTCGGGCCTCTCGCTCATGCAGATGGCCAAGACCAGCGCCGCGCTCGCCCGGTATGACCGCGCCGGCGGGCTGTTCATCAGCGTGCTGACCGACCCCACCACCGGCGGCGTGACGGCGAGCTTCGCGATGCTCGGGGATGTCCACCTGGCCGAGCCCAAGGCGCTGATCGGGTTTGCCGGCCCGAGGGTCATCCAGCAGACGATCAGGCAGGAGCTGCCCGAGGGCTTCCAGCGGTCGGAGTTCCTGCTCAAGAGCGGGCTCGTGGACCGGGTGGTGAAGCGCCACGATCTGCGGAGCGAGATCGCCCGGCTGATCGACTACGCGGGGATGTGAGCAACCGAGTGGCCGAGCCCAAGAAGAAGGGAATCACGCTCGAGTGGTCGAGACGGTCGTCGGTGTGCGCCGCCTCGGCGGCCTCGGGGGTGCTCTCGATCCTGGCCTTCCCGCCCGTGGGCTGGTGGGTGCTGGCGTTTGTCGCGCCCCTGCCGCTCGTGTGGGCGGCGGGGATCGTGCGTGAGCATCGCCTCGGCGCCGCGGTCGCGGCCGGCCTGGGCATGGCCCCGGTGTGGGCCTGGCAATCGCAGTGGGCCTTCGGCGTCTCGGCGGGCGGGGCGGTGCCGATGGTCGCCTACCTAGCGGTCTATTCGGGGGTGTTCGTGTGGATTGTCTCCTGGGCGGCCGGCCGGCTCCGCGCGCCGGCGTGGCTGCTCGGGCCGGTTGCCTGGGCCGGGCTCGAGGTGCTGCGGGGCGAGGTGCTCTGGCACGGGTACCCCTGGCTGCTCGCGGGCCACCCGCTGATCGAGTCGGCGTGGCTGAGCCGGGCGGGCACCGTGGTCGGCGCCTACGGCGTGTCGTTCCTCGCCCTCGCGCTCGGGATGGCGGCGTTCGGGCTCGTCGCGTCGCGCGGTCGCTGGCGGGTGATCGCGGCGGCGATGCTGCTCTGTGTCGCCGGGGTGTGGGTGGTGCTGTCGGCCCGCCCCTCGGTGCCCACCGAGGGGGTGCTCCGGGTGGCGGTCGTGCAGACCAATGTGCCCCAGGGGGTCAAGCTCGGCTGGCCGCCGGCCGAACGGATGCGGGACCTTGACCGGATGCTCGAGCTCTCGGTCCGGGCCTTCCAGACCGAGCCCAAGCCGGACCTCATCGTGTGGCCCGAGACGATGTTCCCCGGGGCGGCACTGGATCCCAACTCACTCAACCAGGAGGCGGCGGCGAACCTGGTCTGGCGCACTGACAAGGAAACGGAATGGCCGGTGTTGCAGTTCGTGGTGAGCCTCGGGCCCGACGGGTTCGACGCACCGGTGCAGGTCTCCGGCCCCATCGAGCAGGGGGATCGGCTGCTCATGCCCACGATCGTGGCGGCCGACTCGCTACTGACCTTGCAGCGGCAGATGGGCGTGCCGTTCCTCGTGGGCGCAGAGGGGATCGACGGGCTCGAGCTCACGGTCGATGAGCAGACCGGGGAGGTCACCGAGCGGCACGATGCGCGGTTCAACAGCTCGTACCTCCTCACCGACGGGCGCATGACCGGCGAGCGGTACGACAAGATCCACCTGACACCCTTTGGGGAGGTGATGCCCTACATCTCCGCGTGGCCCTGGCTTGAGGGCGTGCTGCTGCGGGTGGGTGTGGGGGCGGCGGGGATGAGCTTCGACCTCGACGCGGGGACCAAGCCGGTCACGCACCTCGTGCGGAGCGAATCGGGGCTGGTGCGGGTGGCGACACCGATCTGCTTTGAGGGCATCATGCCCGCGGTCTGCCGTCGGCTGGCGTTTGCCGATGGGCAGCGGCGGTCCGATGTCCTGATCCAACTCACCAACGAGGGCTGGTTCGGCGACTTTGACGCGGCCCGCGAGCAGCACCTCCAGATCCTGCGATGGCGGGCGCTCGAGCTGGGCACCTCCGTCGTCCGGGCGGCCAACACGGGGATCTCCGCGGCGATCGGGCCCGATGGGCGGGTGTTCCGGCGGGGGGTGCAAGGCACCGATGCCCGGACGGACGGCGTGCTGTGGGCCGAGACGCCGATCGCCACAGGCACCACGGTCTACGCCACCACGGGCGATGTGCTGGGCTGGGCCAGCCTGCTGGGGCTCGGGGGGATCCTGCTGGCGGGGGTCTTGGTTGGTCCCGGGGGGCGTCGTCAAAGCCGCGGGGGCAAAGCAACCGACGAAGGGGGCGAGAGTTCGTAGTGAGCGGAAGATGTGACCGCGCCCGGGGACGGCGCAGGAAGGACGATCGATGACGAGCCGATTCAACGCGGTGCTGGGGCTTGTGGCAGCGGGCGGCCTCGTCGCGCTGCCGGCGGGGTGCCAGGGGGGCGGCAGAGCGGCGGCCGCCGCGACCGCGGACCGCGGCCCGGGGGACGGGCCTTTGGACCCCGTGGAGCGGTCTCGGCTGCGAGAGGCGGCGATCGATGCGTTGCTCGAGCTGACCCAGTCCGAAGACGCCCAGGTGCGGGCCAACGCGATCGAGGGGCTGCTCGTCGCGCCCGCGAGGCTGGAAGCCGTCCTGCCGGGGGCGCTGGCAGACTCCAACCCCGGGGTGCGGACGGTCGCGGCGATGGCGGTGGGCAAGGCCAAGCTCAACGAGATGGCCGACGCGGTACGCCCGCTCGCGCAGGACCAATCGGCGTTCGTGAAGGCCGCGGCGATCTACGCCCTGCGCTCCTGCGGGGCGGATGTGAACCCCACGCCGCTGGGTGCGATGGCGACCGGCGACCCCTCACCTCGGGTGCGGGCCCACGCGGCGTACCTGCTCGGCGAGCTCGGCGACAAGGGAACCTCCTCGCTGCTGCGCGAGGCGGCCCAGCTTGATGTGCCGCGGGCCAACCCCGCGGAGTTGAAGGTGCTGAGCGTCCAGATCGCCGAGGCCCTGGTCAAGCTCGGCGACCGCGAGCAGATCCACACCATCCGGGCGGCGCTGTACCCGGCCTCGCCAGAGGAGCTGGACGCCACGGTGCTGGCGGCCCAGGTGCTTGGCAACCTCGACGACCGCGGGTCGGCGGGGCAGTTGCAGAACCTCGCGGCGATGCGCGACCCCGCCGGACGACCAATGCCGGCCGAGATCCGGCTGGCGGTCGCCGGGGCTCTCGCGGCCATGGGCCAGCCAGTCTCGACCGAAGACGCCGAGGCCGCCCTCGCCGGGGCGGAACTCTCGGGCCAGATCCAGGGGGCGTGGGTGCTCGGCCAGATCGGCGGCCCGGCGGCGGTGCGGGCCCTGGAGGGGCGGCTGGGGGAAACCAGTGAACGCCTCCGCGTCGCGGTGGCGGCCGGACTGCTCCGGGCGGTGGCCGAGGGCAGGAGCCAATAGAAGGGGGATCCGAACCCGGCGGAGTGTCGGATAGGCTGGTCCGATGGCATTGTGCGGTTGACAGCCGGGCTTTGGTTCGGTATCAATCGCGGCCCACGGATTCTGCTGTCGCGGGCGGCGCAGAACCCCTATGATGGCGACCCGCAGGCGGTTTCCGACAGGATGTCGGGACCGATCGGGACAGCAAGCGGCAGGCAAGCCGCACCGGAGCCCGCGCGGCGGGCCGGCGAACTCGGAAAGACGAGGAGACGACCGTGCACATCCTGACCAAGGTGTTCATCGTGTTCGCGGCGGTGCTGAGCCTCGTGCTCGCGGCGCTGACGATGGCCTACAGCGTCAACGCCGACACCATCGTGTCGAAGTACAACGACGCCCTCCAGCAGGCCATCACCGCCCAGGCGGCCCGGGAGTCGGCCTCGGCGGAGTACGCCGCCGCCAGCAGCGTGGCCAACCAGCAGATCCACGATCTGCAGATCCTGGTCTCCGACCTCGCGGCCCGGAACGCCAAGCTGGTCACCGAGAACTCGGGGCTGACCGCGTCGGTCCAGTCCGAACGCAACCGCGCCGATGCGGTCGAGAACCAGATCGGCGACTCGCTCCAGACCACCAAGGCCCAGGCCGCGGTGATCGCCAGCTACATCGAGGAGCTCGCCGGGCTCCGCGAGAGCGAGCTGGGCCTCCGCCGGGCGTCGATCGAGCTCGAAGACCGGGTCAACGACCTGGCGAGCCAGAATGATGTGTTCCAGGCGACGATCCGGGCGCTGCGTGAGCAGCTCGCGTCGGCCCAGCGGGAGGCCGAGCTGGCGATGGGCGGCGTGGCGGCCGGGGCCGAGGGCGAGCCCTACGAGGCCGCCGGGGCGGTGATCCGGGGGCGGGTGACCCAGGTCTCGACCGATCCGGCCTCGGGCCAGGCGCTGATCGAGGTGGATGTCGGGAGCAACGATCGGGTGTCCGAGAACATGAAGCTCCAGGTCGGGCGCGGCGAGAGCTTCGTCGCGACGCTGGTGGTGCTGCGGACGGACCTGCAGTCCTCGGTGGCCCGCGTGGCGCTGACCAACGAGGGCGCCTCGGTCCAGCCCGGCGACCTGGTCGTGAGTCGATTCGGCCGCTGAGCGGCTTGGCAAGCAAGA
Source organism: uncultured Phycisphaeraceae bacterium (assembly GCA_964372195.1). GTDB lineage: Bacteria > Planctomycetota > Phycisphaerae > Phycisphaerales > UBA1924 > PNC22. The sequence continues at coordinate 24,143 of CAYJPX010000011.1, forward strand.
GCGGAGGCTGAATCATGAGCCAGTTTGGGATGCAGATGCCGGGCGGCCGGATGCGCCGGGGGGCGACCCCGGATGTCTACACGGGGCTGATGGCCCTGGCGGTGGTGGCCCTCATCGTGGCCTGCGCCATGGTGTACATGCAGGGCGCCAAGGTCGGGGCCGACGGCAGCGCTATCGGGCTCCAAGACCCGACCGGGATCCGCCTGCCCAAGTAGGGCAAGGCCCCGAGAACCGCCGTCGGCGGCGAATAGACACGCCCGAGGGCTTGACACACGGAAGGAACGGCATATTTTTCACTCGCCCCGTCGGATTGCCGACGGCGGAACAGAGCACCGGGGCGGTAGCTCAATTGGTTAGAGTACCGGACTGTCGATCCGGTGGTTGCGGGTTCGAGTCCCGTCCGCCTCGCTTCAAAGCCGGCCTGGGTTGCCAGGGCCGGCTTTGTCTTTTTTGTGGGGTGGGGTGGAGGGGTTGGGCTTTGCCGGCGGCCGAGGCCAGCACATCCACACCACCTTTGCGGTAACCTACCCGGGCCAAGTGATCGGCCGGGAGGGACGCCTATGTCGAGCAATGTTCGCGTGCTCAAGGACCGGTACGCAGTGAACCTCTCTTCCGGCCGGAAGGGAGGCATGGCGACGGTGTACCGCGCCACCGATGTGCAAACGGGCGAAACCGTAGCAGTCAAGATGTTCCGGGTCGCCGAGGGCGCCGAGGAAGTGGATGTTCTGGACGAGACCTTCCGGCGCGAGGTGGCGGCGCTCCAGGAACTCCGGCACCCCAACATTGTGGGTCTCCGCGACTTCGTGAACGATGGGCCTGGCCAGGAGACCTTTCTGGTCCTTGACTGGACGGAGCACTCCCTGCGCGAGAGAGTGGGGAAGGTCGCCGCGGAAGGATGGGACTCCTTCTACGAGGATGTGGCCAGACCGCTGCTACTGGCGCTGAACTTCGCGCACGAGCGCTACTGCATCCACCGCGATGTCAAGCCCTCGAATGTGCTGGTGTCCGAAGACGGCGTGGTGAAGCTGGCCGACTTCGGGATCGCCAAGCTCAAGAACTGGATCAACCCAGGGGTAACGCTCGCGGCGCACCAGACACCTCCGTATGCGCCGCCCGAGCCCGACGATGGGTCCGCCACCTACACGCGGGATGTGTTCTCGTTCGCTGTGACCATGCTCGAGTGCTTTATCGGGAGGTCACCGCGGGACTTCCCAGATCTCTCGTCCATGGTCAAGGAGTTCGATGTTGAACCAGCGATCGCGCTGGTGTTCACCCGGGCGCTTTCATCACAGACGGACGAGCGGCCGCGGAATGCGGGCGCGTTCCTGGCGGAGCTCGACAAGATCTACCGGCGTCGATCGCAAGCCTGGCGCGAGGTGCTGCACGTTCGCGTTCCGCCCACCCATCAGGACCGCGTTGTCGTCGACCTCGGCGAAAGCACCATTGAGCGGGCGCGCGGGTTGATGACCGCCGACCTGCAGTCCGGTGTAGGCGTGCTTCCTTGGGAGCGCACCGACGAGCACGGGCGCCTCCAGGTCAGCGCGGGGGAGTTCCGGTTGCTCGGGCAGAACTACTCGTACCACTGCAAGATCGACGATCGTGGCAAGGACCACTTAGTCCTGTTTGGGGCACGCCTGCCACCGTCGGATGAACTGATGGAGCGCTGGAGGGAACGAGCATGGCCGGCCCCGTGCTCGGTTGCGTTCGGCACGCCAGGGTCTTCCGTCGACGGTGCGCGGCGGCTGGAACAGTTCCGGCTCGGCCTACACGAGCACTTGGAGAAGCTAAGAGAGGAACACGCCAAGCGCGAGCAGGAAGCAATGTTCGGGACCTGGGACGGCATCCTCCGCGCGAAGCGCGAGGCCGAGCGTGGCCAAGTCCGGCCACTCAAGTTCAAGGCTTCCTCACAGAACGGCCGCCTCGTGAGTTTCGACCTCGCAGAGTCGATCCCAGACGGCGAGGAGCTTGTCGGACAGAGCCGCTGCCTGGAGCTCGGGGACAACCGCCGCTTCTTCGGAACCATCCAATACGCCAACGGGTCGAGGGTCGTGGTCGCTTTCAACGCGCTTGAAGACTGCCCAGACACGGGGCAGCTCGAGTTCGACATCCGGGGCGCGGAGCGCGCCCTGGACCGCCAAAAGAAGGCGCTTGACGCCACGCGGTTCGGACGAGCGGCGAGATCCGATCTCGGTCCGCTGTTGCTTAAGCCGGGCGATGCCAAGCCGGCGGAGAACGCTGCGGATGTTGATTTTGTGCAGGAGAATCTGGATGAGGCCAAGCGGGAGGCGGTGAAGGCCGCTTGCGGAGCGGCGGATTTCCTGGCGGTGCAAGGCCCGCCGGGGACGGGCAAGACGACGTTCATCGCGGAGCTCGTTTTCCAGCAGCACCGCCGGCATCCTGGCAGCCACGTGCTGGTGGCGTCGCAGACCCACGCTGCGCTAGACAACGCGATCGAATGCATCCAGCGCCGCGACCACAAGCTCCGCGTCGTCCGCATTGGCGAGCCCTTCGATGCCCGCGTCGCGGACTCAGTCAAGGACCTTCTCGTTGAACATCAGATGGAGTCTTGGATCGCAGAAGTGCGACAGCGGGGTGAGAAGTACCTCTTCACCTGGGGCGAGTCTCGCGGCCTCAAACCGCACGACGTGATGGTGGGGCTTTACCTGCAACGGCTGGTTGCGCAGCGGCAACGAGCGGCCAAGCTGGGAGTGGAGCTGATAGAAGCGAGGGCTGCCGCGAACCGCGGTGCTCCAAGACCCGAGGCGCCGCCGGACCTTGTCGCGGATGTGGGGGAGCTGGGCGAGACGCCAGCGGAGCGTCTCACGCGACTGCAGGATGAGCAGACCAGCGCTCACCGTAGGGTGGAGGTGGCGAAGATCAGGCTGCGCCAACTGGGTGACGCGGAAGGGCAGCTCGCGGAACTCTCGGAAGCCGAGCAGATTTCATGGTTCGAATCGCTTCTGTCGGGAAGCACGGATGTCAAGAAGTTCCGGGATCTGCTGGCCATGCACGAGGAGTGGTGGGCGCGCCTGAACAAGGTCGAGGACTTTTACGACGCCTTTCTCGGAGGATGCGACGTAGTGGCGGCGACGTGCCTCGGCCTGCTGGGCCGGTACGGCGCCGGGAACGTCGTGTACGACCTGTGCATCATCGACGAGGCCTCGAGGGCCTGGGCCACGGAGATGCTGGTCCCGATGGTGACGGCCAAGAAATGGGTGGTCGTGGGAGACAGCAAGCAGCTGCCGCCGTTTGAGGGCGTGCTATCCGAGCGGCGGGATCTTCTCGGGAAGTACGGCCTTAGCGCGGCAGACCTTGAGCAAACCCTGTTCGACCGCCTCGCGGCGAACCTGCCCGAGTCGTGCCGAAAGACGTTGACGATCCAGCACCGCATGGCGCCGGCGATCGGCGAACTCATCAGTCAGTGCTTCTACGACGGCCAATTGAAGACGGCCCGCACGGACGCGCCGGCGTGGCTGACTGGCATCACCAGCAAGAATGTCACATGGGTTTCGACCAGTGGTCTGGAGAAGCGAGGCGAAGAGCGGCACGAGCAGAGCTTCATCAACCCATGCGAAACAGCGGTAGTGTGCCGCCTCCTGGAGCAGTTCAATGAGAAATGCGTATCGAGAGAACGGCTCGTTGTGGTCGCGGTGATCGCGGGATACGCCGCGCAGAGCGCGTACATCAAGCGAATAGCGGACGCGGGAAAGTCGACGTGGCCGAAGCTCCAAGTCGAGGTCAACACAGTGGACGCCTTCCAGGGCCGCGAGGCCGACATCTGTGTCTACTCGGTCACGCGGTCCAATCTGCAGGGCAAGATCGGGTTCCTTCGCAACGAGGCCCGCCTCAATGTGGCTCTGTCCCGGGGCAAGGACTGGCTCTTCATCGTCGGGGACCACGGCTTCTGCCGTAGCGCCCACGACCCCAATCCTTTGCGCCTTGTGGTCGAGTACACCGAGCTTCACCCGGAGTCCTGCGAGTTGAAGGAGGTGACGAAGTGACCGAGGACTTCAACCTCCGAGACCCCGAATACGTGGCGCTTCGCTGGTCACGGCGCGCCGGGTACACGCTCGTGTCATACGGGGAGGTCGCGCTACCGGTGTACCGGTTGAGCGTCCGCACCCTCGCCGTGGCGGAGACGGCGCTCTCGACCACAGAAGTGTTCGTCTTGCGCAGCATTGACCAGGGGCTCGGGTCGACGGAGGAGGTCACAGGAGTCCTGGGGCTTGACAAGCGGTTTGTCACCTCCGTGGTGTCTGAACTAGTGCGGGGCGACCGGCTCGCGCTGTTGGCGCCAGAAGGTGCCAAGCGTCAGAAGCTCTCACTCACTCTGAAGGGACGGCAGACGCTTGCGACCGAGGCGGCGGAGCATCCGGAGGAGCGTATGATCCAGCTCTTCTGGGACGGCCTCACGCGACGGGTCGTGGCAATCTCTGACGAGGGACTGGTTACTGGTCAGGAAGCAAAGAACCGCGGGCTGCGGACTATCCAGACGATCGGCGGGTCACCCCCCTCGGCCGATGACCTAGACCGGGGCGAAGTGGAACGAATGCTGGACGAGGCCACGGGCCGCCGGAAGCGCCTGGTGAGCATCCTGTCGTTCCTCGCCATCGAAAAACGGTATGTTGTGTACCAGCCCGCCGTCGCCCTGGTCTATCGCGGCCGCACGCCCTCCGATCTGCTGGTGAGTTTCGCCATAGACGGGCAGGTGTCCGAACCGCACGAAGCTGCCTTTGCGCGAGCCGAGGGCGTGCGTCGGCTCAAGATTGCCCGTGAACTTGAGGAGGGTCTGGAAAAGCCGCCCGAGCTACCTGCGGGTTGGGCGGCCGAGTCGCCTGACTCCAAGAACGACGCGGATACCGCAACGGAGGTGACCGAGGCCCTCCTGGCCAAGGTGGAGCACGAGGCCGCGGAAGCAGCGCTGAAGGACGCGACAGATCGGGCCGAGCGCGACCTGGCGTTGTCGCGCGTGAAGGAGGCGGCGGCACGCTCGAAAGCCGCGGAGCCGGCGCTGAGCCGGCCCACTATCCGTCGCCTCTCGATGCCTGAGCATGCGCCACTACTGCGATCTGCGATGACGGATACGCGCAGCCGTCTGCTCATCATCTCGCCGTGGATTCGCGCCGGGGTAGTGAACCATCGATTCATCAGTCAGCTTCGCGACCTGCTGCGAGGCGGAGTGAAGGTGTACATAGGTTGGGGCATCGGGGACGACAAAGAGAAGGATATGCGCTATGTGGACCGCCGCGCGGTGGACGACATCGAGCGACTCGGCCGAGACCACGCGAACCTCGTGTTCAAGTACATCGGCAACACCCACGCGAAGGTGTTAATCCAAGACCGTCGCTTGGCAATCTACGGGAGCTTCAACTGGCTCTCGTTCAAGGGCGACCCAAATCTTCGCTTCCGGGAGGAAAACAGCCTGCTGGTCACGATGCCGGAGAAGGTCGATCAACTGTTTGAGCAGGAAATCGCCCAGTTCTAGCCCCGAGAACAAGCAGCGCAGGGTCATGGGACTCCGCACGATCTGGCGCAGATTCGTGTCCTTCTCTGGGTAGCGATCAAGACAGCGTCGCTTGCCCTCGCGGCGCCACCCCGAGAAACAGAGCGTTCGAGCGCTACGGACGGAAGGCCGACGAGAACACCGCTGTGTCCGGCTCGGGGCTTGTCTCGGCGAGGCATAGCGGGAAACGGAGCGACAGCGGGGAGATGTCGGACAGATCCGCGTTTCGCAACAAATCCGCGATCTTCGCCAACCCTGGTCGGGCGGGGCGGCTCATAAACGACATCCGGCCCGCTTTCGCGGGCCAGCGTCTCAAACTCCCCGAGTAGGATTCGAACCTACAACCTAGCGGTTAACAGCCGCTCGCTCTACCATTGAGCTATCGGGGAAACGAATCCCTAAAACCGGGCGGCGGACCCCGGGTCCACAAGGCTAGCACCGTCTGATTGATCGTCAAGCCGGGGGGCTTGCATCAGCCGATCTTGGGGCTAGACTTTCCGCCCGGGAGGGTTCTGGGAGCCCCCCCACCGCCGTAGGAGCTGTCCGATGAAGGCCGACACCCACCCCAAGTTCTACAACTGCAAGGTCTTCCACAACGGCGAGGTCGTCATGGAGGTCGGCTCCACCGTGCCCGAGCTCCATGTCGAGGTGTGGTCGGGCTCGCACCCGTTCTTCACCGGCAAGCAGGCGTTTGTGGACGCGGCTGGCCGTGTCGAGAAGTTCCAGCGGAAATTCCAGGGCAACTACTTCAAGCCGAAGAAGAAGTGACCCCAGGGGACATCCTCGCTCGTATCCACTCGACCGGCCCCCCCCGTCCGGTCGATTGTGTTTTTGCGGGGTGAGGTCGCTTCCACACTGGTCTTTCATCCCTTCATCCGGATAGATGGATATACTGGACCGCCGAGAACCGCGTCCTCCCCGCACCCCCCTCGGGAGCCCTGCCGATGCCGAGCCGACTGCTGGATTTCCTCTCCCGCCGGGTCCTGCTGATCGACGGGGCGATGGGGACCGCCACCCACGCCCTGGACCTGGACACCGATCGGGACTATCTGGGCTGCGAGAACTGCCCGGAGGTGCTCCTCAAGAGCCGTCCGGAGGTCATCCAGGGCATCCACGAGTCGTTCTTCGCGGCCGGGGCGGACGCCGTGGAGACTGACAGCTTTGGCGGCGCCCGACATGTGCTCGCAGAGTTCGGGCTCGATGGCGAGACCTTTGCGCTCAACCGGCTCGCCGGCGAGGTCGCCCGGGCGGCGGCCGCCAGGCACTCGACGGCGGATCGGCCCCGCTTCGTGCTCGGGTCGATGGGGCCAGGCACCAAGCTGCTGACGCTGGGGCAGATCTCGTGGGAGGACATGCTGGCGAGCTACCGGGAGCAGGCGATGGGCCTGCTCGCGGGCGGGGTGGACGCCCTGCTGGTCGAGACCTGCCAGGACCTGCTGCAGGCCAAGTGCGCCATCAACGCGTGTCTGCGGGCGCTCGAGGACTCGGGGCACGGGCCTGAGGATGTGCCGATCATGGTTTCGGTGACGATCGAGACGACCGGCACGATGCTGCTGGGGACCTCCATCGAGGCCGCGGCAGCGGCGCTGCGGGGGTACCCGATCGCCTCGCTGGGGCTCAACTGCGCGACCGGGCCGGTGGAGATGGCCGAGCATGTCCAGCACCTGTGCCGTCATTGGGACCGGCCCGTGTCGGTCGTGCCCAACGCCGGGCTGCCGGTCCTGCATGAGGGGAAGACCTGCTTCCCGCTCGGTCCGGAGGCATTCACCGAGACGCAGGTGAAGTTCGTCCGGGAGTACGGGGTGTCTATCGTCGGCGGGTGCTGCGGCACGACGCCCGAGCATATCGGAAGCCTGGCGCGGGCTCTGGGGGACGAACGCGTGCGCACGCCCCGGGAGGTCGAGCCCAGCCGCCCGGCCTGCACGAGCCTCTACAGCCCGACGGAGTTCCGTCAGGACACCTCCTTCCTGATCATCGGCGAGCGGATGAACGCGTCGGGCAGCCGTGCGTTCAAGCGGGTGCTCGAGGCCGAGGACTGGGACGGGGTCGTCGGGCTGGCCCGCTCGCAGATGCGCGAGGGGAGCCATGTGCTGGACCTGAATGTGGACTACGCCGGGCGCGACAACGCCCGCGACGCGGCCGAGATCGTCTCGCGGGTGGTGCGGCAGGTCGATGCGCCGCTGATGGTCGACTCGACGCAGATGGCGACGATGGAGGCGGCCCTCAAGCACGCGCCGGGCAAGTGCATCATCAACTCGGCGAATTTCGAGGACGGCGAGGAGAAGTTCGACGCGATCTGCCGGCTGGCGAAGACCTACGGGGCGGCGCTGGTCATCGGCTCGATCGACGAGGACAAAGAGAATGCCATGGCCCGCACCGCCGACCGCAAGCTGGCGATCGCCCAGCGGGCGTTCGAGCGGGCCACGGGCGTGCACGGGCTCGACGCGGGGGATCTCTTCTTCGACCCGCTGGTGCTGCCGGTTTCGACGGGGATGGAGGCCGACCGGCGCAGCGGGCTCGAGACGATCGAGGGCACGCGGCGGATCGCCGCGGCGCTCCCCCACTGCCAACTGACCTGCGGCGTGTCGAATGTCTCGTTCGGGCTCAACCCCGCGGCGAGGGTGGTGCTCAACTCGGTCTTCCTGCACGAGCTGGTCGAGGCGGGCATGACCAGCGCGATCGTGCACGCGTCGAAGATCCTGCCGCTCAACCGCATCCCCGAGGCGCAGCGTGAGGCGGCGATGGAGCTCCTCTACGACCGCCGCCGCGAGGGGCACGACCCGCTGCAGGCGTTTATCGAGCTGTTCAAGGATGTGGAATCGACCGCGGGCGTCGCGGTGAAGCAGGAGGACCTCACGCTGGAGGAACGCCTGCAGGCGCACATCGTCAACGGCGAGAAGGGCGGGCTGACCGGGGCGCTCGACGAGGCGATGGCTGTCTACCCGCCGTTGGCGATTATCAACGACCACCTGCTGGCGGGGATGAAGACCGTCGGCGAGCTGTTCGGCTCGGGGCAGATGCAGCTGCCGTTCGTCTTGCAGTCGGCGGAGGTGATGAAGGCCGCGGTGGCGTACCTCGAGCCGCACATGGACAAAGCCGGCGGCAATCCGAAGGGCTCGATCGTGCTGGCGACGGTGAAGGGGGATGTGCACGACATCGGGAAGAACCTGGTCGACATCATCCTGAGCAACAACGGGTACACGGTCTACAACCTGGGGATCAAGCAGCCGCTGCACGCGATCGTGGAGAAGTGGCAGGAGACCGGCGCGGACGCGATCGGCCTGTCGGGCTTGCTCGTCAAGAGCGTGCATGTGATGGAGGACAACCTGCGCGAGCTGCTCATCGCCGGGCACCAAGTGCCGGTGATCCTGGGCGGGGCGGCCCTGTCGCGGCACTACGCCGAGGGGCACCTGCGGGGCCTCTACGCCGGGCAGGCCTACTACGGCAAGGACGCCTTCGAGGGGCTGCGGTTCATGGATAAGCTCGCGACCGGGGCGCTTCACGAGATTGATGAGGAGGTGGCGGCACGCCTGGCCAAGCGGGAGGATGCCGAGCGGGTGGTCGCTGCGTCGAACGCCAGGCGGGCGGCGGTGGCCGAGACCGCGGGCGGTTCCCAGGAGGGCGCCGGCGCCGTGGCGACGGCCGCGGCACGGAGCGATGTCGCGACCGATGTCCCGGTGCCGGTTCCCCCGTTCTGGGGCAGCCGGGTGGTCGAGCATGTGGACCTGGACGAGGTCTACCCGTACATCAATACGGTCGCTCTGTTTCGGGGGCAGTGGCAGTTCAAGAAGGGCCGTCTGACCGACGAGGAGTACGAGGCGAAGCTCGCCGAGACGATCGAGCCGGTCTTCGCGCGGCTCAAGGCCCAGCTCCGCGATCAGGGCGTGCTGCGGCCCCGCGTGGTGTATGGCTATTGGCCTTGCGCGAGCGACGGGGATGACCTCGTGGTGTACTCGCCGGAAGGCCTCCCGGCCGCGTCGCCCGCGGCCCTGCGGCCGGGCGACCTCACCGAGCTGCTGCGGTTCAGCTTCCCCCGTCAGCAGGGTAAACGCCGTCTGTGCATCAGCGACTTCTTCCGCCCGGCCGGCTCGGGCCAGGCCGATGTGCTGGCGCTGCACTGCGTCACCATGGGGCCGGCGGTGAGCGAGCTGACCGCCAGGCTGTTCGCGGCCAACGACTACACCGAGTACCTGTACACCCACGGCATGGGCGTCGAGACCGCCGAGGCGCTGGCCGAGCTCTGGCACAAGCGGATCCGGCAGGAACTCGGGATCGCCGGGGAGGACTCGCCGCGGATCCGCGAGCTGTTCACGCAGCACTACCGGGGGAGCCGCTACAGCCCGGGGTACCCGGCCTGCCCGCACATGAGCGACCAGGAGAAGATCTGGCGGCTGCTCGAGCCGGGGCGGATCGGGTGCGAGCTGACGGAGAACTGGCAGATCGACCCGGAGCAGTCGACGAGCGCGTTTGTCGTACACCATCCGGAGGCGAAGTACTTCAATGTGTGAGCGGGCCGGCCCGAGTGTCGCGAGCCGGTCAATCGCCCGGGGGTATTGAGCGTTGGAGAAGGGGTAGAAGAGGAACCCTCTCCCCCGCCCTCTCCCGCCGGGCCCTTCTCAGGGCGAGGCGGGAAAGGGGGGCGTTTTGCGGCTGTTTTGGTGGGACGGGCCTATGCTCGTGCTCCCGCCGGCAGCGGCGGCAGAAGGTGCGCCATGAAAGAAACGCTCAATGTCCCGACGACCGAGTTCGCCAAGATGGACCGCTGCGGAGGGCTCGACCACCGCCCGCGGGTGCTGCTCGGCAAGATGGGGCTCGACGGCCACGACCGCGGGGTGAAGGTCATCGCCCGGGCGCTGCGGGACTCGGGGATCCATGTCATCTACTCGGGCCTGTGGCAGACGCCCAGGAGCCTGGCGATCTCGGCCCGCGACGAGGACTGCGATGTCATCGCCGCGAGCATGATGAGCAACTCGCACCTCAAGCTCGGGCCGATGCTCGTCGAGTCGATGACGGAGCTGGGGCGGCCTGATATCCCGGTCTACATGGGCGGCATCCTGCCCCAGGAGGACCTGCCCAAGCTCCGCGAGGCGGGGGTCGCGGAGTGCTTCACGACCAGCACGGGGCTGGAGGAGATCGCCGCGGCGGTGATCAGGTCGGTGCGGCCCTACGCCGAGTCCACGCCGAGCGACCACCCCATCGCGCAGCTCGGGCGGGATCTCTCGCTGGCCCACCTCGGGCGGGCGGTCCGCGGCGGCGCGGCGCGGCGACGCCCCACCCGCGTCATCGGCATCACCGGCTCGCCGGGGGCCGGAAAGTCGACCCTGGTCGCGCAGCTCGTCAGCGAGCTAACCCAGCGGGCCGAGAAGGACGCGGGGCTGGGCCGGTGCGCTGTGGTGGCGTTCGACCCCATGAGCCCCATCACCAGCGGAGCACTGCTCGGCGATCGGCTGCGGGTCGATTTCAACCGGCTGGGCGACGCGGTCTTCTACCGCTCGCTGGCGATCAGCGGCGAGGACTACCACTCGCTCGACGAGATCATCGAACTCATCGGCGGGGTCGAATTCGCCGATGGCGGGCGGTTCGAGACGCTGTTTGTCGAGACCGTCGGCGCCGGGCAGAACGAGACCAAGATCCGCCGGCATGTGGACAAGACCGCGGTCGTGCTGACCCCCGGCATGGGCGACGCGGTGCAGATGGACAAGGCCGGGATCCTGGAGATCGCCGACATCTTCGTCTGCAACAAGGCCGACCACCCGGGCGAGAACGAGCTGGTCCGCGACCTGCGGGATATCGCGGGCCGGCGCCCGATCGTCGAGACGGTCGCGACCCACGCCAAGGGTGTGCCCGAGCTCCTCGGGGCGTTGTTCACCCTCTGCGGCGGCTAGCATCCGCCCGAGGTGGCGCCCACGGTGGATGACTTTCGTGCGAGAATCCGACGCAGGCTGCTCGCGCTGGGGGATTGGCGGGGGGTGGGCGGTATCTCCGCGCCGGCGCTGCACGAGAAGTCGCCCGGTCTCACCGCCGATGGCCGGCTCAGGAGCGGGCAACTGGCCGGGCTGTCGATGGGCAGCGCCATCTGGGTGCTCTGCTGGCCGATCCTGATCGAGTCGTTCCTCAGCTCGGCGGTCGGCCTGACCGACACGGTGCTCTCGGCCCAGCTCGGCGTGGCGGAGACCGACGCGGTCGGGAGCGCCAGCTATATCCTCTGGTTCACTGGGCTGATCGTGATGGCGATCAGCGTGGGCACCACGGCGTTGGTGAGCCGGAGCGTCGGGCGCGGGCGCCTCGCGGTCGCCAACGCCGCGGTCGGGCAGTCGCTGCTCCTCGCGATCGGCCTGGGATCGCTGGTGGCGGTGCTCGTCGCGCTCGCCGGGCCGGGCCTGGGCGGGGCACTCACCCAGAGCGAGACCGGGGCGAGGACTTTCGCGGTCTATCTGCAGATCGTCGCGGTGGGCACGCCGTTCATGGCGGTCCTGGCGGCGGCGATCGCGGCGCTCCGCGGCGCGGGAGACTCGATCCGCCCGCTCTGGGCCATGGTCGCGGTCAATGTCGCCAATATCCTGGCGAGCTGGTGGCTCTGCGGCGAGGACCTCGCCCGGCTCGTCGAACGCGACGGGGTGCGCACGAGCGAGATCATCCTGCACAACCCCAGCCCCTTCCACATGGGGATCAGCGGCATCGCGGTGGGCACCGTGCTCGCCAACGCCCTGGGCTGCGCCATCGTGCTGGGGATGCTGGCACGGGGCCGCGGGGGCGTGCGGCTCATGCGGCGCCGCCTGCGCCCCCACTGGCACACCCTGCTCCGCCTCGCCCGCGTGGGGCTGCCCAACTTCTTCGAGACCTTCGGCATGTGGGTCGGCAATTTCATGGTCTTCGGCTTTGTCGTCCACCTGAGCGACGCCGACGGCATGACCGGGGCGCACATGCTGGCGATCCGGATCGAGTCGTTCAGCTTCCTGCCGGGCTTTGCCATGAGCCTCGCCGCCGCGACGCTCGCGGGGCAGTACCTGGGCGCGGGGAGCCCGCGGATGGCCCGCGTGGCGGTGCTGCGGTGCGCTTTCGCCGGGGCGGCGCTCATGGGGCTCCTGGGCCTGGCGTTCCTCTTCATCCCCGACAAGCTCGTTGCGCTGCTCAGCTCGCAGCCCGAGCACCTGCGGACCGTGCCCGCCCTGCTGCGGATCGCCGGGTTCGTCCAGATCCCCTTCGCGTTCGCGATCATCACCCGCGGGGCGCTCCGGGGCGTGGGCGACACCAAGGTGGTCTTCATCATCACCTGGGCGACGACCTACCTGCTCCGCCTGCCCTTGGCGTACGCCTTCTCGGGGGTCGACCTGCCGCTGCCCAACGGGGCCGTACTCGCGCACCCGTTCTTCGACGAGCCCAGCCTCGCCGGGCTGTGGTTCGGGCTGTGCACCGAGGTGGTGCTGCGGTGCCTGGCGTTCGTCGCGAGGTTCCTACACGGCGGGTGGTCCCGCACGCGGGTGTAGGCGTCAGCCTTGCTCGGGCGCGTCGCCGGCGTCGGCGGGCGTGGTCTCCGCGGGAGTCTCGGCCCCCTCGTCATCCGACGCGGTCTTCAGCGAGAAGGTGTGCCGCTGCTTGAGCACCGGGAACTGGAAGGGGAAGGGGATGCCGACACCCGCGAAGGTCTCCTCGCGGCGGACGCGCTTCGCGTAGTCGGCGGCCCAGGTGAGCTTCTCACGGGTCAGCGGCTCGACGCCGTTGATCTGCGCCACCAGGACGCCCAGCCGCCCGGGCACCGGCGCCGCGACCACACGCCGATCCAGCGGGATCTCGTCGATCGGCGTCATGGGGTCGATCGCCTTGGCCTGCGCGAGGACGGCCTCGATCACCTCCTGCGAGTCGCTGAGGTTCGCCATGCCCTGCACCCGGCCCTCGACCACGCGGGCGTTGCGTTGCACCAACACTTTGTCCTGCGGGGGCGGCGGGGTCGTGCCCTCGGGCGCCGGCGCACTCTCCCGCGCGCCGAAGGACTTGGCGAACGCCTCGAGCCCTTGCTCGGCGACCGTCGCCTTCATCCCCTCCGCGGCGGCGGCGAGGGCGTCGTACCGCTGGAGCGCCCGCCAGTCGGTGGTGAGCTGGTCTGGATCGAGCAGCTCCTCGATGCTCGCCGGCACCCCTTCGGGGGCGGCGTCGAGGACCGTGAAGTAGTACTTGTTCCCCCCCGCGGACATGGCGGTCAGGTCGACCGCAGGGACGCCGATCTGCACGCCGAAGGGGTTGTCGTCGGACAGCCCGCGGACGAGCATGGCCGCCTGCGGGAAGGAGAACCGCTGGCGTTCGAAGGTCACCTGCGCCGCGCCGATCCCGGGAAGCTCGCGAAGCCCCTGCCCGTCGAGCCACTCGGCGTTCCGGATGTAGACGCCCGGCAGGGGGATGGTGATCCCGTGCCGTTCCCGAACCGTGGAGACGATCTCCTCGGCGAGCTTGGTGTAGTCGGGCTTGAGTTCTGCCCAGTTGTCGGGGAGGACGCGGTAGGCGCCGTCCTTCTCGAACGGGCGGAGCACGGTCAGGACGGCCGAGCGGAGGACCGAGTCGGCGGTGCCCATGACGCGATCGACCTCGGCCTTGCGGAGGATGCCCTCGATCTCCTCGCGCTCGGCCTCGAAGAGGCCGGGAAACTCGTCGCGGTTGAGCTGCCAGTGCTTTTTCGAATCAATGAGCGAGATCTTGATCGCCTCACCCATCCCGACCCGGTCGAGCTCGATCCACTCGATCTTCACCCTCGGCGGGAGCCTGTAGCCGATCCCGAACTCGCCCTCGCCCCTCCGGAGGTCGCGGAAGCGTTCGAAGTGGGCCTGGAGCTGCTCGGGCGTGGGCTCGAGGGTCTCGTCGGTGAGGACGACCGCGTCGAGGAACACCCCGTCGATCACGACCGAGTCGGTCGCCTTGTCGGCGATCGCGATGGTCTGGCGGTCCGAGAGCCGCTCGGCGTCCTTGTACATGTTGAGCATGCGCCACACCCCGCGGAGCCTCGCCAGGGCCTGGTCGAACTCCTCGGGCATCATCCGGGCGCTGCCCGCGGCCTGGGCCTTGGCCTTCTCGAGCACCTGCTGCACCATCGGGGTGAACTGCTGGACGATCTGCGGGTCGGGCGGCGAGTAGGACTGCCGCTGGAGCTCGGAGTAGGCGATTTCCTCGGCGAGGACGGGGATGAGCGACTCACCCTCGAGCGGCCCGCCGACCAGGCCGGCCTGCTCGGCCTCGGCGGTCAGCAGGAGCCAGTGGTCGACCCGGGACTTCTGGTCGAGCCCGATCGGGAAGACCTGCTGCGCCTCGGTGAAGAAGGCCTCCATCGCGTGGAGTTCGCGGGTCGCCAGGTCGTACCGGGAGAGCGTGATCTTGTGGCCATCCATCGACCCGATCGACTTGCCCATGCGGGCCCTGCCGAGCTGCTGGATCGCCTGCGGCATGAGGAACGCCACCATCAAGAGTGTTCCCCCGACGACGAGGATCACCTTGTTGTACTTGCGCATCACCTTGAGCATGGAGCACTCCACGCACGGGCGGGGGGCCAGGCCGGATGGCCCGCCCCAACGCCCCCGCCAGGCCGCGGGGCGTGAATCAGCGGTAGAACTCGACGATCAGGTTGGTGTTGATGTCGAAGGGCGTCTGATCGGCGGTGGGCGTCGCGCTGATCCTGGTGGTCAACTCCGAGGGGTTGAACTCCAACCAGCCGGGCACCTCGTGCCCGGCGAGCGACTCCATGGCCTCCCTCGCGAGCTTCTGCACCTTGGGCTTGAGCGTGATGACATCGCCGACGCTCACCAGCATGCTGGGCCGGTCGGCCTTGCGGCCGTTGACCAGCACATGGCCGTGGGCGACCATCTGCCGGGACGCCCAGATGGTGCGGGCGAGGCCGGCGCGGCGGACGACATTGTCGAGCCGCTGCTCCAAGAGCTGCAGGAGCACCTCGCCGGTGTTGCCGGGGCGGCGGGCGGCCTCGTCCATGGTGAGGCGGAACTGCTTCTCCATCATGCCGTAGTGGAAACGCAGCTTCTGCTTCTCGATGAGGCGGACGCCGTAGGCGCGGAGGCGACGCCCCCGGTAGCCGTGCACGCCGTTGGGGTTGAGCGCGCGCTTCGAGGTGTGCTTGGGGATGTCGGCGATCGGGACGCCGACACGACGAGACAGCTTGACCTTGGGGCCGGTATAACGAGCCATGTGTACTCCATCCGTCTGTGACCACGCGTGGTGGCCGGTGCCACGAAATCAAACCGACGACCCCGGGCTTGTGGCGACCGCCGACGACCGCGACTGCGGGCCGGTGTGTGGTCCGGGCATCCCCGGGGGCGGGATTGAAGGGCCCCGATCGACCCGGGTCAAGGCCGACACCCCGCCCCGCCGCGGCTAGAATACCGACGAACCCTCCAGAAATGAGCCCCATGCACCCCGACATCCACCTTCCAGTTGCCGTGGCAGGCTCGGCGTTCCCCCCGGACCGGCATGCCCCTGGCCCGAAGGAAAAGTGCGGGGTCTTCGGCATCTGGAAGCACCCCCAGGCGGTCCACCTGACCTACCTGGGCCTGTACGCCCAGCAGCACCGGGGGCAGGAGTCGGCCGGGATCGCGGTCTCCGATGGCCAGCACCTGGCCGCGACGGTCGGCATGGGCCTCGTGCCGGATGTCTTCTCCACCGAGACCCTGCACAGGCTCGCGGCGGGCGCGTCGGCGGGGGCGATCGGGCACAACCGCTACTCGACCGCGGGGGGCTCCAAGGCCTGCAACGCCCAGCCGCTGCTTGAGTCGTACATCGACGGCCAGGTCGCGGTCGCGCACAACGGCAACCTCATCAACGCCGACGCCCACCGGCGCAACTTCGAGCTCGCCGGCCACATTTTCCACACCACCAGCGATACCGAGGTCATCGTCCACCTGCTGGCCTCGCCGGAGCAGCAGGGCCAGGCCGACCCCTTGCTCGCCACGCTGCGCCGGCTGCAGGGGGCGTTCAGCCTGGCGTTGCTGTTCCCGGATCGGATAGAGGCCGCCCGCGACCCGTGGGGCTGGCGGCCGCTGGTCATCGGGAGCATCAAGCACGCCGAGGGGCTGACCTATGTGGTCGCCAGCGAGACCGTGGCGCTCCATGTGGTCGGGGCGACCTTCCTGCGCGAGGTCGAGCCGGGCGAGGTGGTCACCATCGACGATTCCGGGCTGCACACCCGCCGCTTCGCAGACCGCAAGACGCAGCCGGCGCACTGCGCGTTCGAGCATGTCTACTTCGCCAGCCCGGCGAGCCAGATCTTCGGACAGAATGTCCAGCAGGTCCGCGAGGCGCTCGGGGAGAAGCTCGCCAAGGAAGCGCCCGTCGATGCCGACTTTGTGATGCCCATGCCCGATTCGGGTCGATCCGCGGCCAACGGCTACGCGAGGGCGAGCGGGCTGCCGTACCGCGAGGGGATCGTCCCCAACCGCTATGTCGGCCGGACCTTCATCAAGCCAACCCAAGAGGAACGCCGGGCGGCGGTGCGGCTGAAGCTCAATGTCGTCGGGGAGATCGTCCGCGATCAACGCGTCATCGTCGTCGACGACTCGGTCGTGCGGGGCACGACCACCCGCGAGAAGATGATCCAGATCCGCGAGGCCGGCGCCAAGGAGATCCACCTGCGCATCTCCTGCCCGCCGATCCGCCACCCCTGCTATTTCGGGGTCGACTTTGCGACCAAGAGCCAGCTCATCGCCACCAACAGGTCCACCGAGGAGATCCGCGAGTTCCTCGGCGTCGACAGCCTGCACTACCTCTCGCTCGAGGGCATGCTCGCCTGCATGAAGCACGATCCCGACCACTACTGCACCGCCTGCTGGTCGGGCGAGTACCGGCTCGACCCCGACAAGCCCGAGACCGGGACGATCGCCGAGGCCGGCCAACTCAAGATCTTCCCCGAGGCCTAGACATGCCGGCCCTCACCCTCGCCCACTCGCCCGACGCCGACGACCTGGTCATGTGGTGGCCGCTCACGGGCATGGCCGGCCGCGACGGCACCCCCCTGCCGGGTGAGGCGGGCCGCCCCGCCATCGACACCAAGGGCTACTCCTTCGAGACGCTCGCGGCCGACATCCACACGCTCAACCAGCGGGCGGCCGAGCGCGGCGACCTCGATATCACGGGCATCAGCGCGTACACCTACCCGTTCGTGCAGGACCGCTACCGGGTCACCACCTGCGGCGGGTCGTTCGGCGATGGGTACGGGCCGAAGGTCGTCGTACGACAAGACTCGCCGATCATGTGCGACGGGTGCTTGCGGGGGCAGAAGCCGAAGTTCGCGGTGCCGGGCGATCGGACCACCGCGTTCCTGACGCTCTCGATCCTGCTCGGGCGGCCCTTCGAGTACGAGGTGCTTCCCTTCCAGGATGTCACCGGGGCGGTGACGAGCGGCAGAGCCCAGGCGGGGCTACTGATCCACGAGGCGCAGCTGACCTACGCATCGCTGGGTCTGCGCGAGGTGGTTGATCTGGGGGCGTGGTGGAAGCGTCGCACCGGGCTGCCGCTGCCGCTGGGGCTCAATGTGATCCGCCGCGACCTCGACACCCGGCTCGGCGATGGCACGGTCGCGATGGTCGCGGGCCTGCTCGGCGAGTCGGTGCGGTACGCCCGGGCGCACCCAGCCGAGTGCCGTCGGTACCTGCTCGACCGCGTGGGCGACAGGCCGGAGTGGGCCGATGATGCGCTGGTCGAGCGGTACCTGGGCATGTATGTCAACGACCTGACGGCCGACATGGGGGATGCCGGGCGGCGGTCGCTCGAGCGCTTGTACGCCGAGGCGGCGGAGTGTGGGATGGCGCCGGGGGTTGGGGCGATAGACCTTGTCGGAGGGTGAGCGAGCGGACATGCCGGGCCCTGACTACGCGGAGTAGTCCACCGCGAAGCCCCGTCGATCGCAACCGGCCCGACACGGGCGGCTCGCTTTGGGGATAGCGATCGGGCGGCGTTGGCTCAGAATGTGAGCCACTTCTCCGCGCTGTTGCTGCTCTCGACCGTGCGGTGGATGAATCGCACGCCGCGGGCGCCGTCCTCGACGCCGGGGAAGTCGAACCGGGCCGGGCCCTTGGCGCCGGCGCCCGCACGGATGGCCTTGGCGGCGTTGGTGTAGACATTCCCGAACGCCTCGAAGAACGCCTCGGGGTGGCCGGCGGGCAGGCGGGCGGCGCGCTTCGCGGGGTCAGCCAGGTAGTCGTTGCCGCGGCGGTACACCTGATCGGCCCCGCCGAGTCGGTGGACGAGCAGCTCGTTGGGGCGCTCCTGATGCCACGCGAGGCCGCCCTTGGTGCCCCAGACGCGGATGCGCAGGTCGTTCTCGCCGCCGACGCAGATCTGCGAGGCGAACAGGATGCCCTTCGCGCCACCCCTGAAGCGGAGGAGGACATTGGCGTCGTCGTCGAGCTTGCGGCCCGGGACGAAGGTCGTCAGATCGGCGCACAGTCTGTCGAGCTCGAGGCCGGTGATGTACGCGGTGAGCTGCTCGCAGTGCGAGCCGATGTCGCCGATGCAGCCGCCGACGCCCGAGCGGGCGGGATCGGTGCGCCAGTCGGCCTGCTTCTGCCCGGTCTCTTCGAGCTTGGCGGCGAGCCAGCCCTGGTTGTACTCGACGACGACCTTGCGGACCTCACCCAGGTCGCCGGACCCCACCATCTCGCGGGCCTGCTTGACCAGCGGGTAGCCCGAGTAGTTGTAGGTGACGGCGAAGACCACATCGTTCTCGCGCACGATGCGGGCCAGCTCCTCGGCCTGCTCGACGGTGTGGACCATCGGCTTGTCAAGGATCACCGCGAGCCCAGCCTCGGCGAAGGCCTTGGCCGGCTCGAAGTGGGCGTGGTTGGGGGTGACGATGCTGACGGCCTCGATGCGCTCACTCGCGGGGCGGGCGAGCTCGGCGTCGAGCATGGCCCGCCAACTCGGGTAGCAGCGGTCGTCGGCGAGGCCGAGCTCCCTGCCGCTGGCGATGGACTTCTCCGGCGTCGAGGACAGCGCCCCTGCGACCAACTCGTACTGGTGATCCAACCGCGACGCGGCACGATGCACCGCGCCGATGAACGCCCCTTGGCCGCCGCCGATCATGCCCAACCGGACGCGCTCAGTCATGTGTCACCTCACCGCCTCGATATCAAACAATCGGAACCGCGGAGTGCGCGGAGGACGCGGAGCGAGTCCATCTGATTGTCTCCCTCCGCGGCCTCCGCCCTCTCCGCGGTGAATACACCTTTGTCGCGCAGCGGGTACTCCGAACTAGTCCTCAAACGCCGCATCAAACGCCCGCCCCGAGGGCTGGAAGTCCACGCCCCGCACAAAGTCACAACTCTCCGCCGCCCCGTGCTCGCGGTCCATGCCGCAGTCCTCCCACTCCACGCTCAGCGGGCCCGCGTAGCCGCAGCGGTTCAGCGCCCGGATGATCTCCTCGAAGTTCACATCGCCCCGGCCGACCGAGCGGAAGTCCCACCCGCGACGGCTGTCGCCGAACCCGATGTGCGATCCCAGGATGCCGCTCACGCCGTCGAGGGTTGTGGCGGCGTCCTTCATGTGGACATGGAAGATCCGGTCCGGGAAGCGGTCGATGAACCTGGCCGGGTCCATGCCCTGCCAGATCAGGTGGCTGGGGTCGAAGTTGAACCCGAAGGCGGGGTGTCGCCCGATGGCCTCGAGCGCCCGCTCGGCGGTGTAGATGTCGTAGGCGATCTCGGAGGGGTGGACCTCCAACGCGAACTTCACGCCGTGCTCCTGGAACACATCCAGGATGGGCCCCCACCGCTCGGCGAAGTCGTCGAACCCGGCCTTGACATCCGCCTCCCCGGTCGGCGGGAAGAAGTAGAGCTGGTGCCAGATCGCCGAGCCGGTGAAGCCGTTGACCACGCCGACGCCGAGGTTGGCCGCGGCCCTCGCGGTGACCTTCATCTCTTCCGCTGCCCGCCGGCGGACGCCCTCGGCCTCGCCATCGCCCCACACATGCGACGGCAGGATCGACTTGTGGCGGCTGTCGATGAGGTCGCAGACCGCCTGCCCGACCAGGTGGTTGGAGATCGCCCAGCACTTCAGGCCGTGCCGGGCGAGCAGGGCGTGCCGCCCGGCGCAATAGGCCTTGTCGGCCGCCCCCTTCCCCGGTTCGAAGTGGTCGCCCCAGCAGGCCAGCTCCAGGCCGTCGTAGCCGAACGAGGCGGCCTTCTCCGCCATGGTTTCGAGGGGCAGGTCGGCCCACTGGCCGGTGAAGAGTGTCACGGATCGCGCCATGGCTGGCTCCTTGGGCTGTTGCGTCGGGGGCTCCCTACCACCCCCAGATTAGCACCCCTGATGGCGGCCCGCACCCCAGGGCGGGCGGAGCGTCCGCCGGGCCGTTACGCTCTGGGCACATCGCGCATCCCGGAGCCGCCCATGAAACGCCTAGTGCCGTTCCTCGCCTCGCTCGCCCTCGCGGGGCTCGCCCTCACCACCCCGTCGGCGAACGCCCAGGACCTCCAGACCACCGCCGAGCGGACCGACTACCACCAGACCTCGACCCACGCCGAGGTGATGGCGTTCTGCGAGCAGCTCGCCGAGCAGTCCCCGCTCGTGACCCTCAGCGAACTGGGCACGAGCGGCGAGGGGCGGACGCTGCCGCTCCTCATCATCGCCGACCCGCCCATCGCGAACGCCGAGGAGGCCCGCGAGTCCGGCAAGCTCATCGCCCTGGCGATCGGCAACATCCACGCCGGCGAGGTCTGCGGCAAGGAGGCCCTCCAGATGCTCGCCCGCGAGCTGGCCACCACGCCCGACCACCCGCTGCTCAAGGACTTCGTCATCTGCCTGGCGCCCATCTACAACGCCGACGGCAACGAGCGCATAGGCCCGGACAACCGCCCCGGCCAGGTCGGCCCCGACGAGATGGGGCAGCGCCACAACGCCGCCGACCTGGACCTCAACCGCGACTTCATCAAGGCCGAGGCGCCCGAGACCAGGGCACTGCTGCGGTTCTTCCGCCAGTGGGACCCCGACCTCTTTATCGACACGCACACGACCAACGGCTCGCACCACCGGTATGTGCTCACCTACTCGGGCCCCAAGCACCCCGGCGGCGATGTGCCGGTGCTCGAGTATGTGCGGGACACCATGCTGCCACGAGTCGCGGAGACGCTGCGGGCGGGCAAGGGGCACGAGACCTTCCCCTACGGCAACTTCGAGGACGACCACACCCGGTGGACGACCTTCCCCGCAGCCCCCCGCTACAGCACGAACTATGTCGGCATGCGCAACCGCATCGCCATCCTCAGCGAGGCGTACAGCTACGCGACCTTCGAGGAGCGTGTGACGGCGACGCTCGACTTCTGCCGGGCGATCCTGGAAGATGTCGCGGCCCACAAGGACGAGGTGCGCTCGCTGCTCGACGAGGCCGACAAGCGGGCGAGCACCGGCTCGTCGCGTGAGGACCCCACGCCCACCCGCACCGAGCCCAAGGCCCTGTCCGAGAAGGCGACCGCGCTGGGCTTTGTCGAGGCCGAGCAGGACGGCCGCCGGGTCGCCACCGACGAGACCGCCGACTACGAGGTCGAGGTCATCGACGACTTCGTCGCGACCGACGCGGTCAGGCGGCCCTGGGCCTATATCGTGCCGGGCGACCGGGCCGACATCGTCGAGCTGCTCCAACGCCACGGCATCACCGTCGAGGTCCTGCGGGAGGATGTGCGGGTGGATGCCGAGGTCTACCGCTTCGAGACTGTCGAACAGTCGGGACGCCCGTTCCAGGGCCACGCGATGGCCCGGGTGACGGCCGCGAGCGCGCCCGAGGCACGCGACCTCGCCCCGGGGGTGTTCGTGGTCAGGGCCGACCAGCCCCTCGGCAGCCTCGTCGTCGCGACGCTCGAGCCGGCGGCGGAGGACAGCCTGGTGACCTGGAACCACTTCGACGACCAGCTCGGCGTCGGCAACGAGTACCCAGTCTTGCGGATCGCCGCCCCGGTGCCGCTGCTGACCGCGGCGCTCCCGGCCCTGCCCGAGGACCGCGAGGCGAAGAAGCGGATCACCTACGAGGCGCTCTACGAATCCCGCGACCGCCCGGACCTCGGCGGCTCACCGATGCGGGGCGTCACCTGGCGCGATGACGAGCACTACACCGTCCGGCGGGACGATGGCCAGTGGCTCGTCGAGGCCGCGACGGGGCGGTATATCGAGAAGGTCGCGGGCGAGGACAACGCGGCGATCATCGCCGCGATCGACACGCTGGAGTCCATCGACACCAAGACCGCCGAGCGCATCGGCGGCCGGCGCGCCTTCGCCGACACCGGCTCGGGGCGTGCGATCTTCGAGCACGAGAGCGACCTCTACGCCGTCGCCCTCGATGGCTCGTTCGCCCGCCGCCTCACCGCCGACCCCGGCGAGGAAGAGCTCGCCAGCCTGAGCCCAGACGCCCGCTACGCCGCGTTCGTGCGCAGCCACGACCTCTACACCGTCGAGGTCGCCACCGGCATCGAACGCCGCCTCACCACCACCGGCTCGGGCAAGGTCCGCAACGGCAAGAACGCCTGGATCTACTACGAGGAGATCTACGGCCGCAACTGGCGCAGCTACTGGTGGGCGCCGGACAGCTCGGCCATCGCCTACTACGAGACCGACTCGACCGCGGTCGACACCTTCACGCTGGTCGACGACGCCGTCGAGCCCCAGGAAGTCCGCGTCACCGAGTTCCCCAAGCCCGGGCGGGCCAACCCGCTGGTGCGGCTGGGGATCGTCCCGGCCGCGGGCGGCGAGCCGGCGTTCATCGACCTCTCCGGCTACACCGTCGGCAGCTTCGTTGTCTCGAGCATGGGGTGGTGGCCCGACTCCTCACGCGTCTACTTCACCATCCAGGACCGCGTCCAGACCTGGCTCGACCTGTGCACCGCCGCCCCCCGCGGCGGCCCGCCCGCCAGGCTCCTCCGCGACCAGACCGAAGCCTGGATCGAGGCCCCCAGCGTCTTCCGCATCCTCGACGATGGCTCCTTCCTCCTCAGCAGCGAACGCTCCGGCTGGATGCACCTCTACCGCTACGACAAGGACGCCAAGCTGCTCAACCAGGTCACCGAAGGCCCCTGGGAGTTCCGCGGCATCGAGCACCTCGACCAGGCCAAGGGCGAGCTCCTCTTCAACTGCACCGCCGACTCGCCCATCGGCTCGACCCTCTACGCGGTCAACCTCGACGGCACCAACCTCCGCCAGATCACCGCCGAGCGCGGCAGCCACTCCACAAGCGTCAGCCCGGGCGGCGCCCTCATCGTCGACTCTTGGTCCAACACCGACCAGCCCGATCAGACCGTCCTCCGCGACAGCACCGGCAAGCCGCTCCGCACGCTCGACACCAACCCCGTCTTCGCCCTCGACGAGTGGCAGCTCGGCCGGGTCGAGCTCGCCAGCGTCCGCGCCTCGCGCTCGACCGACGACGAGGCGATCACCCTCGAGGCGATGATCATCTACCCGCCCGACTTCAGCCCCGCCCAGCGCTACCCGGTCTGGTACTCCACCTACGCCGGGCCCCACGCCCCCACCATCCGCGACTCCTGGTCCGGCGGGCGCGTCGGCGACCACATGCTCGCCAGCGCCGGGTTCATCGTCTTCCACGCCGACCCCTACTCGGCCAGCGGCAAGGGCGCCCGCAGCGCCTGGACCGCCTACAAGCAGCTCGGCGCCCCCGAGATGGAAGATATCGACGACCTCATGGTCTGGCTCAAGGCCAAGCCCTTCGTCGATGGCTCGCGCATTGGCATGTCCGGCTTCAGCTACGGCGGGTTCATGACCGCCTACGCCATGACCCACTCCGAGCACTTCGCCGCCGGCATCGCCGGCGGCGCGGGCACAAGCGGGGCCGCCTACGCCAGCATCTACACCGAGCGCTACAAGCTCACGCCCCCGGACCACCCCCCCGGCTACGCGGGCACCTCGGTGGTCGCGGCCGCCAAGAACCTCCACGGCAGGCTGCTGCTCATCCAGGGATGGATGGACGACAATGTCCACCCCCAGAACTCCATCAAGCTCATCAAGGCCCTGCAGGACGCGGACAAGGACTTCGAGATGCAGTTCTACCCCCAGTTCGGGCACGGCATCTTCAACGCCCACTACCGACGCCTCAACTACGAGTTCCAGATGCGGCTGGTCGAGCAGGGGCGGGCGCCCGAACGCCCCGAGACGCCGACCGACACCATCGCCCCGCCGCAGCGCACCCGCGACCAGGCGAGCGGACGACGCCGGAACCGCGAGGCTCCGCGCACACCGCAGCGAACGGAGTAGTTCCCGAACCAATCGCCGGCATCCACAGCCGAGCGCAGCGATGGCGCCAAATCCCCCTCCGCCCCGCGGAGGGGGTGCCGAGCGCGAGCGAGGCGGGGGAGGTGCGTCCTCCGCACGCCGTTCGAGTGGTCTCGCTTCGCGCCCACCTTCCCCGGTCGCTCCGCTCCCGACCCATCCTCAAGGAGGAGGGGTGAAGGAGACGGGGGATGATCGATCGCCGACGGCTCCGTCATTCCACCAACGCCACCATCACATCGTTCACATTGGTGCCTGTCGGTCCGGTGGTGACCAGTGCCCCCGCCGCGGCGAGCGCCCGGTGGCTGTCGTGGCGGGCGAGTGCCTCGCCCGGTTCGATGCCCGCGGCACGGATCGCACCGGCGGTCGAGGCGTCCACGATGCCGCCCGCCGCGTCGGTCGGGCCGTCGCGGCCGTCGGTCGCGAGACTCAGCACCGTGATGCCCTCCACCCCTTCGAGCTCCACCGCCGCCGCCAACGCGAGTTCCTGGTTCCTGCCCCCCAGCCCGGTCGCGTCGCCGACGGTGACGGTGGTCTCGCCGCCCCAGACGATCGCCCGACGCCCCCCACCCTCGCCGTTCTCGTTCGCGAGCCGCCGGGCCTCCGCCGCCAAGTCCCGCCCGACCACCGCCGCCTCGCCCTCCACACCCTCACGCCACCCGACGACCGCGTACCCGGCCGCCCGGCACGCCGCCGCCGCGGCATCGACCGCGAGCCGGTTGTTCCCGATCACCCGGTTCTCGACCCTCGCCCACAGCGGGTCGCCGGGCTTGACCGTCTCCGGCTCCCCGCCCGCCGCCCCGCGCCGCAGAAGCGCCGTCACCGCCGGCGCGGCTTCAAGCACGCCCCGCCGCTCCAGCACCGCCAGCGCGTCGGCGAAGGTCGTTGGGTCCGGCGCGGTCGGGCCTGAGCCGATCACATCGAGCCGGTCGCCGAGCACATCCGAAAGCACCCGCGTCACGACCCGCCCCGCCCCGCACCCTCCCCAACCCCCACGCGCCGCCGCCAGCCCGCCGCCCTTGAGCGCCTCGCAGTGCTTGCGGACGGCGTTGAGTTCCTCGATCGGCGCCCCCGCCCGAAGCAGCGCCTCGGTCACGGCCGCGATGTCCCCGAGCGTCAGCGGCTCCCGCGGCAGGCAGAGCATCGCCGATGCCCCGCCCGAGAGCAGCACCAGCAGCGACTCCTCGGCCGCCATGCCGCGGACAAACTCCCGCACCCGCTCTGCCGCCGCGACATTCCTCGCGGTGGGGATCGGATGATCCGCGGCGAACCAGCCCACCCCCACCCCGAGCCGGCTCGGATCCCCTCGCGCACGCGCGCAGACCATGATTGAACGCGAACTCTTCAATTTCGCCGACCGCCGTTACCGGCGCGCCGGGATTGTTGCGCATTGACGCAGTGAACGCGCCCAGCGACACGACTTCG
>CAYJPX010000011.1:50331-52560 GCA_964372195.1 uncultured Phycisphaeraceae bacterium
CCCCCGCGCCGGCTCGGATCCCCTCGCGCACGCGCGGCGACACCGCCGTCTCCGGGGCCGACGCCCAACACACCCCGCACGCGTCCCCCCAACTCCCCCACCGCCGCCTCGGCCATCGCCGCCGCCGCCTTCCCCACCGCCAGCACACGGCAGGGGCCGATCTCCATCCCGGCCAACCCGACGCGCACGAGCTCCCCCGGCTCCACGGCCGCGAGCACTTCTGTTATGATCCGCCCCACCGCTCCCTGGCGTGCCCGGCTCGTCATGGAAGGAGTCTAACCGCCGTCGACCCCCGACGGCAGCATCCACAGCGATCGTGTCACGGGAGAAACGCCCCATGTCGCAGATGCCGCCCCCCTATCCGCAGCAACAGGCGCACCTCGCCCCTCACCGCGGCGTGCTGATTCTCGTTTTCGGCGTGCTGAGCCTCGTCGTGTGCGCCCCGCTCGGGATCGCGGCGTGGATCATGGGTCAGGGCGACCTCAAGAAGATGAAGCTCGGCATGATGGATCTCGAGGGCAAGGGGCTCACCATGGCCGGGATGATCTGCGGCATCATCTCCAGCATCCTGCTGGTGTTGAGCTTTGTCATCGGTCTCTTGTGGATTCTTCTTGTGGTCCTTGCGTTGGGCGGGGCCGCGGCGGCGGGCGCCGGCGGCCCCTGAGCCGATCACAGCACCAGCAACCCCACCCCCATCCACACCCCCGCCACCACCATCACGATCGCCGTGTAGCCCACGATGTCGCGCGCCTTCACCCCCGTGATCGCCAGCAGCGGCAGCGCCCAGAACGGCTGGAGCATGTTGGTCAATTCGTCCCCGTAGGCCACGGCCATCACCATCTTCGCCGGGTCGACCCCCGCATCGACCGCCGCCCGCATGGCGATCGGCCCCTGCACCGCCCACTGCCCGCCGCCGGACGGCACGAAGAGGTTCACGACCGCGGCGCTCCCCAGCGTGAAGACCGGCAGCGTCGTGGGGCTCGCGTGGCGGGCGATGCCCTCGGCGAGCAGCACCGTCAGCCCCGACTGGTGCATGAGCCCCATGATCCCGGCGTAGAGGGGGAACTGCAGGATGATCCCCGCGCAGCCCGAGGCCGCCTCCTCGACCGCCCGCACATACCGGCCCGGCGTGCCGTGCAGGATCAGGCCGAGCATGAGCATGGTCATGTTGACCGTGTCGGGGGTGAGGCTGGCGAGCCCGCTGGGCGGGCGCAGGCCCGTCTCGGGGTCGATCGGGGGCAGGTAGTACCGCCACGCCCACCAGGCGATCAGCGCGACAAGCAGCACCGTCACGGTGGGCGAATCCTCGAGCACGCGGGGCAGCAGCGACTTGTCCCGGTCGTCGCGCCCGGCTCGCGCATCGAGCCCCGAGACGAACCGCGATGCCGGCTCGGTCTCGCCCTTGGGAGACATCAGGGCGAGCAGCACGGGCACAAGCACCAGCAGCCCGCCCGTGATGACCAGGTTGAACGGGCTCAGAATGGTCTCGGTCAGCGGCAGCTCACCGATGGGGGGCGACTCGCCGAAGATGTCGCGGATCTCCGCCGCCTGCGTCACCTTGAGCGGGGCGCTGCCCGAGAACCCCCCGTGCCAGACCAGCAGCCCCACATACCCGGCCGCCGCGAGCAGCGGGTAGTGGACCGCGACGCCCCGGCGTTCCATCGCCACACCCACCCGCCTCGCGAGCAGCGCCCCGGCGATCAGGCCGAGCCCCCAGTTCAGCACCGCGAGCACGGCGGCAACAGACGCGACCATCGCGACACCCTGCCACGCTTTGCCCGGCAACCCCGCCAGTCGATCCAGCAGCCACGAGACCGGGGGGCTCGAGGCCAGCGCGTGCCCGGTCACCAGGATCAGGCACATCTGCATGGCGAACTTGAGCATCCCCGCCGACCACACGCCCTCGGTGCCCGCCCACATGTTGACCGCGTCGGTGAACCCCGTACCGGTCAGCGCGACCGCCAGCACGAAGGTCACCAGCGTGAGCAGCACCGCCAGCACGAAGGGGTCCGGGGCGCACCTGCGGAAGACGCCGGTGATTACCGTGCCCAGTTGACTGATCATGCCCAGAGCCTACCAAGTTCACCCACGCCGCAAGCACGCGAGGTCTCCCGGACGCCGAGCACGGGGATGGCCCCACATCCCCCTCCGCCCCGCGGAGGGGGTGCCAAGCGCAGCGACGGCATCACAACCCCCTCCGCCCCGCGGAGGGGGTGCCGAGCGGAGCGA
>CAYJPX010000011.1:52570-52821 GCA_964372195.1 uncultured Phycisphaeraceae bacterium
GGGCGGCCCCCCCCCCCCCCCCCCCCCCCCCCCCCCCCCCCCCCCGCGGGCGGGGCCCCCCCCCCCCCCCCCCCGGGGGAGGTGCGTGGTCTGGCAAACCACGCGATCGTGCGCCCTTGCACCACCGCACCTCCCCCGGTCGCTTCGCGACCACCCCCTCCTCAAGGAGGAGTGGGTTGGAAGGCGCGCCATCGCCGAGCGCAGCGACGGCGCCATTCCCCCCTCCTGAAGGAGGAGTGGGTTGGAAGGCA
>CAYJPX010000012.1:0-52519 GCA_964372195.1 uncultured Phycisphaeraceae bacterium
CCTCAACACCCCCAACACCTCCTAGCACCCCTCCCCTGCCTCAAATTTGGCCCTTTGGCCCTTTGGCTCTTTGGCCCTTTTCCAGTTGCATCCCCTCCCCTCCTACTTTGCCATTTGCTATTTGCCATTTGCCATTTGCATCCCCCCCTCGCGCAGCCGCCGGACCCCGGCCCTACGGCCTCGGGCGTGGTGCATTGCCGGTGACCGCCGTAGACTTTCCGTCGGGTCCATGACGATCGAGGCGGCGAGGGATGCACGAGCCTGGTCCCTTGCCGCACCCAGACATACGGCTTTCTGCCCCGGTAGCTCAGCAGGATAGAGCGGCGGTTTCCTAAACCGCAGGTCAGAGGTTCGAGTCCTCTCCGGGGTGTTTCACGGGGACAGTCCACGCCACAGGAGACAGACCGCCCCATCCCTCGCGTGTGGCGCGGGCTATTGCGGCAGATGGGTTTACATTCGGTGGAGTGCTCCCCTGAGCCGTCTCGGGGGTCGGGATCGGTCAGAAGCTGGGCCAGCGACGGCCGAGCACGCCACCCGCGCCGGGAAGGGCCGCTCCCGGCCCTCCCCCCCGGCCGGCGTCAGGCGTCACGCCCTACGCGCCGAGCCCGAGGTTCTCACCCTGCCAGGGCGAGCCGGACTGCCACCAGTACCGCACCAGGTCGCCGACCTCGCTGAGCCCCATGATCGAGATCACGCCCGTGCGCGAGGTGTGCCCGATCACGCCCCGGGACGGCGGCTCGACGCCGGGGATGTAGTCGCTGAGCGTGGTGATCTGCCACCCGCCCGAGCTGGGGCTCCACCAATAGACCACGACCTTGCCCTCGGCGGTCAGGCCCGAGACATTGAGCCCGCCCCACGGCGTGGCCCAGCTCGCGATCGTCCCCTCGCCCAGCTGGGGCCCGCCCAAGATCTGGTTGAGCTTCGAGAGCTTCCACTCGCCGCCAAAGCTCGGCACCCACCACACCACCGATAGGTCGCCGTTGGCGTCGGTGCCGGCGATGTTGATCCCGTTCCACGGCGTGAGGTACGCCGAGATGGTGCCCGTGTAGGTCGGCGCACCGGTGATGCTGCTGAGGTTGGCCAGCGTCCACTGCTCCATGCCCGGCGCCCACCAGGCGGCGAAGATGTTGCCCGTGTCGTCGAGCCCGGCGAGCGTGAGGGCGTTCCAGCCGGTGACATAGGCGATGAGCGTGCCGCCGCGCAGCGCGGGCAGGGTGAGCCCCTGGGCCGCGAGGTGGTCGGTCGAGATGTCCTCGAAGTTCCACGCCAGCCCGCCCTGGTCGTCGGCCTGGCCGGTGTGGTGGTAGGCGACCAGCCTGCCGTCGGCGTCGAGGCCGGCGGTGTAGACCAGGCCGGTGCGGGTGGTGAAGGTCACGGGCTTGCTGGCGATCGGCGCGGCGGCGAGCTCTGCGGAGAGGTTCCGCACGCTCCACACGCCGGCGTCATCGCGGGAGTAGACCGCCAGGCCCGATGCGGTCGCGCTGACGATGGCGGACTGCCCGGTCGCCGGGTCGACGAAGGTCGAGAAGCGCCCCTCGGGCGTCGGCCCGCCCGCCTCGGCGAGGAGATCGACGCTCGCCCACGAGCCGTCGGCCTGCTGGAGGTAGACGATCGGGCGGGCATTGGCGTCGGTGCGGACGATGGTGAGGGCGCCCGAGTCGTCGCTGGTGGCGTCGACGGGCGGGTTGTCGTCGGTGGCCTGGTCACCGCCGGTGCCGCCGCCAGACCCGTCTCCCGTCCCACCGCCAGACCCGCCGCCAGAGCCGTCCCCGCCGCCCCCGCCGGTGCCATCACCGCCTGCGGGCTCGGTGATGGCGAGGTCGATCGTGTACGCCCCGGCCGAGGCGCCGCCCACCGAGGCGACGACCAGGAAGTACTGCCCGCCGGCAACGACATTCCAGTTGAGCGTGAGCACGCCGCCCGGCCCGGCCGCGGACTCGACCGCCAGCGCGAGCCCGGCATCGCTCTGGAGCGTCAGCGTGCCGACGAGGGTGCTGCCCGTGGCGTCGAGCGTGATGCCCAGGTCGCCCGCGATATCGGCGGTGAAGTAGAACAGATCCGAGTCGGTCGCGACCTCGGCGTTGCCGCTGGCGGCGCCGGTGTGCTCGGCGCTGATGGTGATGAGCGTCGCGTTGGCGTAGTCGCCATCGTCGGCGTGGTCGTCCTGCGTCCCGCCGCCGCCACCGCCGCCGCCCCCACCGCCGCCATCACCTCCACCGCCGCCGTCTCCCCCACCACCACCGCCGCCCCCCCCACCGTCCGGCGGCGGCGGGTCCTGCAGCTCGCCCACCAGCGCATCGACCTTCACATTCTCCCCCGCAGTCGAGACTTGCTTTTCGACCAGCTTCCCGGTCGCGACATCGGTGAACGAGATGATCCACGACCCGTCACCGAGCTTGAACTGGTAGTTGCCCGCCGCGTCGGTGGTGGCGGTCGCGATGATGGTCCCCGGCAGGCTCGCCTCGGCGACATCGACCCGCACCCCGGCGGCCCCCTCGCCGATCGAGTAGAACGCGTCCGCATCCGCATCGTCGTACACCACACCCAGCAGCCTCGCGCTGCTGCCGACCGCCGGGTCGCCGAACATGGCGGTGTAGTGGTGGTCGGCGAAGCCCAGGTCGAGGGCGAAGCCAGGCCCGAGCTGGTCATAATGGAACGAGTCGTCGAACGCAGTGAAAAGGCTCAGCAGGTTGAGCCGGTTCTCGGGCGTGTCCATCCACGAGGCGTAGAGCGCATCGATCGAGTTCTGCCCCGACGCGATCACCTCGCCCGCCACCCCCGAGTACCCCGCCGCCTGGGCCCGCTGCGTGGGGTTGAGGCCGTCGGGGTTGATGTGGTCGAAGAAGGAGCGGGTCGCCATGTCGAGGCTGTGGGCCCGGGCCGCGGTCGTCAGCGAGAAGTCCAGGGCCAGAGGCTCGACCGGCCCGAGCAGGGCGATCTCCTCGGCGGTCAGCCCCTCGGTCAGGTCGATCCCCAGCCTCGCCCCCTCGGTCTGGGGGTCCGACCTGGCCCGGTTGAGCAGCTCGGCAAAGTAGACCTCCTCAGCCGTAAATGACCCCGAAAGCAGGCATCTGGCCTCCAGGGCCTCACACCACCGCCCATCCATCGGCAGGCCTGCACCTAGGTGGAACCACGCAATCCTACGGCGGAGGGGATCACAGGCGGGTTCAGTGTGGTGATTGGGCACGGGTGACTCCATTGGGCCGGTCATCCCCTGGAATCGACCAGCGCAACCCCCAGTTCGAGCCCGAACCCGCCCCGAGGCCGCCGGCCCTGCCGGTCTTTCCGACTGCGCAAGAATTGCCGGGATCCCTCCGGCTTATTGGGCCTAGGCTTGGCGGACCGGATTATCGGTCGGCAGGGAACCACGGGCTACCAGGTTGTGTACAGTCTCGCCCGATGTTGCCGACCTTGAGGTCTGGGCAAAGGGCGGGATTCCGGGTTCGGTGGGTGTGACGCCAACCCTAAGCCATTTCGTAGTCGATATTTAGGCGCTGTTCCGGGTGGGAACGAAGGGAATCAACGCATGCTCGCAAGGCTTGGTTTGTTCGTCCATCGCCCCCGCGTTGCCGGCATGCTCCTCATGCTGGTGGCGTGCCTGGCGCCCGTGGCCTCCGCCCAGTCCGCGGACGAGTCTAGCCCCCCGCCCCCCGCCGCCCGCCCCGAGAATCAACCCGCCGAGTACGAGACCATCCGGATCTCCAAGCCCGACGGCTCGGTGGTCATGCTCCGGGTACCCAAGCAACAGCGCTGGACCGGCCCGCTCGCCACCCCAGGGCGTCGAATTACCCAAACGCCCACCGGGCGAGCAAGCATCCCGCTCTCGATCTCCTCAGAGCTCGTCCCGGCCCTCTACGGCGTGCACGGCGTGCGGATCTCGCTGCCCTACCAGGGCACGCGGACCTTCGACACCGGCGCCCCCCTCGGCGACCTCCTCCTCCAGCACGGCGGCCGTTCCCGAGTCGGAACCGGCATGGTCGCGGGCGATGACCCGACGGAATGGCGGACGGGGCGGGGTTGGGCGCCGGGGGGAGAAAGCGATAGCGCAGGGGACTACATTGGCGATGATCCCGTCGCGATCACCCCGCTGGTCGCGGGCGGGGAGTTTCTCTTCGACAATCCCCCGCCGCTGGCTGAGGGCGAGCCCACCGAAGCCGGCTATGACGCCGAGGTCATCGCCCGATGGGATGTCGTGCCCTACCAGACCTTCGCGGGCGACTTCGAGGTCGGGGTGGTCGCGTTCCACATGAACGGCGTCGACCGCGTCGAGATGTCGGTCGAGGGTGGACCCTGGGTTTCCCTCTCGCACATGCAGATCAACCCCCGCACGGGGGTACGGGAGTATGTCGCCGCGATCCAGGCCGCGGACCTCCAACTCGACGAGGACGAGGAGATCGAACTCCGCGCGATCGCCTACCCGGCCGGCGCGGGCACCCCGCGTTTGCTCGACCCGCTCTTCTTGTATGTCAACAACCAGGGGACATTCACCGGTCCGAGCATCTATGTCGCGGCGAGTGGCGACGACTCGTCCGGCGAAGGATCGCTGGCCAAGCCCTATGCCACCATCAAGCGGGCCCTCAACGACTGCGGCGCCGATATCGATGCCCACGAGGGCGCACGCATCCTCATCACCGAGGCGGGCCGATACGACATAGACCAACCCGCGCAGCCCGTGCTCAACGCCCGCTGGATCACCATCGAGGCCGCCGATTCGCTGTCGCGCGACGAGGTCATCATCGCCGCCGGGTCCACCTCCGATCTCGTGCGCCCCAACACCCGACACCTCCGCTTCCATCGCCTCAGCATCGACTTCGCCGACATGTACCAGATGTACAAGGAGGACCCCCACCAGCAGTGGTACGACGGGTGCAGGTGGTACTACTCCCAGGGGTGGACCTACACCCCGCCCTCGTCCATCACCCCGGTGCGCAATGTCGGCTATGGCGGGCTGTTCGTCACCGACTGCCTCGCCGAGGACGCCCTCTACGCCTTCGTCACCTGCAACCTCGTCCGCAACTCCCACGCCGAGAAGATCTCCGGCGATGTCTTCCAGAACTCGCTGATGGTCGTCCAGAGCAGCGCCAGCCTCGTCGACGGCACCATCCTCAACCACCACTCCGACCTGCTCCAGTACTTCGGGCAGTTCGAGAACCTCATCGTCTACAATGTCAACGCGGCCCTTGTCAAGGATACCCAGAACTTCTTCCTCGACCACTACAACAGCTCGTTTACGAACTGTGCGTTTGTCAATGTCTCGGTCCAGAACACGCCGACGGAACCGCCCTTCAGCCAGCTCAACTCGGCGCATGACCATGTGCTCTTCCTTCACTGCGCCAACCCCGGCCAACGCTTCGTCTTCCGCGATGACCTGGAAGGCTCTCGCAAGTTCACTGCCAAGAATGTGATCTTCCGCAACTCTGTCGTCGAGCGGATTCAGGCCGCCGGGTACTTCGACCCCATCCCCGAGGGGGTCACCATCGACCGGTGCCATTTCAACTACGACGAGCCCCGCGGCGAGGACCCCACCGTCGGCGCCATATTTCTCCTGAACAGCTCGGGCGGGCAGTTCGAGTACATCGGCAACGGCGCGGGCAAGATCGGCGGCACCGGCGTGCCCATCCCCGGCTACTCTGAGTCGGCAACGCCCGACCGCGGGGCCTCCCCCTGGGGTCAGCCGCGCTAGGCTTGCGGGAAGGCGATCGCCGAAGTGGGGTGAAGGAATGTCGACCGAAGCTCGAGCCGATGAGACCGCACTCACGCGCGACCGCCGCGGCCCGGTCTCCGCCATCGCCCGCCGGGTCGGCGCCATCGCCTGGCTTTTCTGGCGCCGCGCCAACAAGGAGATCGTCCGCCGGACGCTCCACCTCTTCAAGCGCCCGACCGACCTCGGTCTTGCCCTCGAGACCCTTGGATCGGACTATGGCGGTTGGACCATCCCCACCGGACTGGTCGGCGACGACTGGGTCTGCTACTGCGTCGGCGTCGGGTGCGACGCCACATTCGACCTCGCTCTCCGCGAGCGCTTCGGCTGCGAGGTCCACTGCTTCGATCCAACTCCCCGCGCGATCAACTACATGCGGGACCTGGGCGCCGAGGCCGAGGGCCTGACCTTCCACACCTGGGGCCTCTGGACCTCCAACACCACCATGCGGTTCTTCGCCCCCGCCGACAAGCGCAAGACCTCTCATTCCGTCCTCGATCTCAACGGCACCGGCGAGTTCTTCGAGGCCGAGTGCCTGGCTCTCGATACCATCCGGAAACGCCTGGGCCACCAGCGCCTCGACCTGCTCAAGATGGATATCGAGGGCGCATGGCGGCCCGTCGTCGAGCACCTCGCCGCCCACGGCGCGCCCATCCCCGTGCTGTGCGTGGAGTTTGACTCGCCCACCTCCATCCCCAAGGTGCTCCGCGCGGTGGCCCAGCTCGAACGGGCCGGCTACGAGCTCGCGCACTACCGCAAGGAGAACTTCCTGTTCATCCATCGCTCCGCGCTTCCGAACAACAATACATGACCAAGCGCCGCGGACAACTCCTCAAGGGCGGCGCCACCCTCATGGTCGGCGAGATCGTCGTGCAGGTCTGCGGCCTGCTCAGGAACTTCATCGTCGCGCGGGTGATCAGCCCCGACCAGTTCGGCATCGCCGCGGCCCTCGCGATGAGTGTCTCGCTCGTTGAGATGATCTCCGAGTTCGGCGTGGGACGCTTCCTGACCCGCATCCCCGACGAGGACGGCGAGGCCTGGCTTTCGGTCGCGCACGGCATCTCCATCCTGCGCGGCTGTCTCGGCGGCGTGCTGCTGGTGCTCCTGGCCGGCCCCATCGCGGCGCTTATGAACATGCCCGAGGCAGCATGGGCCTTTCGAACGGTCGGCTTGATCCCGATGATCCGGGGGGTCGGTCATTTCCACATCTGGCTGGCCCAGCGTGAACTCCGCTTCAAGGCCCTGGTCGTCTGCCAGGCGGCCCCACAGGTCCTCCTCCTGCTGGTTGCCTACCCCGTGGCCGTGTGGTTGAACGACTTTCGCGCCCTGCTCGTGCTCCTGATCGCCAACGCCGCCATATCTGCCGTCCTTTCTCACCTGGTGGCTCCAACACCCTACAAGCTCGCGTACGATCGAGAGAAGTTTCGACAGCTTCTTGTCTTCGGACTGCCGCTGCTCGGAGACGGCATTCTGATGTTTGTGGTTTTGCACGGCGAACGCATCGTCATCGCCAACAACTACGGCACGGCTCTTCTTGGGACATACTCGGCGGCGTTCCTGCTGGCATGGACGCCGTCGGCGATTCTCGGCCGGATAGGGCTCTCGCTGGGCGTCCCGCAACTCGCCTCGCTGAAGCAGAACCGCCCCTCTCGCAACCGCCAGTACGCCGCCGGGATCCAGCTGCTGGCCGCGCCGGCGCTGGGAATGGCGTTGCTCTTTGCGTTCGCCGGACCCGAGTTTGTCTCGACCATCTTCGGCAGGGACTACGCACTGTCCGCGGCTTTCGCGGCCTGGCTGGGCGTGGGGCAGGCATTGCGGATACTCCGCACATTCCCGACTGTGGTCGCGATTGCCGAGGGGTTCCCCCTCTCCGCGATGCTCGGCAACTCGGCACGGGCGGCGGCTGTTGGGCTGGGGTGGCTATTGGCCGAGTACACCGGAGTGGATCCTTGGGTGGTGCTGGCGGTCGGTGCAGGGGGGGAGTTCGCCGCGCTCATGATCGCCGCAACGGTCAACCGCCTGAAGCTCGGGGTGCCGCCCATGCCGCTGGTCGGGCCGATTGTCCTGGTCGGCTTGGGCTTCGTGGCCGCATGGTGGGCGGGCCGGCAGGAACTCGCGGCGGGATTCTCACCCTTGATGCGGGCGGTGCTTGGTGTGGGGCTGGGCGCGCTGGCGACCCTGGCGGTGGTTGCCGCCGATCCCCACGCGCGGGCTCTGGTTTCGGGGTTCCTCAAACATCGCAGGCCCCAGTCGCCGATGACCGCTGCACAGGGAAGTCCGCCGCCGGAGGTCGTGATCGCCAATGAAAGCCAGTAATGTCATGTCCCGGATCCGCGGGGGCTGGAACCGCCGGTTCGGAGGCTGGTCGGGCATCGATCCGGCGGCCTGGCTCCACTGGTCCGTGGACTTCCGCCAACACCGGTCGGGGCAGATAACTATCGCCAAGGGCTGCGTGGTTGAGCGATCGACCTGGCTCAATGTGCCGGGCGAGGACGCGCCCCAGGGTGCGCTCACGCTGGGAGAAGGCTGCGCGATCGGGCGGAACAATGTCATCAGCGCGAAGAACTCGATCCGGATCGAGCACGCGGTCGTGACCGGGCCTCAGGTCTTGGTCATGGACCACGCCCACGCCTACGAGGATGTCGCGGTCCCGATCCTGCACCAGGGCGTCACGCAAGGCGGCACGATCGTGATCGAGACCGGATGCTGGCTGGGCTTCGGCAGCTGTGAGGTGTCCAACCGCGGCGAACTCCGCATCGGACGCAACAGCATCGTCGCCGCGAACGCGGTCGTCACCTCGAGCGTGCCACCCATGACTATCGTCGCCGGTGCACCGGCACGACCCATCCGGGCGTACAACCCCCAGACCCAGCGCTGGGAGCGCGTCGAGGACCCATGCGCACCGCACAGCTAACCGAGCCGACGACTATGCCGGAGCCCACCGACAATACGCCCGCCGACATCGCCGCCACCAGCGACGGCAAGCGCAACTACTTCGTCCACCTGCGGACTGATGTCCTGGCGATGATCCCCGAATCGGCACGCTCGATCCTCTCCGTCGGGTGCGGCAGCGGGCGGACCGAAGCCGAACTGGTCAAGCGCGGCTGCCGGGTCACCGGGATCGAGCTCGACGAGGACGCCGCCGAGGCCGCCCGTGGCCACGGCCTGGACATGCTCACCGGCGATGTGAACCAGATCAACGCCCGGCTCGCCGACCGCCGGTTCGACTGCCTGCTCTACGCCGATGTGCTCGAGCACATCGCGGACCCGGTCGCGATCCTGCGCGAGCATGTCGCGAGGCTCAACCCCGGCGGCTGCGTCATCGTCAGCGTGCCGAACTTCCGGCACCACTCCGTCTTCCGGCAGCTCTTCCTGCAGGGCCACATCCGCTACACCGACGCTGGGATCTTCGACCGCACCCACCTGCGGATCACCACCCGCCGGATGGTCGAGGAGTGGTTCGGCGTGGTCGGCCTGCGGACGGACAAGGTCAACTACCGGCTGTGGCGCAGGCGCAACGAGCTGCTCGATACCTGCACACTCCGGCTGTTCCGCGAGTTCCTCGCCTACCAGGTCATCCTGCGCGGCGTCAAGTCGGGGGGCCGGGGCTAGCCATGGACTCGGCCGTGATCCAACCACCACGCGCGACACCGCGCCCGGCGACGGACCGGCCCCAACCCGCACGCCGCGCCGCGGCCGTCGTCCCCGTCCTGGACCGCTGGTACATCACCGCGTTCCTGCTGGCGCTTGCGATCCCGCCCGAGGCCCAGTTCAACCTCGGGACGCTGGTGCTCAGCGCCCAGCGCGTGCTGCTCATCGTCGGGATAGTGCCCGCGGCCGTGCGCGTGTTGAGCGACCGTCGGCTCGGCCTCCAGGTGGTCGACGCCATCGCCCTTCTCCACACGGCGTGGGTCTGGGTCGCGCTCGCCAAGGCCCAGGGCATGAACGGCGCCACGATCGAGGCCGGGGGGAGCTACACCCTCGAGTTCCTCGGGAGCTACCTCGTCGGGCGTGCGCTGACCGCGAGCCTTGCCCACGCGCGCTTCTTCGCACGCCGAATGCTGGCTTTCATCTTGGTCCTCGCGGCGTTGTCCATCCCGGAGATGCTCACGGGGACGCACCTCATCCGCGGGGCGTTCGGCGAGGTCTTCGGGCCTCGCTCCATGGCCGGCGTCTCGCCACGCTTCGGCCTCACGCGCGCGTTCGCCTCGTTCGACCACCCCATCCTCTGGGGGGTGTTTGCGGCGAGCGTGCTGGGGATGAGCTGGTATCTCGCCCCCACCCGGCGCACCCTGGGCTGGCCGCGGCTCTGGCGTACCGCGGCCATCGTTGGTGGCGCATTCACCAGCCTCTCGACCGGCCCGCTGATGGCGTGCACGACACAGCTTGGTCTCATCACCTGGGAGAGGTGCACCAGAGGAATCCGGGGAAGGTGGTGGCTGTTCGCCGCGGGCTTGGGCGCGGCGTACATCGCGGTCGACGCCCTCTCCAACAGAGATCCCATTACCGTCTTCATTAGCTACGCGACGCTCAACCCGGAAACGGGGTACGCACGCCAGTTGATCTGGGAATACGGCTTCGCGGAGGTGCTTCGCCACCCGCTCCTGGGGATCGGCCTGAACGACTGGCAGCGCCCCGAGTGGATGATCTCGTCGAGCGTGGACAACTTCTGGCTGCTCACCGCCATGCAATACGGCCTGCCGGCCGTGGCGGCCCTGCTCGCGGCGGTCGTCATCGTCACATCCCGTCTCGCAAAGCGGCACGAGCTGTTTCTTCAGGAAGTCAAAATGGGCTGGCTGGTGAGCTTCTTCGGGCTGTCGATCGCGGCGACCACCGTTCATCTTTGGGGCAGCGCGTTCGTCCTCTTCGGTTTCCTGCTGGGCATGGGTGTCTCGATCGGAAACTCCCGCCCACCGGAGCCTCGCGCGCTTCGACCCACCATGGAGAGGAGCACGCCGTGACCACAGCGTCCCTGACACACCGGTTCAGACTTTCCGTCCGCAAAGGGATGCTGGCGCTCTACCGCGCTTCTCCCTTCTACCCGCACCTCAGCAGGCCCATCGCCCGGCTGCTGTCGGCGGTGCGCGGCGAGCGCACCATCGTCAAGGACCTGCCTCGCTTCCGCATGTCGCTCAACACGGCGCACTGGATCGACTCGCGGATCCTGCTCACAGACACTTTTGAGCCGACCACGACCGACATCATCGCACAGGCGCTTGCCCCGGGCATGACGGCCGTCGATGTGGGGGCGAACATCGGCTGGCTGACACTTACGATGGCGGCGGCGGTCGAGCCGGGCGGCAGGGTGCATGCCTTCGAGCCGAGCGACTGGACATACGAGCGGCTGATGTCCAACATCGGACTGAACCGCTTCAAAGGGATCTCGGGCGTCCGTGCAGCGGTCGGCGAGACCGACGGGCAGATCGAGTTGATGCTGCCGTGCGGCTACCGCCTCGACGGGCGCGACACCGCCACGCGGCAGTCGGTCGGGCTCGTGCGGCTGGACACCGCGTTGGACGGCGTCCATGTCGATCTGCTCAAGATCGACACGGACGGTTCGGAGTTGGAGGTGATCCTCGGGGCAAAGAAGCTGATCGAACGCTCCAACCCGCTAATCGTCTTTGAGGTCATCTCCCGCACGCCGGCGGAGAAGCTGCAGGCGATCTTCGATTTCCTGGGCGAGAACCGCTACCGGGTGTACTCCGAGGCCCTTGAGATCGTGGAGAACCCGTCCGCGTATGTGCGGGCGGTGCCGACGGGCACGGCGAATCTGGTCGCTGCCACGCCCGACCGGTTTGAGACGCTCCGCGCGGCACTCTCCGGAAAGGCGCAGGCTGCCACGCCATGAGTACAGAACCGACACAACGAGCGATCTGCATCGTCAAGTCCAAGGGCGGCATGGGCAACCGCATGCTCTGCGCGGCCAGCGGCCTCCTCTGGGCGCGTGCGGCGGGGCGGCGCCCCTATGTGGACTGGCGGGACAACGCCTACTCGCGAGCGGGCGAGAACTCGTTCTTTCACTTTTTCGAGAGTCCCGCGGTCGATCGCAGCCCGCCGCCGGACTCCGCCGAGGTGCACCCCCCGGTCTGGAGCGGACATCTGGACTGGTCGGTCAGCAGGATGCTCCACGCCTACGACCCCACGAAGCACGCGAGCCTGACGATCCACAAGAAGTACTCCCTCGACCCCTCGCGGGCCGATTACCCCCAGCCCCTCGTGGTCTTCTGGTACTACATGGGCCGCTTCGCCGCGATGGCCCCGCTCGTCCGCGAGCGCGTGCCGGGCTACGCGGGCCTGACCATCGGGGCGATCACCAGCAAGGCCCTGCGCGAGGAGCTGCCCCTGGTCCCGAGCATCCGCGAGCGCATCGACGCCTTCGTCAGCGAGCGATGGGCCCGGCGAGTGATCGGCGTCCATGTGCGCTACACGGACCGGACCATCGACCTGGGCAAGCTGGAGCGTGCGGTCGAGGCGCAGCGGCGCCGGATGCCGGGGGCCGTCCTCTTCCTGGCCACCGACAATCGGCGAGTCGAGGAGGAGTACCGCCGGAAGTTCGGCGAGGTGCTCACGACCCCGAAGTGGTTCCCGCCGGAGGGGGCGGTGATGCACCAGAATGAGCAGTGTCCGGACCCCGTCGAGAATGGGGTACAGGCTCTCGTGGACATGTTTTTGTTGGCGCGATGCGACGCTCTTGTCTACGCCAACCGCTCCACATTCTCGGAGATATCGCGGCGCCTCTCAGACCTGCCTCGCGATCGCGTGATCGATGTTGACCGACGCCATCCGCCGATGATCGCCAAGCGAGTCATACGGTATCTCACCGCGTGACATCTATGCGGCACAAAGCGAACAGTCCATGGACATTAGTATTGTCATAATAAGCTACAACACCCGAGATCTGACCCTGGAGTGCATCCGATCGGTACTCCGCGAGACGAGATCGGCGGAATACGAGATCATCGTCTTGGATAATCAGTCGCGTGACGGGTCCGCGGATGCCATCGAGGCGGAGTTCGCAGGCTCGGTTCGGCTGATCCGCAGCCCCGACAATGTCGGCTTCGCCGCAGGGAATAATATCGCGGCCGAGCTCGCGCGGGGCCAGAAGCTCCTGCTGCTGAATCCGGACACGATCGTTCGGGGAGGTGCGATTGACAAGCTCCTGGGCTTTGCCGCCGAGCACCCGACATGCGGCATCTGGGGTGGGCGCACCACATTCCTCGACGGGTCGCTGAACCCGACATCATGCTGGCGTCGGCTATCGCTCTGGGTGCTGTTCTGCTCCCTCCTGGGCCTCACGCGGCTGGCTCCGCGAAGCGAGCTTCTGAACTCGGAGTGCTATGGGCGCTGGCAGCGCGACACGGTCCGGCATGTCGATATCGTGACCGGCTGCTTTTTCCTCGTGACCACGGACCTGTGGCGCCGACTCGGGGGGTTTGACCCGGTCTTTTTCATGTACGGCGAGGAGGCGGATCTGTGCCTCCGCGCCCGCAAGCTGGGAGCCCGCCCCATTATCACCCCCGCCGCCGAGATCGTCCACTACGGAAGCGCATCCGATACTATTCACGCAGACAAGGCCGTCGCCGTGCTGAAGGGGAAGGCGACACTGATCCGTCGGCACTTCTCGCGGCTGCGCCGGCCGGTAGGTTTGGCGTTGTTGGCGGCGATGCCGTCCGTGAAGGTCGCGACATACAGTGTGTGCGGATATCTGCTGCGCAGACCGCAGTACCTCATCACCGCCGGCTTCTGGCGTGAGGTGGGGAAGCGCCGTCGGGACTGGATCTCGGGGTACGCAGGGTGAGTGCCCCTCGCCGAAGGGCGGAGGGCGACGAGTGTATGGCGATGGTCTTCGGAGCAAGGGGGGAGGAGTGACATGGCAGTCTGGATGGCGGGAGTCACGCTGGTGGGCGTCATTGGGGTCGCGATCGGGCTCGCCCCCCCCCTGCTCCACCGCGCTCTCCAGCACCACGGCTCGGCCCGGGCCGCCGGCGCGCACCGCCGCATCGCCCTCACCTACGACGACGGCCCCGGCCCCACTCTCACCCCCCGCCTCCTCGACCTCCTCCGCTCCCACGCCGCCGCCGCGACCTTCTTCATCCTCGGCTCCCGCGCGCAGACGGACCCGGACACCGTCCGGGCCGTGCGTGATGCCGGGCACGAGATCGGCACCCACTCCTTCGCCCACCTCCGCGCCTGGAAAGCGCTCCCTTGGAGGTCGGTCCGCGACCTCGCCGCCGACGGCTGGGCCGAGCCCATTCTCGGTGCCATCCCCCGCCTCGTCCGCCCGCCCTACGGCAAGATGACCCTCGCGACCTGGCTCGCCTGCCTCCTGCGCGGCCGGCGCATCGCCTGGTGGACCATCGATTCGGGCGACACCTGGCCGACCCTGCCCGACCCGGCCGCGATGGCCAAGTCGGTGATCGACGCCGGCGGCGGCGTCGTCCTGCTCCACGATTTCGACCGCGAGGGCCATGCCGACCAGGGGGCCCGGCAGCAGTATGTGCTCGATGTCACCCGCGAGATCCTCGCCGCGGGGAGTCGAGCGGGCTTCACTTTCTGTCGGTACTCGGACCTCTGTGCGCCGACCGTGAGGGAGGAAGCGTGAACAAGAAGCCATCCCGAATCCTCGCCGTCGCCTCCGGCGGCGGGCACTTCGTCCAGCTCCGACGCATGCGTCCCGCCTGGGAGCACTGCGAGGTGCACTACCTCACCACGCTCGCCGACTACGCCGCGGAGCTGGAGCCGGGGGCCCGCCTGCACC
This sequence comes from uncultured Phycisphaeraceae bacterium, assembly GCA_964372195.1. GTDB lineage: Bacteria > Planctomycetota > Phycisphaerae > Phycisphaerales > UBA1924 > PNC22. The sequence continues at coordinate 14,460 of CAYJPX010000012.1, forward strand.
TGGTCAACGACGCCAGCCGCTGGGACAAGGTCGGTATCGCCCGCATGGCCGTTCGGGTGCTTTGGCTGTTCCTCCGCCTTCGGCCCGCGGTTGTCATCTCGACCGGAGCCGCGCCTGGGTACTTCGCCATCCGATTCGGCAAGCTGCTGGGCGCCCGTACCATTTGGGTCGACTCGATCGCGAATGTGGAGCAGATCTCGATGACCGGCGAGCTGGTTCGCAAGTACTCCGACCTCTGGCTCACCCAGTGGCCGCACCTGGCTCGGGAGGGCGGCCCGCACTGCCTGGGGAGCGTGCTGTGATCTTCGTTACCGTGGGAACGCAGCTGGCCTTCGACCGGATGGTCCGGGCGGTGGACGCCTGGGCGGGCGAGCGCGGCCGGGCGGATGTCTTCGCCCAGATCGGGACGACCGACTTCGTGCCCGGGCACATGGCGTGGACCCCTTTCCTCGAGCCCGAGGAGTTCCGCCGCCGGGTCGGGGAGGCCGACATCCTGATCGCGCACGCGGGGATGGGGTCGATTATCTCAGCCCTAGAGGCGGGCAAGCCGATCCTGGTCATGCCGCGTCGGGGGGATCTCCGGGAAACCCGCAACGACCATCAAGTGGCCACCGCCAAGCGGTTCCTGGAGATGGGCCGCGTGACCGTGGCGTTTGACGAAGAGGAACTCAAGACCAAACTGGATACGCTCGACTCCATGCGTGGTGCCCGGGCGATCTCGCCCTGGGCGAGCCCCGAGCTGATCGCGGGGATCAAGGCGTTTATCAACGGCGACCGGGCCTCCCCGCCCGGGCCATAGAAAGGTCACAGCGATGGCGACCCCCTATCAAACCCTCAAGGACAGCGTTCAATCCGGCAACGCCCTAGTCGGTATTATCGGACTCGGGTATGTCGGCCTCCCCCTCGCCCACGCCCTCCACGAGGGCGGCCTGCGCATCCTGGGCTTCGACATCGACCAGTCCAAGATCGACGCGCTCAAGGCCGGCAGGAACTACCTGGTCCACCTCGGCCCCGAGATGACGCAGACCCTCGCCGCCAGCGGGCGGTTCGAGGCCACCACCGACTTTGCCCGTCTGGCCGAGGCCGACGCGGTCCTGGTCTGCCTGCCCACACCCCTCGGACGGCACCATGAGCCGGACCTCAGCTATGTCATCAAGGCGGGTGAGCAGATCGGGCGCACGCTGCGGCCGGGGCAGCTCATCGTCCTGGAATCCACCACCTATCCGGGCACCACGCGGGAGGACTTCCTCCAGGCCATCCTGGCCAGCCGCCCCGAGTCCGCCCACGGCCTCGAGTGCGGGCGGGACTTTTTCGTGGCGTTCAGCCCCGAGCGGGAGGACCCCGGGCGTAAGAGCCACTCGACCCGCACGATCCCCAAGCTCGTCGGGGGGCTCGACCCGCAGTCGACCGAGCTGGCGGCGTTGCTCTACGAGAAGGGTGTTGAGCATGTCGTACGGGTCAGCTCCGCGGATGTGGCGGAGGCCGCCAAGCTGCTGGAGAACATCTTCCGCTGCGTCAATATCGCCCTGGTCAACGAGATGAAGGTGATCCTCGCGGCGATGGGGATCGATGTGTGGGAGGTCATCGCGGCGGCCAGCACCAAGCCGTTCGGGTTCATGCCCTTTTACCCCGGCCCCGGGCTGGGCGGGCACTGCATCCCGATCGACCCGTTCTACCTGACCTGGAAGGCCAAGGAGGTCGGGCGCCCCACCAAGTTCATCGAGCTGGCGGGCGAGATCAACACCTCCATGCCGGACTATGTGGTCGACCAGACGATGCTCGCGCTGAACGCGCGGGGCAAGAGCCTCCGCGGCTCCGAGGTGCTCGTCCTGGGGCTGGCGTACAAGCCGGATATCGACGACACCCGCGAGAGCCCGTCGTTCGAGATCATCGAGAAGCTCCAGCACCTGGGGGCCGCCGTGGAATACAGCGATCCTCATGTGCCCCACAGCCATCCCGTGCGAAAGCACGACCTAGGCATGGTGAGCGTCGAGCTGACCGCCGAGTCGATTGCCGGATACGACACGGTGGTCCTCGTCACCGACCACAAGGCCTTCGACTACCAACTCCTCGCCAAGCACGCCCGGCTGGTGGTCGATACCCGCAACGCGTTCCGGGCGTTCGCCGGGGAGATGGGCGATCGGCTTGTGAAAGCATGAGTCTCACTCACCACGGAGACCACGGAGCACACGGAGCCAGGAGCGCACAGGCAGCGCCGAACACCAGCCCCGATCTGGATCGACTCTGTGGGCTCCGTGGTCTCTGTGGTGAAGCACCATGACCAAGCACTTCGACGGCATCATCTGCTTCGGCGGCGAGGACTGGTGGTACCACAACCGCGGCCACTACGACTTGCAGATGATGCGCGAGCTCTCCCGCGTCGTCCCTGTCCTCTACATCAACTCCATCGGCATGCGAGTCCCCAGCGTCGGAGAGGGGGCAATGTTCGCCAAGCGCGTGGCCCGCAAGCTCAAGAGCCTCAGGCGGGGGCTGGTCAAGGTCCGCGAGAACTTCTTCGTCGCCAGCCCGCTGGTCGCCCCGGCCGGGATGGGGGCGGGGCTCAACCGGGCCGCCCTGGCGGCCCAGGTCCGGCTGTTCGCCCGGAAGGCCGGGATCACCCGGCCCCTCGTCTGGATCGCCTGCCCGCCCGGGGCCGAGGTGGTCGAGCGGCTCAACCCCGTCGGCGTCGTCTACCAGCGGACCGACCGCTTCGAGGCCTTCCACGGCGTCAACCCCGACCGAATCAAGGGGTTCGACACATTCCTCAAGAATAAAGCGGACTTGACACTCTTCTGTTCGTCCTGGCTGATGGAGCAGGAGCAGGCCGGGTGCCGGAGCGCCGAGTTCATCGACCATGGGTGCGATTTCGAGGCATTCCTGGCCGCCGGGCTCGACCCGGCGAGCGAGCCCGAGGACACCAGGGCGATCCCCCGCCCCCGGGTGGGCTTCGTCGGCGGGATCGACGCCCATACCTTCGACCCCGGCCTGTTTGTGGAGGTCGCCAACAGCCTGCCCGAGGTCCAGTTCGTGCTGATCGGTGGTTGCTCGTTGCCGGAGGGCTGGGTCGACCTTCCGCATGTGCACCTGCTCGGCCGCCGGGACTACGAGCAGGTGCCCGGCTACATGGCCGCGGCGGATGTGCTGATCATGCCCTGGAACCGCAACGAGTGGATCCAGGCGTGCAACCCGGTGAAGCTCAAGGAATACCTGGCGGTCGGGCGGCCGATCGTGAGCACGCCCTTCCCCGAGCTGGCCCGGTTCGAGGGTCTCGTCGAGGTGGCGGATACGGCGGCGGGCTTCTCGGCGGCCATCGGCCGGGTGCTTGCAGATCCGCCCGACCCGGGCCTTGGGCGTGCCCGCGTGGCTCAAGAAACCTGGTCTGCGAAGGGTGAGGCCGCGCTCGCGGCCTTATCAGCCCGTGGTTTTGTGCCGATGAACCCCCCGGCGGGGTGAGGCGTCCCGTCATGGATATCAGACCGTGCCCTACGATCTGGGGGCTTCCACCGGTTGTGGTACGCCCTTGCGTGGGGTTTAGGGGGTTGTGACGCCGGAGCGTGGCCCTCGGTCGTGGTCGGTCGTGCAGGGCTCGTCGGGGAGGCGAGGCGTTCTGAATGTGGATGCGAACAACCCGGGATTACACACGGCGCCAGACCACGACTCGCGGGGCGAGCGGACGGCCGGTGGGGTTGTGTTTGCGCTCATGGCGGGTGGGTTCAGCCCCCCGCCGTTGGCGGTGGCGGCGGGTTGCTCGGTGCTCGATCTGTACCTGACGCCCGAAGAGACGGTGCTGGATCGCTGGCTCCGGGCGGTCTCGACGCTCGACCGCGCGGGGGTGATCGAAGCGGGGATGTGCCTTTGCGGCGGGTCGACGCCCTTGCCCCAGAGCACCGCGGGATTTCTCCAGACGATCGTGGATAAGAGCGACTACCGCGGGCCGGCGGGCTCGCTGCGCGATGCCTGTGAGCGGCTGGCGCCCGAGACGACGATCATCGCCGCCGAGGCCGCCCGCTGCTGCACCATCGACCTGGGAGGCATGCTCGGGCGTCACGCCAAGAGCGGGGCCGAGGTCACGGTCGGGCGGAACGCGGATCAGTCGCCTGCGGGGGTGTATCTGCTGCGACGGAGCGTGCTGGACTCCGTGCCCCACGCGGGGTTCATGGATCTCAAGGAGCAGTGGCTGGGCAAGCTGGTCGCCGCGGGGCGTGATGTCCGGGTGCATGAACTGCCGGAGGGCGGGGCCCCGCTGCTGCGGACGAGGGCGGAGTTCCTCGATGCGATGCACCTGTGCGGCGGGATCGCGCGACCCTGGGCGGCGGGCGACCTCGAGCCGCGGATCCTGCGGGAGACCCGGCGGGCCGGCTCGGTGGTGTGCGCGGGCGCCGTGGTCGCGCCGGACGCGGTGCTGGTCGATTCGCTGGTGATGCCCGGCGCCCGCGTCGAGTCCGGGGCGCTGGTCGCGCGGAGCATCATCGCGGGCGGGTGCGTGGTGGGCGCGGGAGAGGAGCTCGTCGACGCCGTGGTCGGCCCGGGGGGCATGACGCGGGATAACTCCGGTGGGCGGGAGGCTTCGCGATGATGTGGATCGCCGGCTGGAGGCGGACCGACTGGGTGTTGCTCGGCGTGCTCGTGCCGCTCGCGCTTGCCGCGACCTGGTCGACATGGGCCGAGATCTCCGCCGAGGCGGTGCGCAACGAGGAGAACTCGCACATCCTCATGGCGCTGCCGATCGCCGCGTGGCTGATGTGGCTGCGCCGGGGCAGGCTCCGGATGTGCCGCCCGACCTGGTCGCTCGTCGGGCCGGGGCTGATCCTGGCCGGCGTGGTGCTCGAGCGGGTCGGGCTGGCGCAGGCGATCGAGCTTTTCCGGCACGGCGGGGCGCTCCTGGTGGTCGTCGGGGCCGCGGTGACGGTGCTGGGCGAGCGGTTCGTGGTGCAGTTCCTTCCGGCGTTCGCGGCGTTGGCGTTCCTCATGCCGGTGCCGGGGCGCGTCCGTGTGCAGATCGCGATCCCGCTGCAGAACATCTCGGCGCAGGCCTCGCAGTTTTTGCTCGACCTGTTCGGCGTGGCGACCGAGCGGGGCGGGAATGTGCTCACGATCAACGGGTACCCGGTCGCGGTGGCCGAGGCGTGCAACGGGATGCGGATGGTCGCGGCGCTCGCGCTGATCTCGTTTGCGTTCATCTTCTCCGTGCCGATGCGGAACCAGGTCCGCCTGCTGCTGCTCGCGGTGAGCCCGCTGATCGCGCTGGTGGTCAACATCGCCCGCCTGGTGCCGACGGTCCTGATGTACGGGTACGGGGATGCCGGGCTCGCCGACTTGTTCCATGATCTCTCGGGCTGGGCGGTGTTGGTGTTGGCGCTGGCGATGCTGTGGGGCTTCCTCTCGATCCTGCGTTGGATCGAGGTCCCCATCGACCCCTACCCCGTGAGCCGGCACTAGGAGCGCGCATGAGCAAGCAGGGCACATCCTGGGTGGCGCCGGGCCTGGCGGCGGCGATGCTCGCCGCGCTCTTGGTGCTGCATGTGGTCGAGCGGGGGACCTCGGGGAATATCGATCTCTACCTGGCCCGGGTGGCCGAGCGGGTCGACGCGGTGCCCGCCCGGATCGGGCCCTTCCTGGGCCGGGAGACCGAGGTCGCGCCCGGGGCGGTCAAACTGCTCCGGCCGAACCGCATCCTGCAGCGGCGGTACACCAACATCGACTCCGATCAGCAGGAGTGGTTCAGCCTGCTGATCGTCCACTGCGGGGTCGCCAAGGACATGAACAACCACTTCCCGCCCGTCTGCTACCCCAACTCGGGGTGGGCGATGGAGGGCGAGGCCGAGGATGTCGTGGTGAGGGTCAACGAGATGCACATCCCCGCGCGGCGGTACCGGTTCCAACGCGCCGACGAGATGTTCGCCGAGCCCATGGACATCCTCTCGTTCTTCGTCCTGCCCAGCGGCCAGGTCCGGTTCGGCGGCGACATGGACCTCGTGGACATGTCGTCGCGATACCCCTGGACGGACAAGCTGGGCGCCGGCCAGATCCAGATCCTGACCCCGGCGGGGATGTCCGAGGAGATGCGTGGGGAGATTTGGGACCAGGTGCTCGGGGCGATCGCCCCGGTGCTCCAATCGATCGCGGAGGGTCCGGCATGAGCTACGAGATGACGCAGGTCGGAGGCGGCGGGAACGATTGGTTCGGCGAGGAAGAGCCCGAGGGGAGCGCGCCGCCGCCGCCGGCGAACCCACTCCTGATCGTGCACCGGTGCCTGCGCGGGCGGTACCTTCTGGCGACACTGCTGGCGGGGGCGTTGGGGGTGCCGTGCGCGGTGCTGGGGTATGTGGCGGTGCCGCCGAAGTACACGAGCCAGGGACAGGTGACGATCCAGCCCAGGCTGCCGTACCTGATGTACCAGAACGAGCTGAACGAGCCGCTGAGCGCCTACGACTCGTACCTGCAGAGCCAGGCCAATATCCTCCGCAGCAACCGCGTGCTCAACAACGCCATGAGCGACGAGAAGCTCCGCGCCGCGGGCTGGCCACCGGCCCCGAAGGGCACCATCGAGCTCAGCCGGGGGCTGAGCGTGGTGGTCCCACGAAGCGGCCAGGACATCTTCGTGTCGGTCGAGCACACGGATCCTGCCCAGGCACAGGCCGCGGTGAGTGCTATTCTCAGGGCCTACCAGCAGATCGTGAACGACCGCGAGCGGGCGGAACAGACCGACACAATCAACAACCTCAAAGCACTTCAGGCCCAGTACAACAACGAGGCCGAAGGCGCGCGGGAGGGCGCGTTCGCCATCGCCGCAAAGGAGGGCACCGACGACCTCCAGACCAGGCGCGACGCCAAGCACGAGCACTGGGCCCGGCTGGACCGCCTCATCGACGAGTACACACTCGAGCTTGTACGCTATGAGGCGCCGGCGGGCGACGCCCCCGCCGGGCCGCGCGAGGCGCCCGTCCCCGGTGGGATCGACAACGAGGCCGCTCCGAACGCCGATGCAGAACAGCCCGCCCAAGAGGGGCGGTCCCAGGCCGAGCTGGAGCTGCTCGCCTCCGGAGATGCGGAGCTGGGCCGGCTGCTCATGCAGCGGGAGCAGACCAAGCGGGAGATCAAGTCCCTCCGCACCCGGTTCGCCGACGGACACCGGGCGGTCGTCTCGGCCCTGAGCGACCTCGAGATCATCGAGGTGCTCATCGAGAGCCGCGCCGCGTCGGTCGCGGCGAATCCTCCCGGCCCCGGCGGGTCGAGCGGCTCGATCAGCCCGGCCATCACCGCCAAGCAACTGAGTAACCAGCTCCAGAAGCTCCTGGAGATGCGCGACCGGACCCGCGCCGAGGCCCAGCGGTTGGGCGATCTGCAGGTGCAGATCGACCGGTTCCGGGCACGGGAAGCACGGGCGGAAGAGCAGCGACGCCTCGCCGAGTCGCGTCTGACGGCCCTGGAGGTCGAGCAGCGGGAGGGCTCGATCGGGCGTATCACGGTTCCCGAGTTCGGCAACTCCCCGCTCCAACCCTCGACCGACCGCCGCATCCCCCTGGCCGCCATGGGCGCGCTGGGGGGTGGGGGGCTGGGTGTGGCGATGGTCGTGGGCCTGGGGTTCCTGGCTCCCAAGTACCGGTACATCGACGATGTCGCGGAGGGGACCCGGAATGTGTTCGTCTTCGGCGCCGTCCCCGAACTCGATCCCTCCAACCCCGAGTCGCGCGAGCTGGTGGCGGCGAGCATCCACCAGGTGCGGTCGGTCATCGACGCCCGGCTGCTCGGCACGCGCGAGCGGGCCACGGTCCATGTCGTCACCAGCGCCGGCACCGGAGAGGGCAAGAGCACGATCGCCCTGCGGCTCGCCAAGAGCTTCGCCGCGACCGGCCGCCGCACGCTGCTGATCGATGCCGACATGATCGGCCAACGCCTCACCGCGGAGTTCGGGATGCTCGGCCGGGCGGGCTTCGCCGACGCGGTCACCGCGCGCGCCCCGGACCAACCTACCGTGCACGAGACGCCGGTGCGGGACCTGCTCCTCATGCCCTGCGGCCGGACCGACCGCGTCGAGCCCGAGGAGATCTCCGCCAACCGGGCCGGCGACATGCTCGCCACGCTGCAGGACGGTTTCCACGCCATCGTGATCGACACGGGCCCGGTGCTGGGCAGCCTCGAAGCGCAGGCCGTCGCCGCGGTGGCCGACGAGGTGATGCTCGTGGTCACCCGAGGCGGCGAGGTGCGCAATGTGAAGATGGCGATCGACCGGCTGCACCGGCTCGGCACGAGGAAGATCGGCGTGGTCTTCAACCGCGCCACACGGAACGACATCGAACGCAGCACCAGCGTCAGCGTTACCAGCCAGAGGGCCGCCAACGCGAGGAGCCAATGGCACGATCAAGCCGACGACCACACCGCCAACGGCCACGCCCCGGTGGCGCGGCTGGAGTCGGCCCCGAACAACGAGGACTGAACCCCCATGACCGGCGCCCCGCCGACTGACCCGCCGCAGACCGAGCCGACCGCCCCCACCTGGGGCGCCGACCCGCTGCACCTGCACGACCGCGTGTGGGCATCGCGGGGGGTGCAGGTCGTGCGGCCCGGCGGGCGGGAGGTCCACCCCGACGGGCCGGTGCTCTACCTGCTTGTCGCGCCCTCCGCCATGCTGCACTTCGATCTCGGGGCGGTGGTCAAGCGCCTGCACTGGGCCAAGCCCCGGGCGGTGCGCCTCCGCGTGGTCGACCGCCACGAGCAACCGTACCGGGAGCGTGTGCTCGCCGATGCCCAGGGCAGGCTGACGCAGGTCCGGCGGGAGTACTACCAGCAGACCGCCGCGACGGCGCGGGCCTGGATCACCGATGAGGCGCCGATCGCTCGCCAGTGGTGCGAGGCGACCAGCCCGCGGGATGCGCTCGACCGCATGCGGCGGTACGCCAGACGCCGCGAGACCGCCCCGCTCGCGCTGACCGGCACGGTGCAGTACTCGCACGCGGCCCAGGGTGCGCGGCGGTGGCTCCAGGCCGCGGCCCCGGAGTGGGACCGGGCCTCGGCGGTCTTCCCGGGGGTCTACGAGTGCGCCCCGGGCGTCTGGGCGCACGAGACCGCGACGGTCCCCCCCGACGCCCGGTTCGTCGGGCCGGTGTGGGTCGGCGCCGGGCGGTCGATCGAGCCCGGCGCGATCGTGGTCGGCCCCGCCGCGATGCACGACGACCCCGCCGCGCCCCGCGTCCCCATGGCGCCGGTCCCCTGGGATATCGTCCGCAGCCCCACCTGGGAGCTGCCCAGCATCATCGGCGCCGACGCCGATCTGCGGCGGTTCGTCAAGCGGGCGTTCGACATCGTGTTCAGCCTCGGCGTGCTGGTGGCGACCGCCCCGATCTTCCCGCTCATCATGCTGGCGATCCTGCTGGAGGACGGGCGCCCGTTTTTCTTCGCCCACCCGCGGCAGACGCTCGGCGGTCGGGAGTTCCCCTGCTACAAGTTCCGCACCATGTGCCGGGGCGCCGAGGGTATGAAGAAGGATCTGGTCGCGGCCAATGTCGCCGACGGGCCGCAGTTCTTTATCCCCGACGACCCGCGGCTGCTCCGGGTTGGCAAGCTCCTGCGCAGACTCCAGCTCGACGAGTTCCCGCAGTTCTGGAATGTGCTGCTCGGGCATATGTCGATCGTCGGGCCCAGGCCGAGCCCGGACAAAGAGAACCAGTACTGCCCCGCCTGGCGTGAGGCGCGGCTGAGTGTCCGGCCGGGGATCACGGGCCTGTGGCAGGTGGAGCGCACCCGCGAGCCGTTGACCGACTTCCAGGAGTGGATCCGCTACGACCTAGAGTACATCAAGCACCAGTCTTTCGGACGCGATCTGTGGATCATCCTGCGGACCGCCAAGCAGATGGTGTCCTAGAGGAGCTTTGCGATGGCGAAGAGTCGAGCGGGGCGGCGACGCCTGATCCTGGTGCTGGCGGTACTCGTGTGCGGCGCGGCGCTCGGCGGGGCCTACGCCCTCAAGCAGGCCCGGCTCGCGGCCAACATGGATCGGTGGCTCGCCGAGGCGACCACCGCCTACGGGCAGGGCCGGTACGCCGAGGCGCTCGAGCCGTTCAGCCGGTATGTCTCCCGCGACAGGACCGATGTCGAGGTGCTGCTGAGCTTCGCCGATACCCGTCGCCGGCTCCCGACGCCCAATGGGTCACACCTGACGCAGGCCCGGAGCATCATCCAGACGGCGTTGGCTATCGAGCCCGACTCGCTCCGCGGGTGCGTGATGCTGATGCAGGTCTACACGGACGGCAGGCTGCTCACGGAGGCCAAGCTCGCCGCCGAGCAGGTCCGCGAGATCGACAGCACCAACATCGAGGCCCACCAGACGCTGGTCTGGGTGGCCCGGGAAACCAACAGCGTCGCCGAGGCACAGACCGCGGCGATGCGCATGGCCGAGGCGATCCCCGACGATATAGCGGTACAGCTCGCCGCGTTCGACACGCTGATGGCGATCGGCGCCGTCCCCGAGGCGCTCGAGGAGTTCATCGCCCAACGCGAGGGGCGTTTCGCCGGGCGGCTCGGCCTGGAGCTGATGCGGGTTTCCTGGATGTTGACACGCCTCGGACGCCTCCCGGAAAGCGACCCGGGGTACGCCGCACTCCAGGCCGAGATCGAGTCGGCGATAAACGCCGCCGCGGCGATGCCGGCCGGAGCAGCGGTCGAGGCCTCGAAGCTGGTGCAGTTCTTCGACATCTTCGGCCAGGGGAACTCGCCCATCTGCCGGTCCGCGATGGACCGATTCCTCGCCGATACGGCCATCGCCCCGGACCTGGTGGGCTTCGCCGCCCAGCGGGCCTGGTCGCAGGGCGACGCCGCCGAGGCCGGGCGACTGGTCCTGGCCCACGCCGGCGATCTCGCCGACGCCGACGAGGCGCTGCTCGGCTGGCTGGCGCTCTCGGGGCTCCCCGAGGCCGACGCCGCGATCGAGCGGCTCGGGATGCGCACCTCAGAATCCGCCAAGGACTGGCTCGACCTTGCTCGCACGGCCTCGGCGATTGAACGCGGCGACCTGGCCGCGGCGACCGACGCCATGCCGACGCTGGTCGATCGGAACTCGGCCCTGCCCCTGGTGCTCGCCTACCTGCGTGGCGGCCTCGCCGAGGCGAACGGCGAGCTCTCCCGGGCGGCCGAGGTGTGGGAGGACCTGCTGCGCGGGGCGCCGTTCTGGCATGTCGCCCGGGCGGCGCTGGGCCGTGTGTACTTCGCGCTCGACCGACCGCTCGACGCCCGACGCGAGCTGCGCCTCGTCGCCCGCACCACCGATCCGCTGCTGCGGCTGCGGGTCGAGGTCGCGATTGATGAACAGGGGCTCGACCGGCCCGAGCTCGACGCGCCCGACAGCTTCGAGACCACGACCAGGGTCATGGGCGAGTGGCCCGATTCGACCGCGTTGCTGGCGCTCGCCGCCCGTGCCGCCCTAGCGACCGGCCGCACCACCGAGGCCGCGGCCCTCGCCGATCGCGTCCTGTCGGCCGACCTCTCGCAGGACGGGCACGATGTCGTCCAGCTCGTCGAAGCCCTGGACCGGAGCGATCCGCAGCGTGCCGACGCCATCCGCGCCGCGCTCGGCCCCGTCGCCACCGACCCGCTAACGATCTACACCCTGGCCACCGACGACGCCCGCGCCGGGAAGCCCGCGGAGGGCCTCGCCCGCCTCGAGGAGGGGCTCGCTACCGCCCAGGACGCCGACCGCCTGCAGTGGGACTGCATGCTGGCGAGCTACCTGGACGCCATCGGCGATCCGGGGGCCCCCGCGAGGCTGTTGGAACTCTCGGCGAAGTACCCCGACGAACGCAACGCACAGCTTGTCGCGCTCCTTTCGCGAAGCGCCTGGGTGGATCCCGAGCCCCTCGGCGTGGTCATCGAGAGACTCCGCCGTGCCGCCGGGGAGCAGAACCCGCAGTGGCGGGTGTTCCGCGGCCGGCGCACGCTCGCCCTGCTCGACCCGGCCGACCCCACGGCCGCCGAGCAAGCCCGCGGCGTGATGTTCGACCTCGTCGAGATCACCAACGACCGGCCGCGGGACGCGGTGGCCGCCGAGACCTTCGCCCGGGCGGCGGAGATCGCCGGGGACGCGGACCGTGCGGCCGATTACCTGCTGCGCGCGGTGCGCGCCGACCCCGGCGACTTCGAGCGTCGGCTCCGGCTGATCAACACCCTCCTCCCGCGAGCCGGGCGGATGGACGAGGCCCGCCAATTCGCCGCCGACCTCACCCAACTGGGGCTGCGGACCAGCACCCAGGTCCGCGCTCGCGCCCAGACACTCGAGCGGTTCGGGCTGAGGGCCGAGGCCCAGGAGGACTGGAAACTGCTCGCCGATGCCGGCGATCCCGACGCAAAGATCCGCTCGGCCATGCTCCTCGCCGAGACCGGAAGCCTGGACGACGCGGACGCGATGGTCGAGGCCGTCCTCGCATCGCCCGAACTGACCGATGCGTTGCGACGCAACGCGGCCCAGTACCTCGCCCGCCGGGGTCGGCTCGGCGAGGGGCTCGCGCTCCTCGAGCAGCTCGAGGAAACCGGCGGCCCCGGCGGGCGCGACGCCGCGGTCGCCCAGTACCTCATGGTCAACACAGACACCCTGGAGCAGGCCCGGGACCTCGAATCGAAGGCCAGGCAGCAGGACTCACCCGTGCTCTGGGCCGCCACGGTGCAGAGCTACATGAACCTCCGCCAGTTTGAGGATGCACGCCGGGTGTTCCTCCTCGGGCGTGAGGCCCACCCCGACGCCGCGGAGCTCGGCGCCCTCGCGCGGCTCTTCAACGCCCGGGAGGCCGGCGATCCGCTCGCGAACCTGCTGGAAGTCCGGGCGGTGATCGGCGAGGCGGCCAGCCCCGCCGCCGAACGCATCGCCACACTCATCGACCGAAGGACCAGCCTTCAGATCGACGATGCCCGGCTGGTGGAAGCGCTCGCCGCGCTGACCGAGCAGGACCCCGGGAGCGCGATGGCATGGAACGCCCTCGCGCTGGCCCAGGAGGCCGCCAGAGACATCCCGGGGATGGAGACCACCCTCCGCCGGGCGCTCGCGGCGCTTCCCGCGGACCCGAATATCGCCAACACCGCCACCAGGCTGTACGCCGCGAACGGCAACCCCGTCCAGGCGCTGGCCGCCGCCGGCCAGTGGCGGGCCCGCGTGCGGCAGCCCGACTACGGCGCCGACCACGCCTACGCCGCCCTGCTGGCCGAGCAGGACCGGATGCCCGAAGCACTCGAGGTGCTCCGCCCGTGGACCCAGAACATCACCGAGAACCGGGAGCATTACCCCGACGACGCGTTCCTGCTTGCGGCCCTGCTCGGTCGCACCGGGGAGAGCCCGGCGGCGGTCGATCTCATGCTGCCGCTCACCGGCGGCACGGGCCGCCAGCTCGACCTGTGCATCCGCGTGGCCAGCTACCTGTCCGACCTCGCAACCCGGCAACAGTGGCTGGAGGACCTCACCACACGCGTCGTCGAGGTCGGCGATCCGGCGCTCGGCGTGTCCCTCGCCACGGAGTCGTGGGAGTGGGCCGTCGCCGGCGGCCTGGAGCCCGAGCAGGTCCTCCGGGTGGCGGAGCGGTGCGAGTCGCTCCTGGGCAAGCCGGCGGGCGGGCACTTCGGCGTCCGTCAGTTCGCCGCCATGGCCCGGGCCGAGTTGGGGCAGTATGAGGCGGTCGTCGCGCATTATCGGACCATGCTTGAGGAGCAACCCGACCGCCCCGAAGTACGCAACAACCTCGCCGACGCGTTGCTGCATGTCGAAGGCGGGGCGGAAGAGGCTCTGACACTCGCCAACACGGCCGTCGAGATGGCCCGGGCAGCAGCCCTGAGCCCCGGGATCCTCCGTTCACTTCTCGACACTCGGGCCCAGGCCCTGCTCGCGACCGGCCGGGCCTCCGAGGCGGCCGCGGTCTACCGGGAGGTGCGCGAACTGGCCCCCGGGTGGGTCCCCGGCGTGCTCGGGCTCGCGGAATCGCTGCATGCGGCGGGTGAATCCGAGGCGGCGCGCGGGGTGCTCGACGAGCTTGTGCGCCTTGACCCCTCAGACGAAGAGGACGCCAGGGCCACCGCCCTGCGCGCGAAGGTCGATCAATAGCACCCCTCGGGACAGATTGGGAAGCGGGGCAGAACCTGCGCGACCCGCCGGCGCACGGGTATTCGCACGCATTCCGGCCGGGGAGCATTGCCCCGCCCTCCCAACCTCGATAAAATCAGGACATGTTGGTCCGTCATGGGAGGCGGTCCAACCACATCCAGCGGTGCATTCGCGCTGATCGCGTGGGAGAAACGCCATGAAGCGCATGCGTTTCGCGATGGCAGTGGCGGCGACAACCGGGAAACCTGGCGTGGCGGATTCCCCGCCCAGGCCCGGTTCGCTCGCGCCGGAGCGGCGAGTGCTCCGCCTGCTCGGCGTGGCGCCGGCCTGCCCCCACCTGGATGGCGGGTTTGGAACAGGTGGGCGTCGCCATTCGCCGCGGCGGGGTTGGCCATGGGGACGCGGAGACGCCGACCCCGTCCACCCCACCGACCGCGGCCTCGCGGGCGGGTCCGGGGTTCACACGAACCCTGTCACAAACCCAGCCCAGACATCGGCGCACGGACTTCGTGCCAGAGGGTCCCGCCGAGAGCGCAACCGCATCAAGCACGGCTCGCGGGAGCCTGGTCGCCCGGCCTGGAAATCGGGTACGACCGAGAAGGGAGAATGAGCGATGCGAACGACACCGTGGATTGTCTTGAGCATTCTGGCGGGTACGGCGAGTTTGGGGGCCGCCGAAACCGTCACCGTGGTGTTCGATGGGACCGCGGGCAACCTCGGTCAGAGCGTGACCGTCCAGCTTTCCGGCGGCCTGGTCTTCCAGGACGGCGGGTCCAGCCACGGTCTGTGGCTCGGGCAGCTCAGCAACACCATCGAGGGCGTGCCGACCAAGACCTTCTGCACCGAGCTGACACAGTGGGCCGGCTCGGGCGAGTTCGAGGTCGTCAGCGTCGACCAGGCGCCCAACCCCGGCAACGCCATGGGACAGGACAAGGCCGACGCCATCTATCGCCTGTTCAACGCCACTAACCGCGGCGGCGATGTGACGACCAACGCCATGGCGGCCGCGTTCCAGGCCGTGATCTGGGAGATCGTCTACGACTACTCCGGCGCCGGGACCATCGGGCTGACGACCGGTAATGTCCGGTTCGGCTCCGGGCTCAACAGCACGATCTTCAGCCAGTATGTCGGCTACGCCACCGACGACGCGGGCGATGCCACGCACTCCGTGGTCGCGTTGATCAACGATGGCCTGCAGGACCAACTGACTGTCGTGCCGCTGCCCGGCGCCGCCGCGATGGCCGGCATCGGGCTGGGCGCCCTCGCGACCCGTCGCCGCCGCGGCTGATCGGACCTTGACAACTCGGACCTTCAATCCCGACCCGGGCCGTTCTGCGGCCCGGGTTGTTTGTTTGTTATTGGTCGCGTGATGCGCAGCTCTCGGACGCGCGGACGCCCGAGAAGCGAAACCTCGCCCGACTTCCGGTGTTTCCAGTTGGACTCGCGGCCGCGTCGTGTCATACTCCCCCCAGCCGCGGCGCGTGCCGCACTCACCATAGTTTCAGAGAGAGAGAGGGAGCACATCATGGGCCAGGTTATTCGTGCAGCCTGCGTTCTTGCCATGGGCGGCATTGCCGGCGTCGCCAACGCCGATTCGGTCTATCTCAGCTTCGACGGGACCAGCGGCAACTTCGGACAGACCGTGACCATCTCGCTCTCGGGCGGGCTGTTCTTCGCGGACGGCGGCAGCACCAAGAGCATGTGGGCCGGACAGCTGAGCCACACGATCGACGGCGACCCCACCAAGACCTACTGCACCGAGCTGACGCAGTGGGCGCACTCGGGCGTCTACGACATCGTCCCCGTCGCCGATGCTCCCTCGAGCGGCCCGATGGGCCAGGCCCGCGCCGAGGCGATCTACCGCCTCTTCAACGCCACCAACGGCGCGCAGGCGATCAACACGGGCCCCAAGGCCGCGGCCTTCCAGGCGCTGATCTGGGAGATCGTGTACGACTTCGACTCCGGCACCGACCTCACCGCCGGGAAGGTCCAGTTCTCCGGCGTGTCCACCACCTGGTTCGACCTCTATGCCGGGTACGCCAACGACCTCCAGGGCGACGCGACCGCCGGCGTCATCGCGTACACCAACACCTCGTACCAGGACCAACTGGGCCTGCAGATCGTCCCGCTGCCGGGCACGGCCGCGATGGCCGCCCTCGGGCTGGGCGGGATCGCCGCCCGCCGGCGTCGTCACGCCTGAGCTGACGAATACCACGCCCGTACCAAGGGGGGCAGCCCGCGCTGCTCCCCTTTCTCGTGGTGTGGTCCGCCCAAGCTATCGCGTGCCGTACTGCTGCTCGTAGTAGTGTCGGTACGCACCGCTCCGCACGCGCTGCCACCATGCGGAGTTGGCCTTGTACCACTCGACCGTGTCGCGGAGGGCGTCCGGCCACGCCGAGCGGGAGGGCGTCCAGCCGAGCTCGCGTTCGATCTTGCCGGCGTCGATCGCGTAGCGGCGGTCGTGGCCGGGGCGGTCGGTGACATACTCGATCATCTCGTCGCCGCAGCCCATGAGTTCGAGGATCGAGTGCGTGAGCTCCAGGTTGGACCGCTCGTTGTTGCCGCCGATGTTGTAGACCTCGCCGCTCACCCCCCTCTCGAGGACCGCGAGAATGGCCTCGCAGTGGTCGTCGACATGGAGCCAGTCGCGGACATTGAGCCCGTCGCCGTAGAGCGGGACTTTGCGGCCCTCGATGAGGTTGGTGACGAAAAGCGGGATCACCTTCTCGGGGAATTGGTAGGGCCCGAAGTTGTTGCTGCAGCGGGTGGTGACGATGTCCATGCCGAAGGTGTGGTGATAGGCCCGGGCGAGCAGATCGCCGCCGGTCTTGCTGGCGGCGTAGGGGCTGTTGGGGGAGAGGGGGGTCTCCTCGGTGAACTTGGCGTCCTTGGCCTCGAGGGGCAGCGAGCCGTAAACCTCGTCGGTCGAGACATACAGGAACCGCCCGGCCCGGCTCGCCTTCCGGGCCGCGTCGAGGAGGACCTGCGTGCCGGCGATGTTGGTCTGGACGAAGGGCGTCGAGTCGAGGATCGAGCGGTCGACATGGCTCTCCGCCGCCATGTGGACCACCGCGTCGGCCTGCTCCATCAGCGGGGCCATCGCCCCCGCGTCGCGGATGTCGGCCTTGACGAAGCGGTAGCGCGGGTCGGCGTCGATACCCGCGAGGTTCTCGAGGTTGCCCGAGTAGGTCAGCGAGTCGACATTGAGCACGCGGTAGTCGGGACGGTGCCGGAGCAGGAACCGGACGAAGTTCGCCCCGATAAACCCGGCGCCGCCTGTGACGAGGATTGTGGTCATCTCTGGCTCCTTCTCGGCCTACAGGTTCATCCTGCGAAGCGGGGCGATCCGGGCCCCCTCGTGTTCGTCCATCACTCCACGCCCAACCGCCGCACCACATCCGCCAGCGCGGCCTGCCAGGGGATCATCGGCCCGATCAGCGACTCTGTCTCGGAAAGGTCCAGGACGCTGTAGGCCGGGCGTTTGGCTGGGCGAGGGTACTCGGCGGAGGTGCAGGGGTGGACTGTTGCCAGGCGCGGGCTGGAAAGCCCGCCCCCCTGTGCTGGTGCGCTGCTTGGCCGATCCAGCAGCCCGACGATCTCGCGGGCGAACTCGAACCACGAACACTCGCCACCATCGGTGGCATGGGCGAAACCGCGCCTGCCCGCGAGGATCAGGCCCAGGCTTGTGCGCGCCAGCCCCTCGGCCGAGGTGGGCCTGCCGCGCTGGTCGTCGACGACGCGCAGCTCGGGGCGGGCGCGGGCCGCGGCGGCGATCGTCCGGACGAAGTTCTTGCCCCACGGCGCGTACACCCAGCTGGTGCGGATGCAGAGCCAGTCGCTCTCCAGCTTGAGCAGCATCGCCTCTCCCGCGGCCTTGGACCGGCCGTAGGCGTTGACCGGGTCGTGCGCCTCATCGATCCGGTACGGCTCGGTCGCGACCCCGCTGAAGACATAGTCGGTCGAGTAGGTCACGAACCTGGCCCCGGCCCGGGCGCAGTTGCGGGCGAGCTCCCCCACGGCCGTGGCGTTGACCGCGTGCGCACGCTCGTACTCGGACTCGGCGTCGTCGACCGCCGTCCAGGCGGCGCAGTTGACGACGAGGGAGTACCCGGCGGGATCGAGCCGGCGGACGGCGTCGGCATCCTCCAGGTCGAGCCGATCGCGCCCCAGGGCGTCGAAGGGGACACCGTGTGCGGCCAGCAACCCCGCCCACGCCCTGCCGAGCATGCCGCCGGAGCCGAGGATGAGTGTGCGATCCAGGGGCATGGGGAAGACCGGCGTGGCCGGAGGCTACTTGTGCTCGACCTCCCACGGGAACCCGGCGAACGCGTCGTGGGCGCAGCGTTCCTCGTCGGGGGCGGCCGGGTCGTAGGCGTGGGTGACATAGTAGAGCAGGCCCGCGGGCGTCGGGCCGACGGTCGCGGCGCCGTGCCAGAGTGGGGGCGGGATGATGACCGTGCCTGGCCGCTTCTCGCCGATCACCAGCGACCAGCTCCGGCCGCTGCCCTGGTCGTGCACGCCGACCTTGAGGTGGCCGGCAAGGCACATCCAGAAGTCGGTCTGCTTGGTGTGGCGGTGCCAGGCCTTGATGACGCCGGGGTACTGGGTCGAGTAGTTGATCTGCCCCGCTGGACGGAGCACACCCTGCATCTGGTTCATCAGCGACCAGCCGCGGTCGTCGGCGAAGAACTGGGCGGGGACGAATGCCGGCTCGGTCAGCTCCTTCGCGCGGGCGAAGGCGTCGGCGAGATGACCATCGAATCTTCCAATAGACTGCACCGCCATGACCCGGACTCCAAGATTCTGGAACGCGAAGGACGCGAAGAGCGCGAAGTAGGGCATCCGGTTGCACCGATGCCGGGGTCTGTCTTTCTTCGAGTCCTTCGCGCTCTTCGCGTTCGATAATGTCTTCTTACTGCGCCGCCGCAACCTCTCGCTTCACCGGCTGGTCCGCGTGGTTGGCCCCGCCCTTGGCGACCATGGCCGACGCGTGGAAGAGGCTCTCGAAGGTCCCCGCGTCGGTCCACCAGCCGTCGATGATCTCGTGGGTCAGGTCGCCCCGCTGGAGGTAGTAGTTGTTGACATCGGTGATCTCGAGCTCGCCCCGGCCACTCGGCCGGAGGCTCTGGCAGACCTTGAACACATCCGCGTCGTAGAAGTAGATCCCGATGACGGCACAGTTGCTCGGGGGGTCGGCGGGCTTCTCGATGATCTCGGCGACGCGCCTGCCCTCGCCCTCGCCCTCGAAGCGGACCACCCCGAATCGCTGCGGGTCGGGCACCTCCTTGAGCAGGATCTTGGCGCCGGACCGCTGGGTGAAGAAGTCTCCGGCCGCACGCCGGATGTTCTTCTCGATGATGTTGTCCCCGAGCACCACGCAGATCTTCTCGCCGTCGGCGAAGTCCTCTGCCAGCTTGAGCGCGTCGGCGATGCCGCCCTCGCCCTCCTGGTAGGCGTACTCGAGGTGCCGGACGCCCAGGTCCTTGCCGTTCTTGAGCAGCTTGAGGAAGTCGCCCGCGTGCTCGCCGCCGGTGACGATCAGGATGTCGTTGATCCCCGCGTTGAGCAGGCACTCGATGGGGTAGTAGATCATCGGCTTGTCGTAGACGGGCAATAGGTGTTTGTTCGTGACGCTTGTCAACGGCCGGAGCCTCGTCCCAAGCCCACCCGCGAGAATCACACCCTTCATCGCCAAGCCCTCCCACTATGCGCGTGCGAAGCAAACCGGCACCGGCCGCCGGTATAGGTACCGCATCTTATCGGCTGGTGTTCACCCCATCGCCACGCCGAGCGGTGACAATCAACCCCAAACCCGTCGCGTGCGGGCAGCGTGTGGCGTGGGAACAACAGGCAAGACTTGCGCATCAGATCGCCAGGGCGGTTTGGGGCTTTGGCGCGGGGCTTGTAGGCTGGGAAGATGATGCCGAGGCGTATGGCAGAAACTGTGTCCCTGATTGCGCTGGCGGGCCTGCTCGTCGGGTGCGAGGGGTCGCGCGCCGTCCGCATGGCTCCCGCGGCTGGCGCCTCGTGGGCCACAGTGCTCCCCGGGGCCCGCGTCGCCGAGCTGACCGCCGAACGGGGCGAGCCGGCGTGGATCGACACCCGCAACGACGAGCGCCTGAACATCCGCACCTTCGACCCGATCCTGGCGACGACCGCCTGGCCCGAGCCCGAGCGGCCGAGCCTGCGACGGCCGGTGTTCGTCCGGATCCACCGGCAGCCCGAGGGGTTCATCTACTACCGGACCGAGGAGCGGTACGAGTACCGCCGGGGCTGGTAGCGGCCCACCCGGCGATCCCGGCAACCCGGCGCACAAAAACCGCCCGCCGCAACTTTGCGGACGGGCGTGGGGTGGGGTCATGGCTTCTGGTCGGGGCGCTCCGCGCCCCGTGCTTGGGGGCGGGGCACTGTGGGCCCCGTGGTCAGTCGTACAGCGCGGTCACCGTGGGCACATTCACATCCAGGAGCTCGAGGGTGGTCTCGATGCGGAAGTTCGACTGGGTCGTGTGCCGCTCGGCAAAGAAGAAGTGCAGGGAGTAGGTCTTGCCGTCCTGCAGCCAGCTGAGGCGATCGAGGTCGATCGACTGATCGATCGCCCCGTGGACGCCGCCGAGATCGATGACGAGTTTGCCGTCCACGAAGACCCAGACATCGTCGTCGCCGATGAACCGGAAGTGCTGGCCGGAGTTGGCCTGGTAGACGAACTCGGTGGCGAGCTCGAAGGAGAAGTGGAAGTTCTTGCCGGTGCTGGAGTAGTTGCCGAAGAGCTCGGCGTTGATCGGGAAGAACCCGCCCTTGGTCATGAAGAGCGGGTCGAGCTTGTCGTCGAAGACATACTTGTTGGATCCGGGCTCGCGGTTGAGCACGATCGGCTGGGCCTTGCTGACATTGACGCCGGGGACATCGCGGAACCACTGGGCGAAGCTGGCCGCGTCGTGGGACGATGTGCCCTCGTTCTGGGCCCCGCCGTTCTGGTCGCCCGCGCGGGGCGAGACATAGCCCCGCGGCTGCATGATGTTGTTGCCCGCCGCGTCCTTCCACTCGAGGGTGACCTTGCGGCCGCGGCTGGCGAAGACGGGCTTGGCGTCGGCGTCGAGCTGGCCGGCGGCCATGTCGATGTAGTGGCCGTACGCCCCCTTGGCGTACTGGTCGAGGGGACGCCACTCAAAGTCGGTATGGCCGCCGGACTCACTGCGGGCGTGGAAGTCCCGCACCGTGCCCGTGAGCGAGATCGCCGACGGGAGGTTGCTGTATGGGTCCCCGCTCTGGCCGAGGGCGGGGAGAGCCAGCCCGCTGAGCACGAGCACGGCGAGGGCGTTCGAGGCATGTTGGCGGTAGTTCATCATCGGGCGGTACTCCTTCCACCCGGCGTCCATCGCCGGGCATGGGCCCCCGCCCTCGACCCCAAGTTTCCGATTCGCGGTTTCCAGCCTCAACCCCAGAGCACCCCACATTGGGCAATCGGTTCCGGCTGTGCGGTCTGTGCCGATGGCGCGGGCGTTCACGGGGCCACGGGCGAGCGCTACTCCTCGCCGAACCCCTCGGCGACGACCCGGGCGAGCCCCTCGCAGGCCTGCTGGGCGTCGTCACCCTCGGCGGTGATCTCGAGGACCGAGCCCCGCGTCGCCGCGAGCATCATCATCTGCATGATCGACTTGCCGTCGACCTCGGTCTCGCCCTTGCGGACGGTGACCTTGGCTGCGTACGCCGAGGCGGCATCGACAAACGCCATCGCCGGCCGGGCGTGCAGCCCCAGCCGGTTGACAATAGTCGCGTTGATCGTGCATCGGGCCACGGCGCTCTCCGGTCGACGCCGGTGGGCCCGGCGGGATGCCGCCGCGACCCCCGGTCGGTTCGGGAAGGGCAGCGGGCGCGGTCAGGCGATCTGCTGGTCGTCGGCCTCTTCGAGCAGCGTGCGTACATCCGCGTCGCTGCCCGCCTGCCGGAGGAACCGGCGGAAGGTGTCCTTGCTGAGGTTCTTGAAAATAACCTCCATCGCGTGGAGGTGGTCCTCGGGCTTGTCCTCGGGGCTCAGCAGCAGGAACACGCTGTAGACCGGCTGCTTGTCCAGGGCGTTAAAGTCCACCCCCCCCGAGCTCAGCCCCACCGCCGCGGCCATGGCGCTGATGGACCCGTGCTTGACATGCGGCACGGCGACGCCCTTGCCGAAGCCGGTCGAGCCCTTGCGCTCCCGATCGAGCACGCACCGGATGAGCTCGTCGCGCATCCCCGCCTCGGCCGACCCCGCGGCGATCAACGCGTCGATGAGCTCGGCGATCACCTCATCCCGCTCCTTGGCGGCGAGCTGCGGGACGATGGCTCCGTCTTTGACTAGCAAACTGAGCTTCATGGGTCTTGTTCACTCCCGGCGATCGAACGCCATGGTGCCGGTCGAGCCCTAGCGGTTGCCCTGCTTGAGCTTCTCCTTGAAGTCGTGCAACTGACGCTGGGCCTTGGCGATCGCCTGGTCGATCGCGGCGTAGAGATCCGCGTCCGACGCCTTGGCGACGAAGCTCGCGTGCTTCTCCACATCAATCACGAACTCCACCCCAAAGTCGCCGTGCGTCTGGTGGTCCGCCTTGGCGATCGTCACGGTCGTCAGTTGCACGCCGTCGAAATACTTGGGCAGCTTGTCGGCCTTGCTCTCGGCGTACTCCCTGATGGCGGGGGTGATCTCCAGGTTCCGTCCGACCACTTCGATCCGCATGCAGATACTCCAGTCCTGCCGAGTTTGATGCCCGATTCCGGCGGGCGGTCGCGGCCGCATCATATCCCGGCCGCACCCCCGGCCTCGGGCTCCGAACCCGCCGGCTTCGGCGGGGACGGGAGCGACGGCACGCCCGGCGGCCCCCCGGCCGCCGCGTTGGCTAAGTGCTCGGGCACCAACACGCCGCCGGTGACGATGAACCGCACCGCCTCCTCCACCGTCATCGGCACATCAATCACATCGCCCGTGGGCACATTGATCACGAACCCCGTGAACGGCGTGGGGCTCGTCGGGATGAACACCGTCACCACCTCCGCCCCCGCCTCCTGGGTGATCCGCTTGAGCGACGGGCCTGTCACCAGGCCGATCGTCCAGATCCCCTCCCGCGGGTACTCCACCATCACCACCCGGTAGAAGGCGATCGGCCTGTCGCCCAGCACCATCTGCACCACCTGCTTGACATGCGGGTACACCTGCTTGAACCCGGGCACCTTTGCCAGCAGCCGCTCCAGCCGTTCGTAGACCTGGCGCCCCAGGTAACCCCCCAGGAACCTCCCTGAGAAGTAGATCACCACGATGGCAATGACCAGGCCGGTCGCCTGGAGGTACCATTGGGCCTGCCACGCCGCGCGGAACTTGTCCCGGCGGAGCAGCTCGAAGACGCGGTCGTCGGTCATGCTCGCCACACCGGGGTAGCGTTTCTCCGTCCGGGCCTGGGCGACCTCTTCGGGCGAGACGCGGAACCAGCCGGGGAGCCTGTCGTTCTCCAGCAGCCTGGGGGTGATCTCGATGATGGCGATCCGAACGCCGCGGTTGATCGGCTCGCCGATGTTGTTGTTCAGGAAGAACAGCAGCTGCGAGAGAATCCAGAGCGTCAGCACGGACGGCAGGAGGATGCCCAGCCCCCGGCCGAAGAACCGCCTGAAGTCTCCCATGAAGGTCTTGTGCTCAGCCATGACGGGTCGCAGTCTCGGTGGATCGACGGGTGATTCTACGGGATCTGGGCGACCGGTTTGCCCCGGGTGCCGCGCCACTGCCGCTTCGCCCCGGCGCAGCAAGAAGGCCGAGCCGCCGAGCGACCCGGCCTCTTTCGAATGGGCCTAACAGGACTTGAACCTGTGACCTCGCCCTTATCAGGGGCGCGCTCTAGCCGACTGAGCTACAGGCCCCGGTTGTCTCCCCCCGCCGGCCGACCATGTATCGGCGCTCCGGTGAGGGGTGTGAAGCATACGGCCCCGATCGGGCGTTGTCATCCGCCCCGCCGCCCGGAACGGGGCCCGCCCTCAGCGACCCGTCACGGGCAGCCACAGCACAAACTCCGCCCCCGGCCCGGCGGGCCTGCCCAGGCGCAGCTCGCCGCCCAGCGACCGCGCCACGCCCCGGGCCAGCGCCAGGCCGAGCCCCAGCCCGGACGACCCGTCGGCGCCATTGACCCGCGCCCGAGTGAAGGGGCTGAACACCCGGCGTCGCTCGCGTCCGGGCACGCCCGGCCCGCGGTCGCGGACGCGGAACTCCACCCCCTGGCCCGCGGGCCGCACGCGGAGCGTGACCCGGTTGTCCTCGGCCCCGCGTGCGTACTTGCACGCGTTGTCCACCAGGTTGCGCACGATGCGCTCGAGCGAGCTGTGGTCGCACGCCACGCGCAGTCCGTCCACGCCCTCGGCGTCCAGCTCGAAGACCATGCCGCACTGCGAGGCGCTCTCGGCGAGCGACGGCGCCGCGGCGCGGAGCAGCTCCACCACCTCGTGCGGCGAGACCGCCGCCCCGGCGACTCCCACGCGCGCGTACGCCAGCACATTCTCCACGATCGTCGCCAGCCGCTCGGCCTCCCGGCGCAGCGTGCCGAGGTACTCACCGCGCTTGGACTCGTCGCGCACCATCCCGTCGTCGAGCATCTGTGAATAGAGGCAGAGGGTGGTCAACGGCGTGCGCAGCTCGTGTGTCACCGCCGAGACGAACCGACCCCGGCGCTCCGACAGCGCCAGCGAGGCCCGCAGCACCCCCGCGATCGCCAGCACCGCCGCCAGCACCGCCACCCACGCCACCAGCAGCACGATCCGCGTGGGCGTGAGCCCCGAAAGCCCCGGCGTGTCCATCGACCCGGGCACCAGCACCGCCGGCACGCCCGCGAGCAACAGCCCCGCGTGCAGCGCCGAGTCCTCGGTCGAGGCCCACCGCGTCCCGCCGACGCTCCGCACCAACGGCACGAGTTCGGCGTCGGGCAGCAGGTCGCGGATCGAGCCGAGCAACGCCGCCCGCAGCGAGGGCCAGTCGATCCAGAACCCTTGCGTGCTCTCTCGCCCGCCCACCGTCACCGCCCGCACAAACAGCAGCTCGGGCTCACCGGTCACCGGGTTGGTCCGCCACACCGGGGCGAACCGGCCGGTCTGGACCGCGCCGGGCGCCCCGCCGACGGCCCCGTCGTCCCGCTCGCCCACCACCGCCTCGCCGGGCAGGCCCGCATTCCTGTCCGCGGGCTCGGCCGCCGGCTCGGCCTTGCTCTGCCTCGCCCCCGTG
Source organism: uncultured Phycisphaeraceae bacterium (assembly GCA_964372195.1). GTDB lineage: Bacteria > Planctomycetota > Phycisphaerae > Phycisphaerales > UBA1924 > PNC22. The sequence continues at coordinate 39,758 of CAYJPX010000012.1, forward strand.
TCGGCGAAGTCCCGCGACTGCAGGGCGTTGCGTTGGCGCGCCTGGTACTCGCCCAGCGAGCGGTCCTCCTCGACCGCGCCCTGCCCCACAACCGCCGGCGTGTCGAGCTCCAGCAGCTCCGGCTCGGTCTTCTCCCGTTGCTCGAGCGCATAGTTGTGGAGGTCCTGCTGCGCCGCGCCCAGCAGCCGCTCGCCCGGTGTCCGCCCGGCGTCGTCGAGCGCGGGCGCTGCCACGCTCTCGCCAGCCATCGCCGGCGCCCCGCGCAGGATCGCCGTCAGCTCGTTGAGATCCCGCTCGACCGTCAGAACATCCGGCAACGACAACGCCGCGCTCTCGGCACGGTCTCGGAACTCCGCGTCGGGGGCCTGCGGCGAGGTCAGCCAGCCGTCGGGCGTGCTCTCAAAGTGCAGGCGGATGAACTCGCCCGGCCCGGCGAGGAGCGGCGAGGGCACCAGCACCTCCCCCGGCGTGCGCTCCTCCCACATCCGCGCGTACGCCCGCTCGGCCGGGTAGAACGAGCGATAATGGAAGTACGGCCTGGCCGCCTCGGCCGCGATGACGGGGCTCAGCAGCCCGTCCATTCGCCACAGCGCTAGGCGGACCGCCTCCTGCTCCTGCGCGTGCTGCTGGGCCGCGTGCTCGCGGCGCTCCAGGCTCAGCATCTGCCAGGTCACCCAGGCGAGCCCGTCCACCACCAGCAGCACGCACACCGCGTAGATCAGCCAGGTCAGCCGGCGGCTCGTCCTCATGGCGCACCGTCCCCGCCGCCGAGCATGTAGCCCTTGCCCCGCACGGTCACGATCATCGTCGGCCTGGCCGGGTCGTCGCCGAGTTGTTCCCTGAGGCGTGCAATCGCCATATCCACCGTACGCGTCTGCACGCCCCGGGGGTCGACACCCCACACCCGCTTGAGCAGCTCATCCCGCGAGATCGCCCGCCCGGCGTTGGCGGCCAGGTACTCGAGCAGCTCGGCCTCGCGCTGCGCCAGCACCACACGCCGCCCGTCGGCGAACGCGACCTCCCGACGCTCGAAGTCGATCACCCGCCCGACGAGCTCGAGCCGGTGCACCGGCTTGGGCCGCTCGGCCGACCGACGCAGCACCGCCTCGACCCGCGCGAGCAACTCCCCGGCGTTGAACGGCTTGACGATGTAGTCGTCGGCCCCGAGCCGCAGCCCCCGCACCCGGTCCTCGGCCTCCCCCTTGGCGGTCAGGAAGATCACCGGAAGTGCGGGCCGCACCCGGCGCAGCTCCTCGAGCACGCTCAGCCCGTCGCGCCGGGGCATGTAGATATCCAGCAGCACCATGTCGATCTCGGCCGTGCTGGCGACCTCGAACCCCTCACGCCCGTCGACCGCTTCGAGCACCGAGTACCCGGCGAACTCCAACGCATCGCGAACCCCCCGGCGGATGGCCGAGTCGTCCTCCACAACAAGCACGCGGGCCAGGGGCATGGGGATCCTCAAAACGCGAGACACAGAGACTCAGATGCGCCGCGGCCGCCGGAGCGAGGGCTCGCACCCACCCCCAGTGTACCGGCCCACCCGCCGAGCGCAGCGACGGCATCACAACCCCCGCCGCCCCGCGGAGGGGGTGCCGAGCGCAGCGAGGCGGGAGCGGTGTGGGGGTTTGGCAAATCGCCCGCGCCCTCGCACCGCCGCACCACCCCCGGTCGCTTCGCGACCACCCGCTCCTCAAGGAGGAGTGGGTTGGAAGGCAGGCCGCCGCTCCGGGGTCACTCGTACCGGATCCCCACTCTCGCCGCCTGGGCCCGGAGCGCCTCGATCACCTTCTCGTCGAAGGCGTCCCGCTCGCCTCCGCCCAGGCGTTCGAGCTCGGCCCGCATGAACTCGGCCCGCTTCTCGGCGATCTCGTTGATCTGGGCCTGCAGGGCCTTGCGCTCGCTGGCCTTCTCCTCCACGAACGCCTGCCGCTTGTCGGCGGGCAGGGCCTGCAGCTCCGGCGGGAGCTCGTCCTCCTCCAGTTCGTCGAGCTCGACCTTGCCGTCGGCGAGGTCCTGGACCAATTCCTGCCGCCCGCCCAGCGTCTTGCCGCTGTCGTCGCGGGCGAGGTAGAGGGCCCGCTCCGCGCCAGCGGGTGCCGAGGCTTCTTCGGCGAGGACGCGCCCGCCTTCACGCTTGCCGGCGAGTGCCGCCTGCGCGGCCGCGTCGCCATAGCCGAGCAGCGTGCCCGAGAGCTTCATCGACAGCTCCCCGAGTTCGGCATCGTACGGCGTCTCGATCGCCACCACCCCGCCCGACTGCTCGATCGCGAAGTACTCGCCCTCCGCCAGCCTCGCGATCTCCTGCCAGATCGGCGCCGTCTCCGCCATCAGCCCGCACTGGATCGTGTTCACGATGATCCCCCGCTTCACCGCCTCCCCGCACGACGCCTGGTACTTCACATCCTGCGGGTAATCCATATGCGGCGGGGCATCGCCCACCAGATAGATCAGCCGCAGCGTCTGCGCCCCCTCCTCGCGCGGCGTCCACGCGACGCCCGTTACGGCCTCGTGCAGCGCCTGGTTCACGCTCTCGGGCCCATCGCCCCCGCCGTCGGCCGCGTAGCCCATCAGGTCGCTGTAGATCTGGTCGAGGTCGTCGGTCAGCGGGGTCGCGGTCGTGATGTAGGTGTCGCCGCGGTCTCGGTAGCCGACCAGCCCCATGCGGATCGTCGGGCGCGGCTGCGCGGTGGCGATCTGGTTGGCGATCGACCAGATCTTCTGCTTGGCCCCCTCGATGAGGCCCGACATCGAGCCGGTCGTGTCCAGCACAAAGACCACCTCGATCGCCGTCTCGGGATGGACATTCGAGGGGCGGGTGATGGCGACCAGCGGGTCGCGCTCGAACTTCTGCAGCTCGACGGTCTGCGCGAGACCCGAGGCGGCGAACAGGGCGAGGATGATCGTGGTGTGCTTGAGCATCGTGTGGTTCCTTGTCAATCCGAATCGCCAAGACCGGCGCTTGCCTCTACGAGCCCTGAGCGCAAGCTCAGGAGTTTGCCTCTACGAGCCCTGAGCGCAAGCTCAGGAACAATGCTCGAGAGGCGCCCGATCACCTCCAACCCCGAGCTCGCGCTCGGGGCTCGTAAAGCCCGCTGCCCCGTCTCCGGGGCCGCGGGCGATGAGGGGGATTACGGCGTCTGCCGGATCAGCGTCCGCTGGCCATCGAGCAGCAGGTAGATGTCACCGGCCACCGCCAGCACGCTCTGGCGGTTCTCATTCGCCAGGCGGTCGGCGAGCGCGAAGTATTCATCGCTGGCGAACTCGATCGTCCGCTCGGGCGCCTCGTCGGCCTTGTCCAGCAGTTGGGCGTCCACCCAGCGCTCGCCGCGCCGGTACAGCGTCTGGTCGGCGTTCTGGCGGACGCTGACGAACTGCGTCTCTGCCATGCTCGGCTTGGCGCCGGGCTCGCCTGCGGTCGCGGCAAAGAGCATCTCGTTGCCCGCGTTGACCCTGTCGGCCTCGCGCTGCATCCTGGAGTTAGACTCCTGCGAGACCCCGCCGCCGCCCGAACGCTCGTTGACCCGCCGACCGAGTTCCTCGCGCGCCCTCAATCTGAACGCGCCGGCCGGTGCGTCCATCGCGGGCAGGGCGCCAAACTGCCCGAGGAACTCGTTCTCCTCCGCCGCCAGGAACGCCGTGTACTCGGTCAGGATGCCGAACTCGGTCGAGAGCCGGATTACCTCGTCGACCAGCTCCTTGTCCGGCACGCCGCCGTCGGCGCCCGACTGGCGGATCTCGTCGATCAGCGTGCCGATCTTCCGCATCGCCCAGATCCGCGGCACGAAGCTGTGCTGCACGCTGGCCTTCGAGAGGTCGAACTCCATGTGGAACACAGCCTGCCCACCGCCGGCGCGCACGCCGCGGAGCACGGGGCGCAGCGTCTTCCTGCCTCCGAGATACTGGCCGAGCACCACAACCTGCTCGCCCTCGAAAACATCACCGAGCGAGCCGGGCAGGACTTCTCGCGTGTGGCTCATGTCGTCAAGGCCATCGCAATCAAGCTCCGGCATCGCCAGCACCGGACCCTGCAAACGCCTGAACACCTGTCCCACCTTCACCTCGATGTCCTCGTCGGGCATGACAAAGGTCGGGCTGCCGCGCGACCCCGTCGCCAGCCCCGACAGCAGCGGCGAGTTCACATCGAACCCCACGCCGAAGCTGAAGATCCGCCGCCCGTGCGTGTTGGCCTTGCGGGCCGCCTCGCGGATGTCCCGCTCGCTCCGCACCCCCACCGTCGGCAGGCCGTCGGTCAGGAAGAGCACCATCGGCAGCGTCCCCTCCGCCGGCTCGGCCTGCAGCGCCAGCACCAGCGCGTCGTGGATGTTGGTCCCCCCCACCGCCGCAAGGCCCTGGATATACGCCTCGGCCCGCTTGAGCGACTCGGCGGTCTTCTCGACCGGCGCCGGGGCGAAGCTCTCGATCGTGTCCGAGTAGTCGATGATGTTGAAATACTCCCCATCGCCGAGGGCCCCCACGATCTGCAGGGCGGCGTTCCTGGCCTGCTCGATCTTCTCGCCCCGCATTGATCCCGACCGGTCGATGACCAGCGTGATCTCCCGCTTGATCGCCGGGCGATCGGCCTCGCTCGGCACGCCCAGCAGCAGCATGAAGTACCCGCCGTTGCCGCTCGACCCGACGCGCGGGTCGGGGTAGGCGATCAGCGAGGCGGACAGCCCATCGCCGCCGGCCATGACATAGCTCAGGCGGAACGCGCCCGGGTCGTTGGCCGAGGACGCCGGCACCGTGACCCTGACGGTCCCGTCGCCGAGGCGTTCGGTCGCCAGGTCGTGGCTGGGCGAGTAGACCGTCCCGATCGCCCGCGACGACTTGATCGTCGCCGACATCGACCACTTCACGCCGCTGCGTTCCAGCGACTCGCTGCGGGGCAGGACATAGTCCACTCGAGTGCCGTCCGCCGGCAGCACCTGCTCGTACACCAGCTCCATCCGCTGCGTGGCGTTGGCGGGCACGGGGAAGACGCTCGACTTGATGAGGTTGAGCCCGACAAACTCGATGAGCCCCGGGTCGCGCGTGCGGCGGACGATCGACTCGTAGATCCGCCGCGCCTCCTCGCGGGTCAGGATCTTGGCGATCCCCTCGTCAGGCAGCCCCTCGAGCCTGAACTGCCGCACCGCCGCACCGTCCGGCACCGGCATGAGCAACTGCGACTCCTGGGCCATCCCCGACGGGTTCCGCAGCACGATCCCCACGGTTGTCGTCGCCACCTGCTCGACGATCCGGACATCCACCTCGACGCTCTCGATGACCACCGAGGTCTCCTGCACCGGCGGCAGCAGCACCCGGTGCTGGGGGATGACCAGGTTCTCCCAATGGTCCACATCCTGGGCGACCCCGGGCATGGCCAGGGCCGCCACCAACGCGACCGCCGCACCCAGCAGCCCCCGCCTCGCTCGATTCCTCGACATCGGTGTGCTCCTCTCGGCTCGGACGGCGTGCCCGGCCATGCCAAGAGATACCGACGAACCACTCCCCGCTGCGCAACGCCTTCGTAACGCACCGCCCAAAAGGCCCCGGAGAGGGCGTGGGGGCCGAAAAAACAGGCCGCCCGCGGCGAACGCGGGCGGCCCTTGGGTCAGGAATGCTGAGTCAGTCGTTCGCGATCAGCGGCGACGACGGGCGACCAGGGCGCCGAGGCCGAGCAGGGCGGCCGAGGCGGGGGCGGGGATCTCCACGCCGTAGCTGAAGTCCTCCCCGGAATAGTTCTCCTGATACTCGAGGCCAAAGTACCCGGAGTGGAGCCAGTTGAGATCGTTGTCGTTCGGGCTGCCCACGCCGTTCTCCCCGCTGGTGGTCTGCACGAACGCACGGCCGGTCCCATCCCCGATCGGCGAGAGCGCGACCATGTAGACCCCGGGCGCGAGATCGAGATCGGGGATATCGGCGAAGAGGTGATAGCTCAGGAACCCGAAGCCATCCCAGCCCGCGCCGTCGTTGTACTGCAGCGAGTAGGGGCCATCCGTGTCTCCGGACCGGTGGAGCGTGCCGCCGAAGCCGTTGCTCATGCCAGAGCGGACCTCGTACTTGTACCCGGTGAGCACGGCGTTGAAGAGGTAGTTGGCGTAGATCGCGGTGATCGGGCCGCCCGGGTGGTCGAAGTCCTCGAACATGTAGGAATCGGTCACCAGCGTGTTGAATTCCGCGGATGTTCCCCCGCTGAGATCCGGATCTCCGTTGTACCACTGCCCGCTCGCCGCCGAGCCCAGGACCGACCCGATGACCCAGCCGACGGCCAGGGTCCTTTCGCGGATGACCCTCGCGCTCATGGTGCACTCTCCTCGGGCCCGCGAGAGTGTGCGGGCCTCATCCCGCAGGCTACCCGATCGCCCGGCACGCCGCAAGGGCCACGCCCAGCCCAAAAAAACAGGCCGCCCGCGATTGCTCGCGGGCGGCCCTTGGGTCAGGAATACTGAGTCAATCGTTCGCGATTAGCGACGACGACGGGCGACGAGCGCGCCGAGGCCGAGCAGCGCGACCGAGGCGGGGGCGGGGACATTCACGCCGTAGCTGAAGTCGGCGCCCTGGTAGGACTCGGCGTAGGTGGCGCCGAAGTAGCCGGAGTGGAACCAGTTGAGGTCGTTGTCGTTGGGGCTGCCAACGCCATTGGCGCCGCTGGTGGTCTGCACGAAGCCGCGGCCGGTGAAGTTGCCGATGGGCGACAGGGCGACCATGTAGGTGCCGGCGCCGAGGCTGAGGTCGGCGATGTCCGCCGACAGGGTGTAGCCGGTGAACCCGAAGGCGTCGAAGCCGTTCGGAACCATGCTGTAGGCGCCGTCGGTGTTGCCCGAGGCGTGCAGGGTGCCGCCGAAGCCGTTGCTCATGCCCGAGCGGATCTCGTACATGTAGCCGGTGATGCTCGAGCTCCAGAAGAAGTTGCCGTAGATATCGGTGATGGTGCCGCCGCCGTGGTTGAAGTCCTCGAACACATACGCGTCGCTGACGACGGTATTGAACTCGGCCGCGAGGCCGTTGGTCAGGTCGGGATCGCCGTTGTACCACTGGGCGGAGGCGGCGGCGGCGATACCGGCGATAGCGAGAATGGAAACAGTCTTCATCTTTGGTCTCCCTCTGATTTGCGGTGGACAACGCGTCCACTCAAAACAGGTGACAAACTCTCTCTACTCAGGGTGGAGCACACACTCCACTCCACACGATCGATACAGCAGGCGGTCCTTGGATATGGTCTCGTCTCTCTCTCGACTACCACCAAGGCTCTCCCAAGACTCGGGCTGACTCTCGCCAGCAGCCGCATAGTACCAGAGCCGCACGCCGACGCAAGAGGGTTTTCTCGTCCGCAAGCGATTATCGAGAAAATTTCTGCAACGGGCCTAAACCTCACGGACACAGCGGCTTGGGAATCTGGGGGATCCGCTCAGCCCGACAAAGCCCCGGCGCCCATTCCCGGCGCCTTTCCGACCCCCGTGGACCCGAACCCGCCACCACCTCGCAGCGTCTCCTCAAGCTCCGCCACCACCAAAACCGCCGCCCGCGACACCGGCGTGATGACAAGCTGGGCAATCCGGTCGCCCTGAACCACCCGGACGGCGTGCGGTCCGAGGTTGATCAACGCGATGAATACCTCCCCGCGGTAGTCCGCATCAATCGTCCCAGGCGCGTTCACCACGGTCAGCCCGTGCCGGGTCGCCAGCCCCGAGCGGGGGCGGACCTGGCCCTCGTACCCCGACGGGATCGCCATGGAGAACCCCGTCGGCACCTTGACGATCTGGCCGGGCCGGATGGTCAGCTCCGGCGAGGCGAAGTCCCCGCGGGGAAGGCATGCCGCGATGTCCATCCCCGCCGCGTCAGCCGAGTGGTACGCCGGCAGCGTGGCCAGGGGGTCGAGCTTCTTGATCTTTAGCACGGGGGTGGTGGTCATGCCCGCACGGTAGCGGCCGCCTTCGTCGAACGCCAGGCCGTCGAAAGGGCCATTACCCCACGGGCTGACGCCCGAGAACCACCTCGGGCACGAGCACGAACCCGTTGGTCCGCGCCGTGGCCCGCTGCACTTCGGCAAGGTTGCGGTCGAGCGTCTCGATCATCCGGCGCGTGGCGTCGATGGCGTTATCCAGCGAGCTGCGCCCGGTGACCTGCTTGAGCGGGTCGGGCCGGCGGATCTCGGCCAGACGCAGCTCCGACGCCGACTTTGCTTCGAGCAGTCCCGCGAGCAGGGCCTCGGCGTTGGCGCGCGCCTCGCGCGTCTTGTCCACCAGCGACTCCGTTCGGCTGATCGTGGTCATGGAGAGCATCCTCCGGGTTTGCCGGCGTGGGGTCATTGGGATCGCCCTACCCGGCCTCTCATACTCCCCGCCGGTGGGGCATTGTCGCCGAATCCGCGCCCGAGTCAAATCGATACCGAACAGCTCGCTTACGCGATCTTCATCCCGCCAGACGCAGCGGCGACGCACCCAGGCCCGCCGCCTGCCCCCGCAGCACCGGGAGCACCGCGTCCGGGTCCGTCGATCGCCGGGCGACATCAAGCGACTCGATCAACGCCTCCACCTCGGGCAGCGGGTCGCCCCCCGCGTCGAAGGCCCGGATGCCCGGGTGCCGAGTCGGCCTGAGCAGCTCGTCGGCGTAGGTCAGCTCCTCGTCGAGCTTCTCGCCGGGCCGGATGCCGGTAAAGACGATCTCGACCTGCCCCGGCCCCACCGCCTTGCGCCCGCCCACCCCGTCGAGCACCGGCTCAAGGCCCTGCACCCGGATCAGCCGCTCGGCGAGGTCGACGATGCGGATGGGCCGGCCCATGTCCAGCACGAAGAGCGGCGCCTCGGCCCCGCCGGCCCCGCCCGTCATGTCGGTACTCATCGCCGCGGCCTGCGCCACCAGCGTGGCGGCCTCGGGGATGGTCATGAAGAACCGGGTCATGCGCGGGTCGGTGATGGTGATCGGCCCGCCGTCGGCGAGCTGGGCCGCCCAGATCGGCAGCACGCTGCACGCCGAGCCGAGCACATTGCCGAACCGCACCACCGAGAAGGTGGTGGGTGGCACGCCCCTCCGCACCGTCTCCCGCATCTCCCCATGCAGATGTCGCACATACTGCTCGGCGATCCGCTTGGTCGCGCCCATGACGCTGGTCGGGTGCACCGCCTTGTCGGTCGAGATCAGGACGAACCGCCCGCACCCGCACCCGGCGGCCGCGTCGGCGACCGACTTGGTGCCGAAGATGTTGTTGGTCACCGCGTGTGCGGGGTGGTCCTCCATCAGCGGCACATGCTTGTGGGCCGCGGCATGGAACACCACATCCGGGCGCAGCTCGGCAAGGAGGCGGCGCGTGCCGGGGGCATCGACCACATCGTGCAGCACCGCCCGCCGGGCGACTCCGGTCGGCCCGAGCTGGCGATCGATCTCGAAGAGCGCGTTCTCCGACCGCTCGACGAGGATGAGGAGCTCCGGGGCGAACGAGGCGGCGATCCGGGCCAGCTCCGACCCGATCGATCCGCCGGCCCCGGTGATGAGCACGCGCTGGCCGGTCAAGACCCGCCCCACCGCCTCGTGGTCGAGCCGGTGGGGGTCGCGCCCGATCAGCACCGCCGGGTCGATGGCCGCGGGCTGGGGTCGCCACCACGAGCGCGTGTCGACCTTGGGCGCCAGGGCATCGGAGAGGGGGGGCAGGAACCGAGCCTCGATCCCCAAATCAACCAGCTCGGCGCGGGCCTGTTCGAGCAGCATGGGCATGGAGGCCGGCACGCTGACCACCGCGAGGCGGGGGCGCGGGCTGAGGCGACCCAGATCGGCGAGGGTCCCCAGGATGGGCAGTTCGGTGGCCGAGGCGGTCGCAAAGCTCGCGGGCCTCTCGCCCTCGGAGCCACCCAGCACGATCGCCCCGGTGGGCTGGGGGCTGGTCCAGGGCGAGACCTGGCGCGCGAGGGCGGCGAGAGTCTCGCGGGTGCCGAGCAGGACGACCCCGGGCCGGGGCTTGGGCTCGGCGATTTGGTGATTCCGCTGGGCTCTGGGCATGGGACGACCTCCGGGCGCAAGAACCGCCCGCGGGGGTATCGACCAGATCCGCCCCCGAAGCCCAGGGATCCGGACCTCCCGGCCTCGCCCCCGCACGCGGGTGGAAGCGCACGGGCGCCCCAAACCTGCTTTACTACCGGCGATGATCTGCCGTATCACCGGTACCATCTCAGGGATCGAGGGCAACGCAGGGATCGTGGAGCAGGGGGACCTCGCGCGGCAGGTGCTGCTGCCCACCTACCTGGCCGAACGGCTGGCCGAGCACCTGGGGCGGCCCGTCACGCTGCACACGCTGGAGTACCTCGAGGCCCAGGGACAGGGGTCGAGCTTCATACCCCGGCTGGTGGGGTTCGCGCAGCCCGAGGACCGGCGGTTCTTCGAGATCTTCGTCAGCGTGAAGGGCCTGGGCAACCGTAAGGCCTTGCGGGCCATGGCGTTACCGCCGAGCGAGATCGCCGCGATGGTCGCCGCGAAGGATGCGCGGGGGCTCCAGAGACTCCCCGAGATCGGCAAGCGGCTGGCCGAGACCGTGATCGCCGAGCTGACGGGCAAGCTGGATGCCTTCATCGACCCGGGCGTGACGATCGAGGCCAAGCTGACGACCGCCGCCGCCCGGTTCAGCCTGCCGGCGTCGGCGGGAGGGGCGGTCGAGGATGCCCTGGCGGTGCTCCAGAGCCTGGGCCAGACCCAGGCCGAGGCCGAGCGGGCGATCGAGCGGGCGCTTCGGGGGGTCGAGAGCCCGGAGCTGAGCGGCGAGGAGATCGTGGCGAGGGTGTTTGGGCAGTGACGAGGGGGGGTGACTTTACGAGCCCCGAGCGCAAGCTCGGGGGACCTCCGACCTCGCCCGAGATTGACAAGGCCCGAGCTTGCGCTCGGGGCTCGTGGAGGCGGAGTGGGCGTTGGGGTTACGCTTGGATCTGGGGGGGCGGGGCGGGGACCAGGCTCTGGCCGATGAGCCGGAAGGCGCTGCCCAAGCAGTTGATCCCGTTCATTTTCCGCGAGGGGTCGAAGACGGGGTGCTCGCTGCTGGAGCTGGCCGCGGGGCGCCTGGAGGGGCTGGTGCCGCCCGAGCGCCGGGTGATCTGCACGGGCGAGCGGTACAGGACCGAGATCGAGCGCGCGCTGCCGGGCTTCCGCGGCGATCGGCTGCTCGGCGAGCCGGAGGGGCGCGACACGATCAACGCGGTGGGGTTCGGCGCCGCCGTGCTGGGACGGAGCGACCCCGACGCGGTGTTCGCCGTGCTGACCGCCGACCACATCATCGAGCCCGACAGCGTCTTTCGCGAGGCGATGGACCTGGGCCTCCGGCTCGTCGAGGCCGACCCACGCAGGATTGTGACCTTCGCGATCAAACCCACATTCCCCGCGACCGGCTACGGCTATGTGCAGCGGGGCGAGGGTCTCGACGGGTTCGATGCGCGGGCGTTCCGCGTCCGCGAGTTCAAGGAGAAGCCCGACCTCGACACCGCGACACGGTATGTCGAGAGCGGCCGCTACGGCTGGAACTCGGGCATGTTCATCTTCCACGCCCGCACCTACATGGAGCTGCTCGGCAGGTACGCGCCGGTCAACCACGCGGGGCTCACCGAGATCGCCGGGGAGTGGGACACCCCCGCGCGCGCGCAGACGCTCGCAAGGGTCTACCCCACACTCCCCAAGACCAGCGTCGACTACGGCGTCATGGAGCCGGCAAGCCGTGACGACTCGGTCACGATCTGCGGCGTGGACATGGACCTGCACTGGCTCGATGTGGGGAGCTGGCCGGCGTACGCCGAGACGATCTCGCCCGACACGGCGGGCAACCGCGTGCGCGGCAGCGGCGAGGCGGTGCTGGTGGACTCGCGGGACAACCTCGTTATCACCGGGGGCTCGGTCCGCGATGCCCACGGGCACACGGTGGCGCTCGTCGGGTGCGAGGGGCTGATCGTGGTGCAGACCGACGACGCGACGCTGATCATGCCGGCGGAGAGGGCGCAGGATGTGAAGCGGGCGCAGGAGATGGTGCGGGAGGGGTTGAAGTAGGCGTGGGCGCCGGTTTTGGCTACAGATGAACACAGAGGAACACGGATGCCGTAGAAGACCCATGCGCTGGAAGCGATGGAGTTTGTGGGCAGTGCTCCGCCGATGGGTGATGGGCGGGGCTGCGGCGACGGTCATCTCCTGCACCCTGTTCTGTGGTTTCGAGGACCAGATCCAGGACTGGGAGTCGCGTGCGGGGATACGAACGCGGGATGAGAGGTTCCTCATAGTCTACCACGATGGGTTCGTGCGGATCAACGCGACGCACTGGACGACTGCCTCGTTCATCGACGCGACAACCATCACCGGAATCGAGGGACCAGCACTTTCACGCTTGCTGGGGACCTATCGCGAGGATGCCTGGCGGCGGGTGCCAGCCAGCGAGGCCCCAGAATGGCTCGCCGGCGTGGGGTACGAAACGGGATTCGGAACCTATGGAGCAGTCCGAACCTACGGCTGGCCCTGGCGGGCGATGCGGACGGGCTACTGGGGTGGCACCGGAATTCCCCTCCCGCTGGGCGCTCTGTTGGACACAGTGGTTCTTGGCGCTTTGCTGTTGCCGATTGCATGGCTGCTCCCCGATTCCCAGGATGTTCGGCGGCTCTGGAGGCGGATCCTCGGGGAGACGAGAGCCGAGCGCGGGCTGTGCCTGAATTGCGGCTACGACCTCCGCGGCGACTATTCGAGCGGGTGCCCGGAGTGCGGGTGCGGGAGGGGTTGAAGTAGCGGGGGGGGGGGGGGGCCCGGGGGGGGGGGGGGTGGGGC
>CAYJPX010000013.1:0-9862 GCA_964372195.1 uncultured Phycisphaeraceae bacterium
GAGGAGGGAGCGGGGCATGGGCGAGTGTAGGGGGTGGGGTGTGGGGTGAGTGGGTGAATGGGTGAATGGGTGATTGGGTGAGTGGGTGTGGAGTGTGGGGTGTGAGGTGTGAGGTGTGGACGCGCTGTGCGACGAGCGAACTGCTCGACCGCGCTGCGCGCAATCCCATGCTCCGCCGAGCCGCCCAAACCCAAGACGATCGCGAATCACCCATTCACCCACTCACCCACTCACCCATTCACCCCTTCACCCACTCACTCCTCCCCCTTGGGCACCTCGACACCCTCGGCGCGGAGTGACTCGATCAGCGGGCCCAGGTGGTGCTCGTACCGCTTCCAGCGGGCGACGGAGGTGGTGTAGATGGGCTTGCGAACCTGGTCCACGCTGGCGGTGGTGACCGGCCTATCGCTCTCGTAGAACCGCAGGCAGCGGTCGTCCCAGTCGAGCCCGACGAACTCGATGATGCGCCGGGCCTGGGCGTCGAGGTCGGCGACGACCTCCTCGTAGCGCACATCCAGGATGGGGATCGAGCAAACCTCCCGCCAGTGGCGCATGAGGCGGAGGTGCTGCGCGTACGCCCAGCCGAGGTCCGCCAGATCGCTGGCGTAGGCGTGGCGGAGGGAGAGCTGGGTGAAGTAGAGGCTCAGGCAGTTGTCCAGCGGGCTGCGCGTACACGCGATGACACGGCTGCCGGGGAGCATGCGCTCGATCAGGCCGAGTACCTGGAAGTTGTGGGGCATTTTGTCGGTGATGCGCAGTGCCCCGGGGGCGAGGGCGTCGACCGCGTCGAGGTAGAGTTGGGCGCCACGGTCGAGGTCGGCGGCGGTCAGCCGGGCAAACGCCTCGGCGCCCGGGCCGCCGTAGGGGGCGCAGGCCGCGTCGAGCGCGTGCTGGAGGGTGCTGATCTCGCCCGCGCCGTGCGCCCGGGGGTGGGCGCCGATGATCTGCTCGACCAGCGTGGTCCCCGACCGCGGCATGCCGACGATGAAGACGCAGCGCGAGGCGTCGAGGGTGGCGCGGGGCTGCCCGGCCAGGCCTTCGCCGAACGCGGCCTGGAGCGTGGCGTGCATGGACGCTTGGCGTGCGCGGTCGAACGATCGCGGGCGGGCTTCGTTGGCGCGCCGGTAGGCGTCGAAGGCCTCGTCGTGGCGGCCGAGACGCCGGAGCGCATCGCCAAGCGCGAAACACAGACTCGAGCGCTCGGGCGCGGGGATCGGCTCGAACCGCAGCGCCCGCTCGATGAGGTCGCGGGCGTCCTTGGCCCTCGCGGCGGCGAGATAGACCGGGGCGAGGGTGATCGCCAGGGTGGGGGTGAGGGCGTGCGAGGCAAGGGGCTCGAGCAGCGCGATGGCCTCGGCGTTGCGCCCGAGCATGCGCAGGCACGCCGCCATGGCGCTGCACGCCGCCGGGTCGTTGGGGCTGACGCCGAGGACCTCCCGCAGCACCGCCATCTGCTCGTCGAGCCGGGTCTCTTGGTGCAGGGCGGCGGCGAGCGCGAGCATCGCGGGGCGCCAGCCCGGCCGGATCTCCAGCGCACGCCGGGCGCAGGCCTCGGCCTGCTCGGGCGCCGAGCCCAGGAGCAGCGCGTTGGACGCCTGCAGGGCCGCGTCGGCATCGTCGGGGGCGAGCTCGATGGCCCGGCGCATGGTGACGACCGCCGCCGCCGCGTCGAAGAGCTGGAGCTGGCAGCGACCAAGCCAGATGTGCCACTCGGCCGCGTTGGGCATGCGTTGGACGGCCTGGGTGAGCAGCGGCCGGGCCTGGCGGGCCTGGTTGGCCTGCGTCAGGCTCGCGCCCAGCTCGCCCAGGAGCTGGATGTCGTTGGGGCGTGCCCGCCTGAGCTGCTCGAAGATGCGCACCGACTCGTCGGTCTGCCCGGTGTCCCGGGTGATGCGCCCGAGCAGGCGGAGGAGTTGGGCATCGCCGGGGCGCGCCCGGAGGGCCTGACGGCAGGCGCTCTCCGCCTCGGTCAGCCTGCCGGCGGCGGCGAGGTGCTGGGCGGTCTGGAGGGGGGAGCGGGGCATGGGCGAGTGTATGGGGCGATCGCGGCGGGTGGGCGAGGCGGTCGCATCGAGTACACTCCGACCCGAGATGACCGAGGGAGCCGACCAACGGGGGGAGATGCTGCGGGCGTTCCTCGCCGAGCACGACGAGCCGTGCCCTATGTGTCGGTACAACCTGCGGGGGATTGCGGGTGGGGTGTGCCCGGAGTGCGGAGAGGGGTTGCGTCTGGCGGTTCGGCGCGACTCGGCCCATCCTGGGTGGTACACCATCGGGCGTCTGGGGATCATCATCGCTGCGGCGCTTCATGTCGCCCCGATGCTTCTGTTCTTGCCCTGGTCCGTGTGGTTGACAGTCATCCTCCTGCCCGGCTCGGCGGTCTCGCTGCTGACTTTGGCGGCGTGGGTGGGCCTCCGGCACCGAGTCGCCAGGGCAGGCACACTCACCCGGGCTTGCATCGTCTTGATCGCTGCAACCACACCACTCTGGACCCTGGTGCTCACCATCCTGGTCGGAGCGGGTGAGGAACTCCTGTAGCCGGCTTGGGATTCCTGTAGACTGAGGGGTCAGCATGCATGATCCGGGTGACAGTCGAGGAGCGATGCTGCGGGCGTTCCTCGCCGAGCATGATGAGCCGTGCCCGGCGTGCGGGTACAACCTGCGGGGGCTGACGGGGGAGGCGTGCCCGGAGTGTGGGGAGGCGCTGCGGCTGCGGGTGGGAATGGTCGAGCCGCGGATGGGACTGTTTCTCACGGGGCTGCTGGGGTTGGCGTTCGGGACCGGGTTCCACGCCATCGTCGGGTTGTGGGCGCTGTCCATTCTGCTCAACGGCGGGAGCGGCCCGGAGGCATTCGAGTTCGCGGTGCTCGTGGTCGGCGCGGTGGTGTGCGGCAGCGGTCTGCTGATCTGGCTCGTCTCAAGGCGTCGGATCAGGCACGCGACGCCCGCGGTGAGGGTGTGCTGTATCGCCTCGTGCTGGCTTGTGCCTGCGATTACCGTCAGTTGGTTCCTCGCGGTCGTCACCTGAGACCGGGAACCCGCCGAGTCTGGCCGCGTAGGCACCTGTAAGGGAGGTGCGGCGATCCGGACCCGATCGCCGATAGACCCGTCATGCCCAGAGGCACGCCCCATACCGACCTCAGCCCCGAGCTGCTCGCCCACATGCAGGCCATCAAGGCCAAGGCCCGCGAGTACGGGCTCGACTTCTTCGAGGTCGTCTACGAGGTCCTCGACTTCGAGACCATGAACCAGATCGCCTCCTACGGCGGGTTCCCCGTCCGTTACCCCCACTGGCGATGGGGCATGGAGTACGACCGGCTCAGCAAACGCGACGCCTACGGCATGGGCCGCATCTACGAGATGGTCATCAACAACGACCCCTGCTACGCCTACCTCCAGGAGTCCAACTCCGTCACCGACCAGAAGCTGGTCATGGCCCATGTCTACGGCCACTCGGACTTCTTCAAGAACAACCTCTGGTTCGGCAAGACCAACCGCAAGATGATGGACGAGATGGCCAACCACTCCACCCGCGTCCGGCGACACATCGAGCGGCAGGGGCAGGAGGTCGTCGAGCGGTTCCTCGATGCGTGCCTCTCCATCGAGCACCTGATCGACCCGCACTCGGTGTTCATGGGCAAGCGCGGGCACGGCTCTCCGAGGCGGGTGGGATCGGGGGGCCCGGGGACGGCCCGCTCGGAGAGCCGTGCCACCGGGGGCCGTGCCACCCGAGGCCATGCCACCGGTGGCCATGCCACCTTCAGCCCCGACAAGCTCCCGGCCAAGGACTACATGGACCCCTTCATCAACCCCGCCAAGGAGATGACGCGGCAGCGGGAGGTATGGGAGACCGAGCAGCGCGAGGCGAAGAACCGCTTCCCCGCCGAGCCCACGCGGGATGTGCTGGCCTTCCTGCTCGCCCACGCGCCGCTGGAGGACTGGCAGGCCGACATCCTCGGCATCGTCCGCGACGAGGCGTACTACTTCGCCCCCCAGGGCATGACCAAGGTGATGAACGAGGGCTGGGCGACCTACTGGCACAGCAAGCTCATGACCCAGCACTTCCTCGAAGCGCGCGAGATCATCGACTACGCCGAGCAGCACTCGGGCGTCGTCCACATGCCCCCTGGCGGCTTCAACCCCTACAAGATCGGCGTCGAGATGTTCAAGGATATCGAGCGCCGCTGGGACCGCGGCCAGCACGGCCCGTCGTGGGACCGCCTGGGCAATATCGGCGCCAAGGAGGCCTTCGACGACAAGAGCATGAAGGGGCGGGAGAAGATCTTCGAGGTGCGGCGGATCTACAACGATGTCAACTTCATCGACGAGTTCCTCACCCCCGAGTTTGTCGAGAAGCACCAGATGTACCAGTTCCGCCGCGACCCGCAGACCGGCGAGGTGCGGGTGGTGACGCGGGACTTTGACCGCGTGAAGCAGACGCTGCTCTTCCAGCTCACCAACATGGGCCAGCCGTTTATCTATGTCGCCGACGCGAACTACGCCAACCGCGGCGAGCTGTACCTGGCGCACAAGTTCATGGGGCTGGAGGTCGATGCGTCCAAGGCGGTCGAGACGCTACGCTCGATCGCGCTGCTCTGGGGCAGGCCGGTCCACCTGCAGGGGCGGGTGAACGAGGAGCTGGTGCTGATCAGCCTCGCGGGGCCGGGGGCCGAGCCCGAACGCCGGGGCGTGGGCGCGGACACCGCCAGGCCGGGGCATGTGATCGAGTAAGACCGTGTGATCGCGGCAGACAGGGGGACAACCGATCGACCCCGCCGCCTGGCACGGACGGGCGATGGTGGGCGAGAATCGAGGGGATTTCCCCCATTGCGTCGGGGGGCATAACCCCCGGCGGACCCATCTTTCTGTGCCGGGTCGGCGAACCTCCCCGAACCCGCTGAAGGTGGCCGGCGCGCAGGGCCGATGTGGGTGCTGAGGGTTTCCTTGAGTGGGGGGCGGGGGTCTTATGCCGAACTGGAAACGCAAGATCCGCCGTGCAGCGTGGCGCGTGGTCGCACCGTACCTGGTGTTCGGCATCGCGTGGATCCTGCTGTCGGATGGGGTCGCGGAGGAGATGGCAGGGGTGGGGCTCACCGAGCACCTGCTCCAGTCGGTCAAGGGGCTGGCGTTCGTCGTGACGACGGCGGGACTGCTCTACCTGCTGTGCGTCCGGCGGTTTGCAGCGCTGGCGATGGTAGAGCGCGAGCTGCGCGAGAGCGAGCGCCGGTTCAGCTCGATGATGCACAACCTGCAGGGGATGGCCTACCAGTGTCTCGCCGACGCGGGCTGGACGATGCTCTTCGCCAGCCGCGGGGCCGAGGCGTTGACGGGGTACCGCGTGGAGGATCTGGTCCACAACCGCTCCGTGCGTTTCGCGGACCTGATCCACCCCGAGGACCGGGACCGCGTGCGTGCCGAGGTCGGGCGTGCGGTGTCGGAGCGCGGGGCATTCGGGCTGGAGTACCGGCTGGTGAACCGCGACGGGTCGGTGCGTTGGGTGTGGGAGCAGGGCCTGGTGGTGCCCGGCCCGGACGGCCAGGCGGTGCTGCTGGAGGGGTTCATCTCCGACATCACCGACCGCAAAGCGTTGGAGGAGGTCGAGGACGAACGACGCCTGCTGGTGGAGTCGCGTCGGGCGGTGGAGGAGGCGCTGGGGGCGATCGGGCACGAGCTGCGCACGCCGTTGGCGAGCCAGCGGCTGCTGGCCGAGGCGCTGCTGGACCCCGAATTGGCGGAGGGGGAGCGGCTGGAGTACGCGCGGGGCATCCTGGAGCAGACCGAGCGTCTGACGGAGATGGCGACGAACATGCTCGAGGGCGCGCGGCTGCGCGATGAGCACGCGGTGTGGAAGTGGGGCGGGGTCGACCTGCGCCAAGTGATCGAGTCGGCGGTGGCGGTGATGCTGCCGCTGGCCTCGCGGTCGGGGGTGCGGGTGGAGGCGCGGTACGGGCCGGGCGACCTGAGCGTGTACGGCGATGCCGATGCGCTGCGTCGGCTGGTGCTGAACCTGCTGAGCAACGCCTGCCGTCACTCGCCGTCGGGGCTTGTGGAGGTGCATGTCTCGAGGTTCGGCTCGGGGGCGTCGATCGAGGTTCGGGACAACGGGCGGGGGATGTCGCCGGAAGTGATGGCCAAGCTGGGTCGGGCGTTCGCGCTGAGCAGCGGCCCGGTCTCGTCGGACGCCTCGGCGGGGGCGGGGCTGGGTCTGGCGATCTGCCGCCAGATCGTGGCGGCCCACTGGGGCCAGATCGGCGTCGCCTCGCGCCAGGGCGCGGGCACGACCATCACCGTGAGCCTGCCCGCCGACCGCGCGGGCCCGCGGAAGTCGTTCGAGCCCGAGCCGATTCGGCTGGCGGCGTAGGGGATATCGAGACACTGGCAGGGCCCTGGAACGGGGCCGGCAGGATCTCGTGGGCCAGGCAGCCGAGCCGGAGTGGCGGGCGGTGGGCGGGGCACCGCCAGACCGGGGCTTGTGGTGCAGGGAGAGATGGGCCGATAGACTTGCGTGGTAGGCGATTGATGCGGTTCCACACCCTTTCCATCCCCGAGGACCAACTGGCCGAGATCTGCCGGAGGCACGGCGTGCGACGCCTGGCGCTGTTTGGGTCGGTGCTGCGCGAGGATTTCTCGCCGCAGAGCGACATCGACATCCTCGTCGAGTTTCCGGAGGGCGAGACACCGAGCCTGCTCGACCTTGGCGGTCTGCTGATGGAGCTCCGCGGGCTGCTGGGCCGAGAGGTCGACCTCAAGACGCCGCGTTTCTTGTCGCGCCACTTCCGCGACCGTGTGGTCCGTGAGTCGAGGACGCTCTATGCCGCGTAAGGGTGAGGACGCGAGACTTGATGTTATGAGTTTCCCGAGCAGCGGCCAGCTGGCGCCCACCGCGTCGCCAACCCATGCTCCACCCCCAGCAAGTCCAGCACCTTCCCCGCGACAAAGTCCACCATGTCCTCCACGCTCTTGGGCAAGAGGTACAGCCCCGGGTTGGTCGGGCAGACGATCCCGCCGGCCAGCGTGATCGTGCGCATGTTCTCGATGTCGATCAGGCTCAACGGCGTCTCGCGGTGGCACACAATCAGCGGGCGGCGCTCCTTGAGCGTCACCATCGCGGCACGGCAGAGCAGGTTGCTGCCGCTGCCGCTCGCGATCGCCCCGAGCGTCGTGCTGCTGCACGGCAGCACCGCCATGCCGTCGTGCAGGAAGCTGCCCGAGGCGATCACCGCGCCGACATCCTTGTTGGGGTGGATGACCAGGCGCGGGGCGTCGGGTGCCCACGCATGTGCGCCGGTGGGCGGGGGTCGCAGGCCCAGCGGTGGGGGGGTTGCCGGGTCGAGGCTGTGGGGGAGCAGGCGCCGGAGGTCGAGGTGGGTGACCCCCGCCTCGTCGGCGAGCAGACGCCGGCCGTAGTCGCTGACGACCAGGTGGACCTCGTGCCCGGCATCGAGCAGGACCTCGAGCGTGCGGAGGGCGTACGCGGCCCCCGACGCCCCGGTGATGCCGAGGACGAAGCGGCGGGGTTGGACGGCGGGCGGCATGGTCGAGGATAGGAGAAGCACAAAGAGCGTGCGCCAACGCCCCGTCCCGCTCCCACTCCCACTCCCAGAGGGCGCTGGAGGGGGGCCGGGCATATCCTCCCGGGACGGCGAGACCCCAGAGGCTCCGAGCACACGGGAGGGTTGGATGCTCCGCGACACATTCTGCGACACATATAGAAGGATCGGGCGGGCGACACGGGTCGCGGCAGCGGCGGGGGTCGTCCTCGCCTCGGCCGGGTGCACCAGCGTGATCTACGACAGCAACCCCCAGGGCACCGCCGCCCAGCTCGAGGAGAAGCCCGACTTCGCCAGCCACACGGTGCAGAACCTGCTCGCCGAGACGGTCGGGTGGGCGGTCGAGAACTACCCGCCGCCGGATGACGGCGGCGAGGCGTGGTTCGCGATCAACCTGCCCCGCGGGCTGACGCGGGAGCAGTACATCGGGGTGGCGACACGCATCGGCGAGCGGGCGGCCCCGATCACGCCGGAGATCGAGTACCTGCCGACTTACCATGTCGGGTGGGTGTGGATGCGCGGGGACAACGCGCGGGTGGATGTGTTCCGCCCGGTGTACGCGCTGACGATGGGGGACGAGCCGGTGTACCAGGCGATCACGCTCTACCTGCACCGGCGTTGGGCGTCGTGGCGTGTGGAGCGGACCCAGCCGTGGGAGCCCGGGGTGGTGGAGCTGCCGCCGGTGTATTACTTGCCGGCCGAGGAGGTCGAGCCCGGGGAGGCAGCGCCGGGGGAGGCCGACCCGGCGGAGGCGCCGGAGGGCGAGGAATCGACCGGCGTCCCGGCGCCGCTCGAGGAGGAGTCCGGCATCGAGGGTGGGATGGAGTAGGCGACTGCGGCCACGGCCGGTCGCGCGGCGCGCGGCGACCGCGTGCTCTAGAGTGACCCCATGGCCACCGTCTTCCTCAACGGCAAGTTCCTCCCCCAGGCCGACGCCCGCGTGTCGGCGTTCGACGCGGGGCTCCAGCACGGCGTCGGGCTCTTCGAGACCATGCTCGGCGGCACGACCAGCCTCGACGAGACCTGGGTTTACCGGCTCGATGAGCACCTCGAACGCCTCGCCCAGAGCAGCCGCGAACTCGGCCTGGCCGAGAACCTCCGCACCCAGGGGCTCTACGACGCGGTCATGGAGACCGCCGCCAGGGCCGGGCATGAGCGGACGCGGCTGCGGCTGACAATCACGGGGGGGGACCTCAATCTGCTCCAGCCAAGAAAGAGCGACCAAGCGACGAAGGGACGAAGCGACGAAGGGGGGCCGACGGTGTTGATCGTCGCCCAGCCGGCGACGGCGTACCCGGACGCGATGTTCGAGCGCGGCGTGATGGTGTGCCTCGCCGACACTCGCGCCAACCCGCTCAACCCCTTCGAGGGGCACAAGTGCCTCAACTACTGGTGGCGCCAGCACGAGCTGCAACGCGCCGGCGCCAAAGGGGCCGCCGAGGCAATCGTCCTGCAGGTGAGCAACCACCTCGCCGGCGGCTGCGTGAGCAATGTGTTCCTCGTCAAAGACGGCACGCTGCGCACGCCGCTGGCCCGGGGCGAGGAGGGCGGCGCCCACGCGGGCGTCCCGGGCATCGACGGGCCCGACACCCAGGCGTTCGCCGGCAGGGCGGCGCTGCCCAGCCCCGTGCTGCCCGGCATCACCCGGCGTGCGATCATCGAGCTCGCCGAGATGCGCTCGATCGGCATCGAGCGCCGCATGCTCGCGGTCGATGACCTGCTCGCCGCCGACGAGGTGTTCCTGACCAATTCGAGCTGGGGCGTGCTGCCGGTCGCGGCGATCGAGGCCCACCCGATCGGTGCGGGCAAGCCCGGCGGGGTGACCCGCACGCTCCGCGACGCGTGGCTGCGCGCGATCTCTGGCGGGATGGAGTAGGCGTCACTCGCGGACGATCACGCGGACATTGCGACGCCCCGAGCGCCCGCCGCCAAAGAGCGACCGCACCCACAGCCAGGCCCGGAACATCCACAGCAACACGAAGAACACCACCGCCGCCACGAGGAGCGCCGGCACGACCAACAGCAGCACGATCCCGCTGAAGATCAGCAGGCCGACGAGCACCGCCGCCCTGGTGATCCACGACGGCTGCCCGCTCACCAGGCTGAACGCGCGCGATGCCCCGTCGCCCGAGCGGGCCGCCTGCTCTCGGATGGTTGTGAAGCTCCACATCCTGCTGGATTATAGGGGAGTTTGGCCCGGGGCTTGCACGAGTGGCCCTAAAACGCCGGCCGCCGGGCGGGGGGGCCCCGGCCCCCCCCCCCCCAGCAGGGGGGTGGGTGTGGTGAGCCCCCAACCCCAGGGGGAACCGCGG
>CAYJPX010000013.1:9872-50812 GCA_964372195.1 uncultured Phycisphaeraceae bacterium
TTTGTGGGCGGGGTGGTTTACCGTCGCCCAAAACCCCCGGGGCGGGGGGGGGGGGCCCCCCCCCCCGACCGCACCGA
Source organism: uncultured Phycisphaeraceae bacterium (assembly GCA_964372195.1). GTDB lineage: Bacteria > Planctomycetota > Phycisphaerae > Phycisphaerales > UBA1924 > PNC22. The sequence continues at coordinate 9,950 of CAYJPX010000013.1, forward strand.
AGAAGTCGGGTGTGTCTGATCAGCCCCAAGCGACAGGGCTAACGGCGTCGCCGCGTCGCGAAGAGGAGCAACCCCGCGCCGAGCGCGGCGCTCGAGGCCGGCGCCGGGACAGCGCGGTCGCTCATCACGGCCTGGAGCATGGTCTGGTGGTCATCGCCCCGCATCGCGATCACGGAGCCGCTGAACCGCTCGGCTTCGCCGACGGCGTCGAACATGTCCCCGAGGTGTGCGCGCACATCGCGGCTGAAACTGCTGTGTTCGCGCTCGGCCACGCGGAACCGGCCCTCGAAGACATCGAGGCTCTCGGCGCCCTCGTCGGCCTCATAGTCGGCGACGACCTCCCACAGCGCGAGCTGGAACGCCCCGGCGAACGCCGCCGGCGCGTCCTCCTCGAATTGCCGGCCGTTGGCGAACGCGAAAAGGCTCTCGACCGCCGCGGCCTTCGCCGGCCCCATCGGGCGCGAGGAGGGTACTTCGTAAAGCGCCGTGATCGTGAAGGTCATCGGTGATGTCGCGGGGTGGTCGGTGGGCTCGGTGCTGTAGTAGGCGTGCTCGCCGAGGAACCGCTCGCCCACGCCGGTGGCCGAGTCTGCCTGGTGGAGCAGTTGCCCGGCGAAGGTGGTGACCTTCTCGTGGCCCATCCGGAGGCGGACATCGACGCCCCGGCCCGGGCCGGTCGCGTACAAGTCCACGATGTCGGCGTGTGCCGTCGCCGCGGCGGCCGCGAGTACGAGTGAAACGGTGATCTGGCGTCGCATTGTCCTACCCCTCCCTCGGCACTCCCCGGCCCCGGCCAGGGGTCGTCGTGCAGGGCTGATATGCAAAACCTCCCGCCCGCCGACCAGCGGGCGTGGGTATTTCCGCCGGGGTCGTGCCGTCTGGGGGGATCGTGCGGGGAGAGCCTGTCGGTTGAGAGGGCTTGGCCGGGCCGGGGCTGTACGCTACCATCGTCTCTGGATCACAGGGGTTGTGTGCGATGGATGAATCACCACAAGATGTTGTAGGACAAGAGCTTACGCCCGCCGACGCGGGGTTCATCCACCTCCACCTCCACTCCGAGTACTCCCTGCTCGACGGCGGGAACCGGGTCGACCGCCTCGTCCGACGGGTCAAAGAGCTCGGCATGCCCGCCGTCGCCCTCACCGACCACGGCAACCTGTTCGGCGCGGTCGCCTTCTACGACGCCTGCCGTCGGCACGGCGTGAAGCCCATCCTCGGCGTCGAGGCCTATGTCGCCGCGGGCGACCGCACCGACCGGACCTACACCGGCGTCTCCGACGGCGGGTACCACCTCGTGCTGCTGGCGGAGAATCTGACCGGGTGGAACAACCTGATGTACCTCTGCTCGGAGGCGTACCTCACGGGCTTTTACTACAAGCCCCGGATGGACCGGGGCCTGCTGGAGAAGCACAACTCCGGGCTGATCGCGATCAACGGGCACCTGGGGAGCGAGATCGGCGAGCACCTGCTGGCGCGGGTCCAGAGCGGCGACGCCAAGCACTGGGACCGGGCGGTCGAGAGCGCCGCGTGGCACGCGCGGGTGTTCGCCGACGAGGGGACGGGGCCGCGGTTCTTCATCGAGATGCAGCACCATGTGCCAGAGCAGAACGCGATCAACCCGCTGCTGGTGAAGCTGGCGCGGCAGATGGGCCTGCCGCTGGTGTGTGACAACGACAGCCACTTTCTGCGGGCCGAGGACCATGACGCGCACGACACGCTGATCTGCATCTCGACGGCGAAGCTCAAGAGCGACACGGTGCGGATGAAGTACCCGCCCGAGCTCTATGTCAAGAGCCCCGAGCAGATGCGGGAGATCTTCGAGGACGCGGACTACAACGCCGGCGACTATGCCGGGGCGGGGCGCGAGGCGCTCGCCAACTCGTGCGCCATCGCCGAGCGCTGCTATGTCGAGCTGCCCATCGGCGCCAACCACGCCCCGGTCGTGCGGGTCAAGATCCCCGAGGCCGGCGACCTGCCCGCCCACGACGACCCGGCCTTCGGGGGCGACCTGACGGCGTGGTACAAGGCCTACTGCGCGCACTTTGTCCTCGAGCCCTTCGACGCGACGCGCGACAAGGCCGACGCGGGCCGGCTCAAGGCCGACTGCGACAAGGCGCTCCGCATGCTCGCCGAGGCGGGGATGGTGTGGCGCTACGGGCCGGGCGTGCTCGACAAGGCCAAGCAAGCCGACGAGTGGGCCAGGCTCGAACGCGAGCTGGGCATCCTCGCCGACAAAGACATCTCCGCCTACTTCCTCATCGTCTGGGACTTCGTCAACTGGGGACGCCAGCGCGCCATCCCCGCCAACGCCCGCGGCTCGGGCGTCGGCACCATGGTCGGTTATGTGCTCGGCCTCTCCAACGCCTGCCCCGTCCGCTACGGCCTGCTCTTCGAGCGGTTTACCGACCCCGACCGCTCCGAGTACCCCGACATCGATATCGACCTGTGCCAGGACGGGCGCGGCGAGGTCATCAACTATGTCCGCGAGAAGTACGGGCATGTCGCCCAGATCATCACCTTCGGGACGATGAAGGCCCGGGCGGCGATCCGCGACTGCTCGCGAGTGCTCGAGGTCAGCCTCCCGGTCGCCGACCGGATCGCGAAGATGATCCCCGAGACGCTGAACATCACGCTCGACGGGGCGATCGAGGCCGAGCCTGAGTTCCGCGAACTCTGCGAGGGCCGACCCGCCGCCATCGCCAAGATCAACGCGAACCTCCCGCCCCACCAGCACACGACGCCCGAGCAGATCACCCAGCTCATCGACAACGCCCGCGTGCTCGAGGGCCAGGCCCGCCACAGCTCGGTCCACGCCGCGGGCGTCATCGTCGCCACCCAGCCGCTGCACGAGCTCGTCCCCCTCTACCGCCAGACCGGTGGGGCCGAGAACGAGATCGTCACCCAGTGGGACGGCCCGACCTGCGAGAAGATGGGCCTGCTGAAGATGGACTTCCTTGGGCTCCGCACTCTGAGCGTAATCGAGCGGGCGAAGCAGTTGATTCAGGAGACCATGCCCGAGCGGGCGGTGTGGGAGGCCGTGGGGAGGCAGGAGGAATTTGAAGCGATCAAGCGACGAAGCGACGAAGCGACGGAGGGATCGGAAACACTCGCTGACGCTCGCTCCCCTTCGTCGCTCCGTCGCTCCGTCGCTCCGTCCCTTCGGCACCCCCTCGACCTCGACCGCCTCACCTACGACGACCCCCGCGTGTTCGACCTCTTCCAGCGCGGCGACACCACCGGCGTGTTCCAGTTTGAGTCCGGCGGCATGCGCCGCCTGCTCGTCGAGATGAAGCCCGACCGGCTCGAGGACCTCATCGCCGCCAACGCCCTGTTCCGCCCGGGGCCGATGGACCTCATCCCCGACTACAACCGGCGCAAGCATGGCGAGCAGGAAGTCCCGAGCGTCCACCCCATCGTCGACAAGTTCACGGGCGAGACCTACGGCGTCATGGTCTACCAAGAGCAGGTCATGCAGATCGTCCACGAGCTGGGCGGCATCCCTCTCCGCGCCGCCTACACGCTCATCAAGGCGATCAGCAAGAAGAAAGAGAAGGTCATCGCCGCCAACCGGCCCAAGTTCATCGAGGGCGCGGTCGAGCAGGGGCTGGCCAAGCGCGACGCCGAGGACCTCTTCGAGCTCATCCTCAAGTTCGCCGGCTACGGCTTCAACAAGAGCCACTCGACCGGCTACGCGATCGTCGCGTACCAGACCGCGTACCTCAAGACCTACTTCCCCGCGCACTACATGGCCGCCTTCCTCACCTACGAGAGCCAGGCCCAGAAGGTCAGCGATTGGATCCCCTACCTCGAGGACGCGCGGCGCACGCGCTCGATCGACCCGCGGACAGGCCGCATCACCCGCCACAACATCGAGGTCCGCCCGCCGGATATCAACCTTTCGCAGGCGTCGTTCACCGTCGTCTACGACGAGAACGAGCCCAAGGACAGCGCCCACGGCCACATCCGCTTCGGCATCCGGGCGCTGAAGGGCGCGGGGGAGAAGGCGATCGAGGCGGTCATTGCGGAAAGGGACGGAGGCACGAAGGCACGGAGGCACGAAGGGGACACCACCGCGCCCGCAGGCTCTTCCCTCCGTGCCTCCGTGCCTTCGTCACTTCGTCCTTATACATCCCTCTTCGACTTCTGCGAACGCGTCCCCCAGGGCGTGGTCAACAAGGCGACGATCGAGGCGCTCATCAAGGGCGGCGCGTTCGATGCGCTCCACTCGCGCGCCGAGCGCGCCTCGATGGTCGCGTCGATCGAGGCCGCGGTCTCCGCCGGGCAGAAGCTCGCCCAGGACAAGGCCGCGGGGCAGAACCAGCTCTTCGGGTTCGGGGGCGGTGACGACGCGGCCCCCACCGCCGAGACGCCGCTGGTCCGGGCGCCGGCGTGGAGCGAGAGCGAGACCCTCACCCAGGAGAAGGAGACCCTGGGCTTCTATGTCTCCAGCCACCCGCTCGAGCAGTGGAAGCACTGGGCGACGATCTTCGCCAACGCCACCTGCGCCGAGCTGCGCGAGCGGGGGCAGGACACCAGGGTCGTCCTCGCGGTCCTGGTCAACTCCGTGCGCACGCTCGTGGTCAAGCAGGGCAAGAGCGCCGGGCAGAAGATGGGCATCCTCACGATCGAGGACCTCACCGGCGCCGCCGACGCCGTCATGTTCGCCGACTGCTACGGGCGTCACGCCCACCTGCTCGAAGACGACGCCCCCAAGTTCCTCCTCGGGCGCGTCGACCTCTCCCGGGGCGACCCGCAGGTCCTCGTCGACCGCCTCGTCCCCATCGACGGCCTGCCCCTCGAGCGCGGCACCCTCCGCGTCACCGTCAGCGAGCTGCGCCTTAACGGCTCCAGCCGTCAGGCCCTCGACCGCCTCGCCACCACCCTGGGCGTCGCCCACGCCGAGCCCCCCCGCGGCCCGGGCACCGTGCCCATCGAGCTGGTCGTCGAGACCGACGAGGTCGTCTGCGAGGTCAAGCCCGCCCGCGAACTCCGCACCACCCTCACCCCCGACCTCGCCCGCGAGCTGGTGGCGGCGGTGGGGGAGGGTGGCGTGAAGCTCTACAAGGGGGTGGCGGTGGAGCTGGAGAAGGACCGGAAGCCGTGGGAGAAGCGGGGATAGCTCGGAAACCACAACCTATTGGGTACGCGACCGTCTGAAACCCAATTTCTCGTGTATTCAGGAGATTGAACTGCTGCGGTGCTTTTTTGCAGCAAATACACAGATGTTGACGAATCTGTGCTTTTGTGTCGTTCTGGGCTAGTATCTGTTCAAATGGACACCGCGACCTTCACAGCGCAATCACCCGGCAGGCTGATTCGGACCTCTGGTTCGGAGGTGGTGGTAAAGGACGGACTCCCGGTGTTGGAGCCGTTCTCTGGCCAGTCGTTCCTCCCCGACCCGCTCCCTCCAGAGTCGGTCCGGGGCCATCTCCTGGACGATGTCTATCCAGAACTGGAGGCCGCGGTCCGCAACCTGACCCGACTGGACGGGATCGCCGAGTCCCTGCCCAATCCACAGTTGCTCGCGAACCCATTCCGGTTGAGAGAGGCCCAGGCGTCGTCGAGGATCGAGAACACCATCGCCAGTGCAGAAGATGTCGCGCTCGACGAGGCGGGCGTCTCGACGACCGACGACTCTCGGGAGGTCGGCAACTACCTCCGCGCACTGGACGCCGGCCTGAAGTCCGAAGCCCCGCTCGGCCAGTGGCTGATCAAGTCCATGCACGCCGTCCTGATGTCTGGGGGAGTGCGCGGCGGCGACAAGAAGCCCGGAGAGTATCGCGACGGTCAGGCCTACATCCAGGGAGCCCGCCGCGGGTTTGCCAACGCGGCGTTCGTTCCCCCTGCGGCCGATGAAGTGCTGCACTGCATGGATGCCCTCGAAGTGTTCCTCCGCAGCCCGCCGTCGTGGACCCGCGCGATCATCGCCGCGGCGTTGGCGCATTACCAGTTCGAGTGCATCCACCCGTTCGCCGATGGGAACGGCCGGCTCGGCCGGATGCTCATCGTCACCATGCTCTGCCGGAGCGGTCTCATCTCCCGCCCGCTCGTGTATGTGAGCCCCTACTTCGACAAATACCAGGAAGACTACTTCCTGTTGCTCCGCCGGGTCAGCACGGAAGGCGCGTGGGTGGAGTGGGTGCGGTTCTTCTGCGTGGGTGTGGCCGAGCAGGCCGGCGACGGCCTCCTCCGAGCCAGGCGCATGCTGGAACTTCGGCAGCAGTTCGCAGACACCATCACCCAGGAAAGAGCCTCGGCCAGGCTCCGGGAGTTCGCCGACTTCCTCTTCGAACGGCCCGCCGTCCGGGCCACGGATGTCGCGACGAGGCTCGGGGTTCGTCCGCAACAAGCCCAACGCTACATCGACCGGCTCGTCGAATACGGCATCCTCCGTGAAGTCACAGGACGCAGCTATGCCCGGGTCTACCTCGCGCAGGCTGTTGTCCGCGCGATCGAAGCGGAGCGGCCGGACGACGCGAGTGGCGGATAAGGCCCTCAGGGCAATCGCCTCAACACCCCCCACTCCACGCCATCAAAAACGCCGGCACATCCAGCGTGTTGATGGCACCGTCGGCGGTGAACCCCGCGGCACACACCGGCAGCGTCATGGCCCCGGAGCCGTCGACCCAACTCGTTGAGTCCCCATCCGATTATCACCGACTCGTGGCTAGAGTCCGCCAGCCGCGCGGCGCGAAGCATCGCTGTGTTTGCGCCGCGCAGCGTTCACCGACTCTTGCCGTGTTCTTGATCCAATCAAAGCGCTTCACCGCGGGGTCGCCTCGTACCTTCCACGCGGTTGGGTGCGGGGAGCTTGTCCGGCTCCGCCCGGCCGCATCTGTGTCTACTTCGAGGAGATCACCCATGCATCGAGTCATCGTTCAGTCCACACTGCTCGCGCTCGCCGGCGCCGCCGCGGCGCAGACCGCGGAAGCCCCCATGATGCGTCCGCTGCTCGGCTTCGGTGTCCGGCCGCTGCTGACCGTCGGGGAGTTCGTCCCCGGCATCGACAGCGGCGACCCCTTCCAGTTCACCGGCATCCCCGACGGCATGGGCGCCATGCCGATGGGCGAGGACACCGTCCGCGTCTTCGTCACCCACGAGTTCGGCCATGGCTCCGGCGCGCCATTCGCCCTCGCCAACGGCGCGGTGTTCCCCAGCGGCGCCCGCGTGAGCATCTTCGACTTCGACACCAGCACCTCGAAGATCGTCGCCGGCGGGCCGGGCTTCACCGGCGTCGTCGTCGACGGCGGCGTCGAACTCAACCCCGGCAACATCGACCAGTATGTCGCCGACTACTCCATCTTCGATCGCTTCTGCTCGGCCTCCATGGCCGGCCCCGCCGAGGGCTACCGCGACTACATCTTCTTCACCGGCGAGGAGACCGACGGCGGGCGCCAGTGGGCCCTCGACGCCCATCACCGCCGACTCTACGAGGTCCCCGCCATGGGCAACGGCGCCTGGGAGAATGTCATCAGCGTCCCCGCTACCCACGAGACCGGCCTCGAGGGCTACAGCGTCGTCATCCTCAGCGACGACAGCGCCGGACGACCCCTCTACCTCTACATCGGCATGAAGGGCGACAAGGGCGAGCCCTTCCTCGAGCGCAACGGCCTGGCCGGCGGCCGGCTTTACGCCTGGGTCGCCGACAGCGGCGCCAACACCAACACCGAGTTCTTCGGCACCGGCAACGCCGCCGCCGGCGCCTTTGTCCCACTCACCGCCAACAACCCCAGCACCGATATCACCGGCGACGGCCTGGTCAACGGCGACGACGACATCCAGAACATGGACAACCTCGTGCGCGAGTCCGGCTCGATCGGCGCGTTCTTCTTCAGCCGACCCGAGGATGTCGCGGTCAACCCCGTCGACACCGACAACGACCCCACAACCTCCGAGATCATCCTCGCCTCCACCGGCCGGGTCACCAACCTCGGCGATATCGACGGCGACGGCAGCGACGACCAGATCAACGACCCATGGGGCACCACCTATGTGGTCACCCTCGACCACGACTCGATCACCGGCGGCGGCCCGATCCTCGCCTCCGTCGCCATCGCCTACGACGCCAACGAGGCCGACAAGATGGACTTCGGCATCCGCAGCCCCGACAACCTCGACTGGGCCGGCGACGGCCTGGCCTACATCCAGGAGGACCGCTCCATCGGCAGCTTCGGCGACGAGAGCGGGATCGAGGCCTCCATCTGGCAGCTCAACCCCACGACCGCCCGGGCCCACCGCGTGGGCGTCATGGACCGCTCCGCCGTGCCCACAAACCAGACCGACACCAATCCCGACGACCTGGGCAACTGGGAGTCCTCGGGGATCATCGATATCACCCGGTTCGTCGAGAGCTCCGACGAGCGGACTTTCCTCTTCGATGTCCAGGGCCACTCGCTCCGTGGCGGCCCGATCGACGACGACAACCTCGTCCAGGGCGGCCAGATCCTGATGCTCTTCGGCAACGGCTGTTTCGCCGATTACAACGGCGACGACGACGACGACACCCTGGATGTCCTCGACTACCTCGACGACTGGGCCGCCGGCGATCTCCAGGCCGATATCAACGGCGACTACAAGGTCGACACCCTCGATGTGCTGGCCTTCCTGAACCTCTGGTCCGCCGGCTGCTGAACCGAGCCCCGAGCACGCGACCAACGACCAGCGGGGCCGAGAGGCCCCGCTGGTCGTTCCCACTTTCAGTTGCCCACGCCCGCGTGGTCAGCACCCCGCGCTCCACGCGTTCAGGAACGCCAGCACATCCAGCGTGTTGATTACGCCGTCGGCGTTGAAGTCGGCCGACGGGTCGCCCGCGCTCCAGGCGTTGAGGAACGCCAGCACATCGAGCGTGTTGACCTCGCCGTCGGCGTTGAAGTCTGCAGGGCACTCAACCGGCAGGACCACGACGAAGCCCTCGGGGTAGCCGGCGCGGTCGAACCCCCAGCCGACGATGACCGACCCGTCGTTCGAGACGCCGAGCGCCTCGACAAGGGTCCAGTCGGCGACATTGTCGAGGTCGTAGTCGTTGACCAGCCAGGTCTCGAGGTCGCGCCAGCCGAGGCCGGCCTTCCAGACCGCGGCCTGCGAGCCGTCGCCGAAGCCCGTCTCGCCGCCCCATGCGCCGACGATTGTTCGGGCGTCGGCGCTCACATCCATCGCCGCCGTCGAGCCGAGGTTGCCCCGAGTCCCGGAGACACCGAGGCCCTGCATGCCCGCCGACGGCGTCCACCGGAAGCCCTGGTAGGCGTAGCCGCCCGCGCCGACGGCCCCGTGCGCGGTGCCGACGATGGTCGAGCCATCGGGCGTGATCGCCCGCCCCGCGCTGTAGGTGATCGGGCCGGGGTCTGGAAGGAAGCCGAGCCCCTGGATGGCGCCGTCGCTGCCCCAGCGGGCGGCCTGCTGGTGGCGGTCCGAGTCCCATGCTCTACCGGCGAGGAAGCTGCCGTCCGCGGATGCCGCGTGGGCGATCGCCGTCCCCCCGCCGGGGAACCGGTCCATCGGGACGACGCCCAGCTCTTCACGCCAGCGCGTGGGATAGACATCGTAAAAGCCGTCCTGCACCGCGAAGCCGGCGATGGTGAACCCATCGTCGGAGATGCCGTTGGCGTAGGAGTTGGAGCTGCCGGGCATATAGCCGAGCGGCTCAAGCGGGCCCGGGTCGATCCACCGGAAGGGCTGTACGGAATAGCAGTAGCTGCCGCACGCCTCGCCCGCGATCACCGCGCCGTCGTAGGTCGCGCCGTAGGCGTAGCTCGAATGACCATCGGGCGGCAGCAGGCCCAGCTCCACCCGCCCGCCGGCAATGGTCCACTTGATGCCGACATACCCGCCCAGCCCATCTGTCCCGCCGGTGGGGCTGTAGACCGCGCCCACCACGACCGACCCGTCCCCCGACACACCGGTGGCGAAGCTCTGCCGCCCGGAGGGGATGTACCCGATGCCATAGAACTGCTGGGCGTTGGCGGCCTGCACGCAGGCCGCGAGGCAGATGCCCGCGGGCGCGAACCGGCGAATCGACGATCTCATGGCTGCTCTCCGTGTTCTGGAATCAGGATGTGAATATCTTGAATAAGTCTAGTGGCTGAGACCCCCCCGGCCAAGCCCCACGCCGGAATTGGGGCGCCAGCCTCATGAACGCCGGGTTCCCCGCCGGGGGGGTTCCGGGCGCGGGATGGGGCTTCCCCACTGGAGGAGCGTCGGTGAACCAGTGGTGCGGCCTGCCGGCCCTCCCGGCTCGCTCTACACAACCCCCCCGCCCGAGCCGAGCTGCCATGTCCAGGCGTCGGCGTCGAGGTCGAGGACATGGAGGAGGAGTTCTGCGCCGGCGCCCTGGGTGCGGGCGCCGACGGTCAGACGCCGTCCGGCCGAGGCGGCGCCGACCGGGAAGTCGACGGGGTCGCTGCCGGCGGCGGCGGTGATGTCGGTGTCGTTCCAGCGTCCCGAGGCGGGTGTCCAGCGGAGCATGATGAGGTGGTCGGCGGTGTCGGTGCCGAAGATGTTGATCCCGCCGTCGGTGGAGGTCGAGGTGGTCAACCCCTGGGCGTAGGAGGCGGTGCCGGTGATGGCGGTGAGATCGGAGACGACCCACCCCGCGCCGCCGGGGACCCACCAGTAGGCGACCGAGTGGCCGGCGCTGTCGAGGCCGATGATGTTCATGGCGCCCCAGGGGGTGACAAAGGCGGAGAGCTGGCCTTCGAGGGTGGGCCCGTTGGCGAAGGTGGTCATGTTGAGGGTGGCCCAGCGGGTCATGCCGGGCACCCACCAATAGACGATGATCTCGCCCGCGTCGTTGAGCCCGGCGACATTGAGGGCGCCCCACGGCGCGACCCAGCTTGCCAGGCCGCCGGCCATCTCGGGGCCGCTGAGGATGCCGGTGAGGTCGGCGAATTGCCACTCGCTCTGTCCCGGGGCCCACCAGTAGTTGACCGAGTGGCCGCGGGCGTCGAGGCCGCCGATGTGGATCGCGCCCCAGGTGGGCTGGTAGACGGTGAGGTCGCCGCTGATGCCGGGGGCATCGATCCCGGCGGTGAGGTCGCGGCTGGTCCAGACGCCGGTGGCGAGGTTGCCGTTGAAGAGCCAGAGGTGGTGCCGCTCGTCGGTCAGGGCGAGGTGGACGACGCCGTCGGTCGTGCGGTAGGGGGTCATGTCGACCGCCTGGCCGCGGAAGTTGGTGAGGGCCGCGATATCGACCGTGGTGGTGGTGTCGGTGGCGCTGTCGAAGACGACGGCGATGGGCTGGCGGTCGAGGCCGCGGGCGAACGAGATGGTCTTGGTCCCGGCGGCGAGGGCGGCGATCTGCTCGACCTGGCCGGCGGGTCGGTGGGCGCGGAAGCGGACGACGAGGCCCTGGTTGAAGGCGGGCAGGCTGATACTGAGCGAGCCGTCGGTGCTGAAGACATCGCGGATGACGCTGGCGGCGGCGGTGGTGCCCGGGTCGGTCTGCCAGATCTCGATGTCGTAGAGCGAGTCGGTATCGAGCCCGGAGATCGCCAGCGTGGCGTCGGCGACGGCGCCCGCCTTGGCGTCGCGGTCCTGGAGCACATAGACGATGCCCTGCCCTCCGTCGGCGGCGCCGAAGGCGTGGAGCGTGAAGCCCGAGGCCGAGCCTGCCGAGAGCTTGCCCGCGAGCGAGTCGGGGGAGTAGGCGCCGAAGTCGAACCCGATGACCGAGCCGTCGCGCCAGGCCGCGATGAGCTGCTGGGTGGCTCGCATGTTGTCGGAGAGGAGGTAGCCCTGGTAGAGCGTCTGGTTGCTCTCGTTGACGCCGGTGATGTAGTTCATCAGGCCGCCGGGCATGCGCATGGCGGTGCCGAACTGCCCCGACGCCAGGCCGGCCCAGAGGACCGAGCTGAAGAGCTCTTCATCCTCGGCGAGGGTGTACGCGCCGTTGGCGTCGGAGTAGCTCCCCTCGTCGTAGGTCTGGTCGGTGTAGTAGGTCGCCCCGGTGGGCCAGGGCTCGCGTGAGGGGCCCCACTCGCCGTTGAGGATGGGCCGGCGGTCCTCGACGATGTTGAGCCAGGCGGCGGTCGCGCGGGCCTGCTCGATAGCCGCCCGGACCGCCCGGTCGGTCGAGGGGTTGTTGATGCCCTCCTCGTTGGCGAGGGTGTAGTAGTGGGGCATGAGGACATCGAAATCCCGGCTGTAGAACATCGAGCGTGCCGCGGCCCCCGACAGGTGCTCGCCGATGACGGGGTTGATCACCAACCGCTTCGGGTCGAGCGCCATGGTGTAGCGGGCCAGCTCGCCGACCCACACCGCCCGGCGGGTCATCTCGACCGCGCGGTCGGGTGTGGAGTCGCCCTCGGGGTTCTCCGTCCACCCCGTGGTGTTCCACTCGTTGATGATCTCGTAGCCGAGGACCCGCTCGGGGTGCGAGCTCTCGTGCACCCAGGTGACGACCTCGTCCATGCGGTTCTTGGCGATGGTGAGGGTGGCGGGCTCCTGGAAGAAGTCGTTGATCGTGGTCAGCGGGCCGCCGAAGCCGGTCGCCCACGGGCCCTCGATGCCGAAGGCGTCGCGGTAGTACCACGCGGCGAAGGGCGAGAGGATGAGGTACATATCCCGGCGGTCGGCCTCGGTGATGAGTGTCTCGAGGAAGGCCCGCATATCGGGGTTGTACTGGCCGACATTGTGCTCGATCCAGTAGGTGCCGCGGGGGTCGCCCGGAAGGTTGGGGTTGCCGTCGGCGTTGGTGGTCTGCTGCTCGATGAACACCCGCATGGTGTTGACGCCGCGGGCCTGGAGTTCGTCGAGGTAGTCGGTGTAGATCCCCTCGCGCGGGGTGTTCTGGCTGTAGTTCTGGTAGACGCTGTTGGTGCTGTCCCAGACATCGCCCGGGAACATCTGGCGTGTGTACGCCCAACTGAGCCCGAGGTGGTCGCCGATCACCATGAACGGGTCGCCGGACTCGGTGACCAGCGAGCGCCCCAGGGGCGAGGGCACGAGGCGCAGCCCCCCGCTGGGGTCCTGCGTGGCGGATTGGGTGGTGAACGAGACGGTCGACATCTCGCCGAGGTTGCCCGCCGCGTCGACCGGGCGGATCGCGACATAGTACTGGGTCAAGGGGGTGAGTCCGATGAACCGGAGGCTCTCGGTCTTGCCGGCGAGGCGCGGGGTGTACCGGTTCTCGAAGACCGTCGCGTTGAGCCAGTCCCGCGTGGTGACAATGGGCGAGGCCGAGGACCGGACCTGGTAGGCGCTGACATGCCCGGCGCCCGCGGCGGTGGCGGCCGGCGCGGTGAACACCAGCCGGGCGCTGTACCCGGTCGCGTCGCCGACCGCCAGGTCGCCGATGGTCGCGGGCGTTTCGCCGGCGGAGGCGTCCACAAACATGGTCTCGGCGTAGTTGACCGGCCCCTCGATCCCCGGCGTCGTGGCGTTGTAGCCGCTGTGCACGCCGACAAAGTGGTCGTCGGGGATCGTCGCCGAGGTCCAGCGGTCGGCGCTGAATCTGTGGTTCGAGAAGTCCCGCGTGCCCCCGGTGTCATCGAGGATGATGTCGAAGTTCATGCCGATGGTCGAGGCGTGGGACGGCGTGGCGATGCCCAGCCCGCTCCACGGCATGAAGAGCTCGGTGGTCCAGCCGGTGTCGGTGTCGGAGTCGTCGTTGATGGTGCCGTCGATCGCCGTCGCGTAGGCGGCGCCGTCGGGGAGGTAGAAGTCGTCGGGGTCGAGGCCGTTGGCGTTGATCTCGCCCCAGTCGCCGAACCAGCCGACATCGGGCGCCCCCCCGGCGCCGTCGCCCTTGACGAACTTGTACCGCCGCACCGGCCCGCTGGCGTCGTTCTCGGGATCGTCGAAGCCGGCGATGTTGTAGCCGAACGCGAAGTCGGTCGCCTGGAAGAACCGATCGCGCGACTGGTCGATATCGAAGTAGAAGGTGATCGAGTCGTCGGTCTCGATCTGCCAGCGGTCGCCCGCGCCCGCCCCGTTGCCGTCGGCCCAGAGGTGCTGGTCGAGCACCTCGGCGGCCAGGTAGATCCCGTCGTCGTCCCACATCGCGTAGACCGTCGCGACGATCTTCTCGTTGTAGGCCACCGAGCGGGTGGTCTGGAAGGCGTTGGCCCACTGGTCCTCATCGAGCACGCCGTCGACCACCGCCGTGCCGCGGGGGATGGCCCAGAGGGGGTGGTCGTTGGTGATCGGGTCGGTGCCGCTGAGCAGCACACGGGGTTCGAGGCCTTCACAGAACGGCGGACGAAACAGCATGGAGTCCTCCTGATCCGGGCACGGCGGTTGCCACGAGTATCGGCAAGGCCGGCGGGTGAGCCGCAGGCCGAGCCGCAGTTCCCGGGCCCGACCAGCTCCGCCCCTGCATGATCGCACAAGGTGGTGGGTCTGGACAAGCGCCGTTCGCTGCAAACCAGCCGGAAACCGCGCCGGGAGCCCCGACCAATTCTCGAACCGCGTCCCGGGGCGCGGGCCCAGTCGCCCCGAGTGCGGGGCATGGTCCGGTGCCCGCGGGGCACGCGCGGTGGCCGCACGGCGCGGGGCTCAGCCCCCGCCGGCTTCGCCTCCGGCCTGCTCGGCCACGGCGAGCCACGCGGCCTGGTCGTCGGGGCGACCCATCTCCTCGTACACATTCGCCAGGAGCACCGCGACCCGCACGGTCGAGCGGTGGCCCACCCCCGCCGAGGCCTTGAGCGTGTCGTACCACTCCAGCGCGAGGCGTTCGGCCCCGGCGAGGTCCCCGCCGAGGCCGACCGCCGCCACATGGAGCTCCAGGGCGCTGATCGTGTCGGCGTGGCTATCGCCGAGCGCCTCCCGGCAGTCGCGGAGGAGCGTCGAGGTCGTCAGCACGCGGGCGTCGCTGTCCCCGAGCTGCCACTGCGCGATGGCCAGGTTCTTCAGGCGTCGGAGCGTGTGCAGGTGGGTCGGGCCGAGCACGCGGGCGCTGCGCTCGGCGGCCTCGGCCAGCAGCGCGGCGCCCTCGTCGGCCCGCCCGACCTTGCAGTAGCACGCCCCGAGATTGGCGATGGCGCTGATGGTGAAGGGGTGGTCGTCGCCGAGCTTGGCGCGGAACGCGGCGGCCGCGCCCTCGCAGTGCGGCAGGGCGGCGTCGAGCCGCTGCCGCTGCATCAGGAAGCTCCCCAGGTTCATCCTGGCGTTGATCGTGTCGTTGGCGTCCTCGCCCAGCCGCTCGGTGTTGACGGCGAGGATCTGCTCGTAGAGCTCGCCGGCCTCGTCGTCGCGCCCGAGATTGTCCAGCACGATCGCGTGCTTGACCAGGACGCTCCTCGCTCCCCCGCCCCGACCCCGGGCGGCGGAGGGCATGACCCCCGCGAGCAGTGTCTCGGCCTCCTCCAGCCGGTCCTGCTCGGCGAGGGCGTAGGCCAGCGACGCGGTCGCGTCGAGGGTGTGGTCGTCGGACGGGCCGAGGGTGTCGCGGTAGGCACCCATCGCGCGGCGGAGCAGCGGCTCGGCCTTGTCGAACTGGCCCAGCGCGTGGTAGGTCTCGCCGATGGTCTGGGCCAGCTCGGCGCCCACGAGCGGGGCGCGTTCGAACCGCGCGGCGAGGTTGGCCGAGCTGTCGTCGAGCAGGTCGAGCACGGTGGGCGCGCGGCCGCCGGACCTCTCGGGGTCCACAGAGGTCAGCATCTCGTGGAGGAAGTTGGCGACCTCGCGCCGGGTGTGGGCCTCGGCGTTGGTCCGCGCCGCCTGCCAGCCGACGCCCAGCGAGCCCCCGACGACCGCGAGCAGCGCCACCCCGGCGCCCGCGACCAGCGCCACATGCCGGCGGGCGAACTTCCGGATCTGGTACGCCGCCGTCGCCGGGCGGGCGACGATGGGCTCGTGGGCGAGGAACCGGCGCACATCCGCGCCGAGGTCCGACGCGGACTGGTACCGGCGCTCTGGCTCCTTGGCGAGCGCCCTGGCGACGATGGTGCTGAGGTCGCCGCGGCAGGCCCTGCTCGCCGCACCGAGCGGGATCGGCTCGGTCTCGGCGATCTTGCGGGCGGCGCCGAGCATGCTCGACTCGCTGAGGTCGTGGGGCAGGCGCCCGGAGAGCAGCTCGTAGAGCACCACCCCGAGCGAGTAGACATCGGACCGCACATCGACATCCGACTCGCGCCCGCCGAGCTGCTCGGGGCTCATGTAGGGGATCGTGCCCACGAGCTGCCCGGCGTCGGTCTGGAGCGTGGTCACCTGCATGTCGCTGTCGGTGGCGCGGGCCACGCCGAAGTCCAGCACCTTGGGGCGGCCGCCCTCGGTGACGAGGATGTTGCCCGGCTTGATGTCGCGGTGGATCACGCCCCGCTGGTGGGCGTGGTGCACCGCGTCGCACACCCCGGCGAAGAGCCGCAGGCGGGATTCGGTGTCGAGCCCGCGCTCCGCGGCGAACCTGGTGAGCGGTCGGCCCTCGATGCGCTCCATCGCGAAGAAGGGTCTCGCCCCCGTGCCGTCGTCGAAGGTCCCCGCCTCGTAGATCTGCGCGATGCCCTCGTGCTGCAGCCGCCCGAGCGTCGCCGCCTCGAGCTCGAACCGCCGGAGCATCGTCCGCCCCACCACCCCGGGCCGGATGACCTTGACCGCCACCTCGCGGCGCGGGTGGTCCTGCTCGGCCAGGTATACCACCCCCATGCCGCCCAGGCCCAGCCGGCCCTTAATCAGGTACCGCCCAATGCGTTCTGGCGGGGGCGACTCGTCGGCCCGCGTGAGCATGTCCAGGCTCATGCCCGGGGGCACCGCCGGGGTGTCGAGCGGTGCATCCGGCCGGTCGTGGTGGGTCAGCAGGCGCAGCACCTCGGCCAGCAGCTCCGGGTCGCCGGCACAGGCGCCACGGAGATACTCGGCGCGCCCGGCCGGCGGCAGGGTGCGTGCGGCCTCGAACAGCTCGGCAACCCGCTGGAAACGCGCCGTGTCGGTCATCGTTCGTGCTCGCTCAGCCGGTCGCGCAGCCACGCCCGCGCGAAGTACCAGTCGGCCTCGGCCGTCTTCGGGGAGACTCCTACCTCATCCGCGGCTTCTGCGCTCGTCAGTCCGCCAAAGAACCGGAGTTCGACGATCCGGGCCTTCCGCGCGTCAAGCTCGGCAAGCTGGCAGAGCGCATCGTCGAGCGCCAACATGTCCACATCCACGCCGGGCGTGGCCGCTGCCTCGCCGGAGAGCGTCACCCGGAGCCAGTCGCCCCCGCGCTTGAGGGTCCGGCGGGCCCGGGCGTGATCCACCAGGATCTGGCGCATGGCGTTGGCGGCCACGGCCTGGAAATGAGTCTGGCTCTTCCACGACGCGGACCCGTTGGCCAGCTTGAGATACGCCTCGTGGACCAGGGCGGTCGGTTGGAGGGTGTGGTCCCGGCGTTCCTCGTGCAGATAGGCGGCGGCCAGCCCCCGAAGCGCCTCGTACGCGTCGCGGTGCAGTCCCGTGTGCCGCCAAGGGCCGGGCGAGCCAGTTGGGGGGCTGGGTTCCATGGCCAGAACTTTCCTCGCGCAGCGGGCAGGGGGGATGGGCCCCATTCTCGCGGTTCTTGGTGAGGAGAGCAAGTGCCTTGGTCCAGGACCGGAAAGGAGGCGTCATGCGTTTGAATCACTGGAGTCTCGCGTTCGTACTGGGGGCGATGGCGGGCCTTCCGGCGTGGGCGGCGGCCCAAACGGGCACCGAGTTCCGATATCAGGGCCTGCTGGAGGACGCAGGCGCCCCGGCCAACGGGGCCTACAACATCGATGTGACGCTCTGGGATGCTCCCGTCGGCGGTTCGCAGCAGGGCGGGGTCGTCGAGTTCAACAACCATCCGGTGGCGGACGGCCAGTTCACGCTCGACATCGACTTCGGGGATCGGATGGTGATCCCGGTCCAGATGTGGCTCCAGATCAGCGTCGACGGCACCGAGCTGAGCCCACGCCAGCCGATCTCCAACTCGCCGGTCTCCATCCGGACCCGCGGCATCCATGTTGATCCGGACTTCGATGTCGGGATCGGCACCGCCCAGCCAGGGGCCATGCTCCACATCGACGGCGCCGACACCGACTACGGCGTCCTCCGCCTCGAATCTCCCGGCGCGTCCGCCGGCAGCATCGAATTCAACTCGCCCCGCGGGCAGATGGGGATGGCCGGCACGGCCCCGAACGGCAAACGCCGGGACATCTGGTTCATGGACGACGGCCTCGGCCTGTTCACGAGCGACTCGGCCGACTCACCCTTCGCGGGAAACGGTCTGTTCATCACCACTCAGGGTCGGGTGGGGATCGGCACCGTAGACCCGATCTGGGACTTCAATGTCGTCGGCAACAGCCGGTTCGACGGGGCCATCGATGTGAACAACTCGCAGGTCCGGCTGCAGGATGCATCGCTCAGGGTGTATGGCGGCGCTCTCCTCATCGACAGCGACCAACCCTGGGCCGCCCGCAGCGTTTCCAATGCCGTCGGGGACGCCTACTGGGCCATCGGCTTCTACGGCCAGGCGACCCAGACCCACGGCGGCTCGGCGGGCGTCTACGGGCAAAGCGCCAGCAATGAGGGGTTCGGCCTCTTCGGCATCGCCACGGCCGCCGTCGGGACGACCAGCGGAGTCAGGGGATGGGCGGAGAGCACCGATGGGCGCGGCGTTTCGGGGTACGCCGATGCGACGAGCGGCGTGACCTACGGCGTGTACGGTGAGTCACGCTCGCCGAACGGCGCCGGCGCCTACGGCGTCAGCACCGCCAGCAGCGGGAACGCCATCGCGGTGCTCGGCCAGACGAACAGCCCCAGCGGCTACGCGGCGTACTTCATCGGGCCGGCCGGCAGCCGCAACTACTTCATGCGCAATGTCGGCATCGGCACCACCAACCCCGCCTACCTGCTCCACCTCGGCGCAAACTCCGCCGCCAAGCCCACCAGCGACCGCTGGACAATCTCCTCCGACGAGCGCCTCAAGCAGAACATCACGCCCATCGACCACGCGCTCGGAGACCTGCTCAGCCTCCGCGGCGTCACCTACCAGTGGAAGGACCCCGAGAGCCAGGGCGGCATGGGCGGCACCTACACCGGCATGATCGCCCAGGATGTCGAGAAGGTCTTCCCCGAGTGGGTCGGTGAGGACAAGAACGGGTACAAGACCCTCACCATCACGGGCTTCGAGGGCGTGGCCGTTGAGGCGCTGCGCGAGCTCCGCGAGGAGAAGGACGCCGAGATCGCGGCCCTGTCGCGACGCCTGGCCCAGGGGGAGTCAGAGATCGAGCAGCTCAAGCGCCGGCTCGCCGCCCTGGAGCGTGCGGTCTTGATGCTCACAGCGACGGAGGATGAGCGATGAAACGCGCGTACGCGACGATCGTCAGCCTGCTGGCCGCCTGCCTCGCGGCGGTCGCGCAGGGCCAATCAGACACCACCCTCACCTACCAGGGCGAGCTGCGCCAGAACGGGACGCCGGCGGTCGGAGAGTTCGACTTCCGGTTCAGTCTCTGGACCGCGGCCGACGCCGGGAGCCAGGTCGGCCCCACGCAGACGCTCGACAACCACCAGGTCACGGAGGGGCGGTTCAGCGCCGAGCTGGACTTCGGTCCGGACGCCTTCGACAACTCGGCGCGGTGGCTGCAGATCGTGGTCGAGGGGCAGACCCTCTCGCCGCGCACGCCCATCTCGCGCTCCCCCTACGCCATCCAGACCCGCGGCATCTATGTCGATCCCGGCGGGAGGGTCGGCCTCGGCGGCACGCTGACCCCAGAGATGCTCACCATCCGCGACGAGGACGCCAACATCCTCCTGCTCAGCCAGGGCAACGACTTCGGCCCCAAGCTCACCATGCGCAACACCGCCTCGGGCACCACCACGGTGCATGGCAATGTCGTGTTTGACGACGGGGGCCAGGTCGCCGCGATCGGGTATGTCAAGCCGTTCATCGGTCCCGACGGCTTGCAGTTCTCCGGCGCGTCCGATGTCCACATGAAGATCACCGACACCGGACGCGTCGGCATCGGCACACTCGACCCCCTCGCCGACCTGCACCTTGCCGGCGACGCCTACTTCGTCGCAAGCGAGACCGGCACCGTCCACTATGTCGAGAACACCAGCTCGTCACTCACCTCTGTCGCCATCACCGGAGAGTCGGCCGGCGCCACCGGGATCCGCGGCCACTCCACCCGCTCCAGCGGCGCGACCTACGGCGTCGTCGGCACCGCCGACGGCACCTCGGGCACTGGCGTCCGCGGCGTCGCCGGAGCCACCACCGGCGCCACCGTCGGTGTCGAGGGCCGCTCAGAGAGCGGCTCGGGCATCGGCGTCTACGCCCTGGGCTTCGCCGGCGGCGGCACCAACTACGGGGTGTGGGCCGAGTCCCGCAGCCCGCAGGGTCGCGGCATCTACGCCGTCAACACCGCCACCAGCGGCAACACCATGGGCGTCCTTGGCCAGGTCAACAGCCCCAGCGGCTGGGCCGGGTACTTCTCCGGGCCCGCCGGGAGCTGGAACTACTTCCAGCGCAATGTCGGGATCGGGGTGGTCACGCCGAGCTACCTGCTGCACCTCGCCTCCAACTCCGCCGCCAAGCCCACCAGCGACCGCTGGACCGTCTCCTCCGACGCCCGCCTCAAGCGGGACATCACGCCGATCCGGGGCGCGCTCGACGACCTGCTCCGACTCCGCGGCGTCACCTACCGGTGGCGCGACCCCGAGGCCCAGGGCGGCATGGAGGGTGTGTACACCGGCATGATCGCCCAGGATGTGGAGAAGGTCTTCCCCGAGTGGATCGACGAGGACGCGGACGGCTACAAGACGCTCACGATCATCGGCTTCGAGGGCCTCGCCGTCGAGGCCCTCCGCGAACTCCGCGAGGAGAAGGACGCCCAGATCAACCAGCTCCGCGCCGAGAACGACTCGCTCCGCGACCGCCTCGCGGCCGTGGAGCGTGCGGTCACCATGCTCGCCGTGGCACGCAACGAGGAGACGACAAGGTGAGACCATTCCTGCACGCGCTCGTGGCCGCCCTGCTCGCGGTCGGGGCGCACGCCCAGTCCGACTCGGCCTTTACCTACCAGGGCGAGCTGCTCCAGGGCGCCACGCCGGCGACCGGGGCGTTCGACATGGAGTTCCTGCTCTGGGACGCCGCGGTCGGCGGCTCCCAGGCCGGGACGACCATCACGCTCCCCGATGTGCCCGTCGAGGATGGCCGCTTCGCGGTGCAGCTCGACTTCGGCGCGAACGCCTTCGACAACTCCGGCCGCTGGCTCGAGATCGCCGTCGATGGCTTCACCCTCTCGCCCCGGCACGCGGTGACCAGATCGCCCTACTCGGTGCAGACCCGCGGCATGTTCGTCAGCGATGCGGGCGAAATCGGCATCGGCACCACCGCCCCCCAGGAGCGTGTGCATATCGAGGATGTCGAGCCGGCGATCCGCGTCACCGCGACCGGCGACCAGGCGACAGCCGCGGGCCGGCTGCAGCTCCAGGGGGGCGCCTTCCCCAGCCAGTTCGCCCCGCTCGGCGCCGTCGAGTTCCTCGACCAGACCGGCGCCCTGCGGGGCCTGATCTCCGGCAACAAGTCCGGGGGGAGTGCATCACAACTGAGCTTCAGCGTCGTCCCCGGCGAGGTCGCGCAGCTCAATGTCGCCAGCACCCGCGTCCGCGTCACCAACCGGATGGATGTCGTCAGGGGAACCGACCTCGACACCGGCGCCCAGATCAGCGCCGACGGCTCGGACAGCTTCCTCCAGTCGCTCGGCGGCCGTCTGGCCATCGGGCACGAGTCCCCCCTCGCCCCGCTCGATGTCGCCGGCAACGCCTACTTCCGGGACCGGCTCGGCATCGGCACCAGCGCACCCTTCGCCCCCCTCGATGTCAACGGCAACGCGTTCTTCCGGCAGCGCGTCGGAATCGGGGTCTCCTCGCCCGCTGCCGCGCTCGATGTCTCCGGCGACAGCACCTTCCGCAACCGCCTCCGGATCGGCACGACCACCACCTCGCTCTACGGCCAGCTCAACATCGACGACTCTGGCGACGGGTCGATCTTCGCCATCAGCGCGGTCTCGGGCCAGCCCACCCTCCCGACGATCTACGCCGACAACGAGGCCAACGGGCCGGTCCTCTGGGCGCTCAGCGCGGGAGATGTCGAGCCGGACAGCGGCGGCACGATCGTCGTCGGCGACCCCGGCGGCGCGAACATTGCGATGGACAACAACGAGATCATGGCCCGCAACGCCGGCGCTCCGTCCACGCTCTACCTCAACGCCGACGGCGGCGAGGTGAGCATGGGCGCGGCCGGAATCCACCCCGCGCTCGCCTACGCCGCGGTGAACGGCAGCGGGAGCATCATCAACAGATCCCCGAATGTGACGGGTGTGCAGCGGGTCGGGACCGGCGTCTACGAAGTCACGATCGCGGGCGGGGTTGCGGTGACCGACATCGTGCTGTGCACCGGCAGGATAGGGGGCATTGCTGTCACGGGCGATCCCGGCGACGGCTCGAAGCTGCGGGTCCAAGTGTATGACCTGTTCGCGCAGGAGTGGGGCAACTGGCCGTTCTCGTTCGTGGTGTACAGGCCCTGAACGCGCGAGGCACAGCAGACCACACCGATACACCAGACGCAAGGAGCGACCACACATGCATGCATCCCAGAAACTCGCCGCGGCGGCCGGCTTGGCACTCTTCGCCGCGGCCGCCCACGCTCAGACCTTCTCGATCCCCTGGCACACCATCGACTGCGGCGGCGGAACCGCGAGCGGCGGGTCGTTCACCCTCTCCGGCACCATCGGCCAGCACGACGCCGGCGGCTCCATGACCGGGGGCGACTTCAGCCTCACCGGTGGCTTCTGGGCCGGTGCGGTCGGTGAGCCGTGCATCGGCGACTTCAACCGCGATGGGGCCGTCAACACGCTCGATGTCCTCGCGTTCCTGAACGCGTGGAGCGCCCAGGACCCGGCCGCGGACTGCGACGGCAACGGGGAGATTGACACCCGAGATGTCCTGTGCTTCCTCAACGCCTGGTCGGAGGGGTGCCCTTAGCCACGGAATGCTCGCGGTCGCGCCCCGGCGTCGCGCGGGTTGTGGGCCGTGGCCGTGCGAGAGCCCGCCCGGCCGACTTCGCAGAACGCGCTGGCCGCGCGGAAACCGCGCGGTAAACTGACCCACGGGGGAGTTCTCTGCACCGCACATCTGAGTCGAAGGAGAGAGCCATGCCGCGTCGTGCCTCGAACCCCGTCACCGGTCCGCTCGCGGGTCTGGCCGCCCCGCTTCTCGCCTTGCTTCCCCTGGCGTCCGCGGCCCTCGCCCAGCCCACGCTCTATGTCACCCACCAGAACGACAGCAATGTCTGGGCGATCGACACCGCGACCCACGCCGTCCTCGGGGTCGTGCCCGTCGGCGACGGGCCGCAGGACCTTGCGCTCACGCCGGACGGCGCGACCCTTTATGCCGTCAACGCCGGGTCGGACACGGTCTCGGTGATCGACACCGCCTCGCTGACGGTCGTGCAGACCATCCCGGTCGGCCTCAACCCGATCGGCGCGGCCATCGCCGCGGACGGCTCGATGGTCTACATCTCCAACACCTCGAGCAACACCGTGTCGTTCATAGAGACCGCCGGCAACACGGTGGTGAACACCGTCGGCGTCGGCGCCGACCCGGTCGGCCTCGAGATCAGCCCCAACGGCACGCGCCTCTATGTCTCCAACAGGGCCGACGATACCGTGTCGATCATCGACGCGACCACCGGCATCGTGCTCGACACCCCGCCCGTCGGCGCCTTCCCGATCCAGATGGCCATCAACCCCGAGGGCACGCTCGTCTATGTGCCCGACGCGGGCGACGACACCGTGACGGCCATCCTCGCGGCCAAGAACTCCAGCCTCACCTCGTTCCCCGTCGGCGCTGCACCGCTCGTCGTCGCCATCCACAGCAGCCACGACGAGCTGGCCTATGTCACCCACTCCGGCGCGGCGGATGTCGGCGTCATCGACCTCACCACCCATACCCTCATCGACTCCATCGCCGTAGACCCCGGCCCCTGGGGCATCGCGTTCAACACCGCCGGCACGCGGATGTTCGTCAACTCCTTCGACAGCGACTCGGTCGCCGTGATCGACACCGCGACCCGGGCCGTCCTCGCCACCATCCCCGTCGGCGACGGCCCGGTCGATCTCGTGGTCTCCCCCGGGGCCCCCTGCCCCGCCGACTTCAACGGCGACGGTGCGGTCAACACCCTCGATGTGCTGAACTTCCTGAACGCCTGGGTGGCGGGCTGCTAGGGAGAGCCGACCCCTCGCTCACGCGCCGCCCGGGCCGTCGATGAGCCCGTGGATGAGCCGGTACTCGTCGTCCAGCTCCGCCGGGTCGGCGATCGTCTCGGCGACCACCCCGCGGAAGACCGCGTCGAAGCGGCACCCGCCGTCGTAAGGCCGCCGCGGAGCGGGCTACGCGCCGCGGTGTTCCCGCGGCGTGTGGTCCGGCGCCCGTGGTCCCGGCC
This sequence comes from uncultured Phycisphaeraceae bacterium, assembly GCA_964372195.1. Lineage (GTDB taxonomy): Bacteria > Planctomycetota > Phycisphaerae > Phycisphaerales > UBA1924 > PNC22. The sequence goes on from CAYJPX010000013.1 coordinate 34,320, forward strand.
GGGCCGTCAGTCCCAGGTCGGTGAGCAGTACATAGAGACAGGGCAGGACGAGCAGCACGAGCAGCGTGGACGCGAGCAGGCCGAACACGATGCTTATGGCGATCGGGATCAGGACCTGGGCCTGCAGGCTTCGCTCGGCCATGAGCGGCAGCAGGCCGGCGATGGTGGTCAGCGAGGTGAGCAGGACGGCGCGGAAGCGCGCGCGGGTGGCCTGTGCGGCGGAGGCCTCCACATCGGCGTCCCCGGCCGCACGACGCTCCTTGAGGAACATGATCAGGAGAATCGAATCGTTGACGACGACCCCGGCGAGCGAGATGAAGCCGAGCATGCTCGGGAGGCTCAGGTCGACGCCCATGAGGAGGTGGCCCCACACGACGCCGATGAGCGAGAACGGGATGGCGGACATCACGATCAGCGGCTCGGTGTAGCTCCGGAACTGGAAGCTCAGGATGATGAACATCCCGAGACTGCCCACGAGCATGGAGAGCATCATCGAGACACGCGTTCGGGCCCCTTCCGCGGCCTCGCCCTCGAAGCCCACTCCGACCGAGGGGCTTGAAGTGTGCAGCTCCGGGAGCATCTCCTCGCGGAACAGCGCGAGGATCTCGTTGCTGTTGGCCGTGCGGTCGTCGACATCGCCGCGCAGCGTCACCACCAGGCGGCCGTTGATCCGGGCGAGCCTCGCCCACCCTCGGGCGTGCTCGACGGACGCGACCGCGTCGAGCGGCGCCTGGCTGCCGTCGGGCAGGCGCACTGTGGCCTCATCGAAGTCAGAGAGGCCGTCGCGGGCGGAGGCGGCGAGCACGACATCCACATCCTTGGACTCGGCGCCGACCTGGACCTGTGCCGCGGTATGACCCTGGTACATCGCCCGCAGCTGCTGGGAGATCCCGGCCGCGTCCAGCTGGAGGCCGAGCGTTCCCGGGCGCAGGGTGAGGCGCAGCTCCGGGCGCCCGGGCCTGAGGTCGTCGGAGAGGTTGGACACCCCGACGAACCGGGAGAGGTACGCGCGGGAGGCCTCGGACGCGGCCCTGAGCTCGTCCAGGTCGTCGCCGAAGAAGCGGATCTCGATAGCGCGGCCCGAGGGGCCGAGCGAGGGCTCCTGGAACGCCAGGCCCAGCGCGTCGGGGATATCGCCGACCTCGTCGCGCCACGCGGCGATGATGTCGTCGATGCGCGCCGAACGGTCCTCGGCGCTGAGCAGGTCGACCGTCACCGTGGCGATGTGCGGCCCGTTCTCGTACGCCTCCGCGTTCGCGTTGTACCGCACATACGACAGCGCGACGAGGTCGGCGCCGCCGGGCTGCGGGGCGAACCTCGCGTTGACGCGGTCCAACGCCGCCCGCACGCGGGAGACGACCGACTCCGTGCGGGCGAGCGGCGTGCCCTGGGGCAGGAGTATTCGGGCTTCCAGCACATCGCCGTCGAGGCTGGGGAACGGCTGGAACTTGACGGTGCCCCCGGCGACCAGGCCCAGCGAGACGAGAAACACGGCGACCACCGCGCCCGCGCTCAGGTACCGGTGCCGGATCATGGCGGCCACCGGGCGGCCGACGAGCTGCTCCCGCACCCAATCGAGCCCGGCGTCGATCCTGCGGCGCACCCGCCCCGCCTTGGCCGGGTCGTAGGAGTGCATGCTGTGGGCCAGGTGCGCGGGGAGGATCAGGAGCGCTTCGAGCAGGCTGACGCTCAGCACCAGGATCAGGATGATCGGCACGACCCTGAGGACCTTGCCGATGTCGCCGGCGATGAACGCGAGCGGGCCCAGCACGCAGACGGTCGTCAGGAAGCTCGCCACGACGCCGGGCAGCACCTCCCTGACGCCGTCCGCGGCCGCCTGGAGCGGGCTCTTGCCGCGGGCCCGGTGGGACGCGATGTTCTCGGTCACCACGATCGCGTCGTCCATCAGGAGGCCCAGGGCCAGCAGCAGGCCGACCATCGTCATCATGTTGATGGTGAGGTCCAGCGGCCCGAGGAAGTACATCGCGCCGAGGAACGAGACGGGCAGCCCGGCGGCAACCCACAGCGAGAGCCTGAGCGCAAAGAACAGCCACATCGTCAGGAAGACCAGCACCATCCCCTGCCAGCCGTTGGTCAGCAGCAGGTCGAGCCGCCCCTCGACGAGGACGGAGATATCTTGCGTGACCTGGAACCGCATCATCGGGTGCCGGGCGCGCTCTTGCTCGAGGAAGTCGCGGGCGGCCTGCGCAACCCGGATGGTGTCCTCGGCGTCGGTCTTCTCGATGGAGAGCATGGCCGCCCGCACCCCGTCCACCTCGATGCGGTCCTCGGCGTTCTCGAATGTATCGGTGACCCGCCCGAGGTCGCCGAGTCGCACGACGCCCGCGCCCGCGCGCTCGACGATCACCAGGTCCTCGAGCTCGCGGGGGGTGCGTCTCTCCTCGGTGAGCCGGAGGACGACCTCCCGGTCGCTCGCCTCGATATCGCCGACGGGTGTGTCCACGCTCTGCTGGGTGATGCGGTCGGCGACATCCCGGACGCTCAGCCCGTGCAGGCGCAGCGCCAGGGGATACAGCTCGACGCGGAGCTGGTGATCGGAGAAGCCCTCGATGGTGACGAGCGACACCTCGTCGAGCGTCTGCAGGCGGTCCTTCAGACCCTCGCAGAACTCCTTGAGCCCCGGGGCGGTCAGCGGCCCCGAGACCAGCACGGCGAGCACCCGGTCCGTGGTGCCCAGCTGCGTGATGACCGGCGCCTCCGCCGCGCTCGGGAAGTCGTCGGTGGCGCCGACCTCCTGCTCGATATCGCTGCGGAGCGTCCGGATGTCCCCGGCGGGGGTGAGCTCGGCGACAACGACGCCGACGCCGTCGCGGGCGTCGGAACGCACCTCGGCGATGGACTCGACGGAGTCCAGGGCATCGATGACGCGCTGGCAGACGGTGCGATCGACCTCCTCGGCGGTGGCGCCGGGGTAGACGACGCGGATCTCGATCTCGCTGGGCGAGAACTCGGGGAAGGTCTCACGCCGCAGCCCCGGCAGCGAAACCAGCCCGATGGCGATCAGCACAAGCATGAGCAGGTTGGAGGCCGTCGGGTGGCTCACGAAGAATCGCGTCACGGCCGGGCCCCCAGGGCATCCGACGCCAGATCGGCGCCGAGTTGCTCGTCGACCGTGCAGTCCACGAGGGCGCCCAGCGGCACGCCCACGGGGTCGGACACGATCACCAGGTCGCCCGCGGCGAGCCCCTCCTCGACGGTCGCGAACCCGGAGAGCGCGAGCCCGACGGTCACCGCGCGGCGGGTCAGGCGCCCGTCCGGGCCGACAACGCCCACTGTCCCTTCGGTGATCGCTGATCGCGGCACGATGAGGCGTCCCGGCAGCGGGGCGCCGCGCAGCTCAACCTCGCAGAACGCCCCCTCCAGGAGCGGCGGGCGCTCGCCGGGGATGAACTGCTCGTACGGGCGGTCGACCGCGACGAGCACGCCGGCGGTGCGCGTCTGGGGATCGATGGTCTCGCGGACCCGGTCAAACGACGCGTCCCAGCGGGCGGTCATGCCGCCCACCTCGAGCCGGACCTCGGCGGTCAGGTTCAGAGCCGCCCGGAGCTGGGAGAGATCGATCGTCTCGATGTCGACGCCGTCGAACTGGCCTTCCTTGATGAGTGAGCGGAGCCCGCCCACGCGGACCTGCGCCTCCACTTCCGCCCGGTCCATCCCCGACGCGTCGAACAACGGCTCGTGGCGTTGGAGGAACTGGCCCTGCTGCAGGCCGACCTCGCCGACGCGGCACGCGAAGGGCGATCGGACGACCGTCTTGCTCAGGTCCAGCTCGGCGACGGCGAGCTGGGCCTGGCGTTCGGCGCGGCGCGCCTCGGCGGTACGACGCTGCGTCGGCAGCAGGGCGATCGAGTTCACCAAGTCCTGCACCCTGCGGCGCTGCTCGAGCACGAGGCGTTCGTGGTCGTTGATCTCGGTGACGGTCGCCGCGCTCTCGTCGAACGCCGACCGCACGCGGTCCAGATCGGCCATCACGATGGCGAGGGACGCCCGCTCGATCTCGAGGGACGCGCTCAGGTTGTCCTCGCTCGCCTTCAGTTCGGCGAGCTCGGCCTCGGCCTGGCCGATCTCGATCTTGAGCCTGGCGACGGCCAGCTCGTACTCGGAGGGGTCAATCCGCAGCAGCTCCACGCCCTCCGGCAACAGGGCGCCGGAGCGAAGGTCCGGGTGGATGGCGACGACGCGTCCTGAGACTTCCGCCACGGCGCGCCAGACGCGGGCCGGCCGCGCGGTGCCGTAGCCGACGGCCCGGGGCACGACGATCACCGGCTCCACCCGGATCACGCGGAGCTTGTACACCGCCTCCGCGGCTTCGGTCCGGCGAGGCTCGGCTCGACGCGCGACAAGGACCGCGACCACACCAACACCGATCACGATCGGGAGCGCTGCGACCCAGCGACGGACCTTGCGGCGATGCGGCATGTTCTCATTCCTGCGAGCCCGCAACCCGGGCCCCGTGCGTTCAGCCCGCCACCCGCGCGGTGGCGGCCGCAGTATACCGGCGGCCCTGTATTACATCCAAAACGGATAACTATGGATGCAATCAGTGCGCCCGCGGGCCGCCCGGGAGCGGCGGGCCTGTCGACGCTCCGGGCGCACCGGGTGCTAAGGTATTCCCATGAACCGATCCGCGCCGACGGCGCAGGGCAGTGCCGCATCCCGGTCGCGTGCGTTCCGTGAGGCGTGGCTGCGGAGCGAGCGGCACAGAGCGTTCGCGGTCATCCTGGTTGTCGGCGTGGTGGTGCTGCCCATCCTGGGGCTGGACCTTTCACTGACGATTGAGCCCTCGCTCAAGATCGTGGGGGCGTTGGCCGGCCTTGCGCTGCTGGCGATCCAGCTGACCTCGCTCGTGTTCATTCAGCGAGCGTGGCGGGAGGGGGGCGCCATCCCCAGGTGGTTCGAGATGCTCGGCGTTGCGGCGGAGTGCTCGGTGCCGACCGGCGCCGTGTTCGCGCACATCGAGATCGGGGCCGTCGCACCGTACACGGCGCTCACCGCCCCGCCGCTGCTCGCCTACGGGATCCTCATCGGCCTGACGACGCTGCGCCTGCGGCCCGGCCTGTGCGTCTGGGCGGGGGCGGTGGCGGCGGCCGGCTACGCGGCGGCGCTCGGCTATGTCGCGTTGGGCCTGGGGCTCGCACCGCCGGAGGAGGGCTGGCCCCGCCCGGGGTACTTCATGGCGGCGGTCTTGATCTTCACGAGCGGGATCGCCGCCGCATGGGTGGCGAGGGAGATCCGGACGCATGTCGAAGCCGCGCTCGACGAGGCCGACGCCCGGCGACGCATGGAACGGATCGAGCAGGACCTCTCGGTCGCCAGGACGATCCAGCAGGCGCTGCTCCCACACGCGGCGCCCGACATCCCCGGGTTCGACATCGCGGGCTGGAACCGACCCGCCGATCAGACCGGCGGCGACTACTACGACTGGCAGCCCCTGCCCGACGGGAACTGGATGATCACCCTGGCCGATGTCTCCGGCCACGGCATCGGGCCCGCGCTGGTCACGGCGGCCTGCCGGGCGTACATGCGGGCGGCGAGCACCCAGTACCCCGACCTCGTCTCCCTTGCGCAGCGTGTGAACCGGTTGCTCGCCGAGGACCTCCCCGACGGGCGGTTCATCACCATGGTCAATCTGCTCATCGACCCCGCGGGCGGCCCGCTGGCGATCCTCTCCGCCGGGCATGGCCCGACCGTGCTGTACCTGAGCGAATCGGGCGAGATGAGGACGATCCCCGCCCACGGCCTCCCCCTTGCCGTCGTCCCCGATCTCGACATCGGCCCGGCGCAGGGGCTCACTATGGCGTACGGCGATGTCCTCGTGCTGACCACCGACGGCATCATCGAATGGGCGCGTCCCGGCGAGAACGACCGGCAGGAGGCCTTCGGGCTCAAGCGCCTGCAGGACTCCCTCGCCCGTCATGCCCACCTGCCATCGGCCGCGATCGTCGAGGGGGTGGTCCGAGACGCGGCAGCGTTCGCCGGCGCCACGCCGCAGCAGGATGATGTGACGCTTGTCGTGATCCGGCGCGGTGAGGGGGCGCGTGGTGAACCCGCGCCCCGCGCGTGACGACTCAGGGCCCTCGGCGCTCAAGGGTCGGCTCGTCCGACCCGCAGAGGTGGTCGGCCATCCGCTGGTTGATCCGGCCCAGCGGCTCACGGCCGTGCGCCCCAGGAAGTCGAGCAGCACCTCCCAGGAGTGCCGGGGCGTGTCCCCGGCTCACACCACCTGCAGCACCTTCATGACATTGTTCACGATGTCCTGCGCCGTCAGCCCGCAGTTGCCCAGCAGCTCTTCGGGTGTGCGCGCGCTCTTGGGGATGTGGCGGACGAACATCTGCTCGAGGGTGAACCCGTCGCCGGAGCCCACCAGGGCGTCGGCGATGGCCGAGCCGATCCCGCCGCCGTAGTTGTCCTCGATGGAGATGACATAGCCGTTGTTCTCGGCGACGATGTCGAGCAGCTTGTCGGTGTCGAAGGGCAGGCTGTAGAGGTCGACCAGTGTGGCGTTCACTCCCGCCTTGTCGAGCATCTCGATGGCCTTGTTGGCCTCGTGCACCATGTAGCCGGCGGCACAGAGCACCACATCGCGGCCCTCGTTGAGCACCTCGAACCCGCCGAGGTTGAAGACCTGGTCGTCGCTATAGATGAACTCGGTCTCGGCCCGCAGCGTCCGCATGTAGCAGACGCCCTCGTATTCGGCCATCACGCCGGTGAGGGCGTAGGCCGCGTAGGCGTCGGACGGCTGGAGCACATAGCAGCCGGGGTTGCCGCGGTGGTCCTTGATGGTGGACCACGAGCGGAACCAGGCGACATCGGGCAGGGACATCTGGCTGGGGCCGTCGGCGGCGAGGGTGATGCCCGAGTGCGAGCCGACGATCTTGAGGTTGGCGCCCGAGTTGATGGCCATCTCGATCTGGTCGTAGGCGCGGGCGAAGAACTTGCTGAAAGTGGAGCAGAAGGGGATCTTGCCCGCGGCGCTCAGGCCGACGCCGACCGAGATCATGTTCTGCTCGGCGATCTTGCACTCGAAGAAGCGGTCGGCCAGGTCGCTCTGCTTGGCGAAGATCTCGGCGAAGGTGGAGTTGCTGACATCGGCGTCGAGGACGACGACCTCGGGGTTGATATTGCCCAGGGCCCGCAGGGCGATGCCGTAGGCCTTCCGGGTCGCCAGGCGCCCCGCGTGGATCACGCTCTCCATGTCCATCCGCCGCATGGTCTCGGTGAGGCTGGGCAGCTCGCCGGCGGGCTCGGGGACCTCGGGGGCCTGGGGCGGGGGCTGGATCTCGAAGACATCGCTCGAGGTGAGCGAGCTGGTGAGCTCGACGCGGCGCTGGTCGAGCTCGGTGATGGCCCGCTGCAGGGCCTCGCCGGTGGCGGGCTTGCCGTGCCAGCTCCCCCCCTGCATGCTGGGGCAGCCCCATCCCTTGACGGTGTTGGCGACGATGGCCATGGGCGCGGCGTCCGCCTGTCCCTGGCGTTTGGCGAAGGTGGTGAAGGCGGCCTTGATCGCGTCGGGCCCGTGGCCATCGACGACGACGACATGGAAGCCGAAGGCCTCGAGCTTGTTGGCGATGCGTTCGGCGGACTGCTGGTCGGAGACGCGGCCGGCCTGGCCGTAGGCGTTGCAATTGAAGATGGGCAGCACATTGGTGAGCTTGTTCTCGGCGATGTAGTCGAGGGCCTCGGAGATCTGGCCCTCGCGGGACTCGCCGTCGCCGATGATGCAGTAGATGCGCCGGTCGAGCCCGTCGAGGCGGGCGGCCTCGCCGAGCCCGGCGGCGACGCTCAGGCCCTGGCCCAGCGAGCCGGTGGCGGCGTCGAAGAAGGGGAAGCCCTCCATGGGGTTGGGGTGCCCGTCGAGCTCACTCTCAAGCTCGCGGAGGTTCTTGAGGTCCGCGGTGGTCAGCTTGCGGCGGCTCGCGGGGTCCTTGCCGTAGAGGACGCCGAGCTTGGCGGCGGCGGCGTAGACCGCGGGGACCGCGTGGCCCTCGCTGAGCACGAGCCGGTCGCTGGTGGGGTAGTCGGGGTAGTCGGGGCTCCAGCGCATGGTGTCGAACATCAGCACGGTGACCAGGTGCGCGATGCTCAGGGAGCTGGTCGGGTGGCCGCTGCCGCAGGCGGCGGTCATCTCGAGGCTGAGCTTGCCGATCTCGATCGCCTGGGCGTGGATCGCTGCTTCAAAGGACATGCGTGGCCCTCCGCGGGGGGTAAAGGTCTCCGGGCTCGTCGGGGCGCACCGGCACCGACCCGCCGCCGGATCGGCGGACGAACAGGCGGCACGCTTGTGGACACCCCACCGTCAACGCCCGCCGACTCGCGGCAAGACTGGAGTATCGCAGGGCCCCACCGGAGTGGCAACCCGGACCGACCATTCGGAACATCATTTGCAGGCCGTATTGGGGATCCAAGGTAAAACACCAGTGCTGGCCCGGGCATGTTCTCCACGACTATCCCACAAGTCGTGGGTCAACCCGCAGGGGCAACAACCCACAGCACCCACTCGCCGCGATAGACTCCCGGGAACTCGATTCCTCCAGAGGGAGACCGCTTATGAAGGTCGTCTGCGATCGGGCTGCGCTGCTCGAAGCCATCAATCTCGTCTCCGGTGTGGTCGCCACACGGACCCCACGCCCCCAGCTCAGCTGCGTCAAGCTCACGGCGGCCAAGCAGGGCAAGGGCGGCACGCTCACCCTCGCGGCCACCGATGCCGAGATCTCCCTCCGACTCGCGGTCGACCAGGTCGATGTCGAGCGACCCGGCGAGGCCCTCATCCCCGCAGACAAGCTCCGCCAGATCGTCTCCGCCGAGGACAACGAGCCCACGCTCACCCTTGAGGCCGACGGCGACACCATGGACATCCGCGGCGAGGACGCCCACTTCAAGGTCTATGGCCACCCCCCCGAGGACTTCCCCGCCACCGGCGACTTCAAAACCGCCGTCGCCGGCGGCGCCGGGCACCCGGCGGCGAAGGCCGTCTTCAGCCACCCCGTCCAGTCGTTCGGCGAGCTGATCAGCCGGACCCTCTTCGCCACCGCCCGCGAGAACACCCGCTACGCGATCAACGGCGTGCTGCTCAACCGCGAGGGCAAGAAGATCGAGATGGTCGCGACCGACGGGCGGCGTCTGGCCCTCTGCCGTGCCTCCCTGACCCAGAAGGACGGCCCGAGCGTCAAGTGCATCGTGCCCACCAAGGCGCTGACCCAGCTGCAGAAGCTGCTCAGCGGCGCCGAGGGCAATCTGGATATCGCCATCACCGAGAACCAGATCTACTTCAATATCGCCAGCCCGGGCGACAACGCCGACGGGCGGGCGGTGCTCTCGTCCAACCTCGTCGAGGGGGCCTTCCCGCCCTACGAGGATGTCATCCCCAAGGACAACGACAAGACCGTCCACTTCGACCGCGATGTGCTGTTCTCGGCCGTGCGCAGGGCGGCCCTGCTCACCAACGAGGAGTCCCGCGGCGTGCGGATGAGCTTCACCGCCAGCGACAAGCGGCTCGACCTCTCCAGCCGCGCCCCGGAGATGGGCGAGGCCAACATCCAGGTCGACCTCCGCGAGTACAAGGGCGAGGACATCGAGATCGGCTTCAACCCCGGGTTCATCACCGACGCCCTCAAGGTGATCAGCGACCCGGATGTCATCATGGAGCTGAAGAAGGAAAACAAGCCCGGGCTCATCCGCTCGGGCAACGACTTCCTCTATGTCGTGATGCCGGTGAACCTGCAGTAGGCGCTCGGGGGTGGCTGGAACTCGCCGGGGCGAAGCCGGGTCCGCATCACCGCGTCCCGCGTTCCCTCGCCGTGAGCTGGTCCAGTCGGAGCAGGCCCATCGTCACGATCGGGAGCACCAGCAGCCCCACGAGCCCCATGAGCTGGAGCGTGGGCAGGCGGGAGACCGCGCCGCGGTTGAAGATGGCGTAGACCAGCCCCAGGCTCAGCACGATCGAGATCACGGCGATGAGCACCACACCGCTTCGGCGTGTGGCTCGGATGATCGACTCCATGCCTCCGGCACTCCTCGCGAAATCCGGACAACCCCGGTGGATCTCCCAACCCCCGGGTCTCTCCGGCCGCCCCTTGGCGGAGGTGATACTACGCACTCCACCCCGCGGTCAATCCGCCCGCCTGGCCAGAATCCGGCACCCGGGTTTGTGGTCAGGCGTTGAGAGCGGTATCGTCCCGTCCTTGTGAGGACAACCTACCTCCAACATCCCGATTGCCCAGGCAGGCCCTCCCCAGCCGCCAGTCCCCCGTGGACCCGTGCCATCACGGCTCTGGTGGCCTGCGCGGGGCTGGCGATGCCCGGCATGGCTCAGGACGCGGGCAGCGGCCAGGGGGCCGGCGACCCGCAGGCCCAGCCCGAGCCGGCCCCCGAGATGGCCCCCGCGCTGGCGCCGGGCGAGGCGTTTGACGGGCGGCCGATCGTCCGTGTCGATCTGGTCAGGCCGGTGGAGCGGGACGGCGGGACGGTGCTCCTGCCCCTCACGCCCCGGGCCGCCGACTTTGCCGACAACCAGATCCGCAGCCGTCCCGGCACGCCCTATCTCCAGTCGACGGTCTCAGACGATGTCGCCCGGCTGAGCCGGACCGGGCGGTACGACTCGATCGAGGCGGGCGTCCGCCAGTTCGCCGACGGCTCGGTGGCGTTGGTCTTCACGCTCGTCGAGCAGCCGATCATCGAGGATGTGCAGTCGGTGGGCAACCGCCGGCTGACCGACCAGGAGATCGCCGGCTCGATCGACCTGCTGATCGGCACGCCGGTGGACCTGTTCCAGCTCGACCGCGGCGCCCGGCGCATCGAGGACCTCTACCACGCCAAGGGCTACTACCACGCCCAGGTCGATTGGGACCGCAAGGAGCTCGAGGACAACGGCATCGTGCTCTTCCGCGTCACCGAGGGCGAGCGGCTCAAGGTCACCGACATCCGCTTCGAGGGGGTCGAGTCGATCCCGGTCGGCGAGCTCCGACGCCAGCTCAAGACCAAAGAGACCTTCCTGTTCACCAGCGCCCCGCTCGACGACGATGTGCTCGACGGCGATGTGGCCGCGCTCTACACCTTCTACCGCGACCACGGCTTCCTGGATGTGCGTGTCGACCGGCGGACGCAGCCCGCGCCCAACAACCGCGAGGCGATCGTCTCGTTCATCATCGACGAGGGCCCGCTCTACCACCTCGGCGAGGTCATCCTGCAGTCGGTGACCGAGGCCCCGCGGTTCGGCCCCCAGCAGATCGCGGGCATCATGCCCCTCAAGCGCGGCGATGTCTTCTCGATCAACCAGGTCCGCAAGAGCGTCGAGGCGATCCAGGCCGCCTACCACAAGGAGGGCTACGCCGATGTCTTCGTGCGGACCGAGGAACTCCGGGCCGAGGATGCGCCGGTCGTCAACCTCCTGGTGCAGGTGCAGGAGGGGCAACGCTACCTCGTCGGCGAGGTCCTCCCCATCGGCAACGAGCTGACCAAGCAGTCCAAGGTGCTCCTCCCGGTCTGGCTCGAGGGGATCAAGCCCGGCCGACCACTCGATCCCACCGCCATGGACCGGGCCGGGAACCGCATCAACCAGCTGAACATCTTCGACCGCCTCCTCGAGCCGCCCCAACTGAGCAAGCAGGCCCTGGACCCCGACCAGGCGGCCCGCGAGCCGGCACCCGAGGCCCAGCCCGAGACCGAGACCGAAGCCGGCCCGGCGGGCGACCAGCCCGGCGCCCTCGACACCTCCCCGGCGGCGGTCGTGCAGCAACCCCGCCTCCGCGACCCCCTCGACCCCATCTACCGCGATGTCCTCGTCGAGGTCAAAGAGACCGACACCGGCGAGTTCAACATCGGCGCGGCGTTCAACACCGACTCGGGCGTCGTCGCCCGCATCTCGATCGTCCAGCGGAACTTCGATGCCACCGACACGCCCGACACCCTCGGCGACCTGATCTCGGGCGAGGCCTTCCGCGGTGGGGCCCAGACCCTGAGCCTCGAGCTGCTCCCCGGTTCGCGGGTCCAGACCTACTCGCTCAGCCTCCGCGAGCCGGCGCTCTGGGACAGCGACTACTCCGGCACCGCCGCGGTCTTCTTCCGCAACCGCGACTTCCTCAACTACCGCGAGGAGCGCTACGGCGGGCGGGTCGGCATCGGCAGGCGGTTCGGCACGCGGTGGGTCGGCAACACCCTGCTCCGGGTCGAGAGCGTCCAGCTCTCCGACATCGACGCCGACCAGCCGGTCGATGTCTTCGCTGTCGCCGACCAGAACATCCTCACCGGCGCCGGCTTCACGCTCACGCGCGACACCCTCGACGACCGCTTCCGCCCCCACCGCGGCGCGCGGACCGAGCTGGGCGTCGAGCAGCTCGGCGTCCTCGGCGGCGACTACACCTTCACCAAGCTCAACGCCGAGCACGAGTTCTTCGTCCCCGTCTACGAGGATTTCCTGGGGCGGACCACCGTCTTCTCGACCAAGGTCGCCGCCAGCTACATCCCCCAAGACGCCGACGATGTGCCGGTCTACGAACGCTACTACCTCGGCGGGCAGTCGTTCCGCGGGTTCGACTTCCGGGCCGTCAGCCCGGTGGGCATCCGCAACGACACCGGCACGCTGGGCGAGGACCCCATCGGCGGCACCTGGTCGTTCTTCCTGGGCAGCCAGATCGTCCACCCGATCCTCGAGGACACCGTCGCCGGGGTGCTCTTTGTCGACACCGGCACCGTGGGCAACGAGGTCGGGCTCGACGACTACCGCGTCTCGGTGGGGTTCGGGGTGCGGTTGTATGTGCCGCAGATCAGCCCCGCGCCGATCGGGTTTGACTTCGGCTTCCCCATCCTCGACCAGCCGACCGACGAGAGCCGCCTGTTCACCTTCTTTATCGACCTGCCCTTCTAGCGGGAACCCGGCGATCGGTGGGGCACTATCATCCCGTGAGCATCCACCCAACGGAGGAACCACCATGGCACGCAACCAGTTCATGAACACCCTCGCGGTCACCGCCTGCCTGGGCGTGGTCGCGCTCGTCGGCTGGCGGGCCGGGGCCGAATCGACCGAGCTGCGCCTCAAGGCCGAGCCCAGCGCCGTCGCGATCGTCGATATCGAGCGGGCGCTCAACAGCCTCGACGAACTCACCGCCCGCAACACGGCCCTCGCCGAGCGGGTCAAGGTGCGTCAGGATGACCTCAACGCGCTCGCCACCAAGATCGAGGGGCTCAAGAGCGAGCTCGAACTTATGGCCGACAACGCGACCGAGAAGCGCCGCGAGACCCGGGCCCAGATCTTCGAGCTCACCGAGACCGCCAAGGCCCGCACCAACGCCTTCCAGTCGCTGATCAATATCGAGAAGGGAGAGATCCTCCACCCGCTCTATCTCAAGATGGTGGACAGCATCAACGAGATCGCCGCCAAGGAGGGCTACGACCTGGTGCTCTTCGACAACCGCAAGCTCCAGGTGCCCGACGACGCGATCACCCAGTCGGTCGTCAACGAGGTCATCCAGCAGAAGAGCATCCTCTACGCCAACGACAGCCGGGACATCACCGACCAGGTCATCCTGCTCATGAACAACAAGTACAAGGCCAACGCCAACTGATCCCCGGTCATGATCGACTCGATAACAACCGGCGCGTTGGCGGCCATGCTCGGCGGCGAGGTCGTCGGCCGCCCCGACCTGCACCTCGCCGACCTCGCGGGCATCGACGAGGCGGGCCCGGGCGCGCTTACCTTCATCCGCTCGCCCGAGTTCGCCGTGCGCTGGGCCAAGAGCGAGGCCGTCGCCGCCATCGTGACCCGCGGCATCGAGGTGCCCGGGCACGACCCCGAGACCCGGGCGATCATCTATGTCGAGAACGCCGACCGCTCGCTGGTCGTCCTGCTCGAAGAGCTCGTGAGGATCGCCGCCCCGCCGCCGCCGCCCGCGGGCGTCCACCCGTCGGCGGTGGTCGATCCCACGGCGACGATCGACCCCACCGCCTCGGTCGGCCCCTTGTGCGTGATCGGCGCCGACGCCAGGATCGGCCCGGGCACCGTGCTCTATTCGTCCGTCACGCTCGGGCGCAACGCGGTCATCGGCGCCCGCTGCCGTGTCCACCCGGGCGTCGTGATCTACCACCACTGCATCCTCGGCGATGACTGCCTGCTGCACGCCAATGTCTCGATCGGGGCCGACGGGTTCGGGTTTATCCCCCACCCCAGCGGCACGGGGCTGGTGAAGGTGCCGCACCTCAGCCATGTGGTCATCGGCAACCATGTCGAGGTCGGCGCCGGCGCCTGCATCGACCGCGGCAAGTTCCGCCCCACCACCATCGGCGAGGGCGTCAAGATCGACAACCTCGTCCAGATCGGTCACCAGGTCAGGGTCGGGCCCCACGCGGTGCTCTGCGGCCAAGTGGGTCTGAGCGGGTCGAGCACCATCGGCGCCGGGGCGATGCTCGGCGGCCAGGCCGGTGTCCGCGACAACCGCACCGTCGGCGCGGGCGCCCTGGTCGGGGCGCAGTCGGGCGTGATGAAGGATGTCCCCCCGGGCCGCATGGTCTTCGGCACGCCCGCACGCCAGGGGTTCGACTCGCTGCGCACGATCGCCGCGACCGACCGGCTGCTCATTGCCGTCAAGGCGCTCAAGCTGCGTGTGGCAGCCCTCGAGACCGGCCTTGAGACCGGCCTTGAGACCGGCAGGCACCCATGATCCCCCGCCAGACACTCGCCCGCGAGGTTGCGATCGAGGGCATCGGGCTGTTTACCGAGCACCCCGTCCGCTGCGTCATCAAGCCGGGGGGCGGCCGCGGTATCGCCTTCCGTCGGGTCGATCTGCCGGACGCACCGACGATCCCCGCGACCATCGGGGCGCTCTGCGGCACACCCGTCCACCCGGCCTTTGCGCAGATCCCCCCGCGCCACACCGCCCTCGCCAACGCCGACCACGCCCGGGCGATCGTCTACACCACCGAGCACATCCTCGCCGCGCTCCATGGCCTGGGCGTCACCGACGCGACGATCGAGCTCGACGCCCCGGAACTCCCCATCGGCGATGGCTCGGCCCAGCTCTTCACCGACGCTATCGCGGGCGTGGGCCTCGTCCCCACCGACGCCACAATCCGGCCGCTCGTGCTTACCGAGCCCGTCACGGTCTCCAGCCCCGACGGATCTGCCACCCTCACCGCCGAACCGCTCGGGCCGGGCGAGCAGCCCTCGTACACCTACCACCTCGACTACGGCCGCAGGGCCGCAGTGCCCGCCCAGACCGCCCGGTGGCTGGGCGACCCGAGGGCCTTCTGCCGTGAGATCGCCCCGGCCCGCACCTTCTCCCTCGCCGCCGAGGCGGCCCAGATGCAGGCCCTCGGCATGTTCAGGTCCTTCACCCCCCGCGACCTGCTGGTGATCGACGACACCGGCTCGCCCATCGACAACGCCTGGCGGTTCGCCGACGAGCCCGCCCGCCACAAGCTCCTCGACCTCATCGGCGACCTGGCGCTGGTCGGGCGCCCCCTGGCGGCCCGCATCACCTCGACCCGCGGCGGCCATGCCCTCAACCACGCCATGGCCCGCGCCCTCCGCGACCTCGCCTGACGCCCGAGCCTGACACCCGAGCCGGACACCCTCGATCGTGCGCCAATCGGACCACGATGTCCCCCGTGGTGCGCTCCATGGGGGGCTTCGGCAAGATCTCCTTCCCTCCGGCGTTGTTCTCTGGCACAATACCAGCGGGCTCCCCCTGCCCGACCACGGCCACTGCGCGCCCGGCCCGCGCAGTTGCCGTCCAAGGTCGGCCGGGCAGGAAGGGGAGGACCCATGGTGAAGGCAAGCGTGCGGGGAAGAGTGCAGGGGAGTGTTGCCCGATGGATGGCAGCGGCGGGGAGTCTGGTGCTCGTGGCGGTGGCGGGGGCGGGCTGCGCGGACCTGGGGGCGGTCCAGGCCTTCCGCGCCGACGCGGCGGCCTTGCGGGATTCGTTCGACGCCCAGGCGACCCGCTGGCAGGAGACGCTCGACGCCCTGCCCGCCGAGGACCCGGCGAGATCGGCGGTCGAGGCCGAGCAGGCCCAGGCCCAGGCGGCGGCGGCCTTGGTCGGGGCGGGGTTGGCGCGGATCGACGAGGTGCTCGCCGAGGCGACGCAACCCACCGACCCGCTTACCCAATCAGTTGGTGCAGCCTCGCCGCTGTTGCCGATATCGCTGCGCGGACCCCTGCTCCTGGGGGCGGCGGCGGTTGTCGCGGGGCTGCGGGCCTGGCGGCTCAAGGCGGGGTTGTCGTCGGTGGCGCGTGGGCTGAGCGCCGCGCTGCGAGAGGATGAGGAGTTCCGGGCATGCTTCACGCGCCACGCCGACACCTTCCGCAGCACCCAGACCCCCACCGCCAAGCGCGTGGTCGACGAGGTGACCAGCGCCAGGCCCCTGCTGGCACTCCCGATCTGAACGCCGCGAGACCCAACAACCACCCAGGGGGGCGGGCCCAAAACGCCGGGGGGGGGGGGGGGGGGGGGGGGGGGGGGGGGGGGGGGGGGGGGGGGGG
>CAYJPX010000014.1:0-7648 GCA_964372195.1 uncultured Phycisphaeraceae bacterium
GACCACGGCACCCCAGGAGAGGCGGCCCGGACCGAAGTTCACGGCGTTGGGTGGCGCCCGGACCTACGCTTGCTGCACCACTCGAACAGAGGAGCCCCCATGCAATCCCACGAGATCGACTACGAACTCATCGGCGACGACATGCAGATGGTCCTGATCGGGCTCGACCCGGGCGAGACGGTCATCGCCGAGGCCGGGAGCATGAACTACATGGAGGACGGCATCCGCTTCGAGGCCCGGATGGGGGACGGGTCGGCGGCGGACCAGGGCGTGATGGGCAAGCTCCTGGAGGTCGGCAAGCGCGTGCTGACCCGCGAGTCGCTCTTCCTCACCCACTTCACGCACGAGGGGTCGAACCGCGCCCGGGTCGCGTTCGCCGCCCCCTATCCCGGCAAGATCGTCCCGCTCGATCTCGCCGCCCACGGCAACGAGATCTTCTGCCAGAAGGACTCCTTCCTCGCGGCGGCCAAGGGCACCAAGGTCGGCATCGCCTTCACCAAGCGGTTCGGGGCGGGCCTCTTCGGCGGCGAGGGGTTCATCCTGCAGCGCCTCCAGGGCGACGGGATGGCCTTCCTCCACGCCGGGGGCACCGTGATCGAGCGGACGCTCGAGGGCCAGACCCTCCGCGTCGATACCGGCTGCATCGTCGGGTTCACCAAGGGCATCGACTACTCGATCGAGCGGGCCGGCGGGCTCAAGAGCATGTTCTTTGGGGGCGAGGGGATGTTCCTGGCCACCCTGCGGGGGCACGGCACGGTTTGGCTCCAGAGCCTGCCCTTCTCGCGCCTGGCCGACCGGATTATCTCCCATGCCCCCGGGCACGGCGGGCGGAGCACCGGCGAGGGGTCGGTGCTGGGCGGGGTGTGGCGGTTGATTGATGGGAGTTGAGGTGCGTCCCGCCCCGGGCCGGGTGTGTGGAGCCGAGGGTCTATAGGATGTGAGATACGCCCCTCGCCCGCCGCGGCGGGGGCCGACACCAAGGGAGGATCGCCATGTCTCGCTCCAAGCCTGTCACCATGCCTATCGCCCGTTCGATGCTGGTTGCCGTCCACGCCGTGGCGCTGCTGCTGGGGGGCGCTGCGGCGGCGCAGGACGCCGCCCCGACCCGTTCGCTCATCCCCGACGAGACGCTCGCCGGTTGGCACGCCGATGTGCCGGCGGCCGACAACGGGGCGAAGGTGGCGCAGAGCTTCGCCCTCCGCGACGGGATGCTGGTGAGCCTGGGCGTGCCCGAGGGGCACCTGATCACCGACGCGGTGCACAAGGACTATCGGCTGGATATCGAGTACCGCTTCGCCGCCGCGCCGGGCAACTGCGGCGTGCTGGTGAACGCCTCGACCCCGCGGGCGCTCTATGGCATGTTCCCCGCGTCGATCGAGGTGCAGATGCACCACGAGAACGCGGGCGACTTCTGGTGCATCGGCGAGAACATCGCGGTCGACAACATGGCGGCCAGGCGCAAGGGCGAGCCCGAGACCTGGGGAGGCGGGCCGGACGACTCGCGGCGGATCCTCAACATGACCGACGGGAGCGAGAACCCGGCCGGGGAGTGGAACCGGATGGTCATCGAGTGCCTGGGCGACAAGGTCCGGGTGTGGGTGAACGGCGACCTGGTCAACGACGGGTTCGACTGCACGAAGCGCGAGGGCCGGATCGCGATCCAGGCCGAGGGCAGCGAGGTGGAGTTCCGCAGGCTCGACATGACGCCGATCAAGGAGCTGACGCCGGCGGAGGAGCAGGAAGGGTGGAAGTGCGAGGACGAAGAGGCCGAGTCGGCAAGCGGGTGACCGCGGCGGAGCACCTTGGCTTTGGGTTACACGGATCGTGCGTCGTCCCTGCGCAACCGCGTGGCCATCGCTCGAAGCTCGCTCTGACCACGGCACCCAGGGGATGACGGCACCCAAGGGACCGCGACGCCCGGGTCCGGCTACCGCCCGATGTACTCGAGCCCCAGCGCCGCGGCTCGGAGGATCTTGCCCTCCGGGTCGCGCCACACGACGACCACATGTTCGCCGAGGCGTTCCATCTGCGGGAACCCGCTGCCCCGCTCGGCGCTCATCGGGGCCAGGTTTCGCGGCGCACCGATCGGGCCTGCCGTGCCGAACCGCTGGAGCTTGATGACGCCCTCCCGCTGCTCGGTGGCGAGCCACGAGACGATGGCCTCTTCGCCGTCGAGCACGACATCCACGCGGCCCAGCGGCGTGTCGGTGCCGCGGGCCTGGTCGATGACGACGGGCGGGCCGAAGGTCGCGCCGCCATCGGTGGAGAGCATCGCCTGCACACGGACCTTGTTCTCCGCGCCGGTGAACCAGGCGACCGCGACGGTGCTGCCGCGGGCATCGATGGCGGGCCCGTTGACCGGGCAGCCGGGGATGACCCAGCCATCGTCGGCGAGCACGCGGGGGTCGCCTGCGGCCGCGCCGGCGATGGCGATGTCGCGCACCTCGGCCTCGGTACGGTCGCGGTAGACGACCAGCGGGCCGGCGTCGGTGAGCGCTGCGCCGGTGGTGCAGCAGTCGCACACCTTGTCGTCGATCACGACCGACTCGCCGATCGAGTCGCCGACGACCGCCGTGCGGAGCGTCATGAACCCTTGGGCCATGCCGATCTCGTTGTGGGTGATCTCGCGCCCGTCGAGCCAGTAGGCCCGCACGCCGCCGGGGTCGGGCACATAGCTGACGAACCCGTGCTCGACGGCGAGCCCGTCGTCGTGGAGCGTGCCCAGGTCGGTCCAGGTCTCCCCGGCGTCGGTCGAGCGCAGCACCCGGATGTCGTACGCCTCGGCGGTGTTGACGGTCGGGAGCAGCCAGTGGGCGTACATCGCCCCGTCGCCGCCCTCGACCACCGCGGGGACATCGGCCCAGTTGGCGAGCATCTTGGGGTCGGCGGCGGCCACCCGGGGCTCGCCCCAGCCGTCGGCATCGAGCCGGACCCAGCACAGTTCGATGTCCCGCTTGCCGCCCTGGAGGTAGCTGAGGATCAGGCCGTCGCGTGCCGGGCTCAGCCGATGGGCGACGGCCCCCTGTGGAGCGGGGGGGTCGCTGATCCCCAGGCGTGGCCAGGGGCCGTACGACTCGGGCTGGGCGAGCGCCGAGGCGCCGCCGAACAGGCAGATCAACAGGGGGGATGCTCGCATGGGGCATGGTAAGGGTGTCCGGGGGCCCCGGAGCCGGCGGATCGGGGTCGATTCCGGGCCAGATCGGGCCGATGAACCCCCGGACCACCCGCGGCGAGCGTCCCGGGGATAACCTTTCCAGAGACCCGCAGGAGACCGACCCCATGCCCCGTTCCACCATCCTCGCTCTGGCCGGCTGTCTGGGCCTCACGGCGTGTGCCTCGATCACCGGCGACAATGTCCCCACCGAGATGATCGTGGCCAACCACACGGCCCGGCCGATCACGGTTTCGTTTGCCCAGAGTGCCGACAACACCGGGTCGAACCCCATCGGCGTCGACCAGACGGTCGCCCCGGCGGGCACGATCCGCTTCTCGGGCAAGGAGGGCGACGAGGTGATCGTGGCGGCCGGCGACGAGCCCCCGCTGCGGCTGGTCTTCGCCAAGCGCTGCCAGGTGGTGAAGGTCTCCGAGCAGAGCAGCGGGGTGTCGTACGACATCTCCCGCGGCTACACCGATCCGAGCAAGTAGGCCTGCGAGTCGCCCTGAACCGGGGGCCTTGTCTCGCCGGCCCGAGACCCGCCCGGACATCATCCGGATCCCAGGAGATGCTCGTGCGGCGGGGTCCGACCCGAAGCAGCCAGGGGCGCGAGGTTTCGGCGTTAGCCGGGGAGCTTCTGCGGGGCTTGCGGGATGAGGCTTGAAGGAGGAGGAGGCAAAGAGCCCTCTCCCCAACCCTCTCCCGCCGGGCCCTTCTCAGGGGGAGGCGAGAGGGGGCAAGGCACCGCCCATCGCTCGGGTGTTGCCGCCCTTGCATGATGCAGAGTCCGTATCACACCCCACACTCCACACCCGCGAGCATCGTCACGCCGGGTGGCGGGCGTGGTGCGCTGCGGTGCGACCCGGCGTGCCCTGGCGCGACCACCCGCGAGCCCCCCCTCCCTACACTCCCCCCATGTCCAGCCCAACACCCAGGCCCTACTACATCACCACCCCCATTTACTATGTCAACGACCGGCCGCACATCGGGCACTGCTACACGACGACGGTGGCCGATGTGGCCGCCCGGTTTGCGCGGCTGCTGGGGCGGGACACCTTCTTCCTGACCGGGACCGACGAGCACGCGGAGAAGGTCGTCAAGACCGCCGCCGAGCGCGGCTATACCCCCCAGCAGTGGGCGGACATCAACGCCGCGGAGTTTGTCAAGGCGTTCGACCTGATGTCGATCGACGCGGACGACTTCATGCGGACCAGCCAGGACCGGCACAAGGCCCGGGCGAGCGGGTACATCAAGCGGCTCATGGACTCGGGCGACATCTACCTGGGCGACTACAAGGGCTGGTACGACCCCTCGCAGGAGGAGTACCTGACCGAGACCGTCGCCAAGGAGGCCGGCTACAAGAGCCCGGTGACGGGCAAGCCGCTCGAGGAGCGCATCGAGAAGAACTACTTCTTCCGGCTCAGCAAGTACGAGGACAGGCTGAACGACGCGATCGCCAAGGGCGAGCGGGGCGAGGAGGGCGGGTACCGCATCCTGCCCGAGGCCCGGAAGAACGAGGTGCTCGGGCGGCTCCGGCAGGGGCTCAACGATGTGCCGGTGAGCCGTGCGGTCAAGGAGGGGGATGCCGACTGGGGTATCCTGATGCCCGGCGATGCGGGGCACCGGGTGTATGTGTGGATCGAGGCGTTGTGCAACTACCTGAGCGCGGTGGACAACACCACCGAGCCGGCGACCGCCGACGCCGAGGGGGGCAGCCGGGAGCGGTACTGGCCGCCGTCGGTGCATGTGATGGCCAAGGACATTTTGTGGTTCCACGCGGTGATCTGGCCGGCGATGCTGCTGGCGTTGGGCAGAGCGTTGCCCAAGGTGATCTACGCCCATGCCTACTTCGTCGCCGAGGGGCGGAAGATGAGCAAGAGCCTGGGCAACTTCATCGAGATCGACCAACTGGCGGCGTACGCCGGGTGGGTGGTGGATTCGGAGCGCAAGCAGGCGGAGAAGGAGGGGCGCGAGGCGAGGGCGCTGGGGATCGACCCGGTGCGGTGGTTCCTGGCGACGCAGGGGCCGCTGGGGGCGAACGATGCGGACTTTGCGCACAGCAAGTTTGTGGAGGTGTACAACGCGGACCTGGCGAACGGGATCGGGAATTGTGCGAGCCGGGTGGGGAACATGATTGAGAAGTATTTTGGAGGGACAGTCTGGCTGCCCAGCGGCTGGCAACCGATCGATACCATCCCAGCCCCGCACGGCAAACTGGTTGACCATAGTTTCGGCGGCTTGTTCAGCGCGGCACAGACCTTCGTCATGGGTCCCGATGGAGCCATCGGGGAGTTCGGTCGTTTCAATCTGCGCGAAGCGCTGGCGAGGGGGACCGCGCTGGTCACAGAGGTTGATGGGTATATCAACACCCATCGACCTTTCCAGATCGCGAAGGATATGACTGAGCATGCCGAACTGCGAACAGATCTCGGGCTCGTGCTGTATCAGTGTGCGGAGGCAGTTCGCATCGCATCGCTCCTGCTCTACCCCGCTTTGCCCAACAAGATGGGCGAGCTCTGGCGTCACTGGCACTGCTCGCCGTTGCAGGATCCCGACGACCCCAACTCCGGCTTCGTCGCGCCGCTCGATGAGCTCGCCGAGTGGGGCGGCGAGTACTCCCTGAAGCCCGGCCAACGCATCGACAAGTTCCCCGCCCTGTTCATGCGCGCCAGCACCGACGAGGCCCCGCCCAAGTAGCCGGTACAGTCGATCCGTGTGTGCCACGGCTCTGTGAGCCGTGCTCCGGTTCTCCCCCGCCTTCCGGCCCGATCCGGCGCCCAATCGGAGGCCCCCGTACCCCCGCACGGCCGCCACGGCCGTGGCACACATCGTTCCTCCACGCACGGCTCGGAGAGCCGTGCCACCCTCACCCACTCACCCATTCACCCCCTCGCCCAGACACCCCATGCTCCTCACCCTCCGCGACATCACCAAGACACTCGGCGTGCGGACCCTCTTCGAGGGCGTGTCGCTGTCTATCCAGGAGGGCGACCGGCTCGGCCTCATCGGGCCCAACGGCACGGGCAAGAGCACGCTGCTCAAGATCCTGGCCGGCCTGCTCGAGCCCGACTCGGGGGCGGTCGACGGGCCCAGGGGCCTCCGCGCGGTCTATGTCCCCCAGCAGGACCAGTTCCCCGAGGGGTCGACCGCGCGCGATGCGGTCATCGCGGCCGCGTTCTCCCGCACCGGCGAGGTTGGGGTGACTCATGACCACCACGAGGCCGAGACCCTCGCCGACATGATCCTCCCCCGCGTCGGCTTCGACGACACCCTCGCTCACACCGCCACCGCCGCCCTCTCCGGCGGCTGGCGCAAGCGGCTCTCGATCGCCTGCGCCCTGGCCAGCGCCGGCGGCGAGCCGGACCTGGTCCTGCTCGATGAGCCGACCAACCACCTCGACCTCGACGGCGTCGCCTGGCTCGAGGGCTTCGTCCGGCGCCCGCCGGGCGCGAGCGCCAACACAGCCTCGGTCTTCGTCACGCACGACCGGGTCTTCCTGGAGCGCGTCGCGACACGCATCGCGGAGCTGAGCCCCGCCTACCCCGGCGGCATCTTCGCCGCCCAGGGCAACTACACCGAGTTCCTCCGGCGCAAGGAGGAGTTCCTGACCGCCCAGGCCGCGGCCGAGCGCTCCATCGCCGGGCTGGTGCGCCAAGACCTCAAGTGGCTCGGGCGCGGCGCGCAGGGGCGGCAGACCAAGGCCAAGGGCCGCATCCAGGAGAGCCACGCCCGCATGGACGAGCTGGCCGAGCTCAAGGCCCGCAACACCGCGGCCAATACCGGGGGCGCCCGCGTCGCCTTCGACTCCTCCGATCGACGCACGAAGAAGCTCATCGCCGCCAAGGGGGTCGCCAAGGCGTACGCCGGGCGCACGCTCTTCCGCGACCTCTCCCTCACGCTGGGCGTGGGCGACTGCCTGGGCCTTCTCGGCGCCAACGGCAGCGGCAAGACCACGCTCATCCGCATCCTCACCGGCGAGCTCGCCCCCGACGCCGGGCTGGTCGATCTCGCCGAGCCCAGGCCCCGTGTCGCGGTCTTCAGCCAGCACCGCGAGGACTTCGCGCCCACCACGCTGCTGAGTGAGGCCCTGTGCCCGGTGAGCGATCAGGTCCGCTACCGCGGGCAGGCGATGCACATCAAGACCTGGTCCCGGCGGTTCCTCTTCCGCGATGCGCAGCTCGACCAGCCCATCAGCACCCTCAGCGGCGGCGAGCTGGCCCGCATCCATATCGCCCGGCTCATGCTCATCCCCGCCGATGTGCTCGTGCTCGACGAGCCGACCAACGACCTGGATATCCCCACGCTCGAGACGCTCGAGGAGTCGCTCGAGGGTTTCCCCGGCGCGATCATCCTGGTGACCCACGACCGCGCGATGCTCGACCGGCTGAGCAACGGCGTGCTCGCCCTCGACGGGCTGGGGGAGTGGGCGATGCACGCCTCGCTCGACCAGGCCGGGGCGTGGCGGCGGAGACAGATGGCCGCCGCCATGGCGGG
>CAYJPX010000014.1:7658-49935 GCA_964372195.1 uncultured Phycisphaeraceae bacterium
GGGGCCCGGCCCCGCCGCGCGCCCCCCGCCCGCGGGGGGCGGGGGCACCCCCCGGCCCCCCCCCTGGGGGGGGGGGGGGGCGGGGGCGCGCCCCACGGCCGGCGCCACCGCGAGCCCCCCGGGCGGCAAGGCCGGGCCCACGGTGCCGGGCAGCAAGGCCCAGCCCGCGGCCCCGGTCGCCAAGCCCAAGCCCGCGGCCCCAGGCATCACGCGGAAGAAGCTCGGCTACAAGGACCAGCGCGACCTCGACACGATCGAGTCGCGGATCGAGCAGGCCGAGGCCGCGGTGGCCGAGGCCGAGGGGCGCCTCGCCGACCCGGCGGTGCTCGCCGACCACGGGGCGATGACCCGGGCCTGCGAGGTGCTCTCCGAGGCCCAGGCGCAGGTGCGGCGCCTGTACGCCCGGTGGGAGGAGCTTGAGGCGATGTGAGCACCCGTGCGTGCCTCCGGATGGTGGTGGGCATCCCCGGGAGTATGAGGCCGTCTCGCCGCGAGGCATGATACAGGTGATATCCTTGGCATTTCGCCCGGCGTGCCCGTCCGGGTCTTTCCCTGGCCCCGTGGCTTTTTCCCCCTCCCCGGCCTTCTTTCTCGGCTTGACGCCGCCCCCGCGATGCGGGACACTCACGCCCCGGCCTAGGCTCTTCGGATCCGGGTTGTCCCGCCAGGCGTATGGCCGGGCGGCCCGGGCCGACGGTGGGTCGGCTTTCGGTGACGCCGTGGCGTCAGTGGTCGCCCGGGCGCGCCGCCGGGCGGGATTGCGAACACCCTTGCAAGCCGCGGGCAGCGAACCCCCGCCCTTGTGATCCCCTTTGGACACGGAGTGTGCACGATGGCAGGTCGAGGCGGCACAGGCATCGGAATCGTGGTGACCATCACCATCCTCAGCATCCTCTCGCTGGGGCTGTTCATCAGCACGATCGTGTTCTACGGCAACCTGAATAAGGCTCGTGGCGAGCTGAGCACGGCTCAGCAGGGGCTCAGCGAGTACATCAGCGCCCAGGAGCGCAACGATGCGCGGATCTCCGCCATCGCCGACCAGGCCCGCTCGAAGCGGCAGACGGTCGTGGGCTTCCTGCACAACGACCTCGGGGCCGCCGTCAAGACCATCAGCGGCACCGACCGGGGCACGCTTGTGGACACGATGACCCGCCTGGACACGGTGCGCCTGCCGGGTGTGGCCGGCGCCACGGGGTGGGGCGGCCAGGGCGAGGCCCCGAGCCTCGCGAGCCTGGTCAACGGCAGCTCGTTCCAGGACATCCTCACCAAGGCCGATTCGCACATCGCGATGCTGAACGGGCGCATCGATTCGGCGCTCCAGGCCAAGGCGGTCGCGGAGAACGACCTCCAGAACGAGCAGGAGCGTGCCCAGGCCCGCGACGCGGCCCACCGGGCCACGCTGGCGGCGATCAACGAGGAGCTCGGCCGCTACCGCGCCGAGGTCGAGAGCTACCGCACCGGCACCGACCAGCACCGCACCGACATGGACGCCCGCGTCACCGACATCCGTGGGCAGGCCGACAGCCGCGAGCGCGACCTGCTCGACCGCATCGCCTCGCTCGAGGGCCAGCGGCTGGACCTGCTCGACCAGATCGACCGCCTCCGCGGCGAGCGGTCGGCCGACCTCTTCGAGGGCCGGCCCGAGGAGGCGCTGGTGGACGGGCGCGTGGTCGCGGTCGACCCCGCCGAGGGGAGCGCCACCATCGACCTGGGCCACAACGACAAGATCCGCGTGGGCATGTCGTTCGCGGTCTATGAGGAGCCCAGCGCCATCCGCCCCGACGCCGACGGGAACTACCCCGCCGGCAAGGGCTCGATCGAGGTCATCCGCATCGACGGGACCTCGGCGATCTGCCGTGTCATCTCCGAGCGGGCGGGCAACCCGATTGTCCGCGGCGACATCCTCGCCAACGCGGTCTACGACCCCCGCAAGGTGTACAAGTTCTTGGTGGTCGGCAACTTCGACACCAACCGCGACGGCGTGTCGACCGACCCGGAGCGCACCGGCATCACCGCGATGATCTCCGATTGGGGCGGGCAGTTCACCGAGGACCTGACCGGCGATGTCGACTTCCTGGTCATGGGCCAGCGGCCGACCCTGCCGCCCGAGCCGCCGCTGGACTCGCCCATCGCCATCGTCGAGCAGTTCGTCCAGGCCCAGCAGGCCATCACCCGCTACGACCAGCTCTTCGAGCAGGCGACCGCGACCAGCCTGCCGGTGCTCAACGAGAACCGGCTCCGCACGCTCATCGGCGGCTTCTAAGGGGAGGCTCGCTCGTGGGGGCCAAGCTCCCGGCGGTCATGCACACCCCGGCCTACTGGCTGCTGCGGGGAGGACTCTCCCTCCCCCTGTTGGCCGGTCCGCGCCCGAGTCTCGAGGCCGCCCGGGCCCTTGGCCGGGGCGTGGCCCGGCTCCCCGCCAACCGCAAGCGCCTCGAGCGCGCGGCCGGGCACCTGCGGTTCGCCTGCCCCGAGTTCTCTGAGGCCGAGCGGCTCGAGCACGCGGCCCGCTCCTACGAGCACCTCTTTATGCTCGGCGTCGAGATCGCCTTCGCGCCACGGCTGATGAGCGAGGACGCGTGGATCCGGCATGTCGAGCTCGACAATATCTCCCAGGGGCTGCACACCATCCTCGACGACCGGCCGGCGCTCCTCATCACCGGCCACTGCGGCAACTGGGAGTTGCTCGGCTACGCCATGGCGCTGCTGGGCTTCCCCATGCACGCGATCTATCGCCCGCTCGACAACAAGCCCATCGACGACTGGGTCCGCCAGACCCGCTCCCGGCGCGGGCTGGTGCTGCTCGATAAGTTCGGCGCCCTCCGCCAGATCCCCCAGCTTCTCGAGGCTCGCGCCCCCATCGGCTTCGTCGCCGACCAGAACGCCGGCGACCGCGGGCTCTTTGTGCCGTTCTTCGGGCGGCTGGCGAGCACCTACAAGTCGATCGGGATGGCGGCGTACCAGCACCGGGCCTCGGTGGTGGTGGGGCAGGCGCGGCGCCTGGGCTGGAACGGGCGCGACGACCCCCCCGTCCGCGACGGGTTCGCGGCCCCGGTCTCGGGCGGGGGCGTCCGCTACCGGGTCGAGATCGAGGATGTGATCCACCCCGACGACTGGCTGACCCAGCCCGACCCGTTCTTCTACCTGGCCGCCCGCTACCGGCGCGGCATCGAGAGACTCATCCTGCGTGCCCCCGAGCAGTACCTCTGGATGCACCGCATCTGGAAGAGCCGTCCCAAGCACGAGCGGCTGAACCGGCCCTTCCCCGACCGCCTCCGCGACAAGCTCGCGGCCCTGCCCTGGATGACCGGGGCCGATGTGCAGGCGGTGGTCGATCAATCCGACCGCGACCGGGACTTCATGGCCGAGCGGGGCCTGACCAGGCTGCCGTGAGCCCCGGGCCTGGGTGGCCGGTGGTCCGCGGCGTCGGGCGTTCGGCGCGGGCCTGTTGTGTAGAATGCCCTCCACGGGAGACCGCGCCATGACCAAGACCCCCGGCCGTCTGGACAACTACCGCGTGCTGATCGTCGACGACGACCTCGATGTGCTCGAGTCGATGGAGGCGGCGTTCCAGGCCGAGGGGGCGAGGACCCAGTCGGTCGCCGACGGGAACTCGGCGGTTGATGTGTGCCACGAGGACCCGCCGCCGGACATCGTGATCCTGGACATGATGCTCCCCGGGCGGTCGGGCTTCCTGGCCCTGGAGAAGATCAAGGGCAAGGACGACAGCCCGATCGTCATCATGGTGACCGCCAACGAGGGCAAGCGCCACCAGGCGTACGCCGAGAGCCTCGGGGTGGACAAGTACCTCCTCAAGCCCATCCCCCTCACCAAGCTGCTCGACGAGGCGCACGCCCTCCTCACCGCGCGCGACCGAGACTGAGGCCCGAGGAGGAGCGCGCCCGTGGCCAAGAAGAGTCGCATGATGGTGCTCAGCCGCAAGCCTGAGCCCGGGGACGAACCCGAACCGCTCGGCACCCACGACGAGATCAAGCGGCTCCTCGCCGACTTCAACACCGCCCCCGACGGCGGCAGCGGGGCCGGCTCGCTGGGGCTCGAGCGGCTCCACGGCCCGGGGTTCGTCGTCGACCTGCCGACCAGTGTCGATGAGCCCATGCAGGTCATGGCGTCGATCAACGACGACGAGACCGCCTGGCCGGTCCTCAGCCGTATCTGCCGCAGGCTGGGCTGGTCGCTCACCGACGCGGAGACCGGGCGGACATTCATCTGACGCCCCGGATGCCCCCTACCCTTCTCTCATGCCCACCTATGTCTACGAAAGCCTGGACAAAGACGGCAACGGTCTGGGCGACTACTTCGAGGTCGTCCAGCCGATGTCCGAGGACGCCCTGACCAAGCACCCCGAGACCGGCACGCCAGTCCGGCGCGTGCCGCAGGTGCCCAACATCGCCGGCAACTGGTCGGACATCAAGTCCAAGAGCAAGCTCTCAAACAAGAACCTCGGCGACCTGGGGTTCACCAAGTACGAGAAGCGGGGCGACGGCTACTACGAGAAGACCGCCGGCAAGGGCCCCAAGACCATCCGCAACCCCGACTGATGCACGCCCACGCCTGGATCACCGCCGCCCGTGACCCGCAGATCTCCGGCGAGCTCGAGCTCCTCTACGAGCGCATCGCCCGCGAGACCGCCCAACGCCAACCCGTCTGCGACCAGTCGGGGCGCTGCTGCAACTTCGACGCGTGGGGCCACCGGCTCTATGTGACGGGTCTCGAGACGGCGTACCTCGTGACCCGCCTCGACGAGCCGCTGATGCCGGAGCGAGTCGCCCGCGCCCGCGAGGCCGGCGGCTGCCCGTTCCAGAAGGCCCTGCTGTGCGGCGTCCACCCGCTCCGACCGCTGGGCTGCCGTGCGTACTTCTGCGATGAGTCCGCGACCGACTGGCAGCAGGACCTCTCCGAGCGGATGCTCGCCGAGATCCGGGCGCTGCACGATCGGCACGGGGTTCCCTACCGGTATGGGGAGTGGCGGGTGATGCTCGAGGCACTCGTCGAAGGGGACCCAAGCGCAGGACAGGAGTAGCCAGTCTGGGAGACTCGGGCTCGGCGTGTGCCACGGCCGTGCCGGCCGTGCGGTGGTGCAGGGGTGAACATTCGGAGACCGAGCCTCGCAGTGCGAAATGGGGAACACGGCTCACAGAGCCGTGGCACACAGCGTGGAGAGGCTGCAATCCAGCGCGTGGGCGCCGGGCTCGTCGAAACTCGCACGAACAAAGTGCGATGCGTGCTATCGGCGCAGGCGCAGCAGCTCGGCGAACGCCCGGCCGTCGGGGCGCACACTCGGGGGCAGGGGCGAGGGCGCGCGCACGATCCCCGCCGTTGCGCCGCGCAGCACCGCCCACTGCCGAGCCAGGGACCACCCCGCCAGCCGGTGCGCCCACGCCCAGCCCGCCACGGCGCCGAGCACACGGTCGGTCCCGCGTCCGTGGCGCCGTGCGAGCCAGATCCAGTTCCGCGTCGCCAGCTCGCACCACCGGGCGCTCTTGCGGGCCGCGGCGGGCGAGTCGTGCTCACACCGCCACGCCGGGTTGAAGTGCACGCCGCGCCCGGTCGCGAGGATCTTGAGCGCCAGCTCGACATCGTTGCGGTAGAGGAAGAACGACCCGTCGTAGCCGCCCACCGCGAGCCACACATCCCGGCGCACGAGGTTGCAGCAGCCCATCACCGGCCAGTCGTCGCGGGGCTTGCCGAGTTTCTCGCCGAAGGGCCACTCGCTCCGCCCCGTCGCCGGGTGGACCGGCAGCATGGTCACCGCCGCGAGGTCGGCACGCCGGGCGAGCAACTCCATCGCGCCCGCGAGCGCCGCATCGTCGGGGCGTGCATCGTCGTCGAGGATCAGGACCACCCCGCCGCTCGCCGCCAGCACGCCGCGGTTGAACCCGGCGATGGCCTCGTTGGTGTCGAGGGCGATCGTCCGCGCCCACGGCGCGTGCTCGGCCAGGGCCTGCATCGTGGCATCGGTCGAGGCGTTGTCCACGACGATTGTCTCGGCATCGCGGCTGGCCGCGCCCTCGCGCAGGCGTGCCAGCGTCTCGAGCAGCGCCGCCTTGCGGTTGTAGCTGAGTACGACCACCGACAGACCGCAGCCCCGGGCTGCTGCCGTCGGTGATTTCGAAATCGGCGCCAGGCGCCGGGCATCCTCGACCGCGGGCAGCACCGAGAGCCGCCGGGCGCGCAGGCCGATCCGCACGGCGTGCCCTTCGCCCGCGAGCACCGCCCCCGCACACCGGGCCAAGAGCACCCACCGCGAGTCCCGACGCACCACGAACCCGCCCGCCGCCAGCTCGACCATCACCCGCCCCACCAGCCAGTGCGCGGGCGAGCCCTTGGCGGGCACGACCGCGAGGGCGTAGCGGGGGCCGGCGATCGCGCGGCGCACGAACGCGGCAATGCTGCGTGTCGGCGCCCGGGCGGCGGTGTCGACATTGAACCCGGCGTCTGCGAGCGCCCGCCGCACCGTGTGCCGGTCTTCCGACACGACATCCGACGGCCACTCGATCACCAGGGACCGCTCCGCCCTGCCTTGGCGGGCCCCGGGGGCGGGCGCATTGCCTTTGCGAGCATTGCCTTTACGAGCCCCGAGCGCAAGCTCGGGGACAGTCCCCCCAAGCGCCCGCCCCAATTCCCCCACCGGCCGCATGGTCTCCACCCGCGGCAGGTCATCGGGCAACCCCCGCACCACGCCCCTCGCCGCATCGCGCAGGCCGTGCAGGTGCAGCGCCGCGAGATCGGGACGCCCCATCAGGTGCTGGTTCACCGCCCGCAGCACCTCGTGCATCGCTCGCCGGACACGCACCGTGCGTCCGAGGCCGAGCGCGTCGATGGGGCCGAAGGCGTTGCGCGCCCCGAAGTACCGGGGCAGGGTGCCGAAGCGGTCGAAGCGTGGGTGTGCCGCCCGCGCGCCAGGCACGACCACGACAGTGGCACAGCTCTCGGTGGCATGGCTCTTGGTGGCACGGCTCTTGGTGGCACGGCTCTCCGAGCCGTGAGTTCCTGGCTCTCTTCCCAACCTCAGGCACCACTCCACATCATCGGCATTGAGGAACACATCGGGCATGAGCCCGACCCGGCGCACCGCCTCGGCCCGCACCAGCGCGCAGCAGGCCGCGACATAGTCGCAGGCGATCGGCCCCGCGCCCTCGCCCGCGGGCATAGGCCCGAAGCGGCCGGTCTTGCGGTCGACCCGGCCGCCGACCTCGTGCACCGCGCCGGTCTCGGTGTCGGCGAGGGTCGGCCCGGCGACCACGACCGACGGATCGGCCTCCATCGCGACGAGCAGGCGGGGGAGCGTGTCGGGCTCGACGCGGGCGTCGCTATCGACCAGCCACAGGTAGTCGGGCTCGTCGTCGAGGGCGACCGCCATCCCGGCGTTGTAGCCGCCCGAGCCGCCGGTGTTGGCGGCGAGCCGCACGAGCCGGGTTGGGATGCGCCCTGGCAGTTGCGGCGCTGCGAGCGGGGGCTCGGAGGCGTTGTCCACCACCAGCACCGAGAGCTCGATGCGCGACCCGGCCCCGACCGACAGCTCACACCGCGCCAGATCCGCCGCCAGTGCCGCCAGATCCGCCCCCCGGTTGAAGCACGGCACGACCGCCGTCACCCGCACCGCGCGCACGGGGGCCTCGACCCGCACGGGCTGCACCAACCCGCCGATCGTGGTGGCCTGGGCGTGGTCCATCGGGCAAGTGTAGTGACCCCACCAAAACAGAGCCCGAAGCGCCAGCGAGGGTCCAACCCCGGCCCACCACCGGCGTTCCTGTTCCCAGCACGCGAGGGTCCAACGCGGGGGGGGCAGACGCCACCGCGACGGCCTGGTATGCTGGGCCCATGCCGCCGCTGGCCTACCTGCTCACCTGGACGACCTACGGCACATGGCTGCACGGGGACGACCGCGGCTCGGTCGACCGCGAACATAACACCTTTGATACACCGTTCGTTCCGGCGTCTCCAGGGCGGCGTGTGGCCCGCGTGGATCAACTTGCCGCCCAGGTTGTCACACTCACCGCCGACCAACGCCGGGTGGTGCATGAGACCATCGACGCCCACTGCGCGCATCGCGGGTGGCGGCTGATCGAGGCCAATGTCCGCACCAACCATGTCCATGCCGTCATTGCCGCACCCGTGGAGCCGGAGGTGATCGTCAATCAATGCAAGGGCTGGTGCACCCGCCGTCTGCGCGAGGCGGGGCTCGTTGGTGCCGACCAACCCGTCTGGACCGAGGGCGGGAGCAAGCGCTACCTGTGGGACGACGAGTCACTGGCCCGGGCCCGCCACTATGTCCGCAACGAGCAAGGCCCGGACCTCTGACCCGACAGAGCCCGAAGCGCCAGCGAGGGTCCAACGCGAACCACCACAGAGCCCGAAGCGCCAGCGAGGGTCCAACTCCGGCGGTCCCGAGGCCTTCGTGCCGCTCATGAATCGGGCGGGCACGCCAGACTCGCCGGCCCGGGTGGTCGGTGCGGGGCGTCACTGCTGCCCGGTCGCTAGACCTGTCGGGAACGCGAACGCCGGTGGTGGATCGGCGTTGGACCCTCGCTTGCGCTTCGGGCTCTGTTTTGCGAATACAATCGGCCATGACCAACCTCTACGACACCTACTCCTCCCCCCTCGCCGCCCGCAACGCCAGCCCGGAGATGCTCCGTCTCTGGTCGCCGCGCCACAAGTTCAACATCTGGCGGCGGATCTGGCTGGCGGTCGCCGAGGCGCAGCACGAGCTGGGGCTGCCGGTGAGCACGGAGCAGGTCGAGGAGCTGCGGGCGGTGGTGAACCGGCCCGGCGGCATCACCGACGAGGAGATGCTCGCCGCCGAGGCCTACGAACGCGACCTCCGACACGATGTCATGGCCCATGTCCACGCCCTCGGCGACTCGTGCCCGAAGGCGCGGCCGATTATTCACCTGGGGATGACGAGCCAGGATGTCGTCTGTAATGCGGATTTGTTGACGCTGTTCGATGCAGGCCGTTTGGTGGATCTCAAGATCACACGCTGCGTCCTGGGATTCGGGGGTGCGGCGATACACTGCGCGAGAGTCCCGGTGCTCGGGTTTACCCATTACCAACCGGCACAACCGACCACGATGGGCCGGCGCTTCGCACAATACGGGTACGAACTCAGACTTACGAGCAAGCGCCTCCAGACGCTGACTGAGTTCTCGTTTCACGCGACGAATCTCAGACTACGCGGCCTTCGCGGCGCGACCGGCACCCAAGCATCGTTTCTGGAGCTGTTCGATCGCAGGGGTGACCTTGTGGACGAACTGGATCAACGGTTCCATGAGAAGCTCTTTCAGATGGACGCAGACGAAGGCGACTCGTATCTCTGGACGACCCAAACCTACCCCCGCGTCGTCGACACCTTCATCCTCGCCGACCTCGCCTCCACCGCCGCCGTCCTCCACAAGATCGCTACCGACATCCGCCTCCTCTCCAACCGCAAGGAGATTGACGAGCCGTTCGAGTCCAGGCAGATCGGCTCCTCGGCCATGCCCTACAAGCGCAACCCCATGCGCTGCGAGCGGATCTGCGGCCTCACCCGCTTCGTCATGAACCTCGTCGGCAACGCCTACGACACCGCCGCCACCCAGTGGCTCGAGCGCACGCTCGACGACTCCTCCAACCGCCGCCTCAGCCTGCCCGAGGCCTTCCTCGCCCTCGACGGCGCCCTCGACCTCATGCACAATGTCGCGTCGGGCCTGGTCGTCCACGAGGCGACGATCCGCAAGAACCTCATGGCCGAACTCCCCTTCATGGCCACCGAGAACATCCTCATGGCCTGCGTCAAGCTCGGCGCCGATCGCCAGGATTACCACGAGCGCATCCGCGTCCACGCCCAGGAGGCCGGCATGCGCGTCAAGCAGCAGGGTCTCGACAACGACCTCCTCGACCGCCTCAAGGCCGACCCCGCCTTCCAGTCCAACGCCCGCGGCGGCCTGCTCAGCGCCGAGCTCGACTGGGACGGCGTCATGGACCCGATGAACTACATCGGCCGCTCCGTCGAGCAGACCGAGCGGTTCATCAAGGAGGTCGTCGAGCCCCTCCGCGAGCAGTACGCCGACGCGATCGCCAAGCTCGGCGACTCCGGCCCGCGCGTCTGAATCGCTCCAGCGCGCCACGGGTCAGCCAACCCGACCCGCTCCGTCGCTCCGTCACTTCGTCGCTCCCCCCCATCGCTTTCCCCATGAACTCCTCCTGCACCACCTTCCCGTTCTTCACGGTGTAGAACGCCAGCTCATCCCCCTGCCAGCGCTTCCCGCTCTCGATCTCCTCGACATCCATGGTGTACCGCACACCGAACCCCGTGGCCCCCACGAACGGGCCGTCGGCCTCCAGCGAGTGCACCCTGTTCGCGCTGTACCACCACTGCGCCTTGCTCCTGGCCGCCGCCTTGCCGTGCCACGCCTGGCCCATCATCCCCTCGATGGACACGAACTTCGGGCTGAACCACTTCGCCCAGATCTCGTCCTCCGGCGTCTTCGCACGCACCATCTCCACCACGCCGGCCCCCACCTCGGCCGGGGTCGCCCCCTTGCCGGTCTTCACCGGCCGCGGCTCCAGCGATGCCTGCTTGGCCTTCTTGCCGGCCTTCTTGCCGGCGTCCTTGCCCTTCTTCCCCGCGGACTTCGCGCCCTTCGCCTCGGCCTGCTTGGCTGCCTTCTTCTTGGCTTTCTTCTTTGACTTCTTCGCCATGACTCGATCTCCCTCTGCGCCTGTGCACGAGCGGCGCTCCGGGAAGTCTATCACGCTCCGGGCCGGTCACCACCCCTCACACACCGCGCGCGCATCCAGCAGCACGCCCGCCGCCCGGCGCGCCTCACGCGCGACCGTCGCGTCGCCGGTCACATACGCCCGCGCGATCGCGCCCTCGAAGAGCAGCATCAGTTGGTCCGCCAGCTCCTCGTCCCCGCCGGCGCTGCACGCCAGCTCCCCGAGCCGACTCCGCACCCACCCCTTGTGCTCCGCAATCGCCCGGCGGGCCTCGCACCCGCCCTCCGGCAGTTCCGCGGCGGCGTTCAAGAACAAGCACCCCCGAAACCCCGGACGGCAGAACCACTTCTCGAGCGCATCGAACACCCCCAGCACCCGCGCCCGCGCCCCGTG
Organism: uncultured Phycisphaeraceae bacterium; assembly: GCA_964372195.1. GTDB lineage: Bacteria > Planctomycetota > Phycisphaerae > Phycisphaerales > UBA1924 > PNC22. The sequence continues at coordinate 18,771 of CAYJPX010000014.1, forward strand.
GCGCGTCTCCACCATCGCGTCGAAGGTCTCGCGAAAGAGCTGGTCCCGGCGCCGCAGCGAGGCCACGACCAGCCCGTCCTTGCCGCCGAAGTGCTTGTACAGGCTCATCTTCGCCACCCCCGCCTCCGCGAGCAGTTGGTCGATCCCGGTCGCGCGGATCCCCTGCTCCTCGAACAGCCGGATGGCGGCGTCGATCAGTCGGTCTCGGGGTGCTCTTGGCAGTGTTTCTGGCATGGGTGGGCCTTCCTGGATGAGTGGGCCGCTCAGTATACAGACTGTTCTATACGACGAATAGGTCCTATAAGACCTATTCAAAAATCCCAGCCGCCACGATTTATTCTCTCCGAGGGAATAGACAGATCGGTCTAGTCTGTTAGCCATGGTGCCGGGCCCCAGCCGCGTCCTCTGGCGGTCACGGCGACTACTCCCCTCCCCGCCAGGCCACCCCCGGCCGGGAGGGACACGAAGGAAACAGACCATGCCTCGAATCCAGCCATTGCATCCCGACCGCGCCCAGGGCAAGGCCAAGGACCTGCTCGCCGCCGTCAAGGCCAAGCTCGGCGGCACGCCCAACCTCATCACCACCATGGCCCAGGCCCCCGCCGTGCTTGAGGGCTACCTCGGCCTGAGCGGGGCGCTGGGGGGCGGCACGCTCTCGGCGGGGCTCCGCGAGCAGGTGGCCCTGGCGATCGCCGGGGTCAACAGCTGCGGCTACTGCGCCAGCGCCCACACCGCCATCGGCAAGGGCGCCGGCGTCGCCGGGGTCGAGCTGGCCGCGGCACTCGATGGCCAGCCGTCCGACCCCCGGGCCGCGGCGGCGGTCCGGTTCGTGCGGGCGGTCACCGAGAAGCGCGGTTGGGTGAGCGACGCCGAGGTGCAGGCGGTCCGCAAGGCGGGCTTCACCGATGGCGAGGTGCTCGAACTGATCGGCGCGGTGGCGCTGAACACGCTGACGAACTACATCAACCACATCGCCCAGACCGAGATCGACTTCCCGGCGGTCCGCGTCGGGCAGCCGGTGGGGGTCTGAAACCCGCCCGCCGCCCGCGGGCACTGAGAGGTGGCCGCGGGCTTTCACAACACATGAAGCCACGATGCACGAAGGAGCGACCCATGCAGACCGACACAGGCCCGATCCACCTCGACGACAAGTCTTTTGGCGCCCACGCAGGCACGGGCCTGGCGATGATCGACTTCTGGGCCCCCTGGTGCCCGCCCTGCCGGGCGCTGAGCCCGACGATCGACAGCCTCGCCTCCGAGTATCAGGGCCGCGTGACCGTCGGGAAGGTCAACATCGACGAGTCACCGCGGACGGCGGCGGCGTTCGGCGTGCAGTCGATCCCCACGGTCGTCATGCTCCGTGACGGCAAGGAGGTCGGGCGGGTGGTCGGGCTCCGGCCCCGCGACGCGCTCGCCGACATGCTCGACTCGCTGCTCACGGGCTGAGGGCGTCGGCGCCCCCACGCGGGTGCCACGGTCTGACGAGTCTTCGAGGAAGGCCATGCGGTTTGTCGTGGCCTTCGAAGACCCGGCGTTCCGCCCCTTCAGGGCTTGGGCGATTGTGGCGTGGCTCATTCCCAGGGCGTGACCCTGGGCTCTGGCTGTGTCACGCCGTTGGCGTGGAGGATCGCGCATCCCCGGATGCGCGGACCTCCCCGCGGCGGTGCCCGCCAGCGGTGCGATGGACGGCCTGGACGCGCCCTATCGCCCGAGCTCCCCCCGCCACAGGTGCAACTGCTCGTGGCGGGTGAGGTCGTACTTCAGCGGCGTCACGGTGATCGCCCCCTCGAACAGCAGTTGGACATCACTTCCGGGGTCGGTGTGCCGGAATTCGAGCCCGGACCGGTTCGCCCAGTAGTAGACCTCGCCGCCCGGGCTCACGCGGCGCTCGTAGCCGTCCTGCAGGCCGTGGGTGTTCATCGGGCAGACCGTCAGCGGCAGGGGCTCGTGGCGGGTCGGATCGGCCAGGTCGCGCGGCGGGATGTTGATCGAGAGGCAGGTGTGCGGCTCGAGCGGGCCGTGGGCGAGGATGGCGTCGATGGCGCGGCGGGCGTGGGCGGCGCCGCAGGCGAAGTCCGGCTCGCCCTCGCCGAGCATGAGGCTGACGGCGATGGCGGGGACGCCGAGGAACGCGGCCTCGAGGGCGGCGGCGACGGTGCCGGAGTAGATGACATTTATGCCGCAGTTCGCGCCGGCGTTCATGCCGGAGATGACGAGGTCGGGGCGTGTGCCCTCGCCGAACCGTTCGGGCCAGAGACAGGTGAGTGCGAGCTTGACGCAGTCGGCCGGTCGCGCGTCGACGGCGATGCCGTGCATGCGGTCGTTGACGCGGGCCTCGCGGGTCATGAGTGGTGCGTGGAAGGTCACGCCGTGGCTGGTGGCGGACTGGACGGTGAGCGGCGCGACGGCGAAGACCTCGCCGCCGTGGCCGGCAATGTGGCTCTCGGCGGTGAGGGCGTCGTAGAGGGCGACGATGCCGGGGGCCCGGATGCCGTCGTCGTTGGTGAGGAGGATGCGCATGGGCGAGGGTATACGGCGTCGGCATACCCCGCCCCGAAGGTTGCGGCGGGCAGATCGGCGGTGGCGGCTGCCGGGGCGCCGGTCTCGTTGGGTGAGAGTTGACGACGCCGGCGCCCGCGGTTAGGCTGAGCCCGAGTGGCCGCGTGTGCGGCGGGGATTTGGGGGCGAGCGCCCCGGGACGAGGACGACATCATGACGCGATGGACGACTCCTACGAGCAACGGACCCTCGCGATGAAGCCAGGAGATGGGACCTTCATCATGCGCAACAAGACCTCCTCTATCGTCGGCATGGCGGTGGTCGTCGCCACGGCCTGCGTTTTGGTAGGCGCCCAGGGCTGCCGTGCGAGTGGTCATGCCACGCGGCAGGCGAGAACGGACGCGGTGCTCACAGAGGTCGCCGAGGCGGGGGCGGTTCTCGACCTCTGGCGTCAGGCGGCGGAGCGGAGCGAGCCGGGCGATCGCTCGCTCAAGTCGATGGCCGAGGAGGTGTTCGACATTCAATCCGCGCGACTCCATATCATGCGCGACCGAGCCAGTGTTGTGTACGGGGGTACACCCGGAGAGATCGACCGGTTCCTGGAGTCAAGTGAGGCCGACCGGGCGGCGCTCAAGGAGAAGGTGGACTGGCTCCGAGAGGTCATATTGGCGCGGATTAGCCCAGCGGACGGCGACTCCCGCGACTGAGCCTGTTTCACGACTGTTCGCCGACACCCGCGCAGCTCGCTGCGCGGGTGTCGTTCTTCGTGGAGCGTCGGAGTGGGTGGCGGGCCCGGCCTTTCTCGGGCGTTAGAGTGAGTCAAGCGGCCGCGCGTCGCTGACCACTATGGCGGGGACGGCCCGCCGGCGGCGCGGAGCGACCATTGCCGCGAGCAGGGTCACGAGCGTTGCCGGCGCGGGGATGTACTCGATCTCGATGCGGGAGCCGTCGAGGATCTCGCCGTCGAAGTCGAGCCCGGGGGTCTCGCCGCCCCAGCGGGCGGGGACGAAGTGGCCGTTGAGCATCGTGGTGTCGAGGAAGTAGGTGAAGGTGCCCGAGCCGGACCAGCCCAGGTCCGAGCCCGCGAGGTAGAGGGAGTTGGTGTTGCCGTCGAAGGGCTCGATGGGGAGGGTGATGTCGGTCCAGAAGTTGGCGGCGTCGGACCCGGCAAACGACTCGACGGTCAGGTAGATCCGGGCCGAGACGACCTCCTTGCCGACCAGCGGGTCGTCGCCGGACATGAAGGCGCTGAAGGAGTTACCGACGGGGGCGAAGTGAAACTCGACGATGTCGGCGAGGGCGGGGGCCGCGGCGGCAAGGCTGGCGGCGGTGGCGGCACGCAGAACGCAACGGGTCATAGGGCTGTCCTTTCCAAGGGGGGTTGGGTCACGCGGGTTCGGGGCGCGTGTGGGCGGGCCGGCGCTGGTGGGCGCGGGCCGCGGCTGCCGACGGGGCGACCGAAATCGCCCGGCGCCGGCCGCCGGATGGAGCTTACGCACGGTGGGGCGTGGCGGTTGCCCGGTGCGCTGGGGAGAGTGCGCGCCCGCATTCGGGACAGGTGGGGGAGTTGAGACCTTGGAGGTCGTAGCCGCAGGCGGTGCAGCGGTTGCGGCGGCGCCGGCGCGTTCGGCGGGCGTAGGCGGTGAGCTGGTGGAGGGCGGCGAAGAGGAGGGCGTAGAAGAGGGTGTCGGCGAGGAGGCCGGGCCAGTAGGGGAGGTACGGGAGTAGAATTGCGGACATGTTGTTGTTGGCTCCGCCAGCGAGTTGAGATGGGATCACCACCGCTCCGTGGGATTCGAAGGAACCGCGTGGCGGGTGTCCGTCTGGGCCGAGCCGCACCGGCCTGCGCCAATACTCCTCCTCGCCGGCCAGGGCGATCGCGTCAAAGTCGGTTTGATTGAGGAGTACATTTGACGAGGCGGCGGGCCACGGCCAACCGCGTGCGATGACCTCGATCGTGCGATTCGTAAGGCCACGAGCGTCATACGACGCGAGCCCCGAGGCTATGTGCGGTAGGGAATACTCGGTCACGAAAATCGCATTGGTTCGGTTGATGGCCGAGGGAACTGTTGCATAGGTGTAGCCGCTCACGCACCCCCAGAGTTCAATCGAAACCCCTCCGAGGCCCTCGCCCGGCGTAACAACTCGGTGTGGTGGACCCGCACTCTCAAAGGCCCGCACCTGTGTCCGGTAGATCTGCCAAAGACACGCCGATCCCCACGCCACCGCCCATGTCGCCGCCAGCCCGAGCAGCAGGTAGACGGCGGCCAGCTTGGCGGTGCGGCGGGTCATGGGTGGTGGCCGCACTCGGGGCAGGTGGGGGAGGCGAGTCCAGACAGGTCGTATCCGCACCGCCCACAGTGCGTCTCGCGAATCGCGTCCAGGCGGTTGGCACGCCCGCGGAGGACGGGGAGCAACGCGCCCGATCCGACGGCGAGCAGAGCGCAGAGCGCTGCTCCGCATCCGCTGACGAGCTGGCCCTGCTTTCGATTCTGCTCGCCCGCGAGAATCTCCAACGACTCTTGAGGCAGGGCAGTGGTGGCGGCGAACATCGCGCCGCTGAGAAGCGAGAATCCGATCGCCAGAACAAGGGGCGTCAGCCTCAGACACTTGGCTTGCAGCCGGAGCCGCACCTCGGTCGCCGGGGACGAGGTATAGAGGGCGAGCTCGACGATTGCGAACAGCAGCCCGGCCAGGGCGCCAATCGTCGTTGAGAGCGCAAGTACCCCGCCGACATAGTCCCACCAGGACCCGTATGGCTCCCCGGCCGGTGCGATGATCATCATCGGCAGGCCAACCAGACCCGTGATCATGAGTGCGTGCGCTATGGCGCACAGGCCGAGCGGTGCCGCGAGTTCCAGCACTTGAGTATGTGGTCGCCCTGAGATCATTCGGGAGTACGCCTCCCCCACCCACACTCGCTGCACCCCTGGGAGTAGTCGGCCCGCAGGTCGTACCGGCAGACCGGGCATAGGCCGTGGCGGTAGCGGTGGTTGTGTTTGACCAACCGCACCGAGGCGAGGGCGAGCCACCAGAGGAGGGCGTAGAAGAGGGTGTTGAAGGCGAGGCCGGGCCAGATGGGGAGGAGGGGGAGGGCACGAAAGGCCGTGTCGGCCGCCGTGCGTGATTTGAGTGGGAGCGGCACCGCCCCGTAAAGGTCAGGAGGCTGCACTTGGGCCAGCGATGCAACATTGTCAACTCCGCACCACAGCGAGAGTGCGGGCCAACCCCTGGCCTCATCGACCCCCCACTCGGAATACGGCTCCTCGAAAGGCCCTGTGACAAGATCCCACACGGTCTCGAGTCTCGGTCGCTGCTCGCGCCAGCGTTGCTCCGCGCCACCCATTGAGCCCCACGCGTCCTTCCCTCCGATCGACCACGCGAGCGCGACCCACCGATTGTCCTTCTTGAACGCGAGGCCCGGAGTGTCTGCCGCCCCGAACGACCAGATGCGGTGGACGGTGCCGGGTCCGATGTACTTCTCCGCGGGGACATCGAACGAGCCCAAGTCAGCCAATCCCTGTGCGCCCTCGAAGCTGACTGCAAGCCCCCACGCGACCCCGACCGTCGTCCCCAGCCCCACCAGCAGGAACAGGCACACCCGCCGCAGTCGGCGTGGCCAGGATGGGCGGGGGTGGGGCATGGGGTCAGTCTACCGGGGTGGGGTCGGGTTCCCGCGCGTGCATCGCGGCCGCGGTGTTCCAGCCCCAACGGGGCACAAGAGCCGGAGCCCGGGGCACCGCCCCGGGTATGGAGGACATCGCACTTCACCGAGCCCTGAAGGGGCGGCACAGCGCGTTGTTGCGCCCCTTCAGGGCTTGGTTCGTTCGTCTGGCGGCGGACCCAGGGCGGCACCCCTTTGGGGCTTGCTGTGTGTCCGGCGACCGACCAAGGGCCGCGCCCTGGGCTCCGGCTCGCCCACGCCGTCGGCGTGGCACAGCCGGGGCCACCGGCCCTACGCCTGCCCAGAACTCCCCCTCACAATCAGGCGTGCCGCGAGGCGGATCTCTCGGCGTTCGCAGCCGGGGTCGGCGATGCGGCGGAGCAGCAGCCCCACCGCCGCGGCGCCCATCTCGCGGAGCGGCACGCGCACCGACGAGAGCGTCGGGCGCACGATCGAGCACAGCCGCGTGTTGTCGAAGCCGACGATGCACACATCGCCGGGGATGGTCAGCCCCGCGTCCCTCGCCGCCAGGAGCACGCCCAGGGCGATCTCGTCGTTGCCCGCAAAGACCGCCGAGCCGCGGAGCGCTGCGCGGGCGATCATCGCCTGGGCCCACTGGCGGCCCCAGTCGCTCGAGTAGTCGCCGAAGGCGAGCTGGTCGGGGCGGGGGCTGCTCGCGGCGCGGTCCAGCACCGCCCGGAACCCACCCGCCCGCTGCTGGGAGTCGAAGTTGGCCTCGGCGCCGCCGACGAAGAAGCAGCGGTCCGGCGGCGTCCGCTCGAGCAGGTGGCTGGTCGCCTCCTCGGCGCCCGAGACATTATCGACCAGGACATTGTCGATGCCCGGGTGCTGCACCTCGGCGTCGAGCACGCACACCGGCACGCCGGAGTTCCTGGCTTCGGCCAGGAGCAGGTCGTTGGGCTCGGTGATCATGACCACCAGGCCGTCGATGAGCGAGTAGGGGAGGCTGGTCTGCACGCCCGCGTGCTCGCCGGCGCGGGCCTCGCTGGCGATGAGGAGCCGCAGCTCGTGCGATCGCGCCTCGGCGTCCGCCCCCTGGAGGATCTCGGAGTAGAACTCGCCGTGGATGTCCGGGAGCGCGATCCCGAGGATGTGGCTGCGGTTGGTCATCAGCGCCCGGGCGATGGCGTTGGGCTGGTAGTTGAGCTCGCGCACCGCCCGCTGCACGCGCTCGGTGGTGGCGGGGGACACCAGCCCGGGGCTGTTGAGCACACGGCTGACGGTCGCCACCGACACACTCGCCGCCCGCGCGACATCGGCGATCGAGGCCGCCGAGCGTGTTCTGCCGGGGTCCTGACGACTCATGGCCCGATCGTACCTCCCCGGGGGGTCGGGCGTCTCCCGCCCGGCGCTTTCGGTGGCGCCTCCGGGGTCGACATACGATCCGACGAGCCCCCGCGGCTCGAGGAGGGCACGATGCGGCGACCAATCGCTCTCTGGCGTTTGATCTTGATCCCGATCGGTGTTGGTGCGGTCACCGTGTCTTGTGCGCACAGCCAGGGGGTTGAAGACACGGTCATCGCGTCCCCCGCCGGCGTGCCCCGCCCGCCCTTCGACTTTGCCGAGGCGGACGCCGAGCTGCTCGAAGAGGTGCAGCACGGCGCCTTTCTGTTCTTCTGGAACGATGTGCACCCCGAGACCGGGATGGTCCGCGACCGCTCCAGCGCCGAGATCGTCAGCGTCGCGGGCGTCGGGTTCCAGCTCTCGGCGCTGCCCATCGGCGTCGAGCATGGGTGGGTCACACGGGGCGAGGCGACCGAGCGGGCGGAGCTGATCCTCCGCAGCCTGCTCGCGGCGCCGGACAACCGCCACGCGGGCGTCTTCTTCCACTACCTCGACGGCAAGACCGCGCAGCCGAGCCGGAGCGGGTACGAGACCCTCGCCAGCACCATCGACTCGGCGCTGCTCTTCGCCGGGGTCATCACCGCGTCCTCGTACTTCGGCGGCGAGGTCGCCGAGATGGGCGACCGGCTGCTCCGCGACGCCGACTGGACCGCCTTCTTCGAGCCCGAGCCGGCGGCGGAGTGGGCCCGGGGGTTCGTGAGCCTGGGCTGGAGGCCGGACGATCCCGCGCAGACCGCCGGCCCGGGGGTGGTGCTGCCGTTCTCCTGGCTCGACGCCGGGGATGAGCAGCGGCTGGTCACCTTCCTCGCGGTGTGCGCGGAGGAGGGCAAGAACCTCCCGCCCCAGAAGTACTACGAGCTCCGGCGCAAGCTGGGCGCCTACGCCGACCTCGGGGAGATCGTGTGGTTCCCCTGGTCCGGCGCGCTGTTTACCTCGTTCTTCTCGCACTGCTGGATCGACTACGCCCACATGGGCGCCGACGACCCCACGGCGGTCGGGGTCGATCGCCGCTCCCGGGTCGACTGGTGGGAGAACAGCCGGCGCCTGGCGACCATGCACCGCCTCAAGGCCATCGAAAACCCCCGGGGGTTCGCCACGATCGGCCCGGATGCCTGGGGCATCGGGGCCTCCGACGGCCCGGACGGCTACCAGGTCGCCCACCTCCACCCGAGCCCCATCCCCATGCCGGGCGCGATCGAGGGTGTGGACTACCCGCCGGAGAACTCCGCCGACGACTGGATCGATGGCACCGTCGCCCCCTACGCGGCGGGCTCGGCGATCATGTTCACCCCCGAAGCCTCGCTGGCGGCCCTCCGGCACTATCGCGGGCTGCGCGATGCCCAGGGCGACCCGGTGGTCTGGCGCGAACCGGACGCGGCGAGCGGGCAGTTCGGGTTCCTGGACTCCTTCAACCTCGACCGCGATTGGACCGCGTCCGACTATGTCGCCATCGACCAGGGGCCGCTGCTGCTCGCGATCGAGAACGCCCGGACGGGGCTCGTCTGGCGGCTTTTCCACGAGCACCCGGTGGTTGAGCGGGGGATGAGCCGGCTGAGACTCCGCCGGAAGTAAACAACAACCGAACATCTGGCAGGGCGATTTCTTTTGAATTGGGCGGGAGAGGGTTGACACCCGGTGGCGCTTCGGTCATGCTGATGTAAACGCTTTCATGGGCTCCGGTGAGCCCCAATCCGGAAACACAAGGAGAGATCATCATGAGAGACAGGATTGCCTTGATGCTCGGTGCCGTCGCTGTCACCGCGACCGCGTCCATGGCGCAGATCGACGGCGTGCAGATCCGCGAGCGGGTCTACAACGACTATCCCAACAGCACGCTCGTCGTCACCAACAACTTCCCCAGCGAGGTCACCTTCGACGAGTCCAACTTCGGGTCCGGCGGCTTTGCCAACCGCCACTCGGCGTTCTTCTCATCGGATGGCGGCGCGAGCGCGGCCGACTTTGACTACGGCGACGCCTTCGACTTCGCCTTCACCCTCGACTTCATCGCCAGCCCGCAGGACGGGCGCGAGGCCGGCTTCCACGCCGACCTCTTCGGCACCGGGTTCTTCGGCGTGCTGCCCAACGGCGAGATCGCCGCCTTCGGGTCGGTCCTCCCCTTCCACTCCTTCGGCAATGTGTGGACACCCGGGCAGACCGTCGACCTCCGCGCCGTCCACACCCCCGGCGATGGCACCGGCACCGACGGCAACTACACCATCGCCTCCACCATGGAGTACCTGTACAACACCGGCGGCGGCTGGGTCTCCAGCGGCCTCGTCGACTTCAACAATGTCGAGGGCGGCATCCCCACCAACTTCGAGTTCCTGTTCGGCTTCGGCGTCCAGAACCAGGGCGCCCCCGGCGGCAGCTCGGTCGCGAGCTTCACCAACATCGTGGTGCCGACACCCTCGACCGGGGCGCTCCTCGGCCTGGGCCTGCTGGTCTCCCTGCGTCGTCGGCGCTGAGAGCTGAGTCGAGCGTGACGCAAGGCGGCGAAAGACACCAGATGATCCACGACGGTGACATGGTTCAACTCAAGCGGGGCGGGTCGGAAGCGACCCGCGCCGCCTTTGCCGCCGCGGCCGGCGCCGCGGGGCTGCCCGGGGGCCGCTACGGGCACTTTGCAGACGATGGCGGCGCGTTCGTCATCACCGACCCGGACGCCCCCACCCCCTGGACCAATGTGGTCTGCGCCGGGCGCTACGGCTTCGTCGTCAGCCACAACGGCGCCGGGTTCTCCTGGCTCGATGATGCCCAGCACAATGTCCTCACCCGGTGGGAGATGGACCTCGTCCGCGATGACCGCGGGAAGTTCCTCTATGTGATGGACCTCGACTCGCGCGAGGTCTGGTCGGCGGCCCCCGCGCCCTGCCGTCCGGCCTATCAGGCGTACGCCTGCGAGCACGCGCCGGGCCAGACGACCTTCCGCACTCGCTGCAACGACATCGAGGCCGAGTGGGTCATGGGCCTCGCCCCGGACTCGACCGCCGAGCTGTGGAGCGTGCGCATCACCAACCGATCCGCCCGCCCGCGCCGGCTCCGAGTGTGCTCGTACCTGGAGTGGTGCTGCGGAGTCGCGCCCGACTCCAAGCGAGAGTTCCACAAGCTCTTCCTCCGTACCCGCTACGACGCGGGGCGTCGGGCCATCGTCGCGACCCGCACCATGTGGGACCTGCCCGGCGGGCCCGAAGCGTCGCACTGGAACCGGCCCTGGCCCTACGCCGCGGCGCACGCGGTCCGGGGCGAAGCGCTCGAGCCCACCCTGGCGATCGACGACAAGACCGAGTTCCTCGGTCGGTATGGCAGCCCCGCCCGACCGGCCGCGCTGGGCAGCCCGCCCCCGGGTGTCGGGGCCGCGGCCGGACGCCAGGGCGCCGCCATCGCCGCGCTCGGCGGCGCCCTCACGCTCGAGCCCGGCGCCGGGGCCTCGCTGCTCTACATCCTCGCCATCGCCGAAGACGAGGCGAGCCTCGAGACCACCCTCGACCGCTTCCCCACGCCCGAGAGCGGCGAGGCGGCGCTGCGGGCCTCCGCCGAGGCGTGGCGCGGGGCGCTCGCCGGCGTGCGGGTGCAGTCGGCGTGGCCCGATTTTGACGCCCTCAACAACACCTGGCTGCCCTACCAGGCGCAGAGTGCCCGGCTGCACGGGCGCACCGGGTACTACCAGCAGTCCGGCGCCCGCGGCTTCCGCGACCAGTTGCAGGACAGCCAGGTCTGGCTCGCGACCGCGCCCGAGCGCACGCTCGACCAGATCGTCAGGCACGCCGCGAGGCAGTTCACCACCGGCGCGGTGCAGCACTGGTGGCACGAGCTGGCCGACTTCGGCAACCCCACGACCTGCAGCGACGACCTGCTGTGGATGCCGTTCGTGATGGCCAACTACCTGCGGGAGACCGGGGACCTTGCCGCCCTCGACCGCCAGGCCCCGTTCCTCGACTCCGGCGAGAGCGCCAGCCTGCTCGAACACTGCCGCCGTGCCCTCGACCTGGCGGACAGGCGGAGGAGCCCGCGCGGCCTGCCGCTGATCGGCTCGTGCGACTGGAACGACGGGCTCTCGGCGGTCGGGATCGAGGGCCGGGGCGAGTCGGTGTGGCTGGCGTTCTTCGAGATCGACCTGCTCCGCGACTGGCAAGAGATCTTCCTCCGAGCGGGCGACCCGACGGCCGCCGCCGCCGCCGTGCGCCGCCACGACGCCCTGGTCGAGGCGGTCAACGCCCACGCCTGGGACGGCGAGTGGTTCCGCCGCGCCACGCGCGACGACGGCCGCTGGCTCGGCGCCGCCGCGTGCACCGAGGGCTCGATCTATCTCAACCCGCAGGTCTGGGCGATCATGGCCGACGCCACCACGCCCGAGCGGGCGACCGCCGCCTGGGAGAGCACCAAGGACCACCTGCTCACCGACTATGGCCCGCTGCTGCTCGCCCCCGCCTACGCCACGCCCGACGCGAGCATCGGCTACATCACCCGCTACCCGCCCGGCGCCAGGGAGAATGGCGGCGTGTACACCCACGCCGCGACCTGGGCCCTCGCCGCCGCGTGCAAGCGCCGCGAGCCCCAGACCGTGGCGAGCATCTGGCGGTCGCTCTCGCCGATCCTGCGCTGGGCCAAAGACGCCGATGTCTACGCCGCCGAGCCCTTCGTCCTGCCCGGCAACTCCGACGGCCCGCTCGCCACCACCCCGGGGCGGGCCGGGTGGACCTGGTACACCGGCTCCGCGGCGTGGCTGCACCGGATCAGCCTGGAGTGGGTGCTCGGCATCCGGCCGACCTGGGAGGGCCTGCGCATCGATCCATGCCCGGCGCCAGATATGGGCCGGGTGCGGGTGCGCCGGTCCTGGCGGGGGTGCGAGCTGCTGATTGGCTTTGATGCCAGCGAGTTCGCGCCCGGCGCCCGGGCGGTGGTGCATGCCGATGGACGCCGGCTCGACTCGGGGCTGCTCCGGCCGGGGGATATCGAGGGGAAGAGCACGCTGGAGGTGACGGTCTCGTGGGCGTCCGAGCCCGCGACGCCGGCCGCACACACACACCGCGGGAGGACCACCGCATGAGACCCATCGACATGACCAAGCGCGCATTCACGCTGATCGAGCTGCTCGTGGTCATCGCCATCATCGCCCTGCTCATCGGCATCCTGCTGCCCGGACTAGGCAAGGCCAGGGACGCGGCGAGGGATGTCATCTGCAAGAGCAACCTGCGCCAACTCGGCCTGGCGATGCAGATGTACCTCGACGAGCAGGCGGACCCGGTTTGGATCGACTTCTACCCCCGCGATGTGCGGGCCCACGACTACTGGGCGGGCGTGCAGGCGCTCAGCCCGTTCCTTTCCGACTCGGAGAGCGGCGCCTTCCAATGTCCCGCAGCGCGTGGCGTGACCGATGTGATGGACGAAGCCAGCAGGCGGTATCTCGAGAACAATGCTCGCTACTACGCCTATGACTACGACGACGACGGTGTTGACGAGTACACCCAGTACTGGATGGCCGATTACATGTACGAGCCCGGCTCCAAAGCCGGCGTATCCCGCCGACCGATCCGAGAGGTCAGACACTGGGAGGAAGTTGTGCTCGCGACGGACGCTCTCGATGAGTTCCCGCGTCACCAGGGGCCGCCGCCGCCGAACCTCAGAATCGACGCGAACGCTATCGGCAAGGGGAACTATCTGTTTGGGGACCTCCGGATTGAGTCGCTTACCATTCCTGAGACACACCCGCCGGAAGCTCGCGACAAGTTCGGGTCTGAGGGGAAATTCTGGAACTGGGGTCACAACTACGGGAACAACTGACCCACCGACAGCCTCGTGGCAGAACGGAGCCCCTTGTGGAGCGGATCAAGGCCTTTTTCGGCGAGCAAACAGCGATGCGGATTGTGTTGGTGGTTTGCCTTGTCGCGCTCGGCGTGATCGCGGTGCTGCGCCTGACGGGCAGCAACAACCCGTACAGCGCTGCCCGTATGCAGGAGGATGTCAAGCTCGTCTGTCGCGAGACCGGCGAGGAGTTTGTGATGCCGCGGGGGCGGATCGAGGTGCAGCTCTACGAGCGCCCTGGCCCGCTCGACCCCAGCGTGGGCCTGACCAACCCCAAGACCGGACGCCCCACGCTCTTCCCCAAGAGCGAGTGGGAGGCGACGATCGACCGCATCAACGCCGATCGTCAGGCGGTGGCGGACGCCTCGGGCCGTAAGCCCCGCAACGCCGACGACTGATCGGACGCACCCGGAGACCTCCCGCCCGCTATCGTGCAGTCGCTCCCGGGGTCTCAGGGGTCGTCGCGTGCCAACCGCCAACGCCAAGCCGCCCACACCGCCCACCCAGCCGAGCAGCAGGGGCGCGGCGGGCCTCTCTCGCAGGGTGGCGCTGGGGGTGTTCGGGGCTTCCGCGGTCGCGTACGCCGTCTTCGGGCCCCGGGGCATCAAGGACACCCCGCCCGGCCGGGTCGTCCTCGACTACTGGGAGAAGTGGACCGGCCAGGAAGGCCAGGCCATGCAGCGGGTGGTGGACGACTTCAACGCCTCGCAGGACCGCATCTTCGTCCGCTACTTCTCGCTCAGCACGATCGAGCAGAAGGCGATGGTCGCGATCTCCGGCGGCGACCCGCCCGATGTGCTCGGGCTCTGGAACTTCTCCTTCCCGGCGTTCGCCGAGAGTAGCGCCCTGCTCTCGCTCGACATGCTCAACGAGGCATACGCCGCGGAGCTGGCCCCGATCTTCCGCGAGCGCTACGCCGAGGATACCTGGGTCTTCGCGCCGGAGCGCTACGCGCCGCCGATCCGGGACCTGGTGCAGCACAAGGGCGCGGCCTGGGGCGCGGTCAGCACCTGCAGCAGCATGGCCCTCTACTACAGCCGCACCGCCTTCGCCGAGGTCGGGCTCGACCCCGACCAACCCCCCCGCACCATCGCCGAGCTCGACGAGGCCGCCGAGCGGCTCACCGCCTTCGCTCCCGACGGCTCGGTCCGCCGTGCGGGCTTTGTCCACCGCGAGCCCGGCTGGTGGGACTGGATCTGGGGCTACTCCTTCGGGGGCTCGCTGCTGGATAGCGCCGGGCGCGCCACCGCCGCGTCCCCGGAGAACATCCGCGCCTACGAGTGGCTCCAGACCTACCCCGAGCGCGTGGGGGCCTCCCGGCTGCTGGCGTTCCAGTCCGGCTTCGGCGGGTACAACTCGACGCAGCAGCCGCTGCTGGCCGGCAAGGTCGCGATGGCCCTGCACGGGCCCTTCCTGGCGAATGTCATCGAGTCGTTCCAGCCCGAGTTCGACTACGGGGCGGCCCCGTTCCCGGTCGAGGAGTCGCTCTACGACCCGGAGCGGCCCATCGCGCTGCTCGAGGCCGACACGCTCAGCATCCCGCGCGGCTGCAAGCACCCCCGCGAGGCGTTCGAGTTCATCGCCTACACGCAGCGCCGCGCCGCGCTCGAGCACCTCGCCACCCTCCACGCCAAGCCCTCGCCGCTGGCCGAGGTCTCGCCCGGGTTCGTCGCCTCGCACCCCAACCGATCGATCGAGATGCACAACCGGCTCGTCCACAGCCCCCGGGCGTTCCCCAAGCCGCCGACCCGCACCTGGCCGCAGTACGAGGCGGAGTTCGTCACCAAGATGGGAGCCCTGTGGAACCTCCGGATCGAGGCGGCCCCGGCGCTGCGGGAGATCCAGGACCGCGCCCAGGGGTTCATCGACCTCGCCTCGGCCCAGTCGCTGCGGCGCTACGGCGACCGCCCGCTGATCGAACGCATGCCCCGGCTCGGGGGTGACGCGTGACCGGCACCGCGGCCCCATCCCGCGCGGTCCGACGCCGTCTGCCCCCGGCCGCGGTGGGGCTGGCCTTTATCAGCCCCTGGCTCGTCGGGTTCGGCGTCTTCATGCTCGCGCCGATCGCGATGTCGCTCTACTACAGCTTCTCCGACTACTCGGTGCTCGAGCCCCCGCTCTGGGCGGGGGGCGAGAACTACGCCCGCCTGTGGCACGACCCGGTCTTCTGGAAGGTGCTCCGCAACACGCTGGTCTACACCGGCATCGCCGTGCCGCTGAGCACCATCGCGGCGATCGCCATCGCCTGCCTGCTCCACGCCGATATCCGGGGCCGGGCGTTCTGGCGCGCCGTGGTCTTCCTGCCCTCGCTGGTGCCGCTGGTCGCCGCCGCCATGGTCTGGATGTGGATCTTCAACGGCGAGCTTGGCCTGCTCAACTCGGCCCTCGACCCCGTGCTCGGCCTCGTCAACGCCGTGCTGGGCACGCACCTCCGCGGGCCCAACTGGCTCGGGTCGCCCGGCTGGGTCATGCCGTCGCTCCTCATCATGAGCCTATGGGGCATCGGCAACGCGGTGGTGATCTACCTGGCGGCGTTGGGCGATGTGCCCGAGTCGCTCTACGAGGCCGCGTCGCTCGACGGCGTGTCGCCCGCGGGGCGCTTCCGCCATGTCACCCTGCCGATGATCTCGCCGGTGGTGCTCTTCAATGTCATCATCGGCGTGATCGCCGCGTGGCAGGTCTTCGCGGTGCCCTATGTCATGCTCGGCTCGTCCGGCGGGCCTGACCGCGCGGGCTACTTCTACACCATGTACCTCTACAACAACGCCTTCCCCTACGGCAAGATGGGCTACGCCAGCGCCATGGCGTGGATCCAGTTGCTGATCGTCCTGGTGCTCACCGGCATGACGATGCTCCTGAGCCGTCGCATGGTCTACTACCGAGGAGCATGAGCGTGCGCCGGCGAGCCACCCCATCCAGACGCCTCGCGCTCCAGGTCCTGGTGGTCGCGGTGGCGCTGCTCTACGCCCTGCCGCTGGTCTGGATGCTCTCGACCTCGCTCAAGCCCGCCGAGCAGACGCTGCGCAGCCCGCCCACCCTCGCGCCCGAGCCCCTCTCGGCCCTGCCGCGCTTCGCCCGGGAGAACTACATCGGCGAGGTCGGCCCCGACGCCACGGTCGTCACCCGCGGCGTCTGGACCGACCCGGTCATCGACTTCCCGCTCTTCCTGCGCAACTCGCTCGTCGTCGCCCTGCTGAGCGTCGCGGGGATGGTCGCCTCCAGCGCGATCGTCGCCTACGGCTTCGCCCGGGTGAAGTGGCGGGGGCGCGGGGCGCTGTTCACGCTCCTCCTGGCGACGATGATGATCCCCTTCCCCGTGCTCATGGGCCCGATGTATGTCCTCTTCAAGGAGTTCGGCTGGATCGGCACCCTCCGCCCGCTCTGGGTGCCAAGCTGGTTCGCGGGGGCGTTCAATGTCTTCCTGCTCCGGCAGTTCTACCTCACGATCCCCCGCGAGCTCGACGAGGCGGCCAGCATCGACGGCTGCTCCCACTGGGGGATCTTCACCCGGGTCATCCTCCCGCTCTCCCGGCCGGCCCTGGCGGTGGTGGCGCTCTTCCAGTTCATCGCGGTCTGGAACGACTTCCTGGGCCCGCTGATCTTCCTCCAGAAGCAGGAGCAGTTCACCCTGGCGCTGGGGCTGGCGCTGTACCAGTCGCAGGCGGGGAATGTGCCCTGGAACCTCCTCATGGCCGCCAGCACGCTCGTGCTCGCGCCTGTTCTTGTGTTGTTCGTATTCACCCAGCGGACCTTCGTCGAGGGCATCGCCACCCAGGGGCTCAAGGAATGACCGAGAGACCGAGAATTCGGCGCGGAAACCCGGGCCGGGGTATTGACACCGCCCCCGGTTTTCGATTGAATGGAATGTAAACGCTTTCGTAGCGAAGTTTTCGACTTTCCGGTGCTCCAGGAGAGATCCCATGAACCGCAGCATCCTCAGTTTCCTTGGCCTCGCGGTCATTGCCGCCGCCGCCGCCAACGCCCAGCAGAACACCCTTTTCAATGGCGACTTCGAGACCCTCGACGGCTTCACCGGCGAGCCCGCCGGCTGGGGCCTGTTCAACACCGCCCGCTTCCGCGAGGTCGGCGACGGGCTCGGCGACATCCTCGTCCGCAGCGATACCCACTCGCTCGAGCTGGCCTCCGGCGCCGATTTCGTCGGCGCCACCACCAACCTCTGGAACCCCGACGAGCTCGAGTACTACGACCCCAAGTACCTGTGGCGCGGCGGCCCCTGCCGCGTCTCGGGCTGGTACGCCATCCCCGCCGACCAGCCCCTCGACGGCGCCAGCTCCGGCCTCAAGCTCGAGTTCCGCCGCGAGAATAGCTCGGTCTACCTCGGCGTCGAGGACCTCTCCATCACCGGCCACACCGACGGCCAGTGGGTCCCCTTCGGCATCACCGTCGGGTGCAGCCAGCTCTCCGACGAGTGGCCGCCCTTCGCGGTGAGCGTGAGCATCCTCCCCATCCGCTTCGGCGCAAGCAACTCGACCGGCACCATCTTCTGGGACGACCTCTCGTTCACCCAGTGCCTCGCCGACATGACCTGCGACGACCTCATCAACACGCAGGACTTCCTCGCGTACCTCCAACTCTGGTCCACGCAGGACCCCCGGGCGGACTTCAACGGCGACGGCGTCGTCAACACCCAGGACTTCCTGGTCTACCTGAATCTCTGGTCCCAGCTATGCCCCTGAGTCGGACCGAACCCCTCGTAACCGCCCGAATCCACGACACCGCCGCCGCCATCCTGATGGCGGCGGCGGTCGCCGCTAACGCCCACGCCCAGAGCTACGAGTTCTTCGACGATGGCGAGGTCGCGCTCCTGGCCATCCCCGATGGCGGCGTCCTCGAACCGGCGATCCCGCTCTCCCTCCAGGGCGTCCGCGTCGATGACCCAGGCACCAACGGCCCCGACCGCTTCACCATCATCGACTTCTACGACCGCGTCCCCGGCACCGGCTCCTACCCCCTCACCGCCGCAGACATCATCGCCAACGGCTTCATCCGCCCGCTCGTGCAACGCGCCGACGGCTCCACCTCCTCCATCGGCACCTCGATCGTCACCGGCCCCTCCTTCCGCGAGACCGGCCACCCGCTCGACCTCATCCCCGACATGGCCAGCGCCCAGGTGACCATCGGCCCGCCGCAGGGCGACGACCGGATCACCGTCACCACCCAGGGCGACTACGCCGGCCGCGCCACGCTCACCTCGCAGCGGCGCTGGCCCGACCCGGCCATCGGGCGCACCGAGACCCTCATCAGCTTCCAGTGGGACGCGACCGCCGACATCCCCCTCCCCGGCGACAGCGGCGGCCGGGGCTTCGACGCCTTCCGCCTGGTCATGTTCAGCAGCATGCTCTCCAACCTCCAGGCCGGCGAGTACGACGCGCGGTACATCCAGATGGTCGACCCGCTCGGACGCCGTCGCACGCTTGAGCTGCGCGACAATCCCCGCCCCCGGTACCTGTTCCCCTCGCCCCGGCCCGTCGCGGTGGGGGGCTCGTTCGCGCTGCTCAAGGACAACGCCGCGGGATGGAACCCCGGCAGCCCGAGCATCGAGATCGTGATCGGCTCGGTCTCGGCGCCGGTCGGCAGCCTCGGCGTCCAGGGCTACCTCGCCGCCACCACCGACCACAACGACGACTCGCTCTCGGTCTGGCTCGAGTGGCTCGACACCCCGGCGGTCGTGCCCGCCGGCACGCGCATCGAAGCCACCTTCCGCGTCATCGCCACCCCGGCGACCGACCCCGGCGACCTCAACCACGACAGCGCCCTCACCCGCGCCGACGGCGTGCGGTGCTTCACCCTCCTGGGCAGCGCCGAGGCCGACCCCGAGTTCGACGCCTACGCCGACCTCGACCGAAACCGGACCATCAACGATGCCGACTTCGACGCCCTCACCGCCCTCATCGGCGTCCACCCCGCCGACCTCAACAGCGATGGCGTGGTCAACACCATCGATGTGCTCGCGTTCCTCACCGCCTTCGCCGCGGGAGAACCCGCCGCCGACCTCAACGAGGACGGCTCGGTCGACACCCGCGATGTCCTGCTCTACCTAAACCTGTTCGCATACTCCAGATAGCCGAGCGCCACACCCCACACCTCACACCCCACACCCCACACCCCACATGCCCCCCACCCTCGCGATCCAGTTGTACACCCTCCGCGACGACTGCGCCCGCGACTTCCGCGCCACCCTCCACGCCGTGCGAGAGATGGGCTTCGACGCCGTCGAGCTGGCCGGGCTGCACGGCCACGCGCCCGAGCAGGTCCGCGCGTGGCTCGACGAACTCGGGCTGGGCGTGACCTCCGCCCACGCCGGCGCCGAGGATCTCGAGCGCGACCCCGCGCAGCAGGTCGCGCTCGCCCGCACCCTCGGCTACTCGCGCATCGTCATGCCCTGGACCCAGGCCCGCACACGCCCCGAGACCGAGCACCTGCTCGCCCGGCTCGTGCGTGCGGCCGCGGCCCTGCGCGAGGCCGGGCTCTCGCTGGGCTACCACAACCACGAGTTCGAGCTCGAGCGATGGCCCGATGGCGACCGGATGCTCGACCTCATCCTCGCCGAGCCGTCGCTGTTTCTCGAGCCCGACCTGGGCTGGCTCTGGTTCGCCGGCGAAGGCCCCCGGGCCTTCCTGATCCGGCACAGCGCCCGCTGCCCGCTCCTGCATATCAAGGACTTTCTCGTCCGCGGCGAGAAGCGCTTCTGCCCGGTGGGCGCCGGCGGCGTCGGCTACGACACGCTGCTCCCCCTGGCCGCCCGGCTCGGCCCCGAGGCCCTCATCATCGAGCAGGACGAGTCGCCCGATCAGGACCCGCTCGACGCCTGCGTCCAGTCCATACGCTTCGTCCGCGCCGCCCTCGACACGGCCGATCCCCCGGAGTCGCCATGACCGCTCAACCGCTCCGTGTCGGCCTGATCGGCTGCGGCAATATCAGCGACATCTACATCACCAACGCCGCCAGCCTCGGCGGCTACCGCGTGGTCGCCTGCGCCGACCTCGACCCGGAACGCGCCCGCCTGAAGGCCGAGAAGCACGCCATCGCCCGCGCGGGCTCGCCCGACGACCTCTTCGCCGATCCCGGGATCGACCTGATCCTCAACCTCACGCCCCCCGCGGCCCACGCCGCCATCAGCCTGGCGGCGCTCGAAGCCGGCAAGCACCTCTACAGCGAGAAGCCCCTCGCCATCGAGCTCGCCGACGCCCGGCGGATGCTCGACCTCGCCCACCGCACCGGACGCCTCGTCGGCTGCGCCCCCGACACCTTCCTCGGCGCCGGCTACCAGACCTGTCGGCGCTTGCTCGAAGCGGGCGAGATCGGCACGCCCGTGGCCGCCGTCGGGTTCATGATGTGCCGGGGCCCCGAGTCGTGGCACCCCGACCCGGCGTTCTTCTATAAGCACGGCGCGGGCCCGCTCTTTGACATGGGGCCCTACTACCTCACCGCCCTGGTGAGCCTCTTTGGCCACATCCGCCGGGTGACCGCTTCCGCGCGCGTGAGCTTCCCCGAGCGGGAGATCACCAGCGAGCCCCGACGCGGGCAGCGCATCCGTGTCGAGACGCCCACCCACATCAGCGCCGCGCTGGAGTTCGCCTCCGGCCCCGTGGCCACCCTCATCATGAGCTTCGATGTCTGGACCCACACCCTGCCCTTCCTCGAGATCTACGCCTCCGAGGGCACGCTCACCGCGCCCGACCCCAACACCTTCGACGGCCCGGTGCGCCTCCGCGTCCGCGATGCGCCCGAGTCCCGCGAGGTCCCGCTCGATCCCGGCCACCACGACAACGCCCGCGGGCTGGGGCTGCGAGACATGGCCGCGGCCATCGCCGAGCATCGCGCCCCCCGGGCCAGCGGCGAACAGGCCCTGCATGTGCTCGAGGCCATGCACGCCGTCCTCCGCGCCGGAGCCACCGGAGAGGCGGTCCCCATCGAGCCCACGCCGGGCACCCAGGCCACGGGCGTGAGGTCCGCCCACGCCACAACCTAGCACGGTCGCCGTTGGCGCCACACGCGACGAAGCCCGGGAACGGCGCACATCAGGCGGCGGTCCGAAGCACGACCGCGTGATCTCGCTCGTTTGGCGGCGTCTTCCCCACGGTGACGACACCCTCGAGTTCGAGCGCTCTCAGAGCCTTGTGGACCGCCGTCCGGGTTGCTCCGCTGAGCCGTGTCAGCGCCGACACCGAGGGCGCCGTGTGCCGCGGCACATCACGCCGGAGTGTCTCCAGAATGCTCGCACGAAGGTCGCCCTTGCGGATGATGCGCTCGCGGTACTCCGGGTTCTGCGTGAGGAGCCAGAGCACGGGGCGCACCGCGTCTTCCCTGAGCGCGACGGGCGGCGCCCAGATCCCCCACCGCCGGGACAACTCCGAGGCTCTCTGCTCGGCAATCCGTTCGAGCGCGGGCCTCCCCCGTTGAACCTTCGAGAGGGGAACCGGGCTCGCGCGCGGGCCGCAGACTTCCGAGACGATCAGCAGATCACGCGTCCCGCCGCACTCCACGGCCGCCTCAATCAGCAAGCCGAGCACCGCCCGGGCCTCCGCCTCAAGCTCATCGAACGCGAGCCGCTTGAGGCGGTGACGGGCGACGAATTGTCCGTACAAAACAAGCCAGGTCACCGCCAACGGGAGCAGCCGGGCGTTCTCCGGGCACTTGCGCGCAGTGTCAAGCAGCAGCCGCTCCAGGTCCGGCGCCGACCCACTCGGTTCGCAGCCGAAGAGGACACCGACCTGAGCCCATTCCGGTTCCAGGATGTCGGTGTGGGCAGTGTTCATGCGTCACCTCGCAGCGATTGCAGGATGGCTCGCGCGTCGTCGAACGAGTGGTCGGGGTCCACGCCCAGTCACGCCGAGAGCGGCGAGCCGTTCGCCGGTCTCGCGGAGCGCATGCTCGAGTTGTGAGGTATTCAGTGCCATCGTCTACCTGACACTATAAGTATACAGATCAGAAATGGTGGCTGGTCGTGCGAACCACTCGGTGGTTGAATATCAGCCATCAGATGGTCAATTTTCAGCCGCGCAACATGGCGGTGGTGCCGCCAACCGGTTCAGGGGCATCGGCCCCAGCCCCCGTGCCGCCCGATGGGGCCGATGGGGCCGTAGCATGGCAGGCTGGGAGCTCCGGCAACGGCCCCTGCGGCATGGGTCCGTGGCCGTGCGCAGGTGGCCCGCTGGGGCTCGATACCGCCCGCCTCCACTCCCAGTTCCTCGATGAAGCCGGTCAGCAGACCGATCAGAGCCGGTCAGCCCCCGCCCCAACCCCAAAACGCCAAACGCCGTAAACCCTTGGGCTTACGGCGTTTGTGTTCAGTGGAGGCGAAGAGACTCGAACTCTCGACCTCTTCCATGCCATGGAAGCGCTCTACCAAAACTGAGCTACGCCCCCGAACGGGTCTGAATTGTCGCCGGGACGGCCAACCGGCGCCAGCCCGAGCCCCCCATCGTAGGGGCAATCGGCGGGGCGTCAAGACCGCCCGGCTCCGGGTCTATCGACCGGCCGAGCGCCCCGGTTCGCATCAACCCGCGGATCCTCCGAGCAACCGATCGACCGCCGTGAGCACTTCCCCCTGGCCGATCCGGTCGATACGGCACCTTTCGGGGTGCTCGTCCGCGAGTTGGTCGGTGGGCAGCGGGTCCGGGCCGAGCGACCCTGCCGCGAGCCGGATCTCGCGGGGCGGGTCGGCGTCGGGGGCCCGTTCGGGCAGCGTCGTCCAGCGGGGGTCGGTCGGGCCGAAGAGGGCGACCGTCGGCGTCCCGAACGCGGCCGCCAGGTGCCGCGGCCCGGTGTCGTTGGTGACCAGCAGGCGGGCGCGGGCGAGGATGGCCTTCAGGGAGGCCAGCGTCTGCCCGTGCTCGGCGAGGATGGTCGGCCCGCAGCCCGCGCACGCGTCGGCAGCCGCCCGGGCCACCCCTTCCTCCCCCGGCCCGGTGTTGATGAGGACACGCAGCCCGCAGGCATCGGCGAGGTGCTCGGCCAGCGCGGCGAACCGCTCGGCAGGCCAACGCTTCGCCGGGTCGTTCGCCCCCGGGTTGAGCACACAGAACGCCTCGCCCGTCGCCACCCCCGCCGAGGCCAGCACCGCCCGCCCGGCGGCCCGGTCGGCATCGCCCAGCGGCAGCTCGATCGTCGCCCCCGGGGGCAGGATGGCGAGGGGATCCTCCATCACCTCGAACGCGGGCGCCGGATCGCCCAGCAGCGCCCGCCCGGCGGCGTAGTAGTACGCGACCGCCGAAACCGGCGCCCAACGCCGATTCCGCGCCGTGCTGCCCGGCCACTCCGGCGCCCGCAGGCGATCGGTCAGCAGCACGCCGCGCCCGTCCCGGTCATACCCGACACGCCGTGGCACACCGGCGATCCGGGTCGCCAGGGCCGTCGAGAACGAGTTGGTCAGGAGCAGGGCCGCGTCGAACCGCAGCGGCCGGACCTTCCCGGCCGCCCGCCGGGGGCCCATCACGCCCGAGACCCGCTCGATCAGGATCTCATCGAGCAGCGGCGTGCCCGCGAGCAGGTCGGCGACCCCCTGGCGCGCGAGCCCGGCGAGGAACGACCCCGGCAGGGCGTCGCGCAGCAGCCGCAGCGTCGGGGTCGCCATGGCCGCATCGCCCAGCCACGAGGGCAGCACGACCAGGAGTCGGCCCGGCTTGGCGCGGCGCGACCCGGGGGTGGGGCTGGGGGTGGGCGTGGGGGCGTTCACGGACTGCGGAGGATATGGGCCGCGGCCGCGGCAAGATCGGCGAACGGGGCGTCGCCACCCACGCGCAGCAGCCGGGCGGCATCCAGCCCCGCACGACGACCGGCCTCGATGTCCCGCTCGGCATCACCCACCAGCCACGACGCGGTCGGGTCGATGTCCAGATCGGCGATCGCCGCGAGGATCATGCCCGGGCTCGGTTTCCGCCACGGATGCTCGACATTGAACGGCTCGATCGCGCCCGCGGGGTGCCAGGGGCAGTGGTACACCCGCTCGATCAGCGAACGCCCGGGGCGGTCGGGGTCGGGAAGCAGCGCACACATGCGGTCGCTCGTGGCCTCGACCTGCTCGAGCGTTGCCCCGCCCCGGGCGACGACGCCCTGGTTCGAGACCACGACAAGCAGGAACCCCGCACGCCGGAGCCCCAGGCACGCCCCGGCCACGCCGGGCAGCAGCGCGACGAACGCCGGGTCGGCGAGGTCGCCGTGCCGACCGGCGGCAAACGCCGACGCCGGCAGCGAGGCGTTCGCGATCAGCGTGTCGTCCCGGTCGAGAAAGACCGCGGGGCTGGGCATGGCCCAAGCCTAGCAGCCAGGTGGCCGAGCGTGTCCGGGGTGGCTCCCTCAGGGGCCTCCGGCCAACTCGCTCCAGCGGGCGGCGTCCTCGCGATGATCGAGAGATTCGCAGGCGCGGGCGAGCAGAGCCGCGGTCTGGGTCCTGTCGGTGGGGGCCTTCACCATCCCACGCTCGTGCATCTCGAACGCCTCAAGGAGGATGGCCTCCGCGGCCGCGGGGTCGCCGGCGTCGAGCAGGGCCTCACCCAGCAGGCGGCGGTGGTTGGCGCGATCGGCGTGCTCGGGGGGCAGGGCGTTGTCCGCACGATCGACGAGTGTGCGGGCGGTCTCGACCGCGCGGGAGTGCTCGCCGAGGGCCAGGTCGATCCCCGCGAGGTGCGAGAGCATGGCCAGGGCGAGCGGGTGCTCGGGGCCGAGGACCTCCTCGCAGACGGGCAGGGCGGGCACGAGCCTCTCGCGGGCCTCGAGCGCACGGTCGGTCTTGAGCATGAGCCCCGCGAGGTTGCTGGTGAGGATGAGGGTGCGCATGTCGCGCGGGCCGAGGCTGCGCTGGGCCATGTCCGCCGCCTCGGTCAGCAGGGCCTCGGCCTTCTCCGTGTTGCCGAGCTCGCGTTCGAGCGAGGCGAGGTTGTTGCACGCGACGATCAGGCTCGGGTGGTCGGGCTCGAGCACGCGGCGCTTGGTCTCCAGCACGCTGGTGAGCAGGGCCACCGCCTCGGCCCGGCGCCCGAGGGCCAGCAGGGTGTCGGCGTAGTTGTTCTGGGTGGCCAGGGTGTGCGGGTGATCGGGGCCGAGCTCCTCCACCTGGAAGTCGATGACCCGGCGGAAAAGCCCGGCGGCCCGGTCGTGCTCGCCGAGTTCGTCGAGCACCGTGGCCAGGCTGTTGCGGGCGGACATGGTGTCGGCGTGGCGGTCGCCGAGCACCGCCTCGCGCCGGGCGACGACCTGCTCGAAGGTGTCGCGGGCGCGCCCGTACTCGCCGCTCAGGCGGTCGATCGCCGCCAAGTCAAAGAGCGCCGCGATCGTGAGCGGGTCGTCGGGGCCGAGCGCCTCGGTGCGCGCGGCATGCACCGCGGCCAGTTCCTGGCGCCCCTTCTCGAACTGGGTCGACTCGACATACACCTGGCCGAGCGCGTGGCGGATCCGCAGCGCGAGCGGATCGTCCGGCTCGCCGACCGCCAGGGCGTGCTCCAGCGCCTCGGTGAACTGGCCCTCGGCGCTCCCGAAATCCGCGATCTTGTAGTACGCCGTGCCGAGCAGCTCGTGCATCTCGGCCTCGGCCTCCGCCGACGCCGGCGGCTCGCGCTCCAGGCCGTCCTGGGCGTTGACGAGCATCTGCTTCAGAAGCGTGGTGTCCTCGCCGCGGGCGATGCCGGCATCGAGACCGGAGAGCATCCCGCTGGCAAACCCCGCGAAGGCCTCGGATTTCTCGAGCTGGGTGGCGGTGAGTCGGGCCTGGGCCTCGACCCGGGCGGCGAAGACCAGGCTCGAGACCAGCCCGGCGACCAGCGCCGTGAAGACCAGGCCCGCCGCCAGCAGCTCGCCCCGGTGACGGGTGGCGAACTTGCGCAGGCGGTAGACGCCGCTGGGCGGCCCGGCCTCGACCGCCTCGTCGCCGAGGTGGCGCCGGATGTCCGCCGCCAGGGCCTGCGCCGTCTGGTACCGACGCCCCGGCTCCTTCTCCAGGGCCTTCATCACGATCCAGTCGAGGTCGCCCTTCAGCCGGGCCCCACGCTGGCGCAGCTTGGCGCCCTCCGCGGGCTCCTCGGCGCGGAGCAGCCGCGTCGAGGGCTTCGGCGGCGTCTCCTCGCAGATGATCTTCGCCAGGCCGCCGAGCGGGGTCTGGCCCAGGCGGACGGCGTCGAAGGGGAGCAGCCCGGTGAGCACCTCATAAAGCAGGACGCCGAGCGTGTAGATATCCGACCGCGTGTCCATGATCGCCGCCCCGACGACCTGCTCGGGCGACATGTACGCGGGTGTGCCGATCAGGTGGCCCTCCATGGTCACCATGGTCGCGCCCGCGGCCTGGGCCCCGATCGCCTTGGCGATGCCGAAGTCGATGACCTTGGGCACCGGCTGGTCGTCGATGATGGTGACCAGCACATTCGAGGGCTTGAGGTCGCGGTGGATGATGCCCTTGTGGTGCGCGTGCTGGACCGCCAGGCAGACCTGCTCGAACAGCTCCAGCCGCTGGCGGATGGAGAGGTTCTTGCGCGCGCAGAACTCGGTGATCGGCTCGCCCCGCACCTGCTCCATGACGAAGTAGGGCCTGCCCGCCGCGGTCTCGCCGGCGTCGAAGACCCGGGCGACGCTGGGGTGGTCCATCACCGCCAGGGCCTGACGCTCGGCCTCGAAGCGGGCGACGATCGCGTGGGAGTCCATGCCGGCCTTGAGGACCTTGAGCGCGACGCCACGGGAGACCGGCTCGCGCTGCCTGGCGAGGTAGACCCGCCCGAACCCCCCCTCGCCGAGCACGCTCTCGAGCGTATAGGGGCCGATCGACGCGCCGAGCGTGAGCTCGAGGTCGGCCGGGGCCGGGGGGATCGGCGCCGAGTCGATGGTGGGGGCGCCCAGAAACTCGGCCGCCTGCTCGTGGGCGGCCAGCAGGGCGCGGAGCCGGGCGCGCATGGCATCGTCGTCGGCGCACTGCTGATCGAGGAACGCCGGCCGCGCGGCGAGGTCGAGCCCGAGCGCGGCGAAGAAGATGTCCTTCTCGCGGTCACCGGGCATCGTCGTCCCCCGCGGGCGTCCCGCCCTGCATGTGCTGAAAGAGCGTGGCGCGGGCGAACGCCCAGTCGCGCATCACCGTGCGCTCCGAGAGCCCGAGCACGCTCGCGGTCGCCTCGACATCCAGCCCGGCGAAGAAGCGCAGGCGGACGACCGACGCCGCCCGCGGGTCGGACCGCTCGAGCCGGTCCATCGCCTCGTCGAGCGCGAGCACCTGCGCGGGGTCGGTGTCGGTCGCCAGGTCGACCACACTGAGCGGGACGCGCTTGCGCTCCCCGCCCCGCTTCTCGGCGTTGCGCCCCCGGGCGTGGTCGATCAGGATGCGCCGCATCGCCTGGGCCGAGGCGGCGTAGAAGTGGCCCCGGTTCTCCCACGAGAGGTCCTCGTCGCCGATGAGCTTGAGAAACGCCTCGTGCACCAGGGCCGTCGCCTGGAGCGTGTGGCCCGCCCGCTCGCCGGCCATGCGCTGGCGGGCGATCTGCCGGAGGTTGTCGTAGACCAGCTCGAGCAGTTCCTCGCCCGCCGAGTCGCGCTCGCCGATCGCCCGGAGCAGTTCGGTCACTTGCGGGCCTGTGGTCTCGGGCATGGCGTGTCTCGGTTGGTCTCGGGCGGCGAATGCCGGGTGTCCAGTGTACCACAGGCCCCGGCCGGATCTGTCACCGAACCGCCGGCGTCGGTGGAGGCCGTCGTGCCCCGCGCGGGCAGTGTATCGGCCAGGGCGCGGTGGGCGTGGGCGAGCTGGATCCAAAGTTGCGTGAGGGCGACGAAGCACGAATCGGGGCTGAGCCGGCCGGCCCGGGCCAGGTCGCACAGCCGCCCGGCCCGCTCGCCAAAAACCTCCAGATTCATCTGGAATACCGCGTCGTGGCTCGGCTCGGCCGGAGCATGGCTGGCGGCGGGTTCGGGCGGATCGGTGGACATCGGGTCTCGCTTCCGGAGTCGTTCCTCCACCATGGCGCGGGGCGCCGTTGCCGGCTGCCATCCCGAATTCGGAGACACAGAAAAAGTTCGGATCGGTGGCAGGCCGGCGGGGCGGGCTTCGCTTGGTGCGGTGAGAGCGGTCTGTTGTGCCGCCGTGTCACACCACACCGAAAGGGAAACACCGATGGAAACTGCAACGATGACAGAACAGGATCTCGCCCCCGCCCAGCGCGGCACGGCGGCCGGGGCCTCGGGCGCGGCAAGGCTGGTCGTGCTGGTCTACGGGGCCGTGAGCTACGCGCTCTTCCTCGCGGTCTTCCTGTACGCGGTCGGGTTCGTCATCGGCTTCGGCGTGCCCGTCACGCTCGACTCGCTGCCCGGGCGGGCGCTGGTGCCCTCGCTGGCGATCAACCTGGGGCTGCTGGGGCTCTTCGCGGTGCAGCACAGTGTGATGGCACGCCCGACCTTCAAGCGCTGGTGGACCACCATCGTGCCGCGGGCCGCCGAGCGCAGCACCTATGTGCTGGCCAGCAATGTGGCGATGATCGCGCTCTTTGCCCTCTGGCAGCCGATGGGCGGGATTGTCTGGTCGGCGGAGGGCGCGGCGGCCCGGTGGGCGCTGTACGGGCTCGGGGGCGCGGGGTGGCTGCTGGTCCTGGCCTCGACCTTCCTCATCAACCACTTCGACCTCTTCGGCCTGCGCCAGTCGTGGCTCTACTTCCGCGGCCGTGAGTACACCAAGCTGCGGTTCAAGACACCCGCGGTCTACTCGTTCGTCCGCCACCCGCTCTATGTCGGCTGGCTGATGGCCTTCTGGTTCACGCCGACGATGACCGTCGCCCACCTGGTCTTCGCGGCCACCACCACGCTCTACATCCTGGTCGCCATCCAGCTCGAGGAGCGCAACCTCGTCGAGGAGCACGGCGACACCTACCGCGAGTACCGCCGCCGTGTGCCCATGCTCGTCCCCTTCACCAAGGGTCGGGCCACCGCCTGAGGAGCAGCGCCATGCAGCACACGGCAGTGATCGCCAAACGCGCCGGGGTCGGGTTGTTCGCCTTCTTCCTCGTCAAGGGCCTGGCCTGGCTGGTGGTGCTCGGCGCGGCGGCAGGCGGGCTGCGGATGCTCTGACTGACGCGAGAACGATGAAACGCGACACCCCCGGGGTTTGGCCCCGGGGGTGTTGCATTGGCGGCGGGGGGGAGGGGGCTACTCGCGGGTGCGCGGTGGAGGGGTGATAGTCAGCAGCCGATCGGGCGTGATGCCCTCGATGCGCTGCGGTGTGCCATCCGGCCAGCGGATGTCAATGGCGACCGGCCCGGCGTGCGCCCCCAGGCCGAAGTGCATCACCGGGCTGTTGGCGTTGCCCTCGCCGGTGCCGCACTCGACCTGGCGCGTGAGTGTGCGCCCGTCGGGCAGGGTGATGCGGGCCTGCGCCCCGATCGCGTCGGCGTTCACGCCCGGCAGCGCATCGACGGCCCGGAGCTGGACCTCGAGCCAGTGGGCCGGAGCTTCGGCCACGCCCTGATCGAGACCGTTGACGAAGAGCTTGCCGGCCGTCACGAGGTCGAGGTCGCCGTCGCGGTCGAAGTCGGCCCAGGCGGCCTGGTAGGTGGGCGGCAGTTGTTCGAGGCCCGAGCCGCCGGTGGCGTCGGTGAAGGTCCAGGGTTGTGCGCCCGCCCCGGAGAGAGGAGGGGCGGTGTCGTTGCGGTAGAGCACCGGGAAGTTCTTCCTGCCGAAGCTGGCGTCTGCGTAGACGGTGGTGAAGTAGAGGTCGAGGTCGCCATCGTTGTCGAAGTCGCCCGCGGCCGGGCTGGCGTAGCTCTCCTGGTACCACACGCCGCACTCGGCGAGATCGTCGAAGCCGAACACCGACGCCGTGGCGCCGTCGGACGCGGCGCCGCTCGGCTCGGGCATCGCCCCGCGGTTGCGGAGGAATCGGCTCTTCGGCTGGTCGCCCCGGCTGTCGACATGGGCGAAGTTGCCGGCGAATAGGTCGAGGTGCCCATCGCTATCGAAGTCCCCCCAGCACGCCCCGATCGAGTGCCCGCCGCCGAAGCCTGGACTGGTGGCGACGGCATTGAGCTCGGCCGCCCGGTCGGTCAGCGTGCCGGCCCCGTCGTTCACCCACAGCACATTGGGCATCAGGCGGTAGTTGGAGACATAGATGTCCAGGTCGCTGTCCTCGTCGAAGTCGCAGGCGGTGACGCCGCGGGCGCGATAGTCGGCGAAGGCGAGCGCGAGCGTGTACCCGCCCCTGCCATCGGCCAGCAGGAGCAGGTCGGGGTAGCTGGCCTGCGGCTCCGAGGACTCGTAGCCGCCGAAGTAGGCATCGAGCACGCCGTCGCCGTTGAAGTCCCCGACCGCGCAGCCGCGGGAGTTGGTCGGCGGCAGGTCGGGCAACGCGACGCCCTCGAAGGCGGGCGTCGCGTCGGGCCCATCGGCGGTATTTCGGAAGATGGCGATGGGCGAAAACGAGACCAGGTCCCCGTCGCCGTCGTTGTCGATGTCGGCGAGCAGGCCGGTGGTCGGCGCGGCGACGCGCTCAAAGGCCCGCCCCTCCCGGTTGATCCACACCGCGCCCGCGCAGGCGAGGTCGGGCCACCCATCGGCGTTGATATCGCCCCAGGCGGCCGGGCCGTTGTCGAGCGCGAGGTCGGCGGGTGTGAAGGGCTGGGCGAGGGCCTGCCCGCACGCCACGCCCCACACCATCGCCGCGATGAAGCTGTTCAGGATGTGCATCCCGCGAGAGTACCCCCGATGCGGCGGCAGAGCCACACGCCCCCTTTCGGGGCGGGGCACTCCAGGGCCCCCTTCTCCAT
Source organism: uncultured Phycisphaeraceae bacterium (assembly GCA_964372195.1). Classification (GTDB taxonomy): domain Bacteria; phylum Planctomycetota; class Phycisphaerae; order Phycisphaerales; family UBA1924; genus PNC22. The sequence goes on from CAYJPX010000014.1 coordinate 49,842, forward strand.
CTCCTCGGGGGCGGGGCACTCTGCATCCCCCGCCGCCCCGCGGAGGGGGACAGGCTCAAGCGCAGCGCGAGCCAGGGGGAGGTGCGTCCCCAAT
>CAYJPX010000015.1:0-49127 GCA_964372195.1 uncultured Phycisphaeraceae bacterium
GGAAGAGGAACAGAGCCCTCTCCCCAAGCCTCTCCCGCCGGGCCCTTCTCAGGGGTAGGCGGGAGTGGGGGCAGAACCCCGAGCTTGCGCTCGGGGCTCGTAAAGGCGTCAGGCGACGGCACCGACTTCGGCCTCGGTCTCCTCCTTGAGGTCGGTGATGAGGACATCGGTGGTGAGCATGATGCCGGCGACGGAGGCGGCGTTGATGAGGGCGGTCTTGGCGACCAGGGCGGGGTCGATGATGCCGTCCTTGACCAGGTCGGTGAACTGGCCGGTGCCGGCGTTGTAGCCGAACCCGGGGCTGAACTTGCCGCCGGGGCCCTCCTTGACCTTCTCGACGACCAGGTCGCCGTCGATCCCGGCGTTGGCGGCGATCTGGTAGGTGCAGCACTCGACGGCGTGCCTCACGATATCGAAGCCGAGCTTCTCGTCGCCCTTGGCCTTGGCCTTGGCCGCGTCGATCGCGCTCTGCGTGCGGAGCAGGGCGACGCCTCCGCCGGGGACATAGCCCTCCTTGGCGGCGGCGCGGGTGGCGTGGAGGGCGTCGTCGACGAGGTCCTTGCGGGCCTTCATGTCGGTCTCGGTGGCGCCGCCGACATGGATGATGGCCACGCCGCCGACGAGCTTGGCGTGGCGCTCCATGAGCTTCTCCTTGTCGTAGTCGCTGGTGGACTTCTCGAACTGGGCCATGATCTGGTCGGCTCGGGCCTGGATGTCCTTCTTCTTGCCGGCGCCCTCGATGATGGTGGTGTCGTCCTTGGTGATGACGATCTTCTTGGCGCGGCCGAGCTCGGAGAGCTCGACGGACTCGATGGAGCGCCCGAGATCCTCGGAGAAGAACACGCCGCCGGTCAGGACGGCGATATCGCCGAGCATGGCCTTGCGGCGGTCGCCGAAGCCGGGGGCCTTGACGGCGGCGATCTTGAGCATGCCGCGGAGGCGGTTGACGACCAGGGCGGTCAGGGCCTCGTTCTCGACATCCTCGGCGATGAGGAGCAGGGGCTTGCCGCTGGTGACGGTCTTGTTGAGCAGGGGGAGCAGGTCGGGGAGGTTGGCGATCTTCTTCTCGTAGATGAGGATGGCGCAGTCCTCGAGGACGCACTCGGCGGTCTTGGGGTCGGTCATGAAGTAGGGGGAGAGGTAGCCCTTGTCGAACTGCATGCCCTCGACATAGTCGAGCGTGGTCTCGGCGCTCTTGCCGTCCTCGACCTCGACGACGCCGTCGGGCCCGACCTTGCTGATGGCCTCGGCGATGAGCTCGCCGACGGAGGCGTCGTGGTTGGCGCTGACGGTGGCGATCTTCTTGTAGTCGTCCTTGCCCTTGCACTTGACGGCCATGGCGGTGATGGCGTCGGCCGCGGCGAGGGCGGCGGCGTTGATGCCCCGCTGGAGCTGCACGGGGTTGGCCCCGGCGGCGACATGGCGGACACCCTCGGTGAAGATGGCCTGGGCGAGGACGGTGGCGGCGGTCGTGCCGTCGCCGGCCTGGTCGGCGGTCTTTTTGGCGACCTGGTTGACCATCTTGGCGCCCATGGCCTCGAAGGGCTCGGGGAGGGTGACCTCCTTCGCGACGCTGACGCCGTCCTTGGTGACCGAGGGCCCGCCGTAGGACTTCTCGATGACGACATGGCGCCCTGCGGGGCCCATGGTGCACTTGACGGCCTCGGCGAGGCGGTCGACGCCCTTCTTCATCTCGAGGAGGGCGGCGTCGTCGAACATGATCTGCTTGGTTGCCATGGTTGGTCTCTCCGATTCGCGTGTTTCGCGTGTGGGCTTGGTGTTGGGGTTGGGGTTTGGTGTGGTGTACGCTCTGCTCTACCAGTTCTCGTCCTGGGCGTAGCCGGCCCGCACGAGCGCGTCGCCGGCGACCTCGTGAAACCAGGCGCGGGCCTGGTCGGTGAAGTAGTTGCGCCAGTCGCCGATCTGCCCCTTGCGCTGGAAGCTCGTGGGGTCGGGCTGGCTGAATCCGGGGGCCGTCTGGGTTTCGGCGGAGACGGGGGCCGCCTCCGCCGGGTCGAGTTCGAGGAATCGGTACAGCCGCGCCTGCTGGATCCCCGGGTCGGCGTGGAGTTCCTCGTACCGCATCCGCAGCAGGCGGCTGTCGGCCTCGGGGCTCTCGATCTGGTCGGCCGCCACGAGATCGCATCTCAGGCGGTTGCTCCAATCCCTCGCGATCTCCCGCACACACGCCTCGTCGGCGAGCAGCAACTCGGGCTGCTCATCGAACAGGTTGGGGTTGGCGGCGAAGAGGTCGACCAGCCCGAGCAGGTGGGGTTGGGCCGGCGACCGGACCGAGGCTTCGATCACCTCGCGCCCCCGACGGACCTGATGGATGGTCCAACTGACCGCGACATCGCGGCCATCGCGGACGATCCAGATATAGCGCCCGCCCGCCACCATCGGCTGCAGATCGCGGGGCGTGCGGTCGCCGTGCCAGGCGGCGCCGGGGCGGAACTGTTCGCAGCCGGCGGCGACACCGCGGCGGACGAGCTCCTCGAATGCCGCGCGGATCTCGGCGTGCACCGGGTCGTGCGAGCTCAACTGCCAGGGGAGGGCGAAGACCTTGTGCATCGCGTGGTAGATCGTCTCGAAGTGGTACTCGCCGGTGCAGCTCACGCGGGGGTGGAGGTTGAGCAGGTTTCCCACCCAGTTTGTGCCGGACCGAGGAAAGCCGCGCAGAAAGAACAGCCGGGGCTTGACCGCCACGGGCTTGTCCCGCAGCTCCTCGAGGAGGTCCTCGGGCAGCACCCGGCGCGCCACCGGCGCCAACACCTCGCGCAGCGCCTCCGGGCTCGCGTCTTTCGCGTAGCGGAGGAGCTTGGTGAGTTGAGTGTCGGCCTGGTTCATGGGTTTGGGTGGCACGGCTCTCCGAGCCGTGAGTGGGGTGGCACGGCTCTCCGAGCCGTGAGTCGGGCAGGCTGGAAGCCTGCACCACAATCAGCCGATGACGCCGAGCAGCTCGGACTCGCGGAGGATGAGGTGCTTGACGCCCTTGACCTCGACCTCGGTGCCCGCGTACTTGCCGTAGAGCACGCGGTCGCCCTTGGTGACGACGGGCTTGGCGCGCTTGCCGTTGTCGAGCAGACGGCCGGGGCCGGTGGCGACGACGGTGCCCTGGATGGGCTTCTCCTTGGCGGATTCGGGGAGGTAGAGGCCCGAGGCGGTCTTGGTCTCGGGCTCGGTGGGCTTGACGACGATGCGGTCTTCGAGGGGTTTGATGGCCATGTATTGGGTCCTCACATTCTGTGCAGTGCGTGTGTCTGGTTGGTGCCACTGGCGGCTTGTCCGCCAGTGCGGTTCGTCAGTGGTGTTCGGCACTGGCGGGCGAGCCGCCAGTGGCACAAGTCAGGTCGACGGGTTGGCGAGAGACTCGCCGGTGGGCGTACGCGAGGCAGGCGAGGATGTCCTCACGCTCCAGCCAGTCGTGGCCGGCGAGGATGGTGTCGGCGTCGTCGCCCGCGGCGAGCATGCCGAGGACGAGGAAAACGCAGCGGGGGTTGGAGGGGGTGGTGTTCATGGCGTCCGGTGTGTCACTCTTTCGCGTTGCTCAGTCTCACGGCGGTTCGCTCAGTCTTGGCCCCCGTCGAGTCGCACATGGACTGCTTGAAGCACGCGCTGTGCCAGAACGATGGCGTGTTCTGCCTCCTTCTGCCCGAGCGACCTGGCTCTGCTCGGGTAACGGCTCGTCGCCGCGTACGAGACCAGGATCTCCGATTCGCGGACCGCAGCGCTCCACACCCCTCCGATCTCCTCGCAAAGGTCCAGCAGCACGCGGATGTCGTGCGTGAACGGGTGCTGCCGCTGCGCTGCAATAATGATGGCCTTCAGAGCCTTCTCCGCAGCCTGCTGGGCGTGATAGCACGCGGCCCACTCGGGACAGTTCTTCGGGTCGGATCTCCACACGCCAGCGAGACGAAGATCCGCCTCAGCGTACTCGATCCACAGGCGGGCGTCGGCGCAGGGGTCAGGCCGCTCGCTCATAGAGCACCCTCCCCTCCCTGGCCGCCGGCCCGGCAACGCTGCCGAACCGCGAGCGTTCGTCCTCGAACTCCGACGAGCTGAACGCGAGCAGGTCGATCGGGACCCGGATGCCGCGGAGCACCGCGATCATCGCGGCTTCGGTCCGGTAGCGGTCGTCCAACTCGTCGAAGAGCACGATGAGATCGACATCGCTCTGGGGTCCGGCATCGCCGCGGGCGTGCGAACCGAACAGGATCACCCGGCGCGGGTGGAAGCCGTCCACCAGCCTCTTGGTGATTTCCTGGATGGTCGCTTCGGTGGTCATGGTCGGTTCAACTCCGTACAAGCCGCCGGGAGCGGTCCCGCGGCGACGAGCTTCTTGTGGGCGGGGTCAACGGTCAGGTTCATGCCCTCCAGCGAGCGGGCGCCGAGGAGGCAGAGGTCGCCCTGCTCGGCGAAGACAACCTCGTCGACGGTGAAATCGTTGCCGGTGCGGACGATGGCGAAGCCGGTCGAGCGGGTGATGTGCTTGCCGTTGGCCATGACGAAGACCAGGTCCTTCTTCTCGCGGGCGACGCCGAGCTGCTCGAGGATGGTGGCGGGGACCCAGGTGTACTCGCTGCCGGTGTCCACGAGAAAGCCGGTGACGGTCGCCCGGCGGCCGCGCTCGGCGACATTCTCGATTGTGCAGTCGACTTTGAAGGTTCCCATCATGCCCTCAATTCTTCATCTCCAAGGTCGCCTGTGGCAGCATCCCCGTTCGAACGGCTTTGCGCAGTTCAGCGTCCGTGAACTCGCTCTCCGCCATTCGCAGGCGCGTCCACACATCGCAGCGCTCCAGCGCGAATAGGACATCCCCGATACCCATCGCCTCACACTGGTGATCCGTGAACAGCATGTCTCCTTCTATCGCCTCGTCCAGTTGCTTGCGAATCGACTCCAGCTCAGCGCGGGCAATCGTGATGTCCTCATTCTTGCCCGTAGGTAACCGGTGCCAATCGTGCTTCGTCGCGAAGCCTAGATCGGTGTGGGCAAGCCTCTTGTGGCGTTGTTTGGCAAAGGCCTTCGCGTGCCGCTCAAAGTTCTCGACGCTCGCTTCGAGCTTGCTGCGTGCATTCGTGTCCAAGAGCGGCAATACGCCGTCGACTACGCCGCGGACCGTCAGGTTGTCCTGCCCACAGGACTTTGGAGCACCGGCAAGTCTCCCGAGCTGGAGGATGATGGCATCTTGGACACCCCGCTGAAACTCCACGAAGAACTCCAACGCGTACTCATCCATCAGCTGCGCGTGTTGGGTGCCAGTCTCGGAGACCTTGTACCACGCATCGCACGCGCGTATGAAGTCGGCCACCTCGTGGCCCAACGCCTCTACTTGTGAACGATATTCCGAGGAGACCTCGATCCGCGTACTCATGTGCTCAGAACCCCATCCCACCCATGCCGCCGCCCATCCCACCCATGCCGCCCATCCCACCCATGCCGCCGCCCATGCCGTGGTCGTCGTGCCCGCCGCCCGCGCCCTTCGGCTCGGGCTTGCTGGTGATGATGCAGTCGGCGGTGAGGAGCACCGTCGCGACGCTGGCGGCGTTCTGGAGGGCGAGGCGGTCGACCTTCGCCGGGGTGATGACGCCCATCTTGACCAGGTCGCCGTACTCGTCGGTCAGGGCGTTGTAGCCGAAGCCGGGTTGCGTGCTCTCGGCGACCTTGCCGACGACGACCGAGCCCTTGACGCCGGCGTTGTCGGCGATGGTCTGGAGGGGGACGGCGAGGGCCTTGCGGACGACCTCCATGCCGCTGGCGAGGTCGTACTTGGCGTGGCCGATGTCGTCGGCGGTGACCTCCTTGGTCTTGGCGTAGACGGCCTTCCACTCCTTGAGGTTCTCGACCGCGGCGCGGGCCTTGATGAAGCTGACGCCGCCGCCGGGGACGATGCCCTCGGCGACCGCGGCGCGGGTGGCGTGGAGGGCGTCCTCGATGCGGGCCTTCTTCTCCTTGAGCTCGGCCTCGGAGGCGGCGCCGACATTCACCTGGGCCACGCCGCCGGTGAGCTTGGCGAGGCGCTCCTGGAGCTTCTCGCTGTCGTAGTCGCTGGTGGAGGCCTCGACCTCTCGGCGGATCTGGGTGATGCGGCCCTGGATGTCCTTCGTGGATCCGGCGCCCTCGATGATGGTGGTGTTGTCGGCGTCGACCTCGATCTTCTTGGCCATGCCGAGGTGGCCGAGCTCGACCTTGTCGAGCTTGAGGCCCAGGTCCTTCATGATGGCGGTGGCGCCGGTGAGGACGGCGATGTCCTCGAGCATGGCCTTTCGGCGGTCGCCGTAGCCGGGGGCCTTGACGGCGACGACCTGGAGGGTGCCGCGGAGCTTGTTGATGACGAGGGTGGCGAGGGCCTCGCCGGAGACATCCTCGGCGATGATGAGGAGGGGCTTCTTGGCCTCCATGACCTTCTCGAGGAGGGGGACGAGGGTGGTGATGCTGTCGATCTTGTCCTCGTGGATGAGGACGAGGCACTTGTCGAACTCGACCTTCATGTCGTCGACATTGGTGCAGAAGTTGGGGGAGAGGTAGCCGCGGTCGAACTGCATGCCCTCGACGACCTTGACCTCGGTCTCGCGGGTCTTGCCTTCTTCGACGGTGATGACGCCGTCCTTGCCGACCTTCTCGAAGGCGTCGGCCATGATCTTGCCGACCTCGGCGTCGTTGTTGGCGCTGATGGCGGCGACATTCTGGATGTCGGCCTTGCCCTTGACGGGCTTGGACTGCTCGTCGATGGAGGCGGCGGCGGCGGTGACGGCGAGCTTCATGCCGCGGACCAGGGCGTTGGCGTCGACCCCGGCGGCGATGTGCTTGAGCCCCTCGCGGAAGAGGGCCTCGGCGAGCACGGTCGCGGTGGTGGTGCCGTCGCCGGCCTGGTCGGAGGTCCGGCTGGCGGCCTCCTTGACGAGCAGGGCGCCCATGTTCTCGGCCTTATTGCGGAGTTCGATCTCCTCGGCGACCGAGACGCCGTCCTTGGTGACGGTCGGCCCGCCCCAGGACTTGTCGAGGATGGCGGTGCGGCCCTTGGGGCCGAGGGTCGATTTGACGGCCCGGGCGAGCTTCTCGACGCCGGCGAGCAGGGCGTGGCGGGCGTCGACATCGAAGGTGAGTTCTTTGACTGCCATGGTCGTGTTGCTCCGTGTGATTGTCTGGCTTTGGGCCGGGGTTTTCTGGTGGGCCTCGGCCCGTGGTGGAGTTCGGATGCGGGGACCACCGCGCGGGGCGGGGGCCTGGCGTGGAGGAGGATGAGGCAAGCGGGGTGCCAGTCCTGGGGCGATGGCGGGGCGGGGGGAGGCGGTTCGGAGCCGGATGGCAGGGGTTGGGGTGGCAGGCGGAGGGTGCGGGCGGGCGCGGGTCTGCCAGAGTGGCAGAGCGGCGGGCTCCCGGTTGGTGGAGGCGACCGGGCGGCCCGCACGCCCCGGGGACCCCTCGCTGGCGCGAGGGTCTCCATGGCGTTGGGGCTCCGCGGGTTCAGACATCCCCGCGGCTCGCGACTATGATGGGCATCCTTGACAGGAGGTCAGGCGATGCTCGCGACGGTGAATGTGCTTTCGTACCTGCCGCTGGGGATCATGATCAGCATCGCCGTGACCTTTGCGGTGGGTGTGATCGTGCTGACCAAGCTGATCGGCCCGAGCCGGACCGGCCCGACCAAGGGCATGCCGTACGAGTCGGGGATGAACCCCGTGGGCACGGCCCGCAAGCGGTTCAATGTTCGGTTCTACCTCATCGCGATGGTGTTCCTGCTGTTCGATGTCGAGGTGATCTTCCTGTACCCCTGGGCCACGACCTTCCCGAACCTGGCGGCCGGGACGCCCGAGGGGCTGGTGTGGCTGGGGCGGATCATGTTCTTCCTGCTGACGACGATCGTGGCGTACCTGTACGGCTACCGCAAGGGCGTGTTCCGGTTCGACTGATCGGGATCTGGCGGGGCGACGCGGCCGTATCATCGACCCATGGAAGCTGCTGGCGGGACCCAACCCCCAAGGACGAACTCCGGCGTCACGCGGGCGGGCGGTGCGGCCCGGCTGGGGGCGTTGGCGGTGCTGGTGGGGTGTGTCGGGCTGCTGGCGGCCTCGGCGTGGCTGACACCGGCCGCCGCCGGGCACGGCACGCACGAGGGCCTGGGGCTCCCGCCCTGCGCGTGGGCCCAGACCTTTGACAAGCCTTGCATGACCTGCGGCATGACGACCGCCTTTGCGTATGCCGCCGACGGGGATCTGCTAGACTCGGCGCGCACCCAGCCGCTGGGGTTCGTCCTGGCGGTGGTGACCGCGGCGATCGCCTGGGGGGCCGGGCATGTGGCGCTGACGGGATCGATGTTGGGCCGGGCCGCCCAGCGGGTGCTCAACGCGAGGTTCTTGTGGGGGTCGCTGGCGCTGCTGTTCGCGGCGTGGGCGTACAAGTTTGTGACCTGGGAGGGGTGAAGAAGCGGGAGGCCTCGATGGCGCAGGGCATGCGGTGGGGATTGGGGGCGGGGCTTCGATCGGCCGGGGCTGCGCTCGGGCTGCTCGGGCTGGCGGCGGCCGGGGGGTGCGCGCTCGCTGGGGTGGTCGCCGCCTCCGAGGAACGCTACGGCTCGCACCAGGTCGAGGCCGAATACACCGGGCTCTTCGGGAAGTCCTACGCGGTGGTGGCGTGGGTCGATCGGTCGATGCAGTCGGAGTATCCCGAGCTGGTGCCGACGACGATCCAGCGGGTGGATCTGAAGCTCGCGGCCGAGTCGGGCGCGTCGGGGCACATCGCCGGCGACCAGGTGACCAACTTCCTCGCCAACACGCCGCAGTGGGTCGCGTGGCCGCGCGCCCGGCTGGCCGAGGAGCTCGATGTCGACCGCGTCGTCTTTATCGAGTTCAACGAGTTCCGCACCAACGAGCCGGGCAACGAGCACCTCTGGGACGGCGTGGCATGGGCGACGCTCTCGGTCATCGAGCGCGGGAGCGAGTGGTCCGACGCCGAGGCCTTCCGCAAAGATATCCGCGTGACCTTCCCCGACGGGGCCGGCTACGGGCCCGACGACTTCGGGAGGCTGGTCGTGCAATCCACGCTGCTGCAGCGCGTGGTCGACAGGGCGGCGTGGGTCTTCTACGCGCACGAAGAGCGCAACGCCATCGAGTACTAGACCGGAGCGATTCATGCACAGGAAGCCAGGTCAGAGTCAACGCATCCGGTCGGTGTTGCTGCTCGCGGTGGCCGCGTCGATCACCGCGCTGGGTGTCGCGGCGGGGTGCAACATCGTCGGGCCGGCGTTCCTGCTCGCCCACGGGCCGGAGAAGATACCCCAGGCCTACGAGCTCGACCGCGAGCGGCCGGTGGTCATCTTCCTCGACGACCGGGAGCTCCACATCAGCCGGGCGCCGACCCGCGAGCGCATCACGGCGGCCGCCGAGCGGGCCTTGCTCGACCGCAAGGCCGTGGACCGCGTCATTGATTCCCGGGCGGCTACCACGCTTGTGCGGGGCGAGCCGCGCGGGGACCTCATGCCCATCTCCGAGGTCGGTCGGAAGGTCGGCGCCGAGCTGGTGATCTATGTCGTCCCCGAGATCTTCACCCTCAGCAGCGACGGGCAGTCCTTCGCCCCGATGGCCCGCCTCCGGGTCAAGGTGCTCGACGCCGCCGCCGACACCCGGCTCTGGCCCGAGGAGCGCGAGGGGTACTCCCTCGACATCACCGCCTCGACCCGCCAGGGCTCACCCCCGACCGACGCCGCGGGCCTGCGCGAGGCCGAGGACGGGTTTGCCGACCTCGTCGGGCGGCGGCTGGCCGAGCTCTTCTACAAGCACGAGGCGGACACCGTCTCCGATGAGCGGACACGCTAGATGCACGGCCCGACCCGGGGCATCGTGCATGTGATCGACCCGCTCGGCGGAGGGACCGGCGCCGGGCGGGGGCTGCTGGGGAAGGGCGCCGCGGCGGATGTCGCGGTCCTGGCCTGCGCCGAGGCGATCCGGGCGAGGCCGGGCGATGCGCACGCGGTGATCGTGCTGGGCACGGAGGCCGACGCTGCGCACGCCGGGAGCCTCGGGCTCGCGGCGCACGCGGTCGTGCCGACACTGCTCGGGCACGCGGGGCTCGCCAGCCGGGAGCTCCGGCGTGCGGTGCGCACGCTCGGCGGGGCGGATGTCCTCCAGCCCTGGGGCGAGCGGGCGCGGACCGCCTGCCGTCTCGCGACGATCGGCGGGGGGGCGGTCGCGCCGGTGCCCACCTTGACGATGCCCAGCCTCACCGCCCGCCCGGGCGCCGCCCGCGACACGGCGCGGGCGGCGCTCGGGGTCGCCGAGGGCGTGCCCATGGTCGCCCTGCTCGCCGACCCTGTCCGGCATGCCGACGCGAGGCGGTTCGTGTACATGGTCGGACTGCTCGATGTGGCCGGGATCCCCGTCGCGGGGCTGATCGACCGTCGCGCGGCCCATGTCTCCCGCGCGCGGCGGTTCCACGCCGAGGCGGGGGTGGGCTGGCGCATGGTGCTGCCCCGGGACCCGACCGCGCGCCTGCTGCACGCCTGCGACCTGGCGGTGGTCGTGCCACCGGATGTGCGTGCCGAACTCTCGGCGGTGGAGCGTGCGTGGGTCGGGTGGTCGGTGCTCCGGGCGCACCTGCTCGGCGTGCCGGTCGTCGGCGGCGGGGCGTGGCTGCCCGAGGCCGCCCGACCCGGCGAGGTCGGGGCGGTGCTGGGGGCGAGGTCCGAGTCGGTGACCGACATCGGGCGCCAGCTCGCCCGGATCGCGGCGGACGGAGCGCTGCTGGCGGCGTTGTCCCTGGAGGTGCGCGAGGCGGCGGAGCGGGTCGCCACGCGCGAGCGATTCGGGGGAGAATTGGGCGTGCTGTGGGACCAGGTCGAGCCGTTCGAGGAGGGCGCCGCGTTGGCGGTGGGGTCGTGATGGGCGAGACCCGTGGGCTGCTCTTTGTGTGCCTCGGGAACATCTGCCGCTCGCCGCTGGCCGAGGGCATCTTCCTGCACCTGGCTGCCGAGCGGGGCGTGCGGGAGCGGTTCGAGGTCGAGTCGTGCGGCATCGGCAACTGGCACGCCGGCGAGCAACCCGACCGACGGGCGCTGGGCGTCGCGGAGAAGCACGGCGTGGTGCTGCCGAGCCTGGCCAGGCAGGTGCGGCCCGCGGCGGACTTCGAGCGGTTCGACCTGCTCCTGGCGATGGACGGCTCGAACCGGCACGCCCTCCTCCGCCTGGGCGCGCCGGAAGGACGCGTGCGGCTGATGCGCAGCTTCGACCCGACGCTCGCGGGGGCCGCCGGTGAAGAGCTCGATGTCCCCGACCCCTACTACGGCGGGCCGGAGGGGTTCGACCGGGTGTTCGAGATGCTGGAGCGGGCGTGCGGGGGGTTGCTCGATGAGCTTGGAGCCTGAGCGAGATCTCTTTCGCCTTGGAGCCGCGTACTTTGCGCTTCGCTCGCCGGCTTTTGATCGGAAGACTGAGTTTTGGGCCGCCGTGGATGTACTGAGCAACTACCACGGGGATGTTGAGCCGCTCTTCGGGTTGTGGCGACTACGAGACCAGCCAGTAGGCCTCGGCACTCTGGACGAACTGTGTCGGGAGATCTCAAGCCGGATCCACATTCAGCCGAATCCGGGCGACTCCCCGGTTGCCGCGTGGCTGCTGGTGGGCAGGGATCTCGCAACCCGTATCCAGGCGAGCGATGATACCGTTGCGTGGCAATTGATCCACCACTGGGTGGATGTACCCGAGGACGCGTTTGTCGATGTGCCGCGTGCTGCTTCAACGGACTGGCTCGACGAAGTGGAGATGCGAATCGGCAACCCCGTCGCGCATGAGCCGCTGAAGCAACCCCATTGGCCAGAGCAGATCGGCTGGATTCGCGCCAGGTGCCAGGAGTTCCTCGACAACCTGCCCCAACAGATCAAAGGTCCAGCATAAGCCGCTCGGGGTTCTCGATCGCGTTCTTGATGTTGACCAGGAAGGTCACCGCCTCGGCGCCGTCGATGATGCGGTGGTCGTAGCTGACGGCGAGGTACATCATGGGGCGGATGACCACCTCCCCCGGCTTGTCGGGGTTCTCGACCGCGCGGTTCTTGATCGCGTGCATGCCGAGGATCGCCGACTGGGGCGGGTTGAGGATGGGGGTGGACATCAGGCTGCCGAAGATCCCGCCGTTGGTGATCGTGAAGGTCCCACCGGTGAGATCGGCCAGGTCGAGCTTGCCGTCCTTGGCGCGGGTGGCGAGCTCCTTGATGGCCGACTCGATGCCGGCGAAGGTGAGCGTCTCGGCGTTGCGGATGACGGGCACGACCAGCCCCTTGGGGCTCGCGACGGCGATGGCGATATCGCAGTAGTCGTGGGTCTCGATCGCCGGGCTGCCGGAGTCGTCCACGATCGAGGCGTTGACCATGGGGGACGCCCGGAGCGCCCCGGTCACTGCCTTGACAAAGAAGGACATGAAGCCGAGGCCCACGCCGTGCTTCTCGGCGAAGGCGTCCTTGTGGCGTTTGCGGAGGTTCATCACGGCCGACATGTCACACTCGTTGAAGGTGGTGAGCATGGCGGCGGTGTGCTGGGCCTCGACGAGCCGGCTGGCGAGGCGCTGGCGCAGCGGGGTCATCCTCTTGCGGGACACCCCGCGGCCGACAGCGGGCGCCGGGGCGGGCGTCGGGCCGGGCGTCGCCTCCCCCACTGCTGGTGCGGCGGCGCCGTTGGTGGTCTGGGCCGACTGGACGAACGCGAGTACATCCTGCTCGCGGATGCGGCCACCCGCGCCGGTGCCGACGATCGCCGTAAGGTCGATGCCCTTCTCGCGGGCGATGCGCTCGGCAAGCGGCGTCGCGCGGACCGGCGCGGTCGAGGCTGGGCGCGCGGGCGCTGGGGTGGGGGCGGGAGTGGGAGCGGGAGTGGCGGCGGGCGTGCGTGCAGCACCCGGCGACGCCGGGGGCGCGGTCGGTGTTGGGGCCGCGGCGGCCTTGGCGGGCTCGGCCGCTGCCACGCCCGCGGGCCTTGCCGCGGACTCATCGACCGCGCCGACAACCGCGCCGACCGTGACCTCGTCTCCCTCGCTCGCCATGCGCTTGAGGCTGCCGGCGGCCGGGGCGGTGATCTCCATGGTGACCTTGTCGGTCTCGAGTTCGAGCACGGTCTCGTCGCGCTCGACATAGTCGCCGTCGGCCTTGAGCCAGGTCGAGATCACGCCGGTGGTCACGCTCTCGCCAACGCTGGGAATGACGATGTCGGTTGCCATGTCGGGTCTTCCTGCCGGGGTCAGAGTTTGGCGGCGTGCGCGACCGAGCCGTTGGGCGACTCGGCGGTGGGAGCGGCGAGGGGCCCGATGATCTTATCGAGCAGGCCGCGCTGCTCGTACTTGTGGGCACGCTTGGAGCCGACCGCCGGCGTCGGGCTGGCGGGGCGGCCCATGTAGGTTCCGTTGATGCCCAGCTCGTCGCGGAGGCGGTCGAGGATGAAGAGCGCGCCGCCCGCGTTGCGGGGCTCCTCTTGGGCGAAGACGATGTCCGCCCTGGCCGGGTAGCGGGCGGTGATCTCCTGGAAGAGCGCGGTGTGGAAGGGGTAGATCTGCTCGACCCGGACGATCGCGACATCGTGGCGGCCGATCTCGTCACGCCGGGCGGCCAGATCGTGGAAGAACTTGCCCATGCAGAGCACCACCCGCTGGACCTTCGAGCGGTCCGCGCCGGCGACGAATCGCGGGTCGTCGATCAGCTCCTGGAAGCCGCCGGTCATGAGCTCATCGATCTGGCTGGTCGGCACGCGGAGCATGCTCTTGGGCGTGTAGACGATCAGCGGCTTGCGGAAGGGTCGCTTCATCTGGCGGCGGAGGAGGTGGAAGATCTGCCCGGCGGTCGACGGGTAGACCACCTGGATGTTGTCCCCGGCGCAGAGCTTGAGGAACCGCTCCATCCGGGCCGAGGAGTGCTCGGGGCCCGCGCCCTCGTAGCCGTGCGGCAGGAGCATAACCAGGCCGCTCCACCGCTCCCACTTCATCTCTGCCGAGGCGACGAACTGGTCGATGATCACCTGGGCGCCGTTGACAAAGTCGCCGAACTGCGCCTCCCACAGCACGAGCATGTTGGGGTCGGCGAGCGAGTAGCCGTAGTCGAACCCCAGCACCGAGGCCTCGGAGAGCGGGCTGTCGTAGACGCACAAGCGGGCCTGCTGCGAGGCCGGGTCGAACGGCCCCTTGTGCGGCTCCCAGAGGCTGCGCATCTGGTTGAGCGGGGTGCAGGGTTCCCCGGTCCGGAAGTCGCGGAGCACGGCGTGCCGATGGCTGAAGGTGCCGCGACGCGAGTCCTGCCCGGAGAGGCGGATCGGCGTGCCCTCGAGCAGCAGGGTGCCGAACGCCAGGCTCTCGGCGTCGGCGTAGCTGATGTCCTTGGTGTCGAGCAGCGCGGCGCGGGCGTCGAGCATCCGCTGGAGCTTGGGGTTGACCTTGAACCCCTTGGGCACGCGGGCCAGACCCCGGCAGACCTCCTCGAGCGTCTCGCGGCTGACGGCGGTGTCGATGGGGTCAAACCGGAACGACCGGTCGACGCCCTTCCACCGGGCGCTGCCCGGGTCGATCGTGGGGTCGTAGGGCGAGCTCTTCGCGGCGGCCTGGGCCTGCTCGAGCGATTGATCGAGCCGGTCGCGGATGATCGTCATGTCGTTGTCGTCGAGGTGCCCCTCCGCCAGGAGGCGTTCGGCGTAGACCTTGAGCGTGCTGGGCTTGCGCTTGATGAGGTTGGCCATCACCGGCTGGGTGAAGGAGGCCTCGTCCTGCTCGTTGTGGCCGAAGCGTCGGTAGCACCACATATCGACGAACACATCGCGGCGGAACTTCTGGCGGTACTCGATGGCCATCTGCGCCGCGGCGACGACCGCCTCGGGGTCCTCGCCGTTCACATGGATCACCGGCGCGTCGATCATCTTCGCCACATCGGTGCAGTAGCGGCTGGAGCGGGAGTCCTCGGGCACGGTGGTGAACCCGATGAGGTTGTTGACGACGACATGGATCGTGCCGCCGGTCGTGTAGCCCTCGAGCTGCGAGAAGTTGGCCAGCTCGGCGACGATGCCCTGCCCGGCGATGGCGGCGTCGCCGTGGATGAGCACGGGGATGACGCGGCGGCGCTGGGTGTCGCCGCGGAGGCGCTGCTTGGCCCGGGTGCGCCCCGTGACGACCGCGCCCACCGCTTCGAGGTGGCTGGGGTTGCTGGCCAGGGCGAGGTGGACCATCCTGCCGTTGCCGAACTGGCGGGTGCCCGAGTAGCCCCGGTGGTACTTGACATCCCCCCCGCCGTCGACGAAGTCGGCGTCCCAGTTCTCCTCAAACTCGGTGAAGATCTGGGCGTAGGTCTTCCCGATGATGTTGTTGAGCACATTGAGGCGGCCGCGGTGGGCCATGCCGAGCACGACCTCCTCGACGCCGAGGTTCGAGGACGCCTCGATCAGCCGGTCGAGCAGGGGGATGAGCGACTCGGAGCCCTCGAGGCTGAACCGCTTGTCGCCGGGGTAGCGCTTGCCGATGAACTTCTCGAACTGCTCGGCGAGCAGCAGCTGGCGGGTGACATGGACCTTCTCGGCGTGGGTGAGCTCGACCCGGCCGGCGCCGCGTTCGAAGCGCTCGAGCCACCACTGGCGCTCTTCGAGCGATTCGATGTGCATGAACTCCAGGGCCGCGGTGCCGCAGTAGGTCCGGTCGAGGTAGGCGATCAGCTGCCCGACGGTGGCGTCTGACGCCAGGCCGTGCACATGCTCGACATCGGCGCGGAGCCCGAGGTCTTCGGGGGAGAGGTCGTGGAACCCGGGGGTCAGGGCGGCGGGCTTGGGCCGCTCGCGCCCGAAGGGGTCGAGCTGCGCGGCGACATGCCCCAGCTCGCGGTAGGTCTCGATGAGGTTATCGACACCCACCTGGAAGTGGGACGCCGCGCCGTGGGCGCCGGACACCTCGGCGTGACCCGCCCTTGGACCCGGCTGGGGAGCGGCCCCGGGGCCCGCGCCCGAGCGGGCGAGCTCGAAGCCCTGGAAGAACGCCCGCATCTCGCCCGAGACCGATTCGGGGTCGTGGCAGAAGCGCGCGTACGCCTCGTCCAGGTATTCGGCGTTCCATGCGTTGACGGCGGCTGGGAGGGCTTTCGGCGGGGTGTTCATCGCATCCCTCGGCCCGAAAAAAACCCGACGCTCGGGGCTCTACGGGGCGTTTGCGGTGGCGTACAGGCAATCCTAGGCGGAAGTATCGGCACCGTGGGCACGACAATCGCGGGATTCCCTCTCGAACCTGGGCGCAGCGCGCTCGCGATTTCCGAACTTTGCTGTCCGGTTTGTCAGCCGAACCGCCCGCTCACATAGTCCTCGGTCTCGGTCAGGTGCGGCGCCTGGAAGATCTCTTCGGTCCGGCCGTACTCCACGAGGCGGCCCAGGTACATGAACGCCGTGTAGTCGCTGACCCTCGAGGCCTGCTGCATGTTGTGCGTGACGATCAGCACGGTGTAGCGCTCGGCGATCTCGTTGATCAGCTCCTCGATGCGCAGCGTGGCGATGGGGTCGAGGGCCGAGCAGGGCTCGTCGAGCAGGAGCACATCGGGCTCGGCGACGATGGCCCGGGCGATGCAGAGGCGTTGCTGCTGCCCGCCGGACATCCCCAGCGCCGATTCCCCCAGCCGGTCCTTGACCTCGTCCCAGATCGCGGCGCCCCGCAGGGCCCGCTCGCACGCCGCGGCCAGGACATCCTTGCGTCGCTCGCCGTCGATCCGCAGCGGGTAGACCACATTCTCGAAGATGGACATCGGGAAGGGGTTGGGCCGCTGGAAGACCATGCCCATGCGCTTGCGCAGGTCGATGACATCGACGGAGGGGTCGTAGAGCGACTGGCCGTTGAGGAGCATCCGCCCGCCGATCCGCACGCTGTCGATGAGATCGTTGAGCCGGTTGACCGACCGCAGCAGCGTCGACTTGCCGCAGCCCGACGGGCCGATCAGGGCGGTGACGCTGCCGCGGGGGATGCCCATGGTGATCTTGTGGATCGCCTGCGCCTGGCCATACCAGAGGCAGAACTCCTCGATCTGGAGGATGTGCTGCTCGCGCGCCACCGAGGCGTGGACCTCGGGGGTGATCTCGAGCCCCTGCTGGATCCGCTCGATCACCGAGGCCCTCGGCTGGGGCACGGGCTTGGGCTCGGGCTTGGGCTCGGTTTGGCGGGGTGGGGCGGTCATCGTGGTCATTGTTACCTGTCGCGGGGGTTGGCGTCGGGGCGGCCTGGCGGGCCCGGGCGGGGTTCAGAAGTGGCCCGAACCCATCTTTCTGCGGACCCGGGCGCGGAGGGTGATAGCGGCCATGTTCAGCAGGAGGATCACGGCGATCAGCAGCAGGGTGCTCGCCCACACCAGCGGGCGGGCGGCCTCGGAGTCGGGGCTCTGGAACCCCAGGTCGTAGATGTGGAAGCCCAGGTGCATGAAGCTGCGGTCAAGGTGGAGGAAGGGCGCCTCGCCCGAGACCGGCAACTCGGGCGCCCACTTGAGGGCGCCCACGAGCATGAGGGGGGCCACCTCCCCGGCGCCGCGGGCCATGGCGAGGATCATGCCCGTGAGGATGCCCGGTGTCGCCCCGGGCAGCACCACCCGCCGGATGGTCTGCCACTTCGACGCCCCGCAGCCGTACGAGCCCTCGCGCAGCGACGGCTGGACCGCCGCGATCGCCTCCTCGGTTGAGACGATCACCACCGGCAGGGTGAGCAGCGCGAGGGTGAGCGATGCCCAGAGCAGCCCCCGCTTGCCGAAGGTGGGGTCGGGGAGCTTGGCCTCGAACCACCCGTGGAAGTAGGGCGTGGTGACGAGCATCGCCGCGACGATGGCGAACGCCGCGATCCAGCCCGCGGTCGCGAGGGCACGGCAGGTGCGGTTTCGGCGGGTCACCGGCTGGCCCGGCGTGCGCAGGCCGTAGAGCCCCAGGCCCATCGCCAGCACCACCACCACCAGCCCGGCGCCAAGCAGGACCCACCACCGGAAGAGCGGGAACTGGGTGGCTGGCGCGGGCCCGGCGTCGATATACCCGCCGACCGTGTAGCAGAAGAACCCCAGGCCGAACACCCCGTACACGATGCTCGGCACACCCGCGAGGTTGTTGACCGCGATCCGGATGATGCTCGTCACCAGCCCCTGCTTGGCGTACTCGCGCAGGTAGAGCGCCGCCAGCACGCCCAGGGGCACCACGACGATCGAGAGCAGGATCGTCAGCAGGACCGTGCCGAAGACGACCGGGAAGACCCCGCCCTCGGTGTTGGCCTCCCGCGGGTCGTCGCTGAGGAACTCCCACCAGCGGTCGAGGTAGACGCCGAGCTTCTGCCAGTTCGAGAGACGGTTGGGCTGGGTCGCCCGGACGATCTGGCTCAGGCGGAGGGGGTCTTCGGGGCTCGTCTGCCGCTCGGGCGCGAAGCGATCGAGCCCCGGTGCGAGCACCATCACCCGGAACTGATCGTCGATGTCGCGGATCGCGGCGATCTGGGCGGTGAACTCCTGGTAGGTCAGGTCGAGCTCGCGCTGCTCGCTCTTGAGTTGGGCCTGGAGGGTCTCGAGGCGCTCGGGGGTCATCGCCGCGCCGCGGGGCCGCTCGAGCCACGCGAGCAGCGTCAGCCCCACCGCCAGCACGGTGCAGGCCCGCAACGCCAGCCGCCGCAGCCGCGCCGGCCCCCCGCCGCCGCGGGCGGCGGTCAGGCGACCGAGGATCGCGGGGAGGACGAGCAGCAGGCCCGCGGCGATGCCGACACCGAACCACACCGGTCGAGAGAGGCCTCTGGCCCCGTCGCCGCTGCGGGCCAAGTCGAGCTGGGCCTGGCTCGCCCGCTCGCGGAGGTGGTTCATCGCGGCGTTGACCGGGCCGATCATGCCGCGCTGGAGTTCGCGGATTCGTTCGCGGCGTCCGGCCGCGTCGGGCAGCAGGGTGGTGAGCGCCGACCAGGTCGCGTCGGCGCCTTCGGCCGTGAATCGGTGCGTCAGCACCACGGCCCGGGGACCACCCGGGGTGTCGACCGTGCGCAGCTCGCGGGTGAGCCTGACCAAGGTGTCGCTCTCGGCCACCGCCTCCTCGGCCGGGGCGCCGAGCACGGGGTTGCCGTCGCTGTCGCGAGGCGCCGGGTCGGTCTCGCGGACAATCAGCGCGTGGGGGATGCCGAGGAAGACCCCCCACTCCTCGCGCTCGAGCAGGGTCGCGTCGGCGGGGCGTTCGACCGACAGGACCTCGGCGAGCGTGACCCACCGGAAGGGCTCCTGCCCCAGGTCGCGGTTGCCGGCGCGGTAGAGCCGACGGACCGGGCGGCCGTCCTCGGCGATGGCCGCGGCGTCGATCTCGCCGGCCTCGACCTGGGCCGCCAGCTCATGGCGGCGCTCGACCGGGGCGTCGAAGACCTCCTCCCGCACCGGCATGCCGAGGAACTGTTCGCCGGTGCGGAGCGTGACCAGGTCGATCGGCCTGGGCCAGAACGCCGCGAGCCCCTGCACCGCGATCAGGACCACGAGCGAGAGGATCATCGCGATATTGAGGACCAGGGCGCCGCCCATGAGCCAGACCATCGCCTCTCCTCGCCCGTAGCGGCCCGTTCGGCGGGCCGGGCGCGTGGGCTGCGGCGGGTTGGCGGGGGTGGAGTCAGGCATGGAGCGACGCCGTGGGGAAGGCTACAGCAGGGCGTTTTTCTTGCGGAAATGCTGGCGGACGATCTCCGCGGTGGTGTTGATGACGAAGGTCATCAGGAAGAGCACCAACCCGCAGAGGAACAGCACGCGGTACAACGCCTCGCCCTTGGGCGCCTCGGGGAGTTCGACCGCGATATTGGCCGCGAGGGTGCGGAAGCCCTCGAAGATGTTGAGGTCCATCGTGGGCGTGTTGCCGGTGGCCATCAGGACGATCATGGTCTCGCCAACCGCCCTGCCCAGGCCGATCATCGTCGCCGAGAATATCCCCGAGGCGGCGACGGGCAGCACGACCCGAACCGCTGTCTGCCAGGGGGACGCTCCCGAACCGAGCGACGCCGCCCGGAGCGTGTTGGGGACGCTCATCAGGGCGTCCTCGCTGATGCTGTAGATGATCGGGATGATGGCGAACCCCATGATGATGCCTACCACCAGGCTGTTGCGTGGCGTGAATGGGCCGAAGATTGAGTCGCGGGCGTCGAGGCCGGCGCCGGTCAGCATCGCCGCGCCCAACCCCGCGACCAGGCAGGTCAGGACGAGCATCACGACCGGCTGCCCCAGCGCGATGGCCACCTCCGCGGTCTCCAGCCTGGATATGTCCACGCTCCGGCGTATCCACGCCGCCACACGGGCCGCGAGCAGGAGCGAAAGAACCGCCCCCACCGGGATCAACGCCGAGAACCACCCCGGCCAGGGCCCGCCGATCTCGCCGTTGAGCCATCGCTGGATGCTGGGGGCGGCCAGGCCCTGCTCGTCGAGCCCCTGCCGCATGGCCGCCCACGCCCCCGGCTCGGGCTCGGCCGGCTCGACGACCCGCCCATCGCGGAAGTAGAGCCCCCTCCTGCGAAGGCGGCGCTCCTCATCGGGGCTCATGGTGTCGCGCACACCGACCCAGGTGGGGATTGCCGCGGGCTCCACCGGGCGCGACGAGCCGGCCAGCACGAGCAGGTCGCTGTGCGTCGGCCGGAACACCGCCCGCTCGATCACCGGCCCGGCGACCAGGGCGAGCGCGATCCCGACCGCCAGCGACCCGGTGACCAGCAGCAGCTGCGCCCGGCGCTTGAACCGGGCGCGGTAGCGTGTCGGCAGGCTGGTCCACACGCCCGAGACGAGCAGCACCGTGAGCGGGACGGTCAAGAGCGCCAGGACCATGCCCGGCAGCAGGTCGCGGGCCAGCGGCGCGACCACCATCGCCGCGATAAACCCCAGCACCACCGACGGCAGCGAGGCCATGATCTCGATACCCGGCTTGATGTTGCGGCGGATCGACGGCGAGAGGAACTCGCTCGAGTAGATCGCCCCGAAGATCGCCAGCGGGCAGGCGAAGAACATCGCGACCAGCGTCGCCTTGAGTGTGCCGAAGATCAGCGGCGTCAGGCTCAGCTTGGGCTCGGCGGCGTCGTCGCCCGACGAACTCTGGTACACGAAGCTCGGCGAGGATTGCCCCTCGTAGTGCATGGGCAGGAACAGCGAGCGGAAGGTGATCTCTGGGTACCCGGGCTCGTACCGGGCGTGCGTGAGCGACCCGTCGGCGTGGAGCACCGCGAGGGCGTCGTTCTTCGGCGAGATCGCCCCGGCGATGCCGGGCGACGCTGCCCCGGCCGGCAGCATCGCGACCCGCTTCTCGCTGGCCATGTGTCGGACGATCGCCCGGCCATCGGTGTCGGTGATGAGCAGCGAGCGGTCGCGCCAGCTCGTCGCCAGCGCCGCCACGGGGCCGCCCGGGCCGGCGAAGCGGTGGGCGACGACGAGGCGCTGCTGGTCCGGCGTCGGGGCGGCCGGGTCCGGGGCTGGGAACCACCCGGCGATCTGACCGGCGGCATCGCCCACCACCAGCGTGAGCGAGCCGATGAGCATGGTCGCGGCCGTGATCGGCTGCTCGGAGAGCCGAACGGTCTCGGCGAGGGTGATCGGCTGGTTCTTGGGGTCGTGGGCCGCGTACCGCTGGCCGGTCCCATCTCGCCACACGCAGTACACATGCGCGCCATCACCCGAGACAAACAGCCAATCGGGCGGAGTCTCGCGCGCGACAAACTCGATCGGGTAGGTCGTCAGCCGGACGCTGGGCTTGCCGCCGCCCAGCGGACGCATCGTCCGCAGCAGCGAGTACGACGCGGGCCCCTCGTCGCGGAGCGCGACGACATACTGGCTCCGGCCGTCGCTGAACGACTCGATCAGGCGGATCGCCCCGGCGCCCAGTTCCAGGGGCGCGGGGTCGGTCAGCTCGATCCTGGGCGCCGTCACCCGCACTTGCCCGGCATCGACCCGCTCGACCAGCGGCCGAAACCCCGAGGCGTCGGCCTCGGGCGCGGCTCGGCTCTGGCCGATGGGGATGTCCGACTCCCCGGGCAGCACGCTCCGCACGCTCGACGCGAACCGGACCTCCCCGGTCTGGATCTTCCCCTCGGCGGTCCCCATGGCGACTCGGCCGTCCCGGGACCATGCGGAGATCGCTGTCGCCCGCGCGCCCTGGCCGGCGAGCGGGACCTCGCCGAGCAGCTCGCCGGACGGGAGATGCCGCGCCCGCAGCACGCCCGAGCGATCGAGCTGGAGCAGGCCCTGGTTGTACTCGTCGAGCTGGATGGCCGTTGTCTCGGCGACCCCCTCGGTCACACCACCGGCCGCCGCGCCGACCGACCCGGCCTGGAAGAGCGGCACCACGATGACCACGAGGTATGCGCAGATCCCCAGCACCGCCAGCAGCACCGCCCCGCCCCCGATCCGGATCACGCCCTCGGCGACCTGGTCGCGCCGGTAGACCCCCCGGGGGGTGCGGCGGACGATGCGTTGGTCGGTGGGCGGCATCGGTGGAGCATCCGTCCGGGTTGAAGGGGGAAACACCCGGCGCCGGGAGCCCGGCGCCGGGTGTGATGGTAGCGGATTCGTTGCGGAGAGGCCCGCGGAGGGGTCTCCCGCCGGGCACCCGGTTTCCCGGGGGGCCGCTCGCGATTCACCGATTCCCGGCGCGGAGAGCCGCGGCCTCGACGAATCAGAACTTCGGGGTGATCCCGAGGTTCTCCAGATCCTCACGGGCGATGTCGGTGGTCACGGGGATGTACCCGTCCTTGACCACGACCTCCTGGCCCTGCTTGCTGAACACCAGCTTGATGAACTCGGCCCGGAGCGGGTCGAGCCCCTTGCGGGCGTCGTAGTTGATGTAGATGTAGAGGTACCGGGCGAGGGGGTAATCACCGGAGTAGGCGTAGTCGCCCTCGGCCGGGAAGGCCTCCTCGGTGTCGTCGAGCGCGACCCTGACGGCCTTGACATCGGCGGTCTTGTACCCGATCCCCGAGTAGCCCATGCCGAATCGGTCGGTCGCGACCGCCTGGACCACGGCCGACGAGCCGGGCTGCTCCTTGACCGAGGCCTTGTAGTCGTTCTTGGCGAGGGCGACCTCCTTGAAGTAGCCGTAGGTGCCCGACGCCGAGTTGCGGCCGTAGAGGTTGACCGGCTTGTTGGCGTAGGCCGCGTCCTTCACGCCCAGGTCGCCCCAGGTCATGTCGGGCCCGGCGACGGAGAAGACCTTGGTGATCTGAGGGATCGAGATCTCCTCGAGCGGGCAGTCCTTGTGGACATAGACCGCGAGGCAGTCGATCGAGGTGCGGATGGCCGTGGGCTTGTAGCCGAAGGTGGCCTCGAACTTGTCCATCTCGCTGGACTTCATCTCGCGGCTCATGGGGCCGAACTGGCTCTGCCCCTCGATCAGCGCGGGCGGGGC
Source organism: uncultured Phycisphaeraceae bacterium (assembly GCA_964372195.1). Classification (GTDB taxonomy): domain Bacteria; phylum Planctomycetota; class Phycisphaerae; order Phycisphaerales; family UBA1924; genus PNC22. The sequence goes on from CAYJPX010000015.1 coordinate 23,349, forward strand.
GGTCGAGGAGCCCTTGCCCTCGATCTCGGGCTTGACGCTGGGGTAGAAATCGGTGAACTCCTGGGTCCAGAGTGTCATGAGGTTGTTGAGGGTGTCCGAGCCCACGCTCTTGAGCGTGCCGAACACGCCCTGGGGGGGGGTGTACTGGGGGATGGCGGGGTCAACGTGGCCGACCGCGGCCGAGGCCGCGGCGACCAACCCGACGAGCGTGGCGGTGAGTTTGCGCATCTGAGAAATCTCCAAGTCTTCAGCCTGTGTCGCTTCGCCAGAGTCCCGCACGATGCGGGTCGGGGCGTCACTTCGGTGTAGCCTAGAAAGCAGGCCGCCCGGCGCGGACGGATGGCGGCCGGGGAGTGTGAAATGCTGGTTAGAGTTGCGCAAAGGCCCCGGGGAGCCCTCAGGAGCCGATCTGGATCCCCAGGGGGCGTCCGGATTCGGCCCGAGCCCCGTCCTCTCCCACAAAGACCCCGGACAAGCGGGCGTTGGTCAGCGGCCTGACATCGGTGGTCGCGTCGCGGATGTCCAGGGTCATCTGGTGGGCCGCCCCCACCTGGTCACGCCGCCGGCTGGAGGTGACCACATCCTGGGGCACATCCCACTCGGCGATCACCCGCTTGTCCTCGTCGACGAGCTGGAAGTGGATCATGCCGTCGGCCCAGAGAGGCAGCGGGTAGCGATCGTCCCAGAGGTAGACCACGACGGGGATCGTGTCCGGGTAGCCGTTGTTGTCGTCGTCGAGCAGGGGGTAGACCGCGATGACCAGTTGGTCGGGGCGGAGGTCGGCCGGGGCGCGGGTGTCGCGGCGCTCGGGCTTGTCGGCCACGCACCCCGCCAGGCCGAGCACCGTGCCCAGGAAGAGCGCCGGCACGCAGCCCCGCAAGACGCTGGTTGTTCGATCGCGGTTTGGCACCCTCTACTCCTTGGCGTCCTGCCCCGCCGGCGGCGCTTCGCTCTGGGCGGGGATGCGGGGAACACTGGTCCAATCGATCGGCCGATCGGAAGAAGCCTCGGCGTCGGGGTCGCCCCCGATGCGGGTGGCCCGCACCCGGGGAACGCCCGAGAAGTCCCGCGGCGGCTCCCCGGCGCCCTGGGAGCTTCCGGCGTCGAGCGGGGGCGGGGCGACCTCGGGATCGTCGGTGACCGGGCCGACCGCGTCGATGACGCGATCGGGGTCGGAGAGCTTGTTAATCTCCGAGTCGGTCAGGCGTCTATGGCGCTCAATCGACAACTTGCCGCCGGGGATGACCTGCGGCGTGAGGATCACCAGGAGCTCGGTCTTGACATTCTGCTTCTTGCTCGACCGGAAGGGCAGGCCGAGGAAGGGCACATCGCCCAGGAGGGGGACCTTCCACTGGCGGTCCTCCTCGGTGGTCTGGATGAGCCCGCCGATGACGACGGTCTGGCCGCTCATGACGCTCACGATGGTGTCGACCGAGCGGCGGGTGATGACCGGGGCCTGCACCGTGGAGCTCACCTGCGTGGTGCGGCTGGTGAGGGCGGAGATCTCGGGCTGGATGTCGAGCTGGACAAAGCCGTCGGCGTTGATCGTCGGGGTGACGGTGAGGTTAATCCCGACATCCTCGTAGAGCACGCTGGTCGACACGCTGTTGTTGGTCTGGTTGGACTCGCCTGGTCGGCCGATGTTCTCGCCGACCTTGATGGTTGCCTGCTCGTTGTTCTTCACCGTGATCTGGGGTGCGCTCAGCACCTCGAGCTTGCCCTGCACCTCGAGGGCGCGGACCATGAGGTCAAAGTCGAGGCTCGAGACCGAGAGGTTGGCGCTGCCCAGCGCGCTCGAGAGCGCCCCGCCGGCGGCGAACGAGCCGAGCATGTAGGCGTCGGGACCGAGCCCGTTCGCCCCGCCCACGCGGATGTCGGCGCCCCAGGTGTCCTCGTCGTCGATCGTCACCTCGGCGAGCAGCACCTTGATGAGCACCTGCGGCGGGGCCGCGTCGAGCTCGGTGACGATGTCCTCGACCGTCTGCAGATAGCGGGGCGACGCCGAGATGAGCAGCTTGTTGCTCTTCTCGTCCCCGACGACCGTGACCTCCTGCTCGAGCTGGCGGGCGACCGAGCCGGCGATCCCCGCGTCGCCGCCCAGCGCGGTCTGCATGGTCGACGCCTCGGTCTGGAAGTAGTCCTGCAGCGTGAGCTCGATCTCCTTGGCCTTCGCGTTGGCCAGGTGCACCACGATCTGCTCGCGTTCGTTGGCCTCGATCTCGTCGAGGTCGTCGACGACCTTGCGGACGAGGTCCAGGTACTCCTCGGTACCCGAGACCAGCAGGCTGTTGGTGCGGGCGTCGATGGTGATCGAGAGCTCCTGCCGCTGGTCGGGGACGGCCGTCACCGACGCGGAGTCGAGGGCCGTCTCGTCGTCCTCCTCCTGCGTCTGCGGCCCCGTGGGGATGAGCACGAGCGTGTCGCCCTGCAGGCGGAGGTTGAAGAGGTCCCGCAGGACCTCGGCCATCGCCCTGGCGTCGGCGTTCTTGAGGCGGAACGCCTCGATCTTGCGTGAGCCGGCGGTCGAGCCGTCGAGGTCCAGCAGGATCGACGCGACCAGGTCCACGATCGAGGTCGGGGCCGAGACCAGGACCGAGTTGGTTCGGAGGTCGGCCGTCAGGCGCACCTGCTCGCGGATAAAGTCGTCGACCTCGGCCTCGGTCAGCTCGCCCTTGGTCACATTGCCGAGCGCGTCGGTGAGGTCCCGGCGGAGGTACCGCAGGCGTGTCGCACGCCCCTGGCCCGCCGAACCGCCCAGCGAACGCCCGGCGAGCACGCCCTCGAGCAGCCGCACCACCTCGATCGCGTTGGCCGACTGCAGCTCGAACCGGCGCACATCCTGGACATTGAGGATCTCGCCGGTATCGAAGCGGTCGACCAGCTCGCGGATCGCGGCGATGTCGGACTCGGACCCGCGCACGATCAGCGCGTTGAGTCTGTTCTCGGAGGTGACGCCCACGGCGTTCTGCCCGCGGCGCTCGTTCTCGCGGGTCACATACACATCGCGGACCGAGTCGGCGACCTCGTCGGCGCGGGCGTTCTCGAGCTGGATCAGCTCCATCCGGCCCGTGCCGGCGATCACCGAGGCGTCGCTCTCGATCGCCTTCAGCAGGTCCTTGACCAGCGCAAGGTTCTCGTCGCTGCAGGTCAGGATGAGCAGGCTGTTGGCCGCGTCGGCGACGACGCTGAAGGTGTCCATCGGGCTCTCGACCCCGCCCGCGCGGCGGGCCGAGTCGATCCGCTCCCGCATCAACTGCTGGAGCCTGGGCGCCAGGGCCGCGACATCCGCCCCGGGCACGGGGAGCACATGCAGCCCCACGGTGTAGTTGGCGTCCGCGGCGTCGAGGGTGGTGAGCAGGCTCTCGATGATCTCGAACGAGCGGTTGCTGGTCGACAGGATCAGCGTGTTGGTCCGCGCGTCGGCCGTGACGACGAGCTGGTCCTCCGGCCGCAGCACGCCGGCCTGTTCGCGCTGGCTGAACACATCACCCAGCACGCCGGCGACCCGGTCGGCCGCGGCGTTCCGCAGCGGGAAGAACCGGACCGCGTTGCCGGCCGAGGCCAGCTCCACATCGAGCGAGGCGACCAGCTCGCGGATGACCGCGATATTCGCCGGCGTGCCGACCACGATCAGCGTGTTGGTATCGGGCTCGGGGGTGACGATCAGGCTGGAGAGCGGGACGAAGAGGTCCGACTCGATGCGCTGGCTCGCGTCGCTCGGATCACCGCCCCGTTCGAGGATGCGCAGCCTCGCGACCTGGCGCTGCAGGCCGTCGGCGTCGGGCGTCGAGCTGGTGCCCTGGATGATGACCCGCTGGATGATGTCGGCGATGGTGCGGGCGTCGGCGTGCTCGAGCGGGACGAGCGCGGGCTCGACCCAGTTCCCGACCGTGTCGGCGTCGAGGTCCTTGATGAGCACCTCCACCAGGGCCACGGCCTCCTCCCGCCCGGCGACGAGCAGCGAGTTGGTGCGATCGTCGATCGACACCGCGATCTCGCCGGCGAGCGCCTGCCCCGTCGCGGTGGGCGGGAGGCCCCGGCGCTGCGTCCCGGGCAGCCTGCGCAGGGCCTCGCCCTGGCTGAAGAGCTGGTCGACGATGGTCTTGATGCGCGACGCCGAGGCGTTCTCGAGCGGGAAGATCCGCACCAGCACCGCATCGCCGATCGGGAGGGTGTCGAGCGTGGCGATCAGGTCGCTGATCGCCGCCACATTGCCCGCGGTCGAGCCGACGATGACCGAGTTGGACTCCGCGCTCGCGATGAGCCGGATCGGGGTGGCCAGGTCGAGCGAGACCGGCGTCCTGCCGAAGCCGCGGGCCAGCTGCAGCCGCCGGACATGCTCCCGGACCGCCTCGGCGGGCCCGGTCTTGGCGTCCTGCCTCGCGGGGTCGAGCATCTGCTGGAGCGTCGTCACCACGGAGCCCGCGTTGGCGAGCTTGAGCGGGATGACCGCCATCTCCTGCGTGACATCCACCGGCTGGGCGTCGATGGCGCGGATGAGCCCCTCGATGATCGCCGCGTCCCGCGAGTTGGCGATCACCCCCAACGCCGACTTGCTGGTGATGTCCACCAGCGTCACCGGCTCGGAGACGATGCCGAACCGGTCTTCGGGCACCGGGCGGGTCACGCCCATCTGCTCGAGCATCGTCCGGACCGCCAGCGGGGCGTTGTTGTGGATCTCGACGATCACCATGCCCGGCGTCAGGCCGGGCTGGGCGCCCGCCCCGTCGCCCGTCGGCGCGACGGGCTGGTCGGGGACATCCAGCTCTGCCACGAACGCCTCCACCTGCGCGTACACGCCCGGCGAGGCCGAGACCACCAGCGCGTTGGAGATCCGCTCGACCTCCACCGCGAAGGGCTCGCCGAGCTTCTGCGCCACCGGCGCGAACGCCGTCTGCACCAGCTCGCGCAGCCGCGAGGCGGGGATGTGCTCGACCCGCAGGATCCGCGGCCCCACGCCCTGCTCGGCGTTGGCCTGGAGCGACCGGGCCAGCGCCCAGATCTGCAGCAGGTCGTCCTCGTCGGCGCGCACCACGATGGTGTTCGAGATGTCATCGCCGAAGATCCGGGCCGCCCGCGGGCCGGTCGACTGGCTCGCGAACATCTGCGTCAGCGCCGAGGCGATCGCGCTGGCCCGGCCCCGCTCGATGGGGATCACCACCGGCTCGGGCAGCTTCACAAACTCGGGCACATCGAGCTGGGCGATAATCTGCTCGATGCGTTCGAGCTCCTTGCGCCCGGCCGAGACGATCAGCGAGTTGGTCTGCACCTCCGCCGAGACCGACGGCACGCCCTCGGTGTCGATCAGCACCGGCGGCAGGTAGATGTCGTCGAACCGCGGGTCGCGGTTGTTGCCGCGGGGCTGGTTCTGCTGCTGGCGGGCCCGCTCGCGCTGCGCCTCGTCCTGCAGCGACTGCCGGAAGCCCTCGTTGAGGGCCCGGGCCACGCTCGCCGCGTCGGCGTGCTTGAGCGGGATGACCACCAGCTGCCGCGAGGTGTCGTAGTCGGGCGTGTCGAGCTTCTCGAGCAGCGAGCGGATGTTCTCCCACTCGCTCGCGTCGGCGGAGATCACCAGCGAGTTGCTGGCCTTGTCGGCGACGATCGAGACATTCATCGCGGCGAAGGTCCGGGCCTCGTTGGCGAACCGGCCGTAGAAGACCTTGAGCGCCTCGGCCGTCTGCTCGGCGTCGGCGAACTCCAGGCGAACGAACTCGGTCGTGCGGTCTGCGGCGTTGGGCACATCGAGCTGCCGGACCATGTCCGCGATCTGCGCCATCTGGGCCGGGGTCGCGAGGATGCTCAGCGTGTTGTCGTTGTTGGAGTAGTCGATCTTCGGGTCGGGCTCGCCCGAGCCCTTGGGCAGGTCGCGCAGCAGCGTGGTGAGCGTGTACCGCACATCCGTCGCCAGCACATGCTCCAGGCCGATCCGCTGGAACACCTGCAGCTCGTGCTCGGGCTCGATATCCAGCAGGGCCACCTGTTCCTTGACCAGCGCGATGGTCTGTTCCGAACCGGTCAGGAGCAGCGTGTTGGACCGGCTCACCGGTGTGATGGTGATCTTGAGCGACTTGGGCAGGGCGCTGGCGAGCGACTGGGCGACATCGAGCGCCCGGGCGTGCTGCAGCGCGATCGTGTCGATGTTCACATCCTCGGGGAGCGGCGCCGAGTCGAGCTCGGCGATCAACGCCGTCACCTTGTCGTAGAGCTCCGTCGGGGCCGACACCAGCAACGCGTTGGGGCCGGCCTGGGGCGTGATGACCACCCGGTCCTCCGAACGCCCGGCCCGCGGGAACATCGCCGTGACCGCCTGGGCCACCTCGGCGGCGGTTCCGTTCTGCAAGTACACGATGTCGATCTGCCGATCGTCGCCCAGCTCGGGCCGGTCCAGCTCTTCGACCAGGCCCCGGATGAGCTCCATGCTGTCTTCGTCGGCGGTCACGAGCAGCAGGTTGCCGTCCTCGGAGCCGATGATCGACACCGCCTCGGTCGGCGAGCCCTCGGCCTGGGCCCGCTGGCGGAAGAACTGGTTGAGGTTGCGGGCCGCGCGGCCGGCGTCGGCGAACCGCATCGGGATCGACTCGACGACGGCGTTGGGCCGCCCGCTCACCGCGTCGAGCTGCTGGGCGTACGCCAGCGCCTGCTCGACACGGGCCCCGGGCCCGATCAGGATGATCGCACGCCGCCGGGCATCCACCTCGACGGTCAGCTCGTCGGGGTCGGACCGCGGCGGCCAGTACCAGTACTCGTCCTGCCCGCCCGAGTCCATCGCGCTCTCGATCACCCGGGCGATCGTCGCCGGGTCGCCATCGACGATCGGCACCACCCGGACCACGCGCGCGGTCTTCTCCGAGAACGGTACATCGAGGGCCGCCACGATGCTCTTCATCACGCCCAGCGTCTCGCCCTGACCCATGAGGATCACCGCGTTGAGCCGCTCGTTGAAGTCGACGAAGAGCTTGTCCTCCGGTCGGGTCTGCGTGTCCCGCCCGGAGCGGCTCCCGTACATCCGCTCGTACTGCAGGTTGCTGGAGATGCTGCCCAGGCTGTCCTCCAGGTCGTTCACCCGCGCGTGCTGCAGGGGGATGATCTCGAACTGCATCTGCGCCACGGTGGAGAGCTCGGTGTCGAAGCGCTCGACCAGGGCCAGGATCTGCTCGTAGTCCGCATCGCCCGCGGCCACGATCAGCGTCCCGCTCCGCCGGTCGCCGGTGATCGCCACGCCCTGCTGGGGCGTGCGCCGCCCGGTCCGCTGCATCGCCTGCTGGCGGTCGCGGAAGAACGCCGTCAGCGACGCGGCGACCTCGCCCGCGTCGGCCCGCTCGAGCACGATCGACCGCACGGGCAGGCCGGAGAGCTCGGCGGTGTCGACCTCGGCGATGATCCGCTTGATCTCGGCGAGGTCCTCGGGCTCGGCACGCACGATCAGCACGCCCGAGTTCTGCTCGGAGGAGATCTGCACCCGCTCGCGCTTGCCCTCGTCCTTGCCGATGATCACCTGCTCGAGGATCCGCTGCGTCGCCTGCGGGTCGGCCTGGTCGAGCTTGATGATCGCCAGCTCGAGCCCGTCGTCGGCCTGCTCGGCGTCGGCGGTGACCAGCAGCCGCTCGATCTCCTCGTGCTGCCGCGCCGAGGCGGTCACCAGCAGCGAGTTGGTCCGGTCGTCGGCGGCGAACCTCGCCTGCACGCCCTGCGGCTGCCGGCCCGGGCCCTGGCGCTGCGCATCGAACACCGGCTGCAGCGTGCGGGCCAGGTCGACGGCCTTCGCGTTCTCGAGCGCATACCGCCGGATCGCGGTGCGGTCGGCGACCGGGCTCTGGTCGAGCAGCCCGATGAGCGAGTCGATCATGCCCATCGCCTCGGCCGGCGCGGCCACGAGCACGCTCGATCCGTCCGCCGAGGCCGTCGCCCGCACCGTGCCCGGGTCGATGCTCGCCGACACCGACGCCCCCGTGCCGCCGTCGATCGTGACATCGAGCCCGCGGATCCGCCGCGCCTGCCGCCCGCGCGGGCTGCCCGAGAAGAGGTCGTCGATGGCCGTCTGGGCCCGGTCGGCGGGGATGTTCTCGAGCTGGTAGTTCTTGACGGTCACCGAGACCGCGGCGTCGAGCTGGGAGATCGACGCGATCAGCGCCCCGATCGCCTGGAAGTCGGTTGTGTTCGCCCAGACGATGACGGCGCTGCCCGATGGATCCGGCTGCACCACCACCGACCCGGTGAACCCGCCCGCGTTGCCCGGGCCGGTCGGTCCGACCTGCCGCACGGTCTGGTTCACGATCTGCGCGATCGCGGCCGCGTCGGCGCTCTCGGGCAGCGTCACGATGCGCACCCCCGACGGCTCGGTCGGCATCTGCGCCTCGAGCTGGGCCGCCAGGGCCGCGATGCGGTCGGTCAGCCGGGGCGACCCCACGATCACCAGCGTGTTGCTCACCGGGTCGACCGCGATGCGCACGACCGGCTGGTCGTCGGCGTCGTCGCCGCCCTCGGGCTGGGCGATCACCGCGAGCGCCACCGCGTCGCGCGGCGTCAGGAACTCGGGCCTCGCGCCGGGACGAAAGGGGGCATCGGCGCCCGCGTCGCTGCCCCGGTTGCCCCGCGCGGGCCGCTCCGCCGGGTCCGTGGCTTTCGGCGTCTCGTCACTCGGCTGCCCGGCGGGCGGCTCGCCGCCGAGCAGCTCCTCGGTCGAGATGATCTCGACGCGCACGCCGCCCTGCTGCTCGAGCAGCCGCTGGATGGTCGACGCCATGAGCGCCGCGTCGGCGCGCGAGCGGTCGATCGGGATCATCCGCATCTGCCGGGCGCTGGTCAGCGTCGCCCGATCGAGCTGGGCGGCGAGGTCCTCGATCATCGCCATCTGCTCGACGGTCGCGCGGATGATCAGGGCGTTGCCCGCGGCGTCGACCCGCACCACCGGCGGCGTGGCCTGGGAGGCCTCCTCCTCGAACATCGCCCCGATGCTCTCGGCCAGCAAGGCCGCGTCGGCGTTGAGCAGCGGGATCACCCGGACCAGCCGGTCGCCGCCCGGGCCCGTCGGCGGGGTGTCGAGCTCGGCGACGATCTGCTCGGCGAGCTCGATCACATCGAGCGGCGCCGCGATGATCACCGCGTTGAGCCGCTTCTCCGCCGCGACGCGCACCCCCGCGCCCTGGTCGGCGGCCGCGGGGTTCCTCGACAGGAACTGCCAGCGCACGAAGTCGGGCATGTTGTCTACTTCGGATTCCTGCGCGAGGATCTGCTCGAGCACGGGCGCGAGCGACTCGGCCCGGGCGTGCACCAGCACGATCGTCCGCACCGCCATGCCGTTGGGCTCGACCGTCTCGTCCATCGCCCGCACCAGCGACTCGGCCTGCGCCAAGCGCTCGGCGCTCCCGGCGACCACCACCGTGTTGCTCGTCGGCTCGGCGGTCGCGGTCGCGGGCGGGTCGCCGGGCTTGACGCCCGCCGCGAACGCCGTCTGCAGCGCCGCGGCCACCGAGGCCGCCGACCCCTGCCGCAGGGGGAACAGCCGCACCTGCACCTCGCGGCCCGAGGGCCGGTCGAGCGTGGAGATCAGCTCCCGCACCACCGGGGCGAGCGGGCCTGGGGCGCTCACGACCAGCCGGTTGGTCACCGCGTCGGCGGTCACCCGGGGCGCGGCGATGGTCAGCCCGGCCTTCTCGGCGTCGCGCAACGACGCCGGCCACCGCGACCGGTCGGCGGCGAGCGCCTCGACCGTCCGGGCCACCGCCGTCGCGTCGGCGTGCGCGAGATCGACCACCGACAGCTCGACATCGGGCAGGTCGAACGCGCGGTCGTCAAACTCGGCGAGCAGGCGCATCGCCTCGGCGATCTGGTCCGGGCTCCCGATGGCCACGACCGACCGGGTTCCGGGCTCGGCCGTCAGCTCCAGGCTCTGCCGCTCCTGGGGCAGCGTCTCCCCCACGATGCGCGACACCAGCGTCACCAGCTGCGCCGGGTCGGCCTTGGCGGGAGTGAAGGTCGCCACCGTGCGGTCCGACTGCTCGGCCGGCTGGTCGAGGCGTTGGATGATCGTCTTGGCCAGCTCAAGCGTTGCCGACGGGCCGGACACGATCAGCGAGTTGGTCCGGGCCTCGGCCTCGACATGGATCGAGGGCTTCTTGAAGAGGTTGGGGTTCCGCGAGTAGCGGATCTGATAGGCCAGGATCCGCGGGTCGGTCTCCTGCTGCTCGACGAGCAGGTTCTGCACCGTCGTCGAGATCACGCCGGCCTCGGCGTGCTGCAGGGCGAAGGTCTCGACCCCCATGGTCTCGGGGTCCACCGGCCGCACATCGAGCGGCTCGATCAGCTCCTCGACCCGCTTGAGGTCGGCACTCGCGCCGGACAGGATCAGCGCGTTCGAGCCCGCCGCCGCAAGGATGCTCACCTCGCCGCCGCCGGGCAGGTCCATGCTCGGCAGGGCGTCTGTCAGCGTGCGCGACACCTCGGTCGCGTCGGCATAGGTCAGCGGCAGGACATGGATCGTGCGCCGACCGGTCGCGGCCGCCTCGGTGTCCAGGCTCTTGATCAGCTCCTCGGCGATCTGCTGGATCGAGGGCGGGGCGGTGATGATCAGCGTGTTCGACGGCCCGTGGGCCGCCACATCCAGCATCGACTCGATCTCGTCGACCCGCCTGCCCGCCCGTTCCTCCTCGGCCCGCAGCCGCGTCGCGAGCAGGTCGGTCAGCAGCACCTGCAGCTGCTCGGCCCTCGCGAACTTCAGCGTGTACATCTTCATCGACGCCTCGGGCCGGTCGGGCGTCTGGCCCAGCGACTCGAGCACAGACTCCACATGCGCAAACACCTCGCTGGGCCCACTCACCACCAGCGTCCGGGTCGTCGGCTCGGTGTTGATCGTCACCGGGGTGCGGCTGCTGGCGCGGAAGGCGCCGCTCGTCGAGAGGTCCTGCAGCGTGCGCGCCACCGCCTGCAGGTCCGCCCGCTCCACGCGGTAGGTCCGCACCTCGACATCGTCGCCCATGTTCTGCTGGTCGAGGCTCTGGACGATCTGCTCGAAGCCCGCGAGCCGCTGCGCCGGGGCGTCGACGATCAGCGAGTTGGTCGCCCGGTCCGCCCGGACGAAGACCTCCTTGGGCTGCTTGAGCTGCGGCTGCGGACGCCCGAAGCGGTCCACCGGGATCGGCGGCTCGGGGAACATCTCGTCGATCGTCTTCGCCAGCTCGTCGGCCCGCGCCCAGGAGAGCGGGAAGATCCGGATCTCCCGGCCCTCGGCGTCCATCGCCCGGGTCTCGTTGAGCTCCGTGACGATCTGCTCGATCTCCGGCAGCATGTCCGGATGCGCCGAGACGATCAGCGTGTTGGTCGCGGCGTCGGCCTGGATGTCCACCGGCTTCTTGGTCCGCTCCTCCACCGGCCGCACCGCGTAGGACTGCTGGAGCACCTGCGCCAGCCCGGTCGCGTCGGTCGTCCGCAGGCGGAGGATGCGCAGGGGCGGCCGCTCGCCGGCTTGCTGGGCGTCCACGCTCCGCACGAGCGCCTCGATGATCGCCATCTGGTTCGGCTGGGCCGCGACCATCAGCGAGTTGGTCACCTCGATCGGCTCGAACACCGGCGTAGGCCCGCCCTGCATGGTGATCGCCTGGTTGGCCGCCACCATCTCCTCGAGGAACTGCACGATCTCGCCCACCTTCGCCAGCTTGAGCTCGATGAGCCGGACCTCACGCTGCGCGCCGACCTGCCGCTGCAGCTGGTCGATGATCGCGGTGAAGCGCTGCAGTCCATCGGGGTCCCCCACCACCTCCAGCGAGTTGGAATTTTCGTCGATCGACACCTCCACCGGCTCGGCCTCGGGCAGGCCCTCCACCTGCGCGGTGTAGATCACCATCGCCCGGTCCCGCACCTCGGCGGCCGCGACATTGGAGATCGGGATGATCCGCAGCGACCGCTCCACCGGCACCGCCGAGAGGCTCTTCAGGATCTCCTCGACCTTGCTGAAGGTCATCTCGTCGCCCGCCACGATCAGCGTGCTCGAGCGGGGCTCGGCCTGCACCATCACCTGCACCGCCTGCTTGCCCGGCTGCGCCGGCGCCGAGAGCGCACCCTGCCGCGCCAGCCCGCTCAGCGTCGAGGCGATCGTGTTGATATCCCCCTTCACCACCCGGAAGGTCCGCAGCTCGGCCTGCGGCGGGATCTCCACCCGGTCCAGCTGCAGCGCCAGCTCCTGCAGGTCGGGGATGCGGTCCGTCGGTGCGTCGAAGATCAGCGAGTTGCTCGACGGGTCGGCCGAGACATTGACCTCCTTCTTCTCCCGCAGCCAGGGCATCGGACGCCCGAACCGGTCCGCCGGCATGGGCGGCTCGGGGTAGAGCTTGTCCATCGCGCTGGCGACATCGGCGGCCCGGGCGACCTTCAGCGGGAAGAGCATGGTCGTCCGCTCGGGCTCGGTCGCGCCCTCCTTGTTGAAGATCTCGATCTGCGCCTTGATGTCCTCGTACAGCTCCTCGTGGGCCGTCACGATCAGCGTGTTCGTCTGCGCCTCGGCCTGGATATCGACCGGGCGCGTCGTCCGCTCGGTCAGCGGGCGGCTCATGTACCGCCGCTGCAACATCGCCGCCACCTGCACCGCGTCGGCGGTCCGCAGCTGCAGGATCCGCATCGGCGGCAGGGCGGCCGGGTCGGGCCGGTCGAGCCGCTCGATCAGTTGCGCGACCATCTGGTGCTGCGCAGTCTCCGCCGTCACGATGAACGAGTTGGTGCGCTCGAGCACCGAGATCGTCGGCTCGGGGATCGCCCGCCCCGGGTCGATCGGGTCGGCGGTCCGCAGCATCTCCTGCAGCGAGGGCAGGATCGTCGCGGCGGCGATGTTCTGCACATCCACGATCCGCGTCGTCCGCGCCGGCGGGATCAACTGCTGGACCTGCTGGAGCACCCCGGTGAACTGCTGCATGCTCCGGGCGTCGGCGAAGACCAGCAGGCTCCCCGACGCCTCGTCGAGCTGCACCTCGACCGCGATCCGCTCGTCCTCCTCAAGCCCCAGGTTCATCTGCTCGATCAGGGCGAGCGCCCGGTCCCGGACCTCCGCGGGCGTGCCGGTGGTCACGCGGATGGCGCGGAAGTCCCGCCGCTCGGGCTCCTCGGCGTCGAACTGCGCAATGAGCTGCTCGATGATCGCGAACTGCTCGGGCTCGGCGCGCACGATCAGCGAGTCGAGCTCGTCGAGCGCCTCGAACTGCGGCGCGTTGTAGGGCGTGCCGTCGTCGGGCGTCAGCATGGGCTTGGCCAGCCGCGTGAGCTTGGCGACCAGCTCGCTGGGCTTGGCGATGGTTAGCTCGAAGGTCTTCGAGGTCGTCTGGATCGCGACCTGCCCCTTCACCTCGTCGAGCCTCCGCTCGAACCGGGAGATCGCCGCCGCCGAACCCACCAGCGTCGCGCTCCGAGACTCGGCATCCACCGTCACCGAGATGGGGTCCTTGGTCCCCTCGTCGGTCAGCGCGTCGAGGGCGAGCGCCCGGTCGATCAGGGGCTGCGGGTTGGCGGTGTCCAGCCGCACCACACGCACCTCGGTCCGCGTCGCCGCCGGCTGGTCCAGGCTCGTGACGAGCTGCTCGAAGGTCTCGACATCCCCCGTCGGCCCCGCGACCAGGAACCCCTCGCCGTCGGGAGTCGGGCTGTAACGCACCACCTGCCGCTGCCGCGCGGTCAGCATCCGCTGCGCGATCGCCTCGGCCTGGGCCGGGGTGATGTGCTCGAGCCTGACCGACCGCACCACCGACTCGGGCTGCGCGTCCCGGGGTTCACCCGTCGCCGCCGCCGGGTCGATCTCCCCGAGCAGCGCCGTCGCCTGCAAGAGCAGCGCCTGGCTGCCGATGAGCGTGATCTTGGCCACCTCCGGCAGGGGCAGCACCGTCGGCCGAGACTCGGCGGGCACCGCGGTAAACAGCGAGTTGAGCGTCTGCGCCGCCTGCTCGGGCGTGATCGTCTCGAGCGCGAAGGTCACCATCTGCCGCTCGCCGTCGAACTGCCCGGCGGGGACATCGAGGATCTGGATGAGCTGCTCGACGGTCTCGATCCGGGCCCGCGGCCCCACCGCGATCACCGAGTTGGTCCGCGGGTCGGGCTGGAGGTTCAGCCCGGCGATGTCGACCTCCTCGGCGACCGTCTGCTTCCCGTCCTTGTCGATGAAAACCGTCTTCTGCCTCTGCCCGATCAGGCCCATCAACGCCCCGACCACCTCCGGCGCCTTCGCGTGGCGCAGCTTGAAGAGCTGGAAGTCAGAATCCACCGGCCGCACGGCGTCGATCGTCCGGATCACCGCCGCGATCCGCTCGCACTGCGCCGCCGACTCGACCAGGATCAGCATGTTCTGCGCGTCGACCGGCGTGATGGCCCCATACTCGCCGATCAGCGGCTTGACCTGCTCAGAGACCTGCGACGCCCGCGTGTTGTCCAGCGGGATCGTCATCGTCACGATCATGTCCGGCGTCACGCCCTCGGGCAGCCCCGCGGCGCCGATCACCGGCGTGGGCATCCGCACCGCGTCCTTCACCGTCGACAGGTACAGGAAGTTGGCCTCCCGCCGCAGCGCCACCCCGTGCAGCCGGAGGTTCAGGTTCAGGATCGACAACGCCTCCTCGAACGAGTACTCGGTCCCGCCGATGAAGGTCATGTTCCCCGCGGGCGCCGCCGCCTCCCGGATAATCGGCAGGCCCGTCTCCCGCGAGAAGAAGTCCAGCACCAACGCGAACGGCGTGTCCTTGAACTGGAAGTGGATCCGCGGGTCCACCACCGGCTGCGGCTCGGCGGCCTGCGGCGAGGCCGCCTCGGGCTGCGCTTGCTCGAGCGGAGCATCCACCGCCCCCGCCGGAGTCGCCGCCGCGGGCTGGTCGGGCTGGCTCTGCGATTGGTCCTGGGTCGGCTGCTGGTCTTGGAATGCCAAGGCCGAGGCGGCACAGCCGGCAGTCGCGAGCAATGAGGCAATCAGGACAGCCCGGGTGCGTGTGCGGGGGTTCATCGGAGACTCCTTTCCAAGGACGGACGCCGGCGGCGTCGGCCCGGCCGCTCCGCGGCCTGTGGCTAGTACCCACTATACCGGAATCTTGCCAGGACCGCGCTACTCCAGCCGATGGCGGTCCGCAAGGGTTTCGTTCAGAGCGAGCACAAACCGAACTTCCCCGATCTGGAAGACCGCCTCGCTGCCCTCTGCCTTCACCAGCACAGCATCCAGCACCCCCTGCCCGGGGCTCAGCAACACCGCCGATCCGGTCCGGTCGTTGAGCATCCACGCCAGTCTACCCTGGCTCGGGCTCCCGCTCACACCGGTCAGGCGCCACTCGTGATAGGGCGGGGGCAACGCCGGCGGCGCGCCCCCGGGGTCCGGGTTTGCCCCGACCTCCACCGCCGAATCGCCCTGCGTGATCCTGATCTCCTCCGCCGGGGGCGGCGGCGGCGCGAACACATTCCGCCGCACGATCGACGCGATCAACGCCACGCTCTCGGCCTGCGGGTCCACGATCTGCGTCGCGTCGACCGGCGCGTCAGTCGCTCCGCTCGTCGCCGGCGCGAGGTCGGGAAGGAACGCGGTCGTCACATCCACCGTGATGTCAAACATCGTCGCCCAGTCGTCCTGCGGCTTGAGGGTGAAGCCCCGCACCGACCAGATCCAGGGCTGGGTCTGCGCCAGCGCCAGCAGGCGGGTCACCGCGTCGAAGGTGCCGCTCCCCCGAATCTGCGCCTCCATGATGTACAGGTCCGGCGCCGAGATGTAGTCCTGCGACAAAAACCGCTTGAAGTCGGCAACCCCCCTCCGCGAATCCACCGTCGGGTTCTCGACCATCGTGATCGAGGCCTTCGGCGTGACGACGATCTTGTCCTTCTCCAGTCCCGCGATCACCGCCATGCGGCTCAGCCCGGACCTGAACCGCGAGTCCACGACCTCGCCGCTGAACCCGAGCGTCCTGCCCACGAACTCGTTGAGCTTCTCCTCGGTCGAGGGCCGCCCCTCAAGCCACTCCCTGTACCCCGCGAGCGCGCTCTCGCTCGCCGCGTACTTGGCGTCGAGCGAGGCCTTGTGCCGGTAGAAGTGCAGGAAGTACGCCAGCCCGCCCGCCGCGACAAACACCACCACCAGCACCGGCACGAGCAGCAGTTTCTGGGAGAGCTTCACGATTCACCCCCCGTGCTGGAAGTCGCGGGGGGCCTCGTCGAGAGGACATCCTCCGGCCTCACCGCCGTGCTGGTCAGCTCGTACTTGAACTGATCGGGCACATCGGCGCCCTGCGTCGCGAGGGTGTAGACCCTGCTCGCGACCAAGTCATCACGGAGCGTGTTCGCGATCGGTCTCTCCGCCGACCCCGAGACCAGGAACTCGACTCGACCCGTCTTGGCCCACTCGCCCTCCTGCAGAGTCTTCGCGTCGGCGTACTCGCCGTCCTTCTGGGCCCTGAACGCCACCGCGGTCTTGACGCTCCCGTTGATCGACTCGAGCCTCGCCAACTCCGCCGGCGGCATCAGCTCGGAGAGATACTCCAGGTGGCTCACCCAATCGACGCTCGGCTGCCGCAGCATCGCGATGTGGTCCACCCTCACCTCGGCCCGCCGCTGCTTGAGGTACCGCTCGGCGTAGCTCTCGGCGTTGCCCTTGGACTGCCCCACCTTCGCCTCGAGCGCCCTGAGCTGCTGGTCAGCGATCACCCAGCCGCCGCCGCCGAAGATCACCAGCCCGAGCATGGCGGCGAGCGCCGCCTGCCGCACCGACGCCGCCGTGTCCGGCGCCTTCCGCGGGTTGGCGAAGTCGTAGGTCGGCCGATCGATCGCCGCCCCGAGCATCAGCCCGATCAAGGGCGCCAGCCCGGCCCGTGTCGTGCCGTCCATCTCCGAGGGCAGCTCCACCGCGTTGGGGAACCGCACCGCCTCCCAGGGCAGGTCCAGGTCCTCGCCCAGCAGCTTGCCCACCGACGCGGCCAGCGAGTCATCGCCCAGCACCGCCAGGCACACCAGGTCCCGCGCCTCCCCCGCGCCCCGGTACCCCATCCGCGTTCGCTTCGCCTCGATCGCTACCCGCTCGGCGAACGCCCGCCAATCCTCCACCCCCTCCGGCGGCGCGATGTCCACCGCGCGAGAGAACACCACCCGGCCCTCCGACACCACCCCGAGCTCGACGCCCTGCGGCGTCACCGACACCCCGAGCACCGGCCCGTCCTGCGTGTACGACAACTGCGCAAACAACGCCGCCGACCCCTCGCCCCGCAGCGCTACAGATCGCAGCCGCAGCTTCGCGCTCTTGGCCAGGTCCCGGCAGGTCGTGACCTGCTCGCCCGGCATCGCCGCGGCCAGGACATCGGTGCTCGTGGACGCCTCTCCGGCCCCCCGTGCGCCCGCCAGCAGCCGCACATAATCGATCGCCGCGCCGTGCAACGGCATGGTCAGCTGCCGGGCCATCTGCAGCTGCACCATCCCCGCGAGGTCCCCCTCAGCCCCCTCGGTCATCGCCGGGAAGCTCAGCCGCTTGAGCACCACGCTCGCCCGGGGCACCGCGATCACGCATTGCCTGGTCGCGCAGCCCGCCTCCTTGAGCGTGCGGCCCACCCACAGCCCCACCGCCGCCGCGTCCCCGCCCTCCACATCCCGGGGCCGCTCACCGCTGACCCACCCCCGGATCCGCACATGGTCCTTGTGTACCGCGCCCCAGACGGCCTCGAGCCGCTGCCCGTCGTAGTTCAGTACTGCGAGATTCCCTCGGAGTTTCATCGCTTGCCTGCCTTCCCTGTCGTCCAACGCCCGATACGCCGGTCGATCATCGCCGGCGGATCGCGGGGCTCTGAAACCGCCTCCCCCGCGGCATCCGGGCCATCACCATCTTCCCCGACCGGGCCGCCCATCGGCGCCGGCTCGCCGCTGTCGAGCCCCGAGTCGTACTCGGTCGGGTTGATCAAGAACGGGTCCTCATCGAAGAAGGGATCGAGCCCCTCCGGATTCTCCGCCTCGGCCTCGGCCGCCAGGCTGGCCGGCTCGGCGGTCAGGTCCTCCGCCGCGTCGGCCTCGTGCAACGCCCGATGCATCGCCAGCACCGGCTCGAGCAGCGTGATCTCCCGCATGTACGCCACCCGGGGCCGTGTCGACGCCACATCGATCACCGCCTCGAGCACCACGCGGTGTTCGAGCGTGTTGGTGGCCGGATCGTCCGACGACGAGAGCATCTGATCGAGCGTCATCGGCGCCGACTCATCGAACCCGCTCAGCGGGTCGCCCCGCTCGAGCCCCGCCTCAAGCCGCACACGCCACTGCGTCGACCGCGTCGTCACCCAGTCGGCCGCCAGGACATAGTCCTCGGGCGAGAGCAGCCCCTCCACCACCACCCAGCAGGGCGAGAGCCGCATCGACGGGTCGATCCCCTCGCGGGCGTGCTCGATGGCCGCGGCGTGCTCGGGCCCGATGCCCGGGATGCACGCGAGCACTGCCGCCGAAGCGGTGTTCAGGTCCACCCGCCCCCGCAGGAACTGATCGTCCGAGGTCGTGAACACATCGAGGATCTCGGGCCACGCCCCGACCTCGAGATGGTTGTCCACCAGCACACGCACCAGCTCGCTGTCGGTCTTGAAACTCTGTCCCGAGTCCATCATCGCCTTGACGATGTCCGCCGTCCCCTGGTCGAAGCGCTCGGCGATCGCCCGGCCCATCTCGTCGGACCACGACTGATCCAGATTCACCCGGAGATTCCCGCGGAAGTCGCTGCCGCCCTCGATCCCCGCCTGCACATTGGGGTCAAACGAGAACACCGTGAGGTACCCCGAGAGCCCCTCCGGAGAGGCCGCCGCCTCCACGCCCGCCAGGGCATCCGCCTCCGACCCCGCCGCCGGACGGCCCGGCTCTGCCTCGCCCAAGCCAAACAGCATCTCCGGCGTGATCCCCTCGACCTGCAGCAGTTGCCCCACGCTCGTGAAGGGCGACCCATCCCGAGCCCCGACAATGCGCTCGGCGATCGCCTGGTCAAGCCCGGGCACCAACGCCAGCATCTCCGGCGTGGCGCTATTCACATCGAGCTTCGCGTTCTCCGGCGTGATGATCCCCACCGACTCGGGGTCCAGGTCCACAAACCGGACCACGCCCCGGGTCCCGTCGTCGAGCGTGTAGAGGTCCCACTCGGCCGTGATGCGTGGCGGCTGCCCGTCGAGCAGCTCCTCCCGCTGCTCGGCCAGCTCGGCCATCAACCCCTGCACCCCGGACCACGCCAACGCCCGCGACTGCGTCCGCTGAAGCTCGGCCTGCGAGGTTGCGCTCGCCGCGTCGGCCGTGACCAGCACCGACGCCACGATCACCAGGCCGATCACCATCAGCAGGAATACCGCCAGGATGGTGCTCCCCCGACGCCTCACGACTCACCCCCCTGCCACTCGGGGGCATCGGGGATGCCGATCACCCGCACATGGTCCGGCTCGCGCGGCGCCCACGCCGGGGCCTCGGGCTCGGGTGGGGGCAGGTCCATCGGCCCCAGCTCGCTCTCGTCCATCGCCGCCGACTCGTCCATGCCATCCCCCGCCGCTCCGGGCGCCTCCATCTCCGGCGCCGGACGCGGCACGCGCGGCTCAAACCACACCGAGACCTCTACCGCCACCGGCAACCCCCCCCCCCCCCGGCTGTCGTAGCTGGTCGACCACGCGCGCCCGTTCGAGTATCGGAACCGCATCCGCTCGACCAACTCCAGCACCGGCTCGGACAGCGAGCCACCCCCACCACCGCCGCCCGCTCCAACCGGGGCGAGCGACTGCGTGCACCGGGCCGCCTGCTCGCTGAACTCGAAGGTCACCACGCACGCGTCCGCCAGCGCCGCCCCCTCGTCAAACGCCGGCTGCACCCCCCGGGCCACGACCGTCAGCGAGGTCTCGGTCCCCTTGATCCCCGCCGAGCCATCCGGCGACACCGCCACCGCCGCGAGCAACGCCGACTCCACCCGGTCAAACAGCATCGACACATCGCGCTGCTGCGACGCCAGACGCACCAACTGGTCCCGCTGCGAGGTCATGCGAAAGAAGAACGCCGACACGCCCACCGAGAGCACCACCAGGATCGCCAGCGCGAGCATGACCTCGAGCAGCGTCATCGCCCGCCCACAATGCCGCGCCGCGAGCTTCATCGCCGCCCCCCCCCGGCGCCGCCGCTCCCCGAGCCCCCCGAAGGCGCTCCGCGCATCGCCCCGGCCGCGATGTCGTCCAGCTCGCCCACCGTGTCCTCAACTTCCGGCGCCAGGTGTACGAGCTGCTGCAGCGTGTACGACGCGACCACCCGATCGCTCTCCGGGCTCGGCCGCTTCACCGCCGTCACGATCACATGCGTCAATCCCGGGAACTCCGAGGCGAGCGTGTCGATCTCCACCTCCCAGGGCGAGGGCAACGGCGCGATCTCCGAGAAACCGCCCCCCTCCGTCTCGTCGAACGGCGCCTCGGGATCGACCGGCGGCTCCCACTCCGGCACCGGCCCGGCGAGGTTCTGCACCGTGCCCAGCCCCGCCTCCAGCTTCGCCATCGTCGAGCGCGCCAGGTCCACCGCCTTGGTCCGGTCCCGCGTCCGCTCGGCCGCCGACACACCCTGCCCGATCGCCCCCAGCACCGCCAACGCCATGAACACAAAGATCGTCAGCGAGACCATCATCTCCAGCAGCACCCAGCCCGGGCGATCATCGCGGGCGGTCCTCATGGCCCACCCCCCGATCCCCCCGCGTCCTCTGCCGGCAGCGGCAACTTGTCCTCCCCCGCACGCTCCATCTGCTCGAGCTCCTCACTCACCCGCGGCAGCCGACGCGCATCCACCCGCCCCGTCAGCGGCCTGAGGTAGATCACCTCCCGATCGCCATCCTCCGAGAGCAGGTACACCGTCGGCCCGACCCGGCACGAGCCATCGGCGAAGAACACCCCCAGCACATGCCGCTCCCGCACCTCGGGGTACAGCGCGGCCTCCCCCGACCACCCCTCCTCCTCCATCGCCGGGTGGTCGCTAGCCGCGTCGTCGATCGGCTCGGGACCCAGCAACTCATCCTCCGCCGGCGGCAGCCGGTCCGTCAGCTCCACCCGCTCGAAGCTCGCCACCTCCACCCGCCGAACCTCCCGCTCCTCCGGCGCCGGCTCGGGCGACAATCCCGCGGGCTTGAGCAGCACCCCCACACCGCCCGGCTCGACCTCCTCTGCCCAGAGCACCCACTCGGCATCCCAACGCTCGGCGACAAACGCGATAATCACACCGCGCGACATCGCTTCCGCCCCCGCCAGCGCGGCCCCCGACTCGATCGCCCGGCTCGCCTGCCCCAGCCGGCTCGCCGTCGCCCGCCCGGCAAGCGACGGCAAGAAAATGGCGCTGATCGCGGTCACGATCAGCACCACGATCATGGTCTCCAACAGCGTAAAGCCTCCGCGACGCATGGTGCGTGTCTTTCGAGCCGGATGTTGGCCCTCAGCGTGGACGGCCAGATCAGCCGCCATCCGACGGCGGCGGCGGCAGCATGCCGTCATCAAACCCGCTGCCGTCGTCTTCCTTCCGCCACGAGACGATGTCGTCGCCCTCGCCGTTCTCGTCCTCGCCGTTGGGGCCCCAAGACCAGAGGTCGTACTGCGTCTCGTCATCGCGCTGGCTGGGGAACAGGTAGCCCCACGGGTTGCCCCACTGGTCGTTCGGCGTCGGCTCCTCCATGTAGCCGTCCGCGAGGTACTTGCTCACATCCGACTCGGGGTCCAGAAGTTCCTTGTCCCACAGCACCGCCAGCCCCTCCTCCTCGCTCGGCCACCGGTTGTAGTCCAGGCGGAACTGCTTGAGGGCGCCCTTGAGGATGTTGAGCTTCGTCGTCGTCAGCGAGATGTCGGCCTGGTCACGCCGGCCGAGCACCGCCACGCCCACGATCGCCGTCAGGGCGAGCACGATCGCGATGACGATCATGACTTCGATGAGGGTGAAACCCCTCGCTTGGGTCCTGCGCTTCATGGCTTGAGCATCCTTTCTGAGGCGTGCCGGCGGAGAGATCGCCAAGGCACGCCGAATCCGTTCGTGGCCCAATGCATTGTCGGCGGCGTCAGCCCGCCGGGCGTACATTAGCCCACACTAGCATAGCGGGCGGCCAAACGCAAGCCCCTCCGCTCTGAGCCTGACTTTTACCAAACACCTGCTACTTGATGTCGCTCAACTGCGTCAAAGGCAGCACCAGCGCCAACGCGATGATAAACACCACCACCGCGATAGTCGCGATCATCAGAGGCTCGACCAGCCTGATCAGGTTCGTCAGCAGCCGCTCGACCCGGGTTTCCACCGTGTCCGCGATCCGCACCAGCACCTTGTCGATGTTCCCCGCCTCTTCCCCCACCGTCAGCATCTCGATCACATCATCCGCGAACAACCCCGATTTGCCCAGCGAGGGCGCCAGCGCCGCCCCGGCCCCCACCGCCACGCTCGCCTCCTCGATCGCCTCCTCGAGCACCACATTCCCCGCCGCCGCCTTCGAGGTCGCCAGCGCCCCCAGCATCGGCACCCCGTTGCGGAGCATCGTCCCCAGCATGCGGGCGAACCTCGCGATCGCCACCGCCCGCACCAACGCCCCCACCGCCGGCAGCCGAAGCATCACGCGGTCGAGCGTCCGCCGGAACGCCGGGTGACGGCACGCCACAACGAACGCGACCACAACCACCGCGAGCACGCCCAACGCCACCGGCGCGTGCCTGCTCACCACCGCCGCGATCCCGAACACCACATCGGTCACCAGCGGCAGGTCCTCGATCCGGTCGAAGTTCTTCTTCACCATCGGGATCAGCACCGCGAAGATCACCACCAGGATGATGCACCCCATCGACACCAGCACGATCGGATAGATCAGCGCCCCCGTCAGCTTGCTCTTCAGCTCGGCCTGGCCCTCCACAAACTGCCCCAGCCGCGCCACCGCGTCCTCGAGGAACCCGCCCTTCTCGCCCGCCCGGATGATCGCCACATGCGTCGGCTTGAAGATCTCAGGACGCCTGCCCATCGCGTCGCCCAACGCCTCGCCTTCGGCCACCGCCCCGGCGACCTCGCGGAAGACCGTGCTGATCCGCGCGTCCTTCTGCCCGGCCAGGACCCGCAGCGCCCGCAGCACGGGCACCCCGGCCTGCAGCATGTCCGCGAACTGGATATACACCTCGGCCAGACGCCGCGCCGGCAACCCCCGCCGACGGAGCCCCACGCGCTGCCGCTTCTCCGCGATATTCACCGGCACCAGCGAGCGGCCCTCCAACTCGGAGAGCACCGCCTGCTCGCTCGCCCCGGTCAGCACGCCGATCGTGCGCTTCCCGTAGGCGTCCAGGGCTGTGTATTGATACTGCGGCATGGGGTCGTCGCGTCCCTACGCGGGCTTTTCCGTCTCACCCTCGGCCGGCGCGGGCTCGGCCAGCAACCGCTCGATCTCCGCACGCACCGCGGCATCGTCCGGCGCGGTCTTCGGATCAACCCGCTTGACCACATGACCCGTGCGATCGACGAGGTACTTGGTGAAGTTCCAGGTCGGCTCGCCCCCCTGGGCCTCCATCGCCGACGCCAGCTTGGCGTAGAGCGGGTGCCGATCCTCGCCGATCACGCTGATCTTGCTGAACATCGGGAACTTCACGCCGTAGGTCGCCGTGCAGAACTCCAGGATCTCCGCGTCGGTCCCGGGCTCCTGCTCCCGGAAGTTGTTGGCGGGGAACCCCAGCACCACGAGCCCCCGGTCCTTGTACTCCTCGTACAACGCCTCGAGGGCCTCGTACTGCGGGGTCAGACCGCACTTGCTGGCCACATTCACCATGAGCACCACCTTGCCCGCGTACTCGCGCAGGGGCGCCGTTTCGCCGTGGATGTCCTCCATCGTGAACCCGAGCATCGCGGTCGCGTCGTCGGCGTAGATATCCACGGGCGGTTCCTCCGGTTGGGCGGCCTGGGGTGGGGCGGCCTGGGATGGGGCGGCGGGTGCGCTGTCCTGTGCCCAGGCCGAGGGGACTGCCAACCCGAGCGAAACCCCGACCGCGAACATGGCGTGCAGTGTGTGGTTCATGCCACCATCGTACCGGCTGCGCAGCCGGTCGTGCTATCGTTGCCCGTGGAGACGCTCCTCACGCGCACGGTCCGCTTCTCAAGCGAGGGGCTCGCCCCGCGCGGCCCCAACGGTTACGCCGGGAGCCCGCCCCTGGTCGCGATGGGTCCATTCGTCGAGTGCTCGGTCACCTGCCGTGGAAAAGCGGACCCCACCAGCGGCTATCTGGTCAATATCAAGGCCATCGACGACGCCGTCCACCAGCATGTCCGCCCACGCCTCGAACACGCCCAGCGTCAGGAGCCCAAGCCCCATCCGGCCCGCCTCCTCGCCGAGTCCCTTGACGCCCTCACCGCGGCGCTCCCGGCCACGGTTGAACGCATCGAGCTGGGCCTCTCGCCATACCATGCGATCGCGATGGCCAGCACCGACCGCCCACACGCCGAGATCCGCTTGCGGTTCGACTTCGCCGCCGCCCACCGGCTGCATGTGCCCGAGTGGAGCGAAGAGGCCAACCGCGAGCACTTCGGCAAGTGCACCAACCCGCACGGCCACGGGCACAACTACCAGCTCGAGGTCCGCGTGGCGGCCCCCGCGTCGGGGCCGCCCCTCATCTCCGTCCAGGCCCTGGAGCGGATGGTCCAGGCCCAGGTCATCGACCGCTTCGACCACAAGCACCTCAACCTCGACACCTCCGAGTTCGCCGACGGCTCGGGCCTCAACCCCACCGTCGAGAACATCGCCCGCGTCTGCTTCGAGCTGCTCACCGGGCCCATCGCCGGGCTGGGCACGGGCGTGGGGCTCCGCTCGGTCCGCGTCTGGGAGACCGACCGCACCAGCAGCCAGTACCCCGCCTGAGCCGCCCCGCCCGCTCCGCCCCGCACGGGCGTTCTTATTGGACGGGCCTGCCCCACGACAGTTCGTGCTGTGTCCGCCGCCCTCGCGCCGATACAATGCAACGATATGGGCATCGGCATGACACTCGTGGACCGCGGCCAACTCTCTCCGGCTCAGCTGGACGAGGCCATGGCCGAGCAGCGCGCCACGGGCGAACGCCTCGACCGCGTCCTGGTCCGCCGGGGCATGGCCACCCGCGACCAGGTCCTCGCCGCCATGGGCGAGCAGTTCCACATGCCCGTGGTTGACCTCGCCGCGGTCGAGGTCGAGCCCAAGGTGCTCGCCGCCCTGCCCTCCAAGCTGGTCTACCGCCAGAGCTGCGTGCCGATCCGCCGCGAGTCCGACCGCCTCACCGTCGCCACCAGCGACCCCTTCGGCCTCGAGGCCCTCGACGAGCTCCGCCTCGTCACCGGCTGCGCCATCGACCTGGTCCTCGCCGACGAGGACGACCTCAAGAAGTTCATCCGCACCCACTACGGCGTGGGCAGCGACACCCTCGACCAGATGTCCGCCGACGCGGACGCCGAGGGCGGCGTCGCCATCGACGCCTCCACCGCCGGAGAGATCGAGCAGGCCCAGGAGGCCTCGGTCATCAAGCTAGTCAACGACCTGCTCATCGAGGCCGTCAACGAGCGGGCCACCGATGTCCACATCGAGCCCTACGAGAACGAGCTGCTCGTCCGCTACCGGATCGACGGCGTGCTCCAGCGGGCCAATGTCTCCTCCACCATCCACCGCTTCGGCGCGGCCATCGTCAGCCGCCTGAAGATCATGGCCAACCTCAACATCGCCGAGAAGCGCGTCCCCCAGGACGGGCGCATCACCTTCCGATACCGCGCCGAACGCGGGGGCGTGCAGGAGTTCGACCTCCGCGTCAGCGTCATCCCCATGCTCTTCGGCGAGGGCGTCGTCCTCCG
>CAYJPX010000016.1:0-47138 GCA_964372195.1 uncultured Phycisphaeraceae bacterium
CACGCCGTGCCGACCCCCCCCACCGGGGGGTGGTACCCCGGCATGTGCCCCAACATGCCCCCGCCCACCCTGCCCGCGCCGGGCGCGAGCATGTGGCGCGGCGGGGTCGATTGGCTGTGGTGGGTCGCCGGCCTCGGCGGGACGGCGGGCCTGCGCGGCGCGGGGGTCGCGGTCGCGACGCCCGTCGCCGGCGAGCCCGGGCTCGCCCGCCTGCACCGGCTCGTCGACCGCTCGCGGCTGCCGATCGTGGGCCGGCTCGCGCGGTCCGACCACTTCACCCGCCTCCACACCGCGGCCGACATGATGGCCGCGCCCGGGCATGTCTTGGCCGCGGGCGTGATGCGGCTGGTCGACCTGGGCATCATGAGCGCCCGCTTCGTCGTCGCCGGGTCGATCGTGGGCGTGGCGTTCGGGTGGGAGGAGGCGGTGCTCGCCGCCAGCGCGTACTACATCCTCGGCATGGTCAGCCCGTTCGGCATGCTCGGTGCCCGCGAGGCGGGGACGGCGTGGTGGGTCGGGGCGTTCGGCCTGGCCGCCACAAGCGGGCAGTCCGCCGAAGAGGTCGCCCGCTCGCTCACCGTCCTCACGCTCTTCATCACCGGCACCGAGTCGGTCGTGCTGCTGGCCGGGGCGGCGGCGGGGACGGCGTGGCTGCGGCCCGACCGGCTGTTGCGGCGGGCGAGTGGTGGAACCGCGGAGGGCGCGGGTCCGGGATGCTCCTGACTCCGGGGCGGGGCACTGTGGGCCCCCTCCCCTTCTCCAGGCCTCGTCAGTCCGATGCGCTCGAAGGAATCCTGCGGACGCCTTGGAGCAATGAGGCTTGGAGATCAAGAGGGGGCCCAGAGTGCCCCGCCCCGAAAGGCCTCCCCCCTCGCGCGCTCCGCGGTGAATAATGCCCCACCCATGCGTACCGCACTCATCCAGTTCAACCCCACCATCGGCGACATCGCCGGCAACACCCGGCGGATGGGCGAGTTCATCGCCCAGGCCGCGCAGGCCGGGGCCGAGCTGGTGGTCTTCCCCGAGCTGGCGGTCTGCGGCTACCCGCCCCGCGACCTGCTGCTGCACGAGGGGTTCCTCGACCAATGCGCCACAGCGGCCAAACAGCTGGGCGAGCACCACTCCGCGGGGCTCACGCTCCTCTTCGGCTGCCCGCTCCCCCGCGACCGCGCACGCCCCGACCGGGGCACGGTCAACAGCCTGCTCGCCTACCGCGACGGCGTGATGGTCGACTACTACGACAAACGCCTCCTGCCCACTTACGATGTCTTCGACGAGGACCGGTACTTCGAGCCGGGCGATCGGGCGGTCGTGATCGAGGTGCCGTCCGCCCACGGCCCCCGCCGCGTCGGTCTCTCGATCTGCGAGGACCTGTGGAAGGGCGAGGACGCCGGGTTCGCCCTGCGATACGAGCACGACCCCGACCCGGTCGCCGAGCTGGTGCGGGCGGGCGCCGAGATCATCGTCAGCCCCTCGGGCAGCCCCTTTGTCCTGGGCAAGGGCAAGAAGCACCGCAACATCCTGACCGCGCACGCCACCCGCCACCGCGTCTTCGTGCTCGCGGTCAACCAGGTGGGCGGCAACGACGACCTGGTCTTCGATGGCCACGCGGCGGCGTACGACCCGCACGGGCGAGCGCTCGCCTTCGGACCCGGCTTCGAGGAAGCGGTCACGCTCGTCGATGTCCCAACGCGCGAGGAGTGCGCCGCGCGCCACGCGGCGCCCGAGCCGCGCGACCCGCTCCTCACCACGCCCGACGAGGAGCTGCTGTTCCGCGCCCTCGTCCTGGGCACGCGCGACTACCTCCGCAAGACCGGCCACACCAAGGCCATCATCGGCCTCTCCGGCGGGATCGACTCGGCCATCACCGCGGCGATCGCCGCCGTCGCCCTCGGCCCGGAGCGCATACTGGGCGTCGCCATGCCCGGCAAGTACTCCAGCGAGCACTCGCTCACCGACGCCTACGACCTGGCCTGTCGTCTCGGCGTGCGGTGCATCACCACGCCGATCGCCGAGCCCTTCGACGGCTTCCGCGCCTGCCTCGACGCTTCCTTCGCTGACCTGGGCGAGCGGCCACTCGGCGAGCAACTCCCCGATATCACCGAGGAGAACCTCCAATCCCGGGCCCGGGGCGCCATCCTCATGGCCCTCTCCAACCGCACCGGCGCGCTCGTCCTCACCACCGGCAACAAGAGCGAGCTGGCGGTCGGCTACTGCACGCTCTACGGCGACATGAACGGCGGGCTGGCGGTCCTCAGCGATGTCACCAAGCTCGAGGTCTACGCCCTCGCCCGGTGGATGAACGCCAACCCCGAGCGTGCGGGCTTCGACGGGCCGCCCATCCCGCCGACCACGATCGACAAGCCGCCCAGCGCCGAGCTCGCCCCCGACCAGCGCGACCAGGACAGCCTGCCCCCCTACGAGGTGCTCGACGAGGTGATCGAGCGGTATGTCGAGGACAAGCAATCGGTCGGGCGCATCGCCGCCGAGAGCGGATTCGAGCGCGAGCTGGTCGCCCGCCTCGCCAGGCTCATCGACCTCAACGAGTACAAACGCAAACAGACGGCGGTCGGGATCAAGGTCAGCAGCATCGCCTTCGGCAGCGGCCGGCGGGTGCCGATCGCCCAGGGGTGGCGGTCGGAGTAGTCGCGCCGCGCGATCTCCGGGGCAGGGCGCTCAAGGCCCCCTCTCGGGGCGGGGCACTGTGGGCCCCCTCTTGTTCTCCAAGCCTCATCGCTCGCTGGCGTCCACAGGTTTCCCTCGAGCGCATGGGGTAGACGAGCCATGGAGAAGGAGAGGGGGCCCACAGTGCCCCGCCCCGGAGTGGTCCATGCCCCAACCCCGCGAGAGCTCGCATCATCGCGGGTCGATTCCTGCGATCGGCGGAGGCGCCCGCCACCACTTGTCCCCATCGACCGCCCGCCCGCACTCGGGGCACACCGGCTCGGGCAGGCCGTGCAGCAGGTAGCCGCAGAGGCACCGCGGCTCGGCGAGCGTGATCGTCGCCTCGAGCCCGCACCCCGGGCAAAGGAACCGGCGGTTGGCGGCCTGCTCGCTCTCTCGCTCGCAGCGCGGGCAACAGAACCGGATCGGCACATGCCGCCCGATGGTCTCGGTGCCAGCCTCGCGCCGGTGGAGAAACTCGATCCGGGCGATGATCGGCACCGCGATGGTCCCCAGCGCCGCCGGCAGGGCCAGCGCCCCGGTGGCGCGGGCCACCCACTCCTGCGTCGTGTAGTGCATCCAATCCCACATCTCCCACATCACCGAGATCAGCAGCAGCCCGGCGCCGCACGCCGCCGCGATCGTCAGCCCGCGGACCGCCTTGCCGACCGACCCCTCGAACTCCGCCAGGAGCAGCAGCGACGCGTGCAGCGGCAGCACCCCCAGGACCGTGATGGCGCCACCCAATTTCGCGACAAACTCCCCCGTCCGCCAGCCCACCGCGTCCCCCGCCCAGAGCAGCAGCAGCCACAGCCCCAGGCTCACCGCCAGCATCCCCGCCCCCGCCCACGCCAGCGGCGGCCACTTCGACCGCGCGATCGACACCGACGCCATCAGCCCCGCCAGGCTGTACGCCGTCAGCAGGGCGCTGGTGCCGAGCAGCTCCTCCTCGAACGGCACGCGGGGCAAGAGCAGCGCAAACATGCCCAGCAGCGCGGTGACGCCCAGCGAGCCGACGAAGAGCCAGAGCCAGAGGGTGCGGGAGGGCATGGCGCAGTGTACCGCACAAGCCACCGGCCCAGAACTCGGCGCCACAGTGGAAGGGTCGACTCTACACTCCCAACAACACCGGAGGACGCCCGATGCGATGCTGCCCTTTCATCCTGGCCGCGGTGGTCGCCGCGAGTGCCGCGGCACAGCCGGCCGAGTCGCCGTCCGAGTTCACCCGGCGGTTCCGCGAGTTCGCCGCCGCCAGTCAGCCCGAGGGCTCCAACGGTGCGGGACTCCTCCAGAGCCTCGCCCCTCGCATCGAACGCCTCGAAGGGAAGCTGGTCGGCAGGAATTGCTACTTCGAGGTGCTCTGGTCCGATTCCGACCTCGACCCCGAGGAGCGGCGACGACAACTCGCGCGGGTTCGTGATGCGATCGCGGACGCCCGCGACTCGGGGATGCTCGACGACATGGAGGCCCTTGCGGCGACAGACAACCTCATCCCGCCCGATCTCGGCGAGTGGACCCACGACCAGGAGCTCGACTTCCTCCGCCCCACGCGTCGGCTCGCCCGCCTCAACGCGGCCCGCCTGGTGTTGGCATTCGAGCGGGGCGACCGCGCGGAAGCCATCGCGGTCGTGCGAGAGAGTCTCTGGCTCGCCAGGCGCACCGCCTCGCTCGGGATGCGCGACTCGTTCTCTAACGGGATCGTGTGCGAACTGCTCTTGCTCGATCGCGTCCGCGATCAGGTCCTTGCCGGGAGGGTCGACGCCGAGCTCGCCGCCGCGTTGCTGGGCGCGATCGACAGCGCGATGCCGGTCGCTCCGATCACTGCGGCGTCCGAGGGTCAGGCGTTGCTCCGGCGGCGGGACCTCACGCTGCTCTACAACGACCAGGGCGAGATGGTCCGCGACCGCCTGGAGGCGTTCCGGCTGCGAGATGTCGAGCGGGTCCATCACCGCCCGAATGCACCGGGCGATCCAGCCCTCCCCGATCTCACGCAGATGCTCGCGTGGGACGAGGAGTTTGACGGGGTGCTCCCCGAGATCGCTCTGGCGCTGCCGCGCGAAAGGCCGGGGATCAGGGAGCGCTGCGCCGAGCGATGGAACATCTACGACACCTCAACTCCCGCCGGGGAGGCCCGCTTCCTCCTCTATGTGGCGATCTTCCCCGACGCCGGG
This sequence comes from uncultured Phycisphaeraceae bacterium, assembly GCA_964372195.1. GTDB lineage: Bacteria > Planctomycetota > Phycisphaerae > Phycisphaerales > UBA1924 > PNC22. The sequence continues at coordinate 4,836 of CAYJPX010000016.1, forward strand.
CCGCAAGCAGACTTCGCCGACAACCTCGCGCTCCACCTTGCGGCCACGCGGATCATGCTCGCGATCGAGCTCTACCGCGGCCGTCACGGCGCGCCGCCCCCATCGCTGGCTGCGCTGGCCCCGGGCATCCTCCCCGAAGCGCCCGACGACCCGTACACGCACGCCCCGCTTATCTACCGCCTCTCGCCCGACGCCCCGCTTGGGTACACGCTCTACTCGACTGGCTACGACGGGGAGGACAATGGGGGCCTCCCGTGGCCCGAGCATGACCACCCGTACAAGGCGTTGGGACAGTGGGGCGATGGCTTCGACTATGTCTTTGTTGGAGCCGCAGCACCATCCGACGCCGAGACGAGGTAGCGGAGTAAACGGCTGGCCGCGCGCGAGCCACCCTGGATGATCAGGCCCCCCACTCCCCCGCGTACCCCGTCTCGAACCCCGCGGCATCGCGCCCGGCCAGCCTGTGCAGCCGCTTGGCGATCTGGCGCAGGTGCAGCGCATCGTGGGCCGCCCAGGCGCCGAGCAGGTCGCCGGCGCGGATCGCACCAAACCTCGGGTGCACATGCGCCCGCGACCAGTCCACCTTGCCCAGCCCCATCAGCCACATCACCGACCGGCGCCGCTCGGCCACGAACCTCGCCGTCGCTTCGTCCAGGTCGGCCTCGCGGTACCGACGGCTCACGGCCCAGCCCTCGGGGTCGATCCCGTCCCACTCGACCTGCGGCTCGGCGAGCGTGCGTTCGAGCCTGGGCCGAAAGTCCCCCACCTCCTCGTCGGCGAGGTGGCACACGACCTCCAGGATCGACCAGGTCTTCTCGTCGGGCCGCCACAGCGACTCATCGCGTGACAGCCCGCTGACCAGCGACGGCAGCACCGAGCTGAAGCGGTCCATGCGTTCGATGATGGGCTGGGTGTTCATCATGCGCTCCCGCCATGGGGCCTGCGGAAAGAACCTGTCCCGGTCGTGGGGCTTGGGCGCCTTCTCGGGGATCGGCGGATCGGGGAACTGCGCCGCCCAGCGGGCGCGGTCCTCATCATCGGCGTAGTACTTGAGGTGGAGGTCGATGTCCTCCTCCGAGCAGCCGCCGAGGATGTCCAGGTGATGTCTCCACCCGCTGCCGACGCCGAAATCGGGGTTGAGTTCGAGCAGAACATCCTCCATCAGGTGGGTGTACAGCTCGCGGTCGCCGAGGTGGTCGGTGGAGGTGAGGTAGATATCCAGGGCCGCCAGTTCGCCGACCAGGCGTGTGATCGCCCCCGGCAGTTCCTCGTCGGTCAGCGCGCCGGGCGACGGCGGGACAAACCCGCGGTGACGCAACAGCCGATCGAGGTAGCTCGCGAACGGCCCCTCCTCGAACAGGCGCATGCTCTCGAGGAAATCAGACTCGGCCTCCGGCGGGCAGTCCTCCCCCACGAAATACTCCCCACCGCGCTCCTCGAGCTCGCTGCGCCGGGCCTCCAGATCCCCCCGGCCCTGCTCGTTTGGGTCTTCTGTGCCCATACCCGATCCTCCCGGCGGCAGCCCTATCGCCCGCCGGGAACGAGTATATCAAAACCCGATCGCGAGCATAACACTTTCCATACAATTCTTCGGGTCGGGGTCAGCGTCCACCCAGCAGCTCGATCGCCTTCGCGACCCGCCGCTCCCGCGTTTCCGGCTTCTTGGCCCCCTCGATCGCCTCCACATGCTCCCGCCGGTGGGTATAGCTCAGAGCGTCCCACGCCGCCTTGGCCCCCTTGACCCTGCGCATCGCCCGCGCCAGATCGTCGGGCACCCGCACCTCCCGCGGCTTGTCGTCCACCTCCAGCCGCACGCGCACCCGCTCCCCGGGCGAGACCCCCGCAGCCTCCATGTGCTTCTTCGCCAGGGGGATGAAGTGCTCGCCGCACATGAGGAAGGTCGTCGTGCGGTAGGAGTACCCCCGCAGCGTCGCGACCACCGGCACGCGCACCCGGCCGAAGACCGCCTTGGGATCGAACGGCTACACGATGCCGCACCCGCCCGAGTCGCCGTCGCGGGCGACTTCGGCGGTGAATGTCCGGCTGACGCCCTTCCCGCTCAACTGCTCCCCGCCCGCATCCGCTCCAGCCCCTGCGGGAACGGGTAGCTCGGGAACACGCCGACATTCGCGAACTGCCACATCGCCGGCGAGGGGAACACATCGCCCCGGTACCCGCCGTCGTACATCACCCGCAGCACGCTCTCGAAGCTCGGCTCCTGCCCGTCGGGCCCGACCAGCCTGTTCGACCGCGCCCCGAGGAACGACACGCTCGCCACCGGGCGCCGCTCGCCCCGCCCCTGGATCATCTTCCAGATCGTCCGGAACCCGCGCGACAGGTCATCGAGCGTGAAGTGCGGCTTGCCCTTGGGCCGGAGCAGCGCCAGCACCAGCACGCTGTCGAGGTCGTACTTGAGCACATACGGCTCGCGGTCGTACGCCGCGTGCACCGACACCGACTCGTGGAACATCTTCGCGTAGCTGGTGACGCTCTGGACGCTCCACTGGCTGGCGGTGATGCGGTTGACGAGCTGGGCGATCAGGCCGTGCGAGTTGTCCTCGTCGTTCACCCCGCAGATCACCGCCCGGTACTTCCCGTCGAGGGCATCCAGGAGCATGTCCTGCCCCCACATGATGCGGATACGGCGTCCGGGGTCCAGGTTCCCCCGCTCGCCGGGCAAGAGCGACACCCGGTCGGCAAACTGCTCGGAACTCAGGAGATCCTCGGCCCCCTCGTCGTAGATTCGGACCTGGCTGGTGACGGTCATCGGTCGGCTCCTTCCGGGCGGGCCGGGACAAAGGCACGCCCGTCCGAGCCATCGTATCCGCCGGCGGCCTCACCCGCCGGTGGTATCCGGAATTGCGTGGCACGCCAGGATCCCACCGACGCCCCTCGGCGGCGGCCTGCTTTCCAACCCACTCCTTCCTGAGGAGGGGGTGGTCGCGCAGCGACCGGGGGAGGTGCGGTGGTGCAAGGGCGCACGATCAGGTGGTTTGCCAGACCCCCACACCTCCCCCGCCTCGCTGGCGCTCGGCACCCCCTCCGCGGGGCGGAGGGGGAAGTCGTGCCGTCGCTGCGCTCGGCCGTGGAGCATGGTGTGTCGAGGGCCTCTTGCCTACTCCAGCGCCACGATCGGCCCATCCTCCGGCGGCCCGATCAGCACGCGGATCGTGTCGCCGCCCACGCCGGTCGTCCGCGCCACCGTCCCGTCGTCGAGCAGCACGACGATCTCGGCCACCCGCAGCGGGCGCCGGCGCTTGCCCTCGGCGTCCTTGATCCAGACCCGCAGGTGCTGCCGCTCCCGCTGCGCCGCGTAGGTGCTCAGCAGGTACTCGCCCTCGCGATAGCCGAACCCCTCGCCGTGGTCCTCGTAGAGCCGGCCCTCGGCGTAGCCCGACCGGTCGAGGCTCACCACCAGCGTGATCGGATCGAGCGGGCGCTGGGCGGTGTGCTGCATGATCGGGCCCAGCGTGATGATCGCCCCGGCACGCAGGAACAGCCGCGGCAGGTTCGCGTCGGACTTCTCCGCGGGCTCGAACTCACGCCACACGCCTGCGGGCATCGGCGCACGGCACGCGTTGTCCAGGCTCGCGCTCGCCCGCACCAGCACATCCCGACCCAGCAGGAACGAGTCCTCCGCCTCGCGCAGCGCCGGGTCGGCCGGGTCGGCGAAGAACAGCGGCCGCATCGGCGGCAGGCCCGTCCGCTCGGCCTCGTGGAACAGCGTGTAGTAATAAGGTAAGAGCCGGTATCGGCGTTCGAGGGCCAGGCGGCACGCGTTCTCACACATCGGCCCGAACGACCACGGCTCGTGGCGGTTGGTGTTCTTGTCCGAGTGCGCGCGCGCAAACGGCAGCAAACACCCGATCCCCATCCACCGCGCGAACAGCGCCGCGTCGGCATTGTCGGCGAACCCGCCGATGTCGCACCCCGCGAAAGGCTGCCCGCTCAGCCCCAGGTTCAGCATCATCGGGATCGTCCACGACAGGTGCTCCCAGGTGCTCGCGCTGTCCCCCGTCCAGCAGCAGGCGTACCGGTGCCCGCCGAGGAAGTTGCTCCGGCTGAGGACGAACGGCCGCCGGTCGGGCCGCTCACGCAGCAGCCCCTCGAACGACGCCCGCGCCATCTGCATGCCGTAGATGTTGTGGTACCGCGCGTGCGTGTCGGGCCCGCCCAGTTCGGCGTCGGCGTTGTGGCGGGCGTCGACGGGGATGGTCCGCCCCGGGCCGTCGAAGACCGAGGGCTCGTTCATGTCGTTCCACACGCCGTCGGCGCCGATGCGCACAAACCGGGCGGTCAGGTCGCCCCACCAGCGCCGCGCCCCGGCGTTGGTGAAGTCGGGCCACACGCACCGGCCGGGCCAGACATCGCCCTCGAAGGGCGTGCCCGCGGCGGTGCGGAGGAATAGATCCCGCTCCACCCCGCCGGCGTAGGACGCGTCCTTGGGGTCGATCTTGATCCCCGGGTCGAGAATCCACACCGTCCGGAAGCCGCGGGCGCGGAGCTGGGCGATCATCTTCTCGACATCCGGGAACCGGTGCGGGTCGACCGTGAAGCTCCTGGCGCCGTCCATGTAGTCGATGTCGAGCCAGAGCGTGTCGCACGGCAGCCACCGCTCGCGGAACTCCTCGGCCACGCCCAGCACCTCGTGCTCGGCGGCGTAGGAGTACCGGCACTGGTGGAACCCCAGCGCCCAGAGCGGCGGCAGCGGGGTGGTGCCGATCAGCCGCGCAAGCTCGGTCAGCACCGACTCCGGGTTGTCGCCCTCGACCAGGTACACCGCCGGGGCGTACCCCTCGACCGCCGCCAGGACCTGCCCATCCAGCGAGATCTCGCACCGGCAGGTTGTGTCGATGAGCAGCCCGAACGCCGTCCCGTCGTCACGCAGCCCCAGCACCCAAGGGTGCGACTGATAGAGCGACGGCGTGCCGATGTCGTACCCGAACGAGTCGGTGTTCCACAGCTTGGTGGTCTGGGCGTTACGCCGGAGCGGCCCGGCGACCTCCCCGGTGGCGTAGAAGCTCGTGCCCGGCGGACAGCCCAGCCTCACCAGCCGCCGCCCGGTCGGGTCGAGGGCAAACTCGGGCTGAAAGTGGGTCGGGCCCTCGACGGGGATCTGGTCCAGCGGGGCGATCACCGCGACCGAGGGGGGCAGCGGCTCGGCGGCGGTCGGGTCACGGAAGCGAACCGTGCGCGCGAGGACGCGCACCGGAGCCGGGTCGATCGCCCAGTCCGTGACCAGTTTGGAGTCCTTCCGTCGGGTCATTTCTTGCAAGCGGGTGTTCTCTCTGCCTGTGGGAACGGCGTGATGGTACCCGGCGCGGGGGCGGGGGAAAGCCCTGACCCTGTTCGGTCCTCGGCGGGACCGGCTTGGGCGCACCCCGCCCGCGGTCAGGCCGCCCCGGCGATCTGGGCGAGGATCCGCTCGCGCAAGCCATCGGGCATCTCCGACACCGAGGCTCTACAAAGATCGACCGACAGGTCCAGGCTCTTGAAGACCGCGCGGCAGCGCTCGCACAGAATCCCCTCCATCTGCGGGAACTCTCCACCCCGGTCCAGGGCATCCTGTTTGGCGTTGAGCAGGTCGAGGCACACCCGGGCGTCGTAGGCCGGCGGCGGGGCCTCGCGGGTGGGCATGCTCCGGCTCAGGGCGTTATAGAGCGCCAGCCGACCACGATGCAGGCGGGTCTTGACCGTCGCCTCTTTCATGCCCAGCACCTCGGCGGTCTCCAGCACGCTCAGGCCGGCGATCTCCTTGAGGACGAGCGGGATGCGGTAGTCGTCGGGCAGGGCGCCGATCTCGCGCTCGAGCGCGGCGATCGCCTCGTGGCGGACGGCCTCGGAGAGCGGCGTGATGTCCGTCGAAAGCACATCGGGCACCCGCCCGGTCGCGGGTAGGTCCGTCGCCAGCGGGACCGCGTGGGCGCTCTGTCGGCCTTCGGTGCGGTGGAACCGCTTGCACGCACGGCTGGCGATCCGGTAGAGCCAGGTGCTCGCCGAGGACTCACCCCGGAAAGTGTGCCACGACCGAAATGCACCCAGGAAGGTCTCTTGCACGACATCCGCAGCGTTTTGTGGATTACCGCAGAACCGCAGGGCGAGGCCATAGACTTTGGCGCCATGCGCTTCCATAAGCTGCGCGATCGCCACTTCGGGCGGCGTGCCGGGCGCCGGGGTTTGCCGTGTCGGCATCATGACGGCATGGTATGAGTGTCGGACCATCCGTGAAACGCCCGCCCGGCCGGTGGGTACGAATGGAGCGGACCGGCGCGAGAACGAGGACCCTCGCCCGGCACAGCACAGGGAGGCTGCCATGCTGTTGCGGATGATCTACGACGACAGGCTCGCCCAGGCGGCGTACCTGATCGGCTGCCAGGCGACGGGCGAAGCGATCGTCATCGACCCGGAGCGAGATGTCGACCGGTATATCCGGTTGGCCGAATCGCACGGGCTGCGGATCGTCGCGACGACCGAGACGCACATCCACGCCGACTTCCTCTCCGGCTCGCGCGAGCTGGCCGAGCAGACCGGCTGCCGTGTCTACCTCTCCGACGAGGGCGGGCCGGACTGGCGCTACGCCTGGCTCGACCAGAAGGCCGGCGGGGGGAGCTACGACGCGGTCAAGCTCAAGGACGGCGACTCGTTCCGGATCGGCAACATCAGGCTCCGCGCCATCCACACCCCGGGTCACACGCCCGAGCACATGGCCTTCGAGGTCACCGACCTCGGCGCCGGGGCGACCGAGCCGATCGGGATCGCGACCGGCGACTTTGTCTTTGTCGGTGACCTCGGGCGGCCCGACCTGCTCGAGAGCGCCGCCGGCTTCGCGGGCGTCAAGGAGGGTTTCGCCAGGACGCTCAACAAGAGCGCGGTGAAGTTCCTCGACCTGCCGGACTACCTGCAGGTCTGGCCGGCCCACGGGGCGGGCAGCGCCTGCGGCAAGGCGCTCGGCGCGGTGCCGATGAGCACCGTGGGCTACGAGAAGCGGTTCAACGCCTCGCTCGCCCACGCGGGGCGTGAGGCCGAGTTCGTCGAGTTCATCCTCTCCGGGCAGCCCGCCCCGCCGCTGTACTTCGCGCGGATGAAGCAGCAGAACCGCGACGGCGTGCCGCTGCTCGGCGACCTGCCCAGGCCGCCACGCCTGGGCGCCGCGGACCTGGCGGCGATCCGGGGGGGGGCCGAGGTCACGATCGTGGATACGCGCCCCTGGGAGGAGTTCCGCGACGGGCATGTGCCGGGCTCGCTGTGGGCCCCGGTGTCGGTGCAGTTCCCGATGGTGACGGGCAGCTACATCGAGCCCGAGGACGAGATCGTGCTCATCTGCGAGCCCGAGTTGCTGGATGGGCTGGTGCGCGACCTGGTGCGGATCGGCCTCGACAAGGTGGTCGGCTGGGCCCCGGAGGTCGCGGTGATGGGGGTGCGGGGGTTGGAGCAGGTGCCGGAGATGACGCCCGGGGCGTTCAGGCAGGCCCACGCCTCGGGCCGCGGGCCGATGGTGCTCGACGCCCGCAACGAGCACGAGCACGCCGAGGGCTCGATCGCCGGGTCGCTCAACATCGCCCACACCCGCCTGGCGCCACGCGTCGGCGAGCTGCCCAAGGACCGGCCGATCGTGTGCCACTGCCGCAGCGGCGTGCGCTCGGCCGCGGCGACGGCGTACCTGCGACGCTTCGGGTTCGATGTCACCAACCTCGCGGGCGGCTTCCTCGCGTGGGAGGCTGCCGGCGGGGAGGTCGTGCGGGGCGAGGTTGCCGCGGCGCGCTAGCGGGTCCCTCGAAGCCTGTGGTGCAGGCTTCCAGCCTGCTCAGACTTGGGGTGCCGGCTTCCAGCCGGCACCGTCCGGGCTCGTGCAGGCTGGAAGCCCGCACCACAATCACGCACGCCACGGAGCGCCCAGCGTGGGGAGGTCGCCTTGGTCTATGCGGTGCTCGGGGCGTTGCTCATCGGCCTGAGTCTCGGACTGCTCGGGTCGGGCGGGTCGATCCTCACCGTGCCGGTGCTGGTCTACCTGCTCGGGCGGGATGAGAAGCTGGCCATCGCCGAGAGCCTGGCCATCGTCGGCGGGATCGCCCTGGTCGGCGTGGCCCAGTACGCCTGGCGGGGGCGGACACGCTGGAGGTATGTCCTCTGGTTCGGCGTGCCGGGCATGGGCGGGGCGTACCTGGGCGCGATCGCCGCGAGGCATGTCCCCGGCGCACTCCAGTTGGCGATCTTCGCGGTCATCATGCTCACGGCAGCGTGGGCGATGCTCCGCGGCGGGTTCGGCGCCAAGGCCGCCGTGACAGGCACGCCGGAACAAGCACCCCCCCACCTCACGGGCCGCCGCCTCGCGGAGGTGATCGCCATGGGGGCCGGCGTCGGCGCCATGACCGGGTTCGTCGGCGTCGGGGGCGGGTTCCTCATTGTCCCGGCGCTGGTGCTGCTCGCCAGGCTGCCCATGCGCGACGCCATCGGCACCAGCCTGGCGATCATCGTCCTCAACTCCCTGACCGGGTTCCTCAAGCACCAGCGCCTGCTGCCCGAGCTGGGGCTGCATGTCGACTGGGCCCTGATCGCCACCTTCATCGCGATCGGGGGCGTGGGCAGCGTGGCGGGGGGCATGGTCTCCGCAAGGGTCAACCAGAAGCTGCTCCGCAAGGTCTTTGCGGTGTTCCTGGTGGTGATGGGGGTATTCATCCTGGTCCGAGAGGCGCCCAAGGTGTTCCTCCCAAGCCCGGCGGCCGATCCGGCCGGCTCGTGAAACCTCCCCCCCATCCGTGCGCACCAACCCTCCAGCGGGCAACCCCCGCGAGAGCGAGGTGATCGATGGTGGCAGCAGCGACACAACCGATTCCGACCCCGACGCCCGAGCGTGGCATGACCGCGCTCGATGCCCGGCGCGTCCGCGAGATGCTCCAGGGCGGCGAGTGCGTCGTCGTCGATGTCCGCGAGCCCGACGAGCACGCAAGGGAGCACATCGAGGGCACGACCCTCATGCCGCTCTCCCGGTTCGACCCCGCCGCGCTGCCCGAGGGCGCGACCGTGGTCTTCCATTGCCGCAGCGGGACGCGCTCGCAGGAGGCCGCCCAAAAAGCCCTCGCCGCCGGCTGCGCCGGGGTCTGCTACCTCGCGGGCGGGATCAGCGCCTGGCGCCAGGCGGGACTGCCGATTGTCGAGAATCACCGGGCGCCGATCAGCATCATGCGGCAGGTCCAGATCACCGCCGGGTCGCTGGTGGTGGCGGGCACGCTGCTCGGGGCCTTTGTGGACCCCTGGTGGCTGGTGCTCAGCGGGTTTGTCGGCGCCGGCCTGACCTTCGCCGGGGTGAGCGGGACCTGCGGCCTCGCGCTGGTGCTGGGCAAGATGCCCTGGAACAAGCGCGCCGGGGTGCCGACCTCGTGCGGCTCGAGCGGCTGCGGCGCCTGACCCAACGCCCCCATTCATGCGCACGAACCCCGATGCCGGGCGACGGGGAGCCCCCGACCGGACGGGGGGCTACTTGTCCCGCTTGGGCGAGGGCGGGAAGTCGCACCGCGGAGGCTGGCCCAAGGGGACAATCTGATCGTGAAGGAGATCGGCGATGGTCGTGCCGACCAGCCGTCGCTCAACGCCGTCGACCAACTCGGCGAGCACCGCGTGCAGGGGGCAGAGTCCACCGGCATGCTCAGAGAGCTCCAGCGGGCAGGATTTGATCCGTGGCAGGGGCTCGACCGCCTCAACCACCTGGAGCATCGTGAGTTCGGCAGGGGGAATTGCCAGGGAAAACCCCCCAGTCGGCCCCCGCTGCGAGGTGACGATCCCCGCGCGGGCGAGGGTGTTGAGCACCTTGGACATGTACCCCTCGGGCACGACAGTCGCCTCGGCGATACTCTGGGAAGTGGTGTTATCGCTCCCCCCCTTGGCGAGGTAGATGACGGCCCGGAGGGCGTACTCGGTGGTTTTCGAGAGCATGGTCGGGTTGACCCCCAGGGGCGATGGACGCACCACGAGGTGCGGGGTATTGGTTGACCCCATGGTATTTGATGAGAAAGATATCTGCAAGTCCTGTTGCGGACCGATCGAAAAGTCCTCGTGCGTGCCCGGTCTGTTGACGGTGCGGCCCTCGGAAGAAAGGGGTTTGTAAGGATGAGCGACTCCACGGCGACGGTGGGCGCAGGCCCGCTGGAAGAGTTCTCGTACGACGACGCGATCGTCCGCAAGTTCATGCTGGCGACGATGATCTGGGGCGTGGTCGGGATGCTGGTGGGGCTGATCATCGCCCTGCAGTTGGCCGCGCCACAGTTGAACTTCGGGCTCTCCTTCCTGAGCTTCGGTCGTCTCCGCCCGCTGCACACCAACGCCGTCATCTTCGCCTTCGCGGGCAACGCGGTGTTCACGGCGGTCTACTACTCGACGCAGCGCCTGTGCAAGTGCCGTATGTGGAGCGACCTGCTCAGCAAGCTGCACTTCTGGGGGTGGCAACTGATCATCGTCGCCGCGGCGATCACGCTGCCCCTGGGCATCACCCAGGGCAAGGAGTACGCCGAGCTCGAGTGGCCGATCGACCTGGCGATCGCGGTGGTCTGGCTGGGCTTCTTCGGGACGAACTTCTTCATGACGCTGGTCAAGCGTCGCGAGCGGCACATGTATGTGGCGTTGTGGTTCTACATCGCGACGATCGTGACGGTCACGATGCTGCATGTGTTCAACAACATCTGGATCCCCGTCGGCCTGGTCCACCTGTTCAAGACCGGGAGCATGCCCAGCCCCGAGCTCCTGATGAAGAGCTACCCGGTGTACGCGGGCGTGCAGGACGCGTTCATGCAGTGGTGGTACGGGCACAACGCGGTGGCGTTCTTCCTGACCACCCCGTTCCTCGGGCTCATGTACTACTTCCTGCCCAAGGCCGCCGACCGCCCGGTGTATTCCTACCGGCTGAGCATCGTCCACTTCTGGAGCCTGGTCTTCATCTACATCTGGGCCGGCCCGCACCACCTGCACTACACCGCCCTGCCCGTCTGGGCGTCCTCCCTCGGCATGCTCTTCAGCGTGATGCTCTGGATGCCCAGTTGGGGCGGGATGATCAACGGCCTGCTCACCCTGCGGGGCGCCTGGCACAAGGTCGCCGCCGACCCGGTGCTCAAGTTCTTCGTGATCGGCGTGACCTTCTACGGCATGTCGACCTTCGAGGGGCCGATGCTCAGCATCAAGACCGTCAACAGCCTGAGCCACTACACCGACTGGACCATCGCCCATGTGCACGCCGGCACCCTGGGCTGGAACGGGTTCATGACCTTCGGCATGATCTACTGGCTCGCCCCGAGGCTGTTCCAGACCGAGCTGGCCAGCAAGAAACTGGTCGCGGCCCACTTCTGGACCGGCACCATCGGCATGCTGCTCTACATCATCCCGATCTATGTCGCCGGCATCACCCAGGGCCTCATGTGGCGGGCGTTCGACCAGAACGGCACGCTGGCCTTCCCCGACTTTGTCGACACCGTCATGCGGCTCATGCCCTTCTACTGGGCACGGGCCCTGGGCGGCACGCTGTACCTCGCGGGGGTCATCATCGGCGTGGTCAATATCCTCATGACCTGGATGCACCGGCCCAAGACCTACGAGGTGCCGGTGCAGCGGGCCCCGGCGCTGGCCAAAGCCTACAACCCCGGGGGCGAGGAGCAGTCCGAGTCGCGCGTCAGCGCGGTCATCGGCACGGGCCACAAGCTCGACAAGCTCTCGCAGGCCGCCTGGCACCGCCGCTGGGAGCGACTGCCGATGCGGTTCACCCTGTTCGTGCTCATCGCGGTGGTGGTGGCGTCGCTCTTCGAGATCGTCCCGCTATACGCGATCCGGAGCAATGTCCCGATAAATGCCGCGGTCAAGCCCTACACCCCGCTCGAGCTGGCGGGGCGCGATGTGTATGTCTCCGAGGGCTGCTACAACTGCCACTCGCAGATGATCCGCCCGATCTTCGCCGAGACCGTGCGGTACGGGCAGTACAGCAAGGCCGGCGAGTTCGTGTACGACCACCCGTTCCAGTGGGGCAGCCGTCGCATCGGGCCCGACCTGGCCCGCGAGGGCGGCAAGCAGGCCAACTGGTGGCACCTGCTCCACTTCCAGGACCCCCGGGCGGTCAACCAGCGGTCGATCATGCCGTCCTTCCCGGCGCTGCTCGGCGCGAGGATCAACTTCGAGGAGATCCAGAGCCGGGTGCACGCCATGGCGATGCTCGGCGTGCCCTACGGCGGCTCCATGGAGAACGCGGCCGAGCAGGCACAGGCCCAGGCACGGCTGATCGCCGAGGACACCATCCTCCAGGCCGGCGGGTACGCCCAGATGCCGGCGGACATGTGGGAGGCGATCAACGGCACGACGCCGGCGAGCCGGGACGAGGCGGTCGAGGCCCTGTCGCAGCGCAAGGTGATCGCCCTGATCGCCTACCTCCAGCGGATGGGCACCGACCTGGCCAACGCCGAGGGGGGTGAGTGATGCTCGCGGAACTCGATGTGAACAGCCTGGCGATCTACCCCGAGCTGGGGCTGCTGGTTTTCCTGGGCGTGTTCGTCGCGGTCACGATCCGCGCCCTGCGCAAGCCGCGGGGCGAGGTGCAGGGCTGCGCCAGGATGCCGCTGGACGAAACCACAACTTGTGTCGATGACACCAAGCAAGAGCGGAGAGGTGTTTGATGAGCACGACCCCCAACGATCCCGGTCGCGGCGACAAGCTGATGACCCACGACTACGACGGGATCCGTGAGTACGACAACCCCACGCCCGGGTGGTGGCACGCGATCTTCATCGGGTCGTGCCTGTTCGCGTTGGTCTACTTCGCGGCATTCCATTTGAGCCCGTGGGGCACGAGGTGGGGCGCCCACGCCCGCCACGACCGCGCCGTCGCCGCCGCCGCCGCCGCGTCGCTCGCCCAACTGGGCCCGCTCGCCGGCGACGAGGCCACCCTGATGAGCCTGAGCACCAAGGAGCTCGCGCTGAGCAAGGGCGGGGCGATCTTCGCCACGCGCTGCGTCGCCTGCCACCGCACCGACGCGGGCGGGATGCCAGCCCTCGGCCCGAACCTGACCGACGACTACGGCAAGAACATCAAGACCCCCGAGGATATCTACCGGACCGTCACGACCGGGGTGGCAGGCACCGCGATGGTGGCCTGGCTGCCGCAGATGGGCAAGGACGACTGCGTCCTCGCCGCGGCGTATGTGATCTCGCTCCGGGGCACCAATGTCCCCGGCGGGCTGGAGCCGAACGGCGAGGAGATGCCCGCCTGGCCCGCCCCGGTCGCTGACCAATAGACCCCGTCGCCGGCCCGGTCCTGCGTGGGGAAGAGGATAAGTGCGGCATGCCCACGCCCGGCATCGAAACCACAGAGTCGAGCGTCCTCTCGACGCTCAACCCCGACGGCTCGCGCAAGTGGCTCCGCCCCAAGCCCTCGCGGGGGCGGTTCTGGCGCTCCCGCCGCGGGGTGGCCTACGCCCTGATCGCGGTGTTCACGCTCATCCCCTACATCCGGCTCCACGGCCGCCCGCTGGTGCAGCTCGACATCACCCACCGGACTTTCGCGATCTTCGGGGCGGTCTTCTATCCCACCGACACGGTGCTGCTGGCGCTCCTGGTCGTGAGCTTCTTCATCGGGATCTTCCTGGTGACCGCCCTCTCCGGCCGGGTCTGGTGCGGCTGGGCGTGCCCGCAGACGGTGTACATGGAGTTCCTGTTCCGCCCGATCGAGCGGCTCTTCGAGGGCGAGCCCGGCAAAAAGACCCACAAGGCCGCCTGGCGCAAGCCCGCCAAGTACCTCACCTACCTCGTGTGCTGCGCCTTCCTCGCGCACACCTTCCTGGCCTGGTTCGTCGGGGTCGAGCAGCTTCGCGTGTGGATCACCCGTTCGCCGGTCGAGCACCCCGTCGGCTTCTTTGTCATGGCCTTCACCACCGGCCTGATGATGTTCGACTTCTGCTTCTTCCGCGAGCAGACCTGCCTGGTCGCCTGCCCCTACGGCCGGATGCAGTCGGTGCTCCTCGACCGCAACTCCCTCATCGTCAGCTACGACCCCAACCGCGGGGAGCCCCGGGGCAAGCAGAGACGCCGAGTCGCCGGCGGCGGCGATGTCTCGCTCGAAGTCGTCAACGAGCCGGCTCAGGGCGACTGCATCGACTGCCACAAGTGCGTCACCACCTGCCCCACCGGGATCGACATCCGCAACGGCTTGCAGATGGAGTGCATCCACTGCACGCAGTGCATCGACGCCTGCGACGAGGTGATGGTCAAGATCGGCAAGCCCCGCGGGCTGATCCGCTACAGCTCGCAGGCCGCGATCGAGGGCGGCAAGCGCCGGCTCCTCCGCCCGCGGGTCGTCGTCTACCCCCTCATCCTGCTCACGCTCCTCTCGGCCCTGGTCACGGTCCTGGTCACCAAGGACCCCGCCGAGATCACCGTCATCCGCGCCCGCGGCGGGCTGCCCTACTTCCCCATGCACACCGCCGAGGGCGACCTCATCGGCACCAGAGTCAAGCTCCGCGTCCGCAACCGTTCGGAGCAGGAGGTCGGGTATCTGTTCTCGCTGCCCGAGCTGCCCGACGCGACCCTCAACCAGACCGCCGGCCCCCTGGAGGTCGAGGCGCTGGGCCTGGGCACGACCGAGCTACTCATCGCGGTCCCGCCCAGCGTCTTCGACGCCAACGGCCGCCACGATGTGACAATCCGGGCGGACGGGTCCGATGGGTTCCGCGGCGAGGTGACCTATCGTCTCCTCGGGCCGGCCTGGACCGGCCAGCCGTCGGGAGATTGACCGCCTTGCGAAAGCTGCCGCCGCATATCGTCTGGCCCGGCGTGGTCGTCGCCCTGCTCTGCATGAGCGTGACGATGGTCACCGTGACGGTCGTCGCGGCGCTGAACGACCCGTCCTTTGCCGTCGAGGCCGACCACTACGAGAAGGGCCTCCGCTGGGACGAGCACATCGCCCAGCTCGACAAGAACCGGGCCCTGGGCTGGGTGGCGGCTGTCGAGGTCGGCGCGCCCGACGCGGCCGGTCGGCGCCCGCTGGTCGTGGCGCTGACCGATGCCCAGGGCGCCGCGATCGACGGGGCCACGGTCGGGGCTTCGTGCTTCCACCACGCCGCGGCCCACCTGGTCGAGACGCTGACGCTGACCCCGGGCGACGCCCCCGGCCGGTACCAGGCCCCGACGGCGATCGACCGCGAGGGACGCTGGGAAGTCACGCTCGAAGTCTCCGCGCGGGGCGAGCGGTTCACCGATCGTCGCACGCTCGACCTCGCCTGGTGATGGGAGTTCGCGATGCTGGCCCTGATCACCACCGTCTTCGTCGCGAGCCTCCTGGGCAGCCTGCACTGCGCGGGCATGTGCGGGGCGTTCGTCGCGTTCGCCGTGGGGCTCGATGACCCCGACGCGGCACGCCAGCGCGCCCGGCTGCACACGGCGTACAACCTGGGGCGGCTGACGACCTACGCGGCGTTGGGGGCGATCGCCGGGGCGCTGGGCAGCGCGCTGGACCTCGCCGGCTCGATGGTCGGCGTGTCGCGCGTCGCGGCGATGATCGCGGGCGCGACCCTGATCGTCTTCGGCGGGACGCACCTCTTGCGGGCGCTGGGCATCCGCATCGCCCCGGCCAGGCCGCCGCGGTTCCTGCAGCACGCCCTGCGCGGCGCCCACCGGGCCGCGATGGCCATGCCCCCGGTGCGGCGTGCGCTGGTCATCGGGCTGATGACCACGCTCCTGCCCTGCGGCTGGCTGTACGCCTTTGTCGCGGCCTCGGCGGGGACGGGGAGCGCCGCGTACGGGGCGCTGACCATGGCGGTCTTCTGGATGGGCACGCTGCCGATCCTGGTCGGCGTGGGCGCGGGCGTGCGGGCGCTGAGCGGGCCCCTGGCGGCGAAGCTCCCGGTGGTACTGCCGCTGCTGGTTATCGCGGCCGGGCTCTTCACGATCTTCTCGCGGCTGGGCGTCTCGGCCGCGGCGCTCGCCCAGGTCGCCGGGCGTGTCGAGGCCGCCAGCCTGACCGAGCTGGCCGACCAGGTCGGGGCGCTCGATGCCGAGTCGATGCCCTGCTGCGAGGACGAGGCCGGCGCGCCGATGGTCGATCCACAGTCGCCGGCCGACGCCCCCACCGACACCCCCGAAGACGCGGGCGGCTGCTCGTGCGAGGGCTGCACGCCCGAGACGCCCTGCGAGTGCTGCTGCGCCACGGAGCCGGCGGACGATGGCGAGTAGCGCCCCCGCCCAGGCCGCCCCGCAGCCCGCCGCGCAGGCCGGGCACGCCGCCGCGCGCGTTGCGTGCTCGCACTGCTCGCTGCCTGTGCCCGCCGGCCTGGTCGAGCCGGGGGCCGAGCACCAGTTCTGCTGCGGCGCCTGCCGTGCGGTGTGGGAGGCGATCCACGGCTGCGGGCTCGAGCGCTACTACGAGCTGCGCGATCGGCAGGGCGCCGCCGGCACCCAGGCCCAGACCACCGGCCGCGGGTACGCGGAGTTTGACGACCCGACCTTCACCACGCTGTACTGCCAGGAGCTCGGCAACGGCGTACGGTCGGCCGAGCTCTTCCTCGAGGGCGTCCACTGCATCGCCTGCGTGTGGCTCGTCGAGAAACTGCCCGAGCTCGAGGCCGGGGTGCTCGAGGCCCGGCTCGACCTGGGACGGTCGATGGTCCGCCTCACCTGGCAGGATGAACAGATCAAGCTGAGCAAGATCGCCAAGTCGCTCGACCGGCTCGGCTATGTGCCGCACCCGGCCAAGGGCGCCGCGGCCCGGGACGCGCGGCGGCTGGAGGACCGGGCGTTCCTCACCCGCGTCGCCATCGCCGGGGCGCTCGCGGGCAACGCGATGCTCCTCGCCGGGGCGCTCTACTTCGGCATGTTCAGCGGCATGGAGGCGCAGTTCGAGCGGCTGTTCCGCTGGACGAGCATGGCCCTCGCCGCCGCGTCGCTCGCCTGGCCGGGGCGGGTGTTCTTCCGCGGGGCGCTCGCCGCCCTGCGCACGCGGACGCGGCACCTGGACCTCCCCATCACCCTGGGGCTGATCGCGGGCATGGCGACCAGCTCGGTCAACACGCTCCGCGGCGCGGGCGATGTCTACTTCGATTCGATCACGGTGCTGGTGTTCCTGCTGCTCTGCGGGCGGTGGATCCAGCACCGCCAGCAGCGGGCGGCGACCGACTCGGTCGAGCTGCTCTACTCGCTCACGCCCGCGCGGGCCCGGGTGTGGGAGGCCGGCGAGACGCGCGAGTCGCCCATCGACGCGATCGGACCGGGCACCATCGTCGAGGTGCGGGCCGAGGAGTCCTTCCCCGCCGACGGCGAGGTGGTCGAGGGCGAGACCAGCGTCGACCAGTCCATCCTCACCGGCGAGAGCAGGCCCGTCGCGGTCGGCGTGGGGGGGCGGGTGAGCGCGGGGAGTGTGAACCTCGCCGCCCGGGTGCTGGTCCGCGTCGAGGCGGCCGGCGCCGAGACCCGCGTGGGCAGGCTGATGCGGCTGGTCGAGGACGCGGCGCTGCGCCGCGCCCCGATCGTCACCGCGGCCGACCGCATCGCCGGGTGGTTCGTCCTGACGGTGATCGCGCTGGCCCTGGTGACGCTGGGGGTGTGGCTCGCGCTCGAGCCCGCGGACCCCGGCGCCGCCGTCGGCCACGCGCTGGCGCTGCTCATCGTCACCTGCCCGTGCGCGCTGGGGCTCGCGACGCCGCTCTCGGTGACCGCCGCGATCGGCCGGGCGGCCCGGCGCGGCATCATGATCAAGGGCGGCGAGGTGCTCGAACGCCTCGCCCACCCCGGCACGATTTTCCTCGACAAGACCGGCACCATCACCGAGGGCCGGCAGAAGCTGGTGCGATGGACCGGCGACGAGTCGGTCAAGCCGATGGTCGCGGCGATCGAGGCCCGCTCGTCGCACCCGGTCGCGGTCGCGCTCGCGTCGGCGCTCGCCGACCCGTCGGTCACCGCGCCCGCTGCCCACGGGGTCGGCCAGGTCCAGGGCCAGGGCATCGCCGGCGTGGTCGGGGGCGCCCGGTACCAGATCGGCTCGCCCGCCTTCGTGCTCGACACCTGCGGGGCCAGCCACGAGGCGTGGGTCCGCGAGGCGATCGACGACGCCGCCCGCGATGCGCACACCCCGGTCGTGATCGCCCGCGACGGCGTCACGGTCGCGGTCGCGGCCCTCGGCGACGCGGTGCGCGAGGACGCCGCCGGGGCGATCGAGCGCCTCCGCGCCGACGGCTGGCGGGTCCGCGTGCTCTCGGGCGACGAGCCCGCGGTCGTGCGAGCGGTCGCCGGACAGCTCGGCATCGACCCGGCCGACGCGATCGGCGGGGCATCCCCCGAGGACAAGATCGGCGCGGTCGAGGCGGCCCTCGCCGACGGCCCGGTCGTCATGGTCGGCGACGGGGTCAACGACGCTGCGGCGCTGGCCCGCGCCACCATCGGCGTCGCGGTCAGCGGCGGGGCCGAGGCGAGCCTGGCCGCGGCCGATGTCTACATGCGCCGCCAGGGCCTGCTCCCGATCGTCGAGCTCTGCCGCGGGTCAAAGCGCTCGGTCCGCGCGATCCACACCACGCTCGCGGTCTCGCTGGCCTACAACTCGATCGCCGCCACGCTGGCCATGCTCGGGCTGATCAACGCCCTCGCCGCCGCGGTCCTCATGCCCCTGTCGAGCCTGACGGTGCTGGCCCTGGCGCTCCGCGCCCGGACCTTCGGAGCGCACGCATGTCGGTGATGTACATCGTCCTGCCGTTGGCGTTGCTCTTTGCCGGGGCGGCGGTGTGGGCGTTTATCTGGGCGGTCCGCCACGGGCAGCTCGACGACCTCCACACCCCCGCGGCACGCATGCTGCTCGACGACGACGAGCACCCCACCGGCCGCACGGCAAGGCAACACTCCAAGCCCCGTGCCGACACTGAGACCGAGTCTCATGACCGCCGACGCGACGCCTGAACCGCCCGGCGCGCCGGCCCCCGCGCTAACCTAACGGCATCTATGGCGAGCCTCTCCGCGATCAGCGCTGTCCTCAATAACGCCGAGCACGACGGCCTTGTCCTCTGGCGCCCCCGCGTGCAACTGGCGCTCTCGATCACCGCGGGCGCCCTGCTCGTCGCGGGATACCTGGGCCATGCCGCCCTCGGCATCGAAGCCGCCACGGTGCTCTACTGGCTGAGCCTGGCGATCGGTCTGGTCTACGGCATCGAGGCGGCGTACGAGGCCCTGCGCGAGAAGCGGGTGGACATCGATGTCCTCATGGTCGTCGGGGCCGTCATGGCCGCCGGCGTCGGGCACGCCGAGGAGGGGGCCCTGCTCCTGGTGCTCTTCACCTTCGCCGGGGCGCTCGAAGAGCTGGCGATGGAGCGGACCAAGCGCGAGATCGAGTCGCTGCACGCGATCATGCCCGACCGGGCGCTGGTGCTGCGCGACGGCGAGTGGGTCGAGGTCAAGCCCGAGGCGGTGCGCGTGGGCGAGGAGGTCCGCGTGCGCCCCGGCGACCGGGTGCCGGTCGATGCAATCGTCCTCGAGGGCGAGTCGAGCGTCGACGAGGCGACACTGACCGGCGAGAGCCTCCCCCGCGATGTGGGCAGGGGCGCCACGATCTTCGCCGGGACGATCAACGGCGAGGCGGTGCTTCGGGCGAGGGTGAGCAAGCTCGCCAGCGATTCGAGCGTGCAGCGGGTGCTGGCGATGGTCACCGAGGCCCGCGAGCAACGCGAGCCCCTGCAACGCCTGATCGACCAGATCGGCCAGCCCTACACGCTGGGGGTCTTCGGCGTGAGCACCCTGGTGTTCCTGGTGTGGTGGCTCGGGCTGGGGCGTGATGTCGATGCGGCGGCCTACACCGCCATCACCTTGCTGATCGTCGCCTCGCCCTGCGCGCTGGTCATCGCCACGCCGACCGCGACGCTCGCCGCCATCGCCCGCGGCGCCCGCGCCGGGGTGCTCTTCAAGGGCGGCGAATCGATCGACCGCCTCAGCCGCACGGGCGCGGTGTGCTTTGACAAGACCGGCACGCTGACCAAGGGCACGCCGGCGTATCAGAAGCTGCTCGCTCGCGACGGGGACGACGCCGCGACCCTCCTGGCGGTCGCGGGCCAGCTCGAACGCGACTCGACACACCCCACCGCCAAGGCGATCCACGGCGCCGCCCTCGCCGCCGCGGGCAATGGCGAGGTCGACGCGGGGGTCGAGGAGATCCGCTCGATCGCGGGCAAGGGGCTGCTCGGCCGGTGGCGCGGCGGCGAGGCGCGCGTGGGGAACCTGGACTTCGTCGGCGAGATCATGGACGACACCGCCCGGGCATGGGCGCGCGAGACCCTCGCTACGGTGCGCGGCAACGGGCAGCTCGGCGTGGCCATCGCCGCCGGCACGGGCGTGGGCGTGCTGGTGCTGCAGGACGAGATCCGCCACGGCGCCGACACGCTGGTCGCCGACCTGCACCGGCTGGGCGTCAGGCCCGTGCGCATGCTCACGGGCGACGATGAGATCGTCGCCAAGCGCGTCTCCGACCAGCTCGGGCTCGACGCCTACGACGCCCACCTGCTCCCCGAGGAGAAGGTCGCCGCGGTCGAGGAGATGAAGGCCGAACGCAGGGGCCGGCGACGCCAGGGCGTCGCGGTCATCGGCGACGGCGTCAACGACGCGCCGGCCCTGGCGGCGGCGGATGTCTCGATCGCCGTCGGGTCGATCGGCTCGGACGCGGCCCTCGAATCGGCGGACATCGTGCTCCTCAGCGAGGATCTGGCCCGCGTGCCCTGGGCGCTCGGGCTGGCCCGCGCGACCCGGACCACCGTCACGGTCAATATCGCGTTCGCCTCGGGCGTGATCGGCGTGATGGGGCTGGTGGTGGTGACCGGCTCGCTGGTCGATATCACCGTGCCGATGGCGATCGGCGTGATGGCCCACGAGGGCGGCACAGTGGTGGTCGTCCTCAACTCCCTACGACTCCTCTGGCGCCGATAGAGAAAGAAGGATGCAGGCCCGAAGCAACCGCGGCCTCCCCTTCATCCTTCATCCTTCATCCTTCCGCCTTCTTCCTTCGCCTTCCCCCCAATCCCCTCGAGTATCCGCTCATCCACGGACCGAAGATGCAGGTCCCGCTGCGGGAAGGCGATCTCGATGCCGGCCTCGCGGAAGGCCTTGTCGATGCGGAAGTGCAGGTCGCTCTTGACCGCCATGAGGTTCTCGAGGTCGTCGATGAAGACGCGCAGCTCGAAGTTCAGGCTGTTGTCGCCGAAGCCCAGGAACAGGGCCCGCGCCGCCGGCTCGTCCAGGGTGTGGGAGCTCTCCCGCGAGCACTGGAGGAGCAGGTCGCGGGCGCGCTCGGTGTCCGAGCCGTAGGCGATGCCGACGGGGATGATGACGCGGCAGATCGGGTCCGAGAGCGTCCAGTTGACGATCTGGTCCGTGATGAAGGTCTTGTTGGGGATGACGAGCTCTTTGCGATCCCAGTCGACGATGGTCGTCGCCCGCATCCGCACCTTGGCGACCGTGCCGTTGACGCCCGCGACGGTCACGGTGTCGCCCACGCGGATCGGCTGCTCGAAGAGGATGATGAGCCCGGAGACGAAGTTGGCGAAGATCTCCTGCAGGCCGAACGCCAGGCCGAAGGTCAGCGCGGCGGCGAGCCACTGGGCGCTCTTCCAGGGGATCTCGAGCACGCGCGAGACGGCGACGATGCCGATGATGATGACCACATACCGCGCCACCGTAAACACCGCGTACCGCGCCGCGGCGTTGATCGGCAGCCGCGGCAGCAGCGTGATCTCGAGCAGGCCCGGCACATTCCGCGACGCCGACACCGTCAGCATCAGCAGCAGCAGCGCCAGCCCGAGATCGGCGACCGTGACGCTCGTGATCGACACCGGCAGCGCGGCGACCTCGTCCGGCGGGTCGCTCCCGGCGGCCGGCTGCGCGCCCTGCGGCAGGCCGGGTGTCGGTGCGGCCGCCGCGTTCGGCGCTGCATTCGACGCCGACGGGTCGACCTCGATCGTCGCGCCGATGGGCGACACGCCCTGCGGCTCGATGTACCGGATCGTCGGTAGGACCTGCAGCCGCTCGAACCACCGCAGCGCCGGCAGCACCTCGCTCCACACGCCGTAGAGCCCCAGCACGAGCACCACCACCGTCACCGCCTGGATGACCTTGCGGCTCTGGATGTTGACCGCGTTGAGGTCGACCTCGACCGCCGGCTCGGGCTCCTTGGGCCTCTCGCCCCCGCTCTCGGCCTCGGCGGCGGCCATGCGGGCCTTGGCCGCGTCGATCGCGATCTTCCGCCGCGCCAGCTGCAGCGAGCGCAGCACCAGCGACTGCCCGACGATCACCAGCATGATGAAGAGGAACGAGTCACCCAGACGCCGCTGCACCTGCAGGGCGGTGTAGACATAGCCCGCCATCGTCGCGACCGCCAGCAACGCCGGCAACGCCACCACAACCGGGAACCAGAGCCACGAGGTCCTGGCGAAGACCCCGTCGGGGTAACGCTTGCAATACTCCGCCATGAACGGGCGTCGCGGGGAGAGCACCACGAACTGGAACACCGCCACCACCGCCAGCACCGCAAGCATCGTGAGGCGTCCGAGCACCTCGGGGTTGTCGTTGGTCCGCTCGTTGAAGGTCTCGATCACCCCCGCCGACACGGTCGCCACCGGCGTGAACCACCGCAGGTGCCGACGCAGGTGCCCGAGACCCGTCTCGGGCCAGCGGAAGTGGCTCACACCCACCGCCCCGGCGCGCACCAGCTCACGCAGCACCCCGAGCCCGAGCAGCACATACGCCCCCCGCGAGAGCCCGGCGGCCACCGCCAGGGGTGTGGGCGTGGGCACCTTGTCAGAGACCGACAACGCCTCGGCGGTCGACAAGAGCCACGCCGAGATCAGCCACATCGCCAGGGGCACCGGGGCCGCCGCCGCCGCCGCCAGGAACAGCTTCAGCAGCGTCCCGGCCATGCTCATCTGCCTGACGCGCCCGGTCGTGGGCAGCGGTCGCCGGGCCCGCGCGACGAGCCGCAGCCGAGCCAGGAACCCCAACGCCAACAACCCACCCGAACCGATGGGCAGCACGAAGAAGTGCCACCGCGGCCGGGGGGCCTGGCCGGTGGTCCACGCCGGCGGGATGCCGGGGATCACCGCGTCGGCGGCCTGCAGCGCCGACCGCCGCCAGGCCTCCCGATCGAGCAGCCAGCGGATGTCGTAGGCGAAGTCGGCCCGCGATGGGATGAGCCTGCCGCGCGCCACGCTCCGCACCGAGAACACATGCTGCTCGACAAACCCCAGCATGGACTCCGTGACGCCGAGGTACTCGCTGTAGGTCTTGATGAGGTCCAGGAGCGTCTGGTCGTAGCTCTCGTAGGTGTCCTGGGCCTGCCGCACAAGGGCCCAGCGCTGATCGAGCAGGCGCGTCGCGAGCTCGCGGTTGGCGTCGGCGCTGTCGCCCAGCTCGACGAGCACCTCGCCCAGCGCCTTGCCCGTATCGCTCGCCTCGTTCGCCAGCTCAGCGAGCGCCTGCTTGCGGTACTGTGCATCGGCGAGCTGCCGGCGGTAGCGGGCGAGCTGCAGCCGGTACCCGCCGACATCCTTGAGGTCGCGCAGCGCGTCCTGCAGGGCCGTGCCGTACGGCGCCGCCCCCGCCTTGTCAACCCGCTGCCGCAGCGTCCGCCCCTGGTTGATCCGGGACTGGAGCAGCTCGTTGGTCTCGTTGAGGTCGGCGACCGCATCGGTGAGTCGCCGCGGAATCGCCCGCTCGCCCTGCAGGTCGGCGACCAGCTCGCGGATCTGCTCGGCGATGGGGGCGAGCTCCGGGATCTCATCGGCGGCGGCGAGGTCGCGGTCGCTGGCCTGCCGCGCCGCATCGGCCGCCTCGCCGGCGCGCCGTTTGGCCACCAACTGCTGCCACCCGGCCAGCAGGTCCTGCGTCTGCTTGGCCCGGCGCTCGGCGCGGTTGCGACGCAAAACCAGCAGGTCCCGCCGCCCGTCGTAGCTGGCCGCCTCGGCCTGCAGCTCGGCGATGCGGGCCTTGGCCTGGCCCCACTCGGCCGCCGTCCTCACCCGCCGGGCCTCGACCAGCGCCGGCGCGACCTCGGTCGGCGGCGGCGTCGCCGCGACCTGCGCCAGCCGATCCACCTCCGCCTGGAACTGGGCGACCTCCACGGGGATCTCGGTCAGCCGCTTGGCGCGGCGTGGGTCCTCGGCGATCAGTGTGTCGAGCTCGGCCCGGGCCGCCTTGGCGTTGGCGTCCGCCTGGGCAAGCAACCGCTCAAGCTCGGCCAGCGTGGCGCCCGGGGGCGCCGACACAACCGCCGCCTCCGGGGGGAGCTTGAGCTCGGCCTCGATCTGGGACTTCTGGGCCGGGGCCGCCTCGGTCTGGCCCCGGAAATCGGCGGCCCGGTCGCGCGCGGCCACGGTCGCCTCGGCCGCGGCCTTGGCCGCCCGGAGGGCCTTGATCACCTCGTCGGTGGGCTCGGCGACCGCCGGGTCGTCCCCCGCCGCCGTCAGACGGGCCTGGATCTCGGCCGGGGTCTCCGGCCGGAGGTCCTGGGCGCGGGCCAGCCCCGCGAGGAGCAGGGTGAGGGTAAACGCCAGGATCAGTCGCGAGAGCCGCATGCGCTGGATACCTCGGCGGGCCGGGCCCGCGAGGCAGATGTTAGCCCGGCCCGCCTCCGGCCCGGCCCTCCGCGAAGTCAATCGATCGATTGACCTCGCCGATTCCCGGCCTACCCTCCCCCCGTGATCCACCCAGTCGAGTCAACCCGCGACCGCCTGCTCGACGCCGCCGAGGGGCTCTTTAGCGAGCACGGCTACGACGCGATCGGCATCCGCCAGATCGCCGAGGTCGCGGGCGTCAACCTCTCGGGCATCAAGTACCACTTCGGGTCCAAGCGCGGGCTGTACCTCGAGGCGATCCGCCGCACCATGGACCGCCGCGGCTCGACCGAGGCCTGGGCGTTGATCAGCGGGCCTATGCCATCACGCCGGGCGGCGGCGGACGCCCTGGCGGCGTTCGTCGGCGCCTTCCTGCGGGTCCTGCTCGGCGAACGCACCGACGAGGCCTGCCTCTGCCTCATCATGCAGTCCGCCATGCAGCCGGGAGACGCGACCGACCTGGTCGTGCGGGAGTTCGTCAGGCCGCACCACGAACGCCTCTGCGGCCTGGTGGGGGTGCTCTGCCCCGAGGCGGACGCCCGAGCGCGGTCGAGCCACGCCCAGGCGGTAATGGGCCTGTTGATGCACCAGCGTATGTTCCGCCTCTTCCTGGACCGGGTAGGCGAGCCGCTGGGCGAGGGGGAGGTCGGCGAGGCCGCGATCGCGCGCCTGGCCGACGAGCTGACGGCCTTCTCGCTCCGCGGGATGGGCTGCGGGGACTTGGTCAACCAACAATCGCCGGCCGCCACGCGCGGCACGGCAGGACCGGTGGGAGCAACCGCATGAGAGCACAGGTGTTGATCGCGGCGTGGTGTGCGTGTGTCGGCGTGTCGCTGGCGGCACGGGCGCAGGGGCCGCCGCCCTCGCCGGTGCGCATGTGGCCGGTCGTCTCCGAGGAGGTCGCCGAGCGTCGGATGGTGACCGGCCAGCTTCGCTCGCTCCGGATCGCCGAGGTCGCCTCGCAGGAGGAGGGCGTCGTCGTCGAGCTGCTCATCGATAACGGGATGCGCGTCGAGGCCGGGCAGATCCTGGCGCACCTGGACAGCGAGCGGCTGGAGCTCGAGAAGCAGCGGACCATCGCCGAGCGTGCCGCCGCGGAGTCCAGCGTCGCCGAGGAGGAGGCCCTCCGCGAGCGTTGGCGGTCCGAGGTCGAGAGCCTGGTGACCGCGACCGAGCGCGGCGCCTCGAACGCCCGCGAGCAGCGGGACGCCGACGCCGAGCTCCGGCAGGCGACCGCGCGGGTCGAGAAGGCCCAACGCGATGTCGAGGTCTACGACGCCCGGCTCGCCCTGCTCGAGCGCCGGATCAAGGACATGCACATCGCCGCGCCCTTCCCCGGCGTGGTCACCCAGAAGCTCTCCGAGCGCGGCGAGTGGCTCAACGCGGGCGACTCGGTCTGCGAGCTGGTGCAGACCGACGAGCTCGAGGTCGTCCTCGATGTGCCCCAGCGGTACCTGACGGTGCTCACCGCCCGCCTGGCCGACGCCAGCCTCAGCGGGGCCGACCTGGTCGTCATGCTCGACCGCACCGACTCGCGCCTCGGCGTCGAGCAGCTCCGCATCGTGCCCCAGGTCGACGAGCGGTCGAGGACCTTCCGCGTCATCGGCCGAGTGCACGACCGAGCGGGCGCCCTGGCGGCGGGGCTCAGCGTCGTCGGCTGGGTGCCCACCGGCGCCCGCGGCGAGCACCTCGTCGTCCCCACCGACGCCGTCATGCGCAACGACATGGGGACCTACATCTACATCGCCCGCCAGATGGGCGACGGCCCCGCCCAGGCGATGCCCGCCAACATCGAGGTCCTCTTCGAGGAGCCCGGGCGGGTCGTCGTGCAGGCGCCCGGCGTCATGCCCGGCGACCGCGTGATCGTCGAGGGCAACGACCGGCTCTACCCGACCGCCCCGGTCACGCCCATCGGCGAGACCACCACCGAGATCGACGCCTCCGGCGCCGAAGGAGCAGGCTGATGGACTTCATCAGGCTCGTGGTCCGACAGCCGGTGACGGTGACCGTCTCGGTGATCCTGGTGATGATCGCCGGCGTGCTCAGCGTGCAGCGGATCCCGGTCCAGCTCACCCCCAATGTCGAGGACACCATCGTCAGCGTCCAGACCTTCTGGGAGGGGGCAAGCCCCGACGAGATCGAGCAGGAGATCATCGACAAACAGGAGGAGAAGCTCCAGGGGCTCACCAGCCTCAAGCAGATGACCAGCACCAGCTCGCAGTCGAACGGGTCCATCCGGCTCGAGTTCCAGGTCGGCGTCGCCAAGGACGACGCCCTCCGCGAGGTCTCCAACAAGCTCCGCGAGGTGCCCGACTACCCCGAGAATGTCGACGAGCCGGTCATCCTGGCCAGCGACCGGATGAACCGCGACTACATCGCCTGGATCGTCTTCGGCGCCACCGACCCCGACGCCTTCGACATCCGCTCGCTCCAGGACTTCGCCGAGGACCGCATCAAGCCCGTCATCGAGCGCATGCCCGGTGTCAGCGAGGTCAATGTGCTCGGCGGGCGCGAGCGCGAGGTGCAGATCCGCTTCAACCCGGTGCGCCTCGCCCAGCGACGCATCACCGCCGGCCAGCTCGTCGACGCCATCCGCGGCACAAACCGCAATATCTCCGCCGGGCAGGTCGCCGACGGGCGATCGGATGTGCGCGTCCGCACGATCGGGCAGTACGAGACCCTGGACAGCGTGGAGAGCACGGTCGTCGCCTACGAGGACGGCGTGCCCGTGCTCGTCCGCGACATCGCCGAGGTCGCCGAGACCTTCAAGGAACCGAGCTCGTTCGTCCGCTCCAAGGGCCGGCCCGTGCTGGCGATCAATGTCCAGCGCGAGGTCGGGTCCAATGTCATCGAGGTGATGAGCGGCGTCAAGCAGGCGATCGCGGCGCTGAACGCGCCGGGCGGGGTGCTCGACGCGGAGAAGACCCGGAGGGGGCTCGAGGGCGGCTTCTTCCTCGAGCAGGTCTACGACCAGACCATCTACATCGACCAGGCGATCGGGCTCGTCAAGAGCAACATCTGGTTCGGCGGCTCGCTCGCGATCGGGGTCCTCTTCCTCTTCCTCCGGTCGATCCGCCCGGTGGCGATCATCGCCCTGGCGATCCCGATCTCGGTCATCGGCGCGTTCGTCGCGATGGTGGTCATGGGGCGCAGCATCAATGTCATCAGCCTGGCCGGCATGGCCTTCGCCGTCGGCATGGTGGTCGACAACGCGATCGTCGTGCTGGAGAACACCTTCCGGCACATGGAGATGGGGAAGGGGCCGATGCTGGCGGCCTACGACGGCGCCCGCGAGGTGTGGGGCGCCGTGCTCGCGTCGACGCTCACCACGGTGGCGGCGTTCATCCCCATCCTGATCATCCAGGAGGAGGCGGGGCAGCTGTTCCGCGACATCGCGCTGGCGATCTGCGCCGCGGTCATGCTGAGCCTGCTGGTCTCGATCACGGTCATCCCCTGCGCCGCGGCCAGGCTGCTCCGCCCCCGGCGCCACGACGACAGGCTCCACAAGCTGGGCGACGCGATGGCCCGGCCGTTCGCGCTCATCACCCAGTGGATCGGCAGGACCGTCTACCTCTGCTGCGGGAGCTGGACGGCGCGGATCGCCGTGGTGCTGGTGATGACCGTCGGCTCGCTCGTCGGGAGCTTCCTGATCCTGCCGCAGTCGGACTTCCTGCCCTCGGGAAACCGGAACATGGTCTTCGGCGTCGTGCTCCCGCCGCCGGGCTACAACATCGATCAGCAGATCGAGCTCGGCAAGCGCGTCGAGCAGACCATCCTCCCCTTCTACGAGGCCGGCGCGATGCCCGCGGGCTCGCCCGAACGGGCCGCCGCCGAGGCGCAACTCCCGGCGGTGCCGATCAACCCCTTCGGACCCCCCGGCGGACCGACCGTCGTGCCCCCGCCGCTGGAGAACTACTTCTTCGTCGGGTTCGGCTCGATCATGTTCCACGGCGGCATCTCCGCCGACGAATCCCGCGTCGTCGACCTCGAACCGCTCTTTGCGCACGCGACCCGCCAGGAGATGGTGCCCGGGGTCTTCGGCTTCGCCAAGCAGGCCCAGCTGTTCCGCGTCAGCGGTCAGAGCACCTCGTCGGTCCGCGTCGACCTCGTGGGCGACGACCTTTCCCGGGTCACCCAGGCCGCCGCCGCGGTGCAGGGCCAGCTCCAGGCGGAGTACGGGCACGGCGCCGTGCAGGCCAGCCCGAGCAACTTCAACCTCCCCGGGCCCGAGCTCCAGATCGTGCCCGACCGCGTCCGCCTCGCCGATGTGGGCATGACCCCCACCGAGCTGGGCCTGGCGGTCAGCGCCTCCGGCGACGGGGCGATCATCGGCGAGTACCGCGTCGGCGGGGAGACGATCGACCTCAAGGCCATCGCGAGCAACGCCGTCGATCAGACCTCCCTCGCGGGCCTGAGCGATCTGCCGGTCGCGACGCCCAGCGGGCACACGGTCCCGCTCGCCAGCCTCGCCGAGGTCAGGCGGATCACCTCGCCGATCGAGATCAACCGCGTGAACCGCCTGCGGGCGGTGAGCCTGGAGTTCACCCCCCCGCGCGACATGCCGCTCGAAGCCGCGATCGGCGTGGTCGATCAGGCGGTGAAGGACCAGACCGCCGCCGGCAAGGTCGCCAACGGCGTCCACGCCGAGTTTGCGGGCTCCGCCAGCAAGCTCAAGGCCGTCCGCGCCGCGCTGCTGGGCGACGGCACGCTCGTCGGGCTGCTCGGCAGCTCCCTGTTCCTCGCCCTGCTGGTGGTGTACCTGCTGATGTGCGTGCTCTTCCAGAGCTTCAGCCACCCCATGATCATCATGTTCGCCGTCCCGCCCGCCACCTTCGGCGGCTTCCTCGGCCTGGCGATCATGCACCAGATCAGCGTCAGCAACCGCTACATCCCCCAGCAGAACCTCGATGTCCTCACCATGCTCGGCGTGGTCCTGCTCATCGGCGTCGTGGTCAACAACGCCATCCTTATCGTCCACCAGGCGCTGAACTTCATGCGCGGCATCGGCGAGGGCGAGGATGACATCCGCGAGGTCATGAACGCCCGCGACGCCATCACCGAGAGCGTCACCACCCGCGTCCGGCCCATCATGATGACCACCATCACCAGCCTCCTGGGCATGGCTCCCCTGGTCGTCCTGCCCGGCGCGGGCTCGGAGCTCTACCGCGGGCTGGGCAGCGTGGTCATCGGCGGCATGGCGCTCTCCACGGTCTTCACGCTCTTCCTCGTGCCGCTGCTGTTCAGCCTGGTGCAGGACACCCGGGAGGCGGTGCGGCGGCTGTTCTCCAAGTCAACCCAAGCGCCGCTGGCCGGCGCCGCATCCGGCGCAATGCGAGACCCCCGGGCCTGATCCGACGAACGAGAATTGTGGTCCTTTGGGTAGAGTGGTCCTCTGGGTGCCGTGGTCTGAGCGAGCTTCGAGCGAAGGCCACGCGGCTGCGCAACCACCCGCCCCTCACCCAAAGTCCCGCTCAGCTCCGCTTGCCCAGCACCATGCCGATGACCGCGAAGATCACCAGCACGCCGGCCATCCCACCGACCACGGCGTAGTACTGCCCGAGGATGATGTCCTTCACCGGCGAGAGCGACCCGATCATGGCAAAGAGCACCACCGCGATCGCCGCCGCCAGGCAGATCGCCATGCCCAGCGCCAGCCCGCCGCCGATCCCCGACCACGCGCCGTCGTACGCCTCGGCCAGCACGGGCATCGCCGCCGGCGCCGCGGCGGCGGCGTCCGCCTCGCCCTCGGACCCCTCGAACAGCGCCGCCGCCGGCTCGTCCATGATGCCGCTCTCCCCGGCCGGGGAGGTCGCGCCCATGGTCTCCTGGCCGTAGACATCCTCGAGCAGGTCCGCCCCGAGCGAGGTGTCGTCGGCCTCCTTGGTCAGGTCCAGCAGGCCCGACCCCGAGCTCGCCGAGTCCAGATCGAAGCCCGCCTCCATCCCCCCGTCGCTGACCTGCGTCTGCGCGGAGGGGTCCGCGACCTCGATATCGTCGGGGTCGAAGATGCTCATCCCCGTCGACTCCTTGCCCGCGTCGAGACCGAGCCCGGAGCCGGAGCCCGAGGAGCTGAGGCTCAGCGGCTCAAGGTCCTCCCCGAACTTGAGCACATCGTCGTCCCCGCCGCCGGCGATCAGGTCCACCTGCTCCTTCTTGAACATGAGGCGATCGCGGTCGCGGAACTCCTGCAGCTGGCCGGACTCGGCCATCTGCTGGACATCCTTGACGCTCCTGCCGAGCTTCTCGGCCGCTTCCTCGATCGTGTAGAACATCTTCGCCATCGGGCGTTCCTCCTGCGGGGTCCGGTTGAGCACCCCATGCTAGCACGCCGGGCCGAACGGCGACTCGGCCCCGCGGGCGACACGCCTGCCCCGGGCCGATGAGCATCGCACCCCCCATACGCAGGGCAACCCCAGGGGTTGCCCGGACAACCCCCGGGCCGGGTCCCCGCCCCCAGGGGTCACCCCTCTCACCCAATCTGCCGCATCACGCTCACCGCCACGAACAGCCCCACCACCTCCTCCCGCGGCAGCGTCTTGGACGGGTACGCCGGGTTCAACGGCTGGAGGCGGATCAGCTCCGACTCGCCCGGCCCGGTCTCAAAGAACACCCGCTTAAAGGTCGTCTCGTCGTCGGGGGCGATCCGGGCGAAGCAGTCGTTCCCGTTGCACACATCCCGGATCGGCGAGAAGATCACGATGTCCCCCTCGCGGTAGTCCGGCGTCATCGAGTCCCCCACCACCCTGGCGGCGAACGCGTCAGGGTCCGACAGGTCCGGGCAACGCACATACTCGTCCGCCACCCCCACCGGGTAGCCCAGGTCGGTGAAGTCCCGCGGGTACCCGGCCTGCACCTTGTTGATCACCGGCACCTCCAGCGGCAACGCGACCAAGTCCGGCCCCGACTCGCCCGGCGGGCTCAGCCGATCGATCAACTCGCGCAGCTCGCCCGTGCGGTAGGCCTCGTCGAGAGAGGGTGAATCGCTCGCCCCGCCCGCGCGGAGCAGCTCGGCAAGGCGCCCCGCCGCGAGCTGCCGCTGGTGCAACTCCGCGAGTTCACGCCGGATGCCCGACGGCGTTGCCTGCAGGTCGGCCAGCCGCACCAGCGCGCCCGGCTCGGTCGCCAGCACCTCTTCGAGCCGGCGCAGGAGCCCCGCGCCCGGCGGGCCGCAGCGGTCGTTCTCGATCGCGGACAGATAGCTCTTCGAGCAAGCCACCCGCTGCGCGAGCGCATCGAGGCTGAGTCGCCGCAGCGCCCGGTGGGCACGGACCGCCTCACCCAGCCGGGCGGCCGGGTTCGGGGCCGGAGTGGGGGCCTGAGTGGGGGTTGGCGAGGGCTTGGGCATCGAGGTCGCTCCCGGTTTTTTTCAGTCTCCCGCCCCCGACATCCGCCGGTGTGCGCGAGTTTGTGGACTTGCCATACAAAGACCTTGCAAAGTATACCTCAAGTTGAGAACATATGGTCATGTTCAGAGAGTATTGAACACTCTGACCCGCGGCGCCGCAAGCCCGAGAGACCAGAATCGGAGGAAAAAGATGCCCGGAACGCCCATCATCGACCGTACCGCCGCCCCCACCCCCGCCCTGGACCTCCGCAGGGGGTTTCGCCGGGAGACCGCCGAGAGGCTCGTCGAGCGGGCCGCCCACCTCCCCCAACTCGACCGCTACCTCGTCGAGGGGGTCTTCCGCGACGGCCGATCGATCGCCGACCTGGCCGCGGTGTGGTCCGACCACCCCCAGCCCGGCCGCAGCGCCAAGTCGCTCCGCCGCCGGCTGCACCGCCTGGTCGAGCGGCTCGACTCGCCGGGCTTCGTCCTCGTCGCCGAGTGCCGCGACCGCTGGGCGCCCACCCGGCGTCGGGTCGCGACCGCGTGCTTCCTGCACGGCCAGTCGCTGCGACAGGCCGCCGACTCGCTGGGCATGTCGCTGCACACCGTCCGCCGACACTTCGAGGCCATCACCGCCATCGCCGAGGCGCCGCGCCCCGGGGTGGCGTCGTGACCTGCGCCCCGCGGTTCGTCGCGTGCCCCGGCCCGGCGTCGGAGCGCCTGCTGCGTGCCGTCGCGCCGTTCGGCCTGCTCGTCGGCGACCCCCCCGCCGCCGCGCCCCCCCGAGCGCTCGACGCGGACATCGCGCGACTCCTCGCCATGCCCCCGGGATCGATCGCGCTCATCACCGGCCCGAGCGGGTGCGGCAAGTCGATGCTGCTCCGCGCCACCGCGGGCGCGGCCCGCTCGCGCGGCGTGCGGGTCGTGGACGCCACGGCGCGGCTCGCGCGGGCCGCCGCGGATCGCCCGATCATCGACCTCTTCACCCAGCCGCTCACCACGACGCTCCGCCTGCTCGGCGCCGCGGGCCTGGGCGAGCCGATGCTCTGGGCCCGCCCCGCCGCCGAGCTGTCCGAGGGCCAGCGTGCCCGCCTGGGCATCGCCCTGGCGATGGCCCGGGCGACCGCCCGCCGCGACACGCTGCTCGTGATCGACGAGTGCTGCTCCACCCTCGACCGTGTCACCGCGCGGTGCGTGGCCCGCACCCTCCGGCGCTGGTGCACCAGGCACGCCGCCGTCCGCGTCCTCTGCGCCACCGCCCACGACGACCTGGCGGCGGCCCTCGAACCCGACCTCGAACTCCGCCCTAGCCCCCAGGAGCACACCCGATGACCACCTGCGCTACCCCGCGACAGCACCCCGCGCCCGACCCGCTCGCCCTCCGCGTCGTGCCCGGCACCCCGGCCGACTACGCCGCCCTCGCCCACCACCACTACAAGGCCGGCCCGCCCGCCACGATCGCCACGCGCCCCGACGCTGCGCCCTGCGTGCTCGCCGCCCGCGACGCCGAGGGCCGCCTCGCCGGCGTGCTCGTCGCCAGCATGCCCACGCTCAACAGCTCGTGGCGCCACCTCGCCTGGCCCGGCGAGTACGACACCGGCGACAAACGCCGCGACGCCCGGGCCATCAACCGCACGCTCCGCTGCATCTCACGCGTCGTCGTCGACCCGCGCTTCCGTGGCCTGGGGCTGGCGCGGCGGCTCGTCCGCGAATACCTCGACACCCCCCTCACGCCGCGCACCGAGGCGACCGCCGCGATGGGCCTCGTGTGCCCGTTCTTCGAGGCCGCCGGCATGACGCCCTACACGCTGCCCCCCGGCCTGCGCGACGCCCGCTTCCTCGACGCCCTCGCCAGCGTGGCGCTCGAGCCCTGGGAGCTGCTCGAACACGCCGCGGCCGAGCAGGCCCTCGCCCGACACCCCTGGCTGGCGCGAGAGGCGCGGGTCTGGGCCGCCGGCTCGCTCGCAACCCGGAATCGCAAGCACGACAAGCCCACCGCGCTGCTCATGCTGGCGGCCTCGCACGCCGCGCAACGACCGATCGCCTACGCACACGGAGATTGACCATGCCAATAGACAGACCACGCGCCGCTCGCACCGATCGCACCGCCACACCAACCCGCCCCGCGGAGCCGCCCGACGCCCGGGACCTGCCCCACCCGGTGACCTTCTTCATGACCGGCCGCGAGCGGTCGCAAGTGCTCCGAGCCCTGCGCCGACTCGACGGCGACCGTGTCTTCGCGCTCAAACGGGCGTTGAACCTGGCATGAGACCGCCTCTACGAGCCCCGAGCGCAAGCTCGGGGTCCCAGCCTTTACGAGCCCCGAGCGCAAGCTCGGGGTCCCAGCCCATCGGGCACAAGCCCACCCAAACCCCGAGCTTGCGCTCGGGGCTCGTAAAGACACAACACCGCCAAAGCGCGGGCGCGTCAGGATGCCCGCCCGCCACGCACAAGTCGCATCCCACACACCCGGCACTCCCCCGCCAATTCGAAAAACAACGGGGGAGATATGGCGCGAAAGCCCAAGCACGACACGACATCGACCACACCCGAAACCACGCCCAACACCACGCCCGGAACCACACCAAGCACAACACCAGAGCCAGGCGCCTCCGACCACATCGGCGAGTTCCCCCGCTCGCCCGACGCCCTGCACGACTGGCTCCGCACCACGCTCGGCGTCAACATCGCCCGGCACCCGATGATCCCGGGCCACCAGGCGCCGTTTGACTACCTCACGCATGTCTTCTTCGAGGCCGGGCGATTGCTGCCCGATGCCCCCACCGAGGGCGACGCCCCCTTCGACGCCGTCGTCTGGGCCAACCGCGGCGGGGGCAAGACCTTCCTCGGCGCCGTCGCCACCATGCTCGACCTGGTCTTCAAGCCCGGCATCGAGGTCCGCATCCTCGGCGGCTCGCTCGAGCAATCCAAACGCATGCTCGCCCACCTGCGCGCCCTCTTCCACAGGCCCGCCCTCGCCGCCCAACTCGACGGGCGCATCACCGAGCGACGCGTCCGCCTGACCAACGCCTCGGTCGCCGAGATCCTCGCCCAGAGCGAGACCAGCGTCCGCGGCACGCGCGTGCAGAAGCTCCGCTGCGACGAGGTCGAGCTCTTCGACCCCGAGGTCTGGGAGGCCGCCCAGCTCACCACCCGTTCGGCCGACCTCACCCTGCCCGGCGGGCGCGTCGTCGAGGTCCGCGGCTCGATCGAGTGCCTCTCCACCATGCACCGCCCCTACGCGCTGATGCACCGCGTCGTGCAGGAGGCCCGCGAGGGCCAGCGGTCGCTCTTCCGCTGGGGTGTGGTCGATGTGCTCGACCGCTGCGAACCCGAGCGGCCCTGCGAGCGGTGCGTGCTGCTGCCCGAGTGCGAGGGCCGTGCGAAGGAGGAGCAGCGCGTCGGCCACATCCGCATCGATGATGCCGTGCGCATGAAGCACCGCGTCGGCGCGGCGACCTGGGAGTCCGAGATGCTCTGCCGCAGACCCAGGCGGAGCGATTCGGTCTTCCCCGAGTTCGCCCGCGCGGTGCATGTGGTGGGCGAGGGGCCCTGGATCCCGCCCCGAGGCCGCATGCTCGCGGGCATGGACTTCGGCTTCCGCGCCCCCACCGTGGTGCTCTGGGCGATCCACGACGAGCACGATGCGCTCTGGGTGCTCGCCGAGCGCGTGCAGACCGAGACGGTCCTCGACGAGCACGCCCGCGCCATCCTCGCCGGCCCGGGCGTCGATGGCCTGGACGGCCCGCCGGCCTGGCTGGGTGTCGACCCGGCGGGCAGGCAACGCAACGACCAGACCGGCGTCAGCGCCTCGGCCGCGCTGCGCAAGACCGGGCTCAGGGTCAAGGACAACGCCCTGGGCACCCAGGCGGGGCTCTCGCTCGTGCGCGCCCGGCTCAAGCCCGCGGTCGCCGAGCCCACGACGGGCGCGCCCGCCGCCCGGCTCTTCGTCCACGCGCGGTGCACGCACCTGATCGAGTGCCTCGAACGCTACCACTACCCCGCCGACCGGCCCGAGAGCCTGGCGCCCGAGAAGGACGGCTTCGACCACGCCGCCGATGCGCTGCGGTACCTCATCCAGAACCTCGACCACCGATTCGGCACCAGCTTTGGCACTTATTGAAACAGCTCCCACCGATTCGCATGCGGCTGCTCCGCGCGCGTCTATGGCCCGTGCTCGCCCGGCGCCCCGTCCCCCGGGGTCAGCCCCGCGAGGATCGACGCCACCAGCGCGGTCCAGCCGGTCTGGTGGCTCGCCCCGAGCCCGCGCCCGGTATCGCCGTGGAAGAACTCGTGGAAGAGCAGCATCTCCTCGCCGGCGGCGTCCCTGAACGCCGGCGAGCCGTTGAGGAAGGGCCGGGCCCCGCCCCCGCGTTGGGTAAAGAGCCCCGAGAGCCTCCGTCGGAGTTCCTGGCTGACCTGCCAGAGGTTCATCAGGTTGCCCGACCCGGTGGGGCACTCGACGAGCAGGCTGTCGCCGTAGAAGCGGTGGTAGCGTTCGAGGGCCTTGACGATCATGTAGTTGATGGGGAACCAGACGGGCCCGCGCCAGTTGCTGTTGCCGCCGAACATCCCCGAGGGGCTCTCGCCGGGGGCGTAGGCGACGCGGAACTCCTGCTCGCCGACCCTGAGGACGAACGGCTCTCGCTCGTGGACCTTCGAGAGCGAACGGACGCCGTAGGGCGAGAGGAACTCGGCCTCGTCGAGCATGTAGCCGAGGACGCGCACGAGCCGCTCGCGGCTGGGGAGGGCCAGCAGGCGGTAGGCGTGCTCGGGCCGGCCATCGACCTCCATGTAGCTGATGTGCCGCGCCAGCTCGCCCCGGTTCTCGAGGAACCAGTTGAGCCGCTTGGCGAAGCCGGGGAGCTGTTGGATCGCCTGCTCTTCGAGGACCTCGCAGGCGACCAGCGGCAGGATGCCGACCAGGGACCGGATGCGCATCGGCATCCCGTGGTCGCCCAGGCGGATGCGGTCGTAGTAGAACCCGTCGCGCTCGTCCCACAGCCCCGACCCGCCCAGGGTGTTCATGGCGTCGGTGATGTGGACGAAGTGCTCGAAGAACTTGGAGGCCATGTCCTCGTACGCCGGGTTCTCGAGGGCCAGTTCGAGCGACATCGACAGCATCGTGCCGCAGAAGAACGCCATCCACGCCGTCGCGTCGGCCTGCTCGAGCTTGCCCTCGATGGGGAGCGGCTGGGACCGGTCGAAGACCCCGATGTTGTCCAGCCCCAGGAACCCCCCGCTGAAGACATTCTCTCCCTGCGGGTCCTTGCGGTTGACCCACCAGGTGAAGTTCATCAGGAGCTTCTGGAAGGTGCGGCTCAGGAAGAGCCGGTCGGGCCTGCCCTCGGCGAGCCCCCGCTGGTACACCCGCCAGCACGCCCAGGCGTGCACCGGGGGGTTGACATCGTTAAACGCAAACTCGTAGGCGGGCATCTGCCCGTTGGGGTGCATGTACCACTCGCGCAGCATGAGCACGAGCTGGCTCTTGGCGAACTCCTCGTCGATCCGCGCCATCGGCACCATGTGGAACGCCAGGTCCCACGCCGCGAACCACGGGTACTCCCACTTGTCGGGCATGCTCAGGATGTCCCGGCTGTAGACATGCTTCCAGTCGTGGTTGCGCCCCAGCGCCCTCGAAGGCGGCGGCGGCGGCTGGTTGGGGTCGCCCGCGAGCCAGTCGCCCACCACATAGTGATAGAACTGCTTGGTCCAGAGCAGCCCGGCGTACGCCTGCCGGGAGATCAACCGCTGGTCGGGCGTGTGGTGCGGGGCGATCCTCCCCGCGTAGAACTCGTCGGCCTCGCGGCGGCGGGCCTGGAGCGTCTGGTCAAACCCGGTCTCCAGGTCGCCGACCCGGTCGTCGCCCGGCGCCGCCCGGAGGCGCACCCGCACCCGCGCCTCGCCCCCGCCGGCGATCCGCAGCCGGTGCCAGGCCCCGGCCTTGGTCCCCCGGAGCGCGGGGTTCACCGCGGCCCGCTCGCCCTCGATCACGCGCCGGTGGAAGGCGTCCTTCACATACGGGCTCACGCTCGCGTACCCGAAGATCCGCTCGAAGTCGGTCTCGTTCTCGGTGAACAGCACCTCGGGCCGCGTGGCGTCGGGGCCGGCGCCGAAGTCGGCGTCGTACCGGCCCAGCGACCGATGCTCGCACACCACCCGCCCGGGCTCCTCGAGCCACAGCCGGGGCTTGAGTTCGCACCCCTCGTGCGTGCAGCCCCACGACCAGGTGTTGCGGAACCAGACCATCGGGAGCAAGTGCAGCTCGGCGGCCTCGGGCCCGCGGTTGTGCGCGGTGATCTCGATCAGCGTGTCGTCCGGCCCCGCCTTGGCGTACTCCACCGTCACATCGAAGAACCGATCGCCCCCGAACACCCCCGTGTCGGTGAGCTCGTACTCCGGGCTGCCCTTGCCCCGGCGGCGGTTCTCTTGCACCAGGTCGTCGTAGGGGAACTGGGCGTGAGGGTAGCGGTACAGCGCCCTGGCGTACGAGTGCGTCGGCGTGTTGTCGAGGTAGAAGTACACCTCCTTGACATCCTCGCCGTGGTTCCCCTCGGCGTTGGTCAGCCCGAACAGCCGCTCCTTGAGGATCTTGTCCTTGCCGTTCCAGAGGGCGATGGCGAAGCACAGCCGACACTGCCGGTCGCACCAGCCCAGCAGCCCGTCGTCGCCCCACCGGTAGGCCCGGCTCCGGGCGTGCTCGTGGGGGAAGTAG
This sequence comes from uncultured Phycisphaeraceae bacterium, assembly GCA_964372195.1. Lineage (GTDB taxonomy): Bacteria > Planctomycetota > Phycisphaerae > Phycisphaerales > UBA1924 > PNC22. Next base: position 43,467 of record CAYJPX010000016.1, read on the forward strand.
TCCCAGCAGTTGCCGTGCTCGGAGTAGTCCTCGCGCACCGTCCCCCACTGACGCTCCGGCAGGTAGGGCCCCCATCGCTTCCAGTTGGCCTCCCGGGCCGTATCGGCGGCCAGCCGCGCCGATTCTGCGCACCGGGGTTTCGAATCACCCATCGAGGCCTCCTGCCGGGGACTCATCCCTCCGCGGGTGAGCCGAGATCGAACACCTCCTCCATCGGCGTCCACCACGCCCCCTCCGGAGCCCCGGGCACGGGTTTCTGATACTCCCGCATCAGTGCATCCCACGCCCGACACCTCGGGTCGGCGGTGTAGGCCTGGTAGTCGCGGGCCGGATCGAACCCGTCGGGGGCCTCATAGAACATGAACAGGCGGCCGCCGGTGCGGAAGATCTTCATCCGCGTGATCCCGATCCCCCGCAGGGCCGCGACCACCTCGGGCCAGACCCGGCGGTGGTGGGCCTCGTACTCGGCGATCCGCTGGGGATCGTCGACCAGATCGATCGCCTGGGCAAAGACCCGCATCCGCTCCTCCTCTGGCGTGCCGCCGCCCGGCCCTGCGCCGGGGATTCTCGAGCCCGTCGGGCGATCCCCGGACCTGCCACGCCGCCCGCGCCCAAACGGTACCATGCCCCTTCGACCCCAACCACGAGGACCGATGCCATGACGACCGCACCCCTCCGCACCGCCGCGATGCTCCTGGCCGCCGCCGTTGTCGCGCTGACCTCCTGCTCCAAGTCCGAGCCCTCCGACAAGGCCCCCACGACGCCCGACGGCGCCGGGTCCAAGGAGACCCTCCGGGTCGCGGTCGTGCCCAAGGGCACCACCCACGACTTCTGGAAGAGCATCCACGCCGGGGCCATGCGGGCCGAGCACGACCTCGAGGGCGTGAGCATCACCTTCACCGGGCCGGAGCGCGAGGACGACCGCGCCCAACAGGTCGCCCTGGTCGAGAACCTCATCTCCAGCGGGTACGACGCGATCGTCCTGGCCCCGCTCGACGACAAGGCCCTCGTCGCTCCCGTGCGCCTCGCCACCCAGGCCGGCATCCCCGTGGTCATCATCGACTCCGGGCTCGACGCCGAGGTCGGCAAGGACTTTGTCACCTTCATCGCCACCGACAACGAGCAGGGCGGGCGGATGGGCGGGCAGAAGATGGTCGAACTCCTGGGCGGCAAGGGCAAGGTCCTGCTGCTCCGCTACCAGGAGGGCTCGGCGAGCACCGACCTCCGCGAGCGAGGTTTCATCGAGGCCCTCTCCGCGGCCGAGGGGATCGAGCTGATCGACCCCGGCCGCTACGCCGGCGCCACCCGCGCCACCGCCCAGGAGGCCGCCGAGAACCTGCTGACCACCTACTCCGACATCGACGGCGTGTTCTGCCCCAACGAGAGCTCGACCTTCGGCATGCTGCTGGCCCTGCGCTCGCGACAGATGGCGGGCAAGGTCACCTTCATCGGCTTTGACGCCAGCGAGGGGCTGGTCGAGGCGCTGGGCACGGGCGACATCCAGGCCCTGGTCGTGCAGAACCCCATCCGCATGGGCGAGCTGGGCGTGCGGGCCGCGGTCGACTTCCTCCAGGGCAAGACCATCGAGCCCCGCATCGACACGGGCGTGATGCTCGTCACCCCCGACAACATGAACACGCCCGAGGCCCGGGATCTGATCGCCCCGGACTTCTCCTCGCTCGAAGGCCCGTGAAACAGGCAACCCTCGCCCAGGCCCGTTCGCGCCACCAGCGGTTTGTCGCCCAGGCCGCGGCGTTGGTGCGCCCCTTTGTCGCGCTCCTCGTGGTGGTCATCGTCTTCTTCGCCATCCCGCCGCACCACGGCGTGGGTCGCCAGGACCTCCAGTTCATCGCGGTCCAGACGCTGATCGTCGGCACCTGCGCGATCGGGATGACCCTGGTCATCGCCTCGGGCGGGCTCGATCTGTCGGTGGGGTCGGGCATCGCGCTGGCGGGTGTCGCCGGGGCGCTCGCCCTCGGGTCGGGCTGGCCGCTCCCCTTGGCGGTGGTGGCCGCGGTCGCGGTGGGCGGGCTCTGCGGGCTGTACAACGGCCTGCTCATCACGCTCCTCAAGCTCCCGCCATTCATCGTCACCCTCGGCACGCTGGGGCTGTTCCGCGGCGTGGCCAAGTGGATCGCCGGCAGCCGGCCGATCTCGGCCGACCCGGGCATGCTCGCCGAGGTCGTCAAGCCCTTCCCCACCGCCGAGTGGCTCATCGTCGCGCCGGGCGTCTGGGTGATGCTCGCCCTCGGCCTCGTCGGCGTGGCGGTCATCCGCTTCACGGTCTTCGGGCGCCGCTCCATCGCCATCGGGTCCAACGAGCTGGCGGCGCGATATGCCGGAGTGCCGATCGACCGCACCAAGATCCTCGTCTACATCGTCTGCGGCCTACTCGTCGGGCTCGCCGGCGTCTTCCAGTTCGCACGCCTCAGCGGCCAGGGCGACCCGACCATCGCGGCCGGCCTCGAACTCGACATCATCGCCGCCACGGTCATCGGCGGGGCCTCCCTCAACGGCGGGCGCGGCTCGGTCCTCGGCTCGCTCGTCGGCGCCTTCATGATGACCTACATGCGCAACCGCTGCGACCACCTCGAATGGCCCAGCTTCGTCCAGCAGATGATTGTGGGGCACATCATTATCGCCGCGGTTGCGGTGGACCTGTGGCGCCAGCGGCGCTCGGCGGCCGGGTGAGCCCGCCATGGGTCCCATAGGACCCATGAGACCTATGCCCCGAACGCCCGCCACAGCGCCATCATCTGCCCCGGCGACAGTTCCTCCGCCCGCATCCTCGCCTCCACCCCCTCCGGCCACGCGACCCCGCGCCCCAGCACGCTCCCCAACTGCTTGCGACGCTTCTCGAACACCCGCTGGCAGAACGCCGCGAGGCCCACCGGGTCGTCGATCCCGTGGCCCGCCCGCCGCTCGATCGCCACCATCACGCTCGCGACCTCCGGCCGGGGCCAGAAGCACTCGCACGGCAGCCTCGCGATCGTGCGCACCGTCGCCAGCGACTGCGCCACCACGCTGATCGACCCGTACGCCCCGCTCCGCGCCCCCGCCCCCAACCGCTCGCCCACCTCCCGCTGGATCGTCACAAACATCCCACGGCAGGCCGGGTGCTCGGTCAGCAACGCCAGGATCAACGGCGTCGCCGCCCCGTACGGCAGGTTCGCCACCAGCACGAACGGGCGCTCGCCGACCGCCGCGACGATGTCCCCCGACATGTGCCGCTTGCTGGCGAGGCAGTCGCCCTCGATCAGCGTGAACCGCGCCTCGGCCCCCAGCCGCCCGCGAAGCAGCTCGGCAAGCCCGCGATCCAGCTCGCAGGCGATCACCTCGCACCCGCGGGAGAGCAGCTCCTCGGTCAGCGTGCCCGTCCCCGGCCCGACCTCGAGCACCAGCTCGCCCGGCATCACGCCCGCCTCGTCCACCAGCTTGCGGACGAGGTTCTGGTCGACCAAGAAGTTCTGCCCAAACCGCTTGTGCGGGCTCAGGCCGTGCGAGGCGAGGAGGTCCCGAATTTCCGCGAGCGATTGGGGCATGGAAAACTCAAAGGATGAAGGCGGAAGGATGAAGGATGAACCACACCCCGCCGTTGTACGATTCATCCTTCATCCTTCATCCTTCATCCTTCATCCTTCATCCTTCATCCTTCATCCTTCATCCTTCATC
>CAYJPX010000017.1:0-5238 GCA_964372195.1 uncultured Phycisphaeraceae bacterium
GGGCTCTTCCCCTCCTTCTTCTTCAACGCTCGACCATCCCGGCGCGCCAAACGCATCAAGATCGCTGGAAGTTCACGGCGTTGGGTGGCACCCTTTCTGGGGAGCACCGCGCCAGGATGCGGTCTATCGCTTCATGCCAAAGCCCGGGCCGCGGTCTCGTCAGATCCCGCGACCCTGCACGCCCCTGGCCATCTGCACCTTCAGCCGCGCCCGCTCGCGGTCGCGGCGGATAGCGGTCTGCCGGGCGGCAAGGTCCGGCGCATCCGCAGGCGCCTGCCGGGCCTCGGCCTCGGCGAGCTCGGCCTGGGCGTCGGTCAGGGTGATCGTCTCGGCCGGGATCGCCCGCTCGGCGAGGATCGTCAGGCTGTTCTCCGCCATCTTCACAAACCCGCCGTCGATCAGGAAAGACCGATTCCCCCCGGGCGAGCTGTTCATGTCGGCGTGGTGGAGGGTCAGCTCCCCGAGCCCGAGGCGGGCCAGCAGCGGCGCCCGCCCGGGCAGCACGCCGAACAGCCCGTCCCAGGCCGGGACCGAGGCGTAGGTCATCTCCCCATCGACGAGCTTCTCGGTCGGGGTCACCACGCTGCAATGAAAGGTGTTCTTCGCCAAGGCCTGGCCTCCATGCAATCAGTTCGCCACGCGGGCCGCATGATAGCCCCCGAGTGCGATAGTCTCTCCGCAGCGTGAAGCCCCGCCAAGCCGCCATCCTCGCCGCCCTGACCGCCCTGCTGGCGCTCGTGGTCGCGGTACACCTCGCGGTCGGCGATACCTGGGGCGGCATGCACTGGCCCGAATCGTGGGAGGTCGCCCGCCTCCGGCTGCCCCGCCTGGCGATCGCCGCCATCGTGGGAGGCTCGCTGGCCCTGGCGGGCGTCCTGCTCCAGGCGCTCCTCCGCAACCCCCTGGCCTCGCCCGACCTCCTGGGCGTCACCAGCGGGGCGGGGCTGGGTGTCACGGTCGCGGTCTTCGCCACCTCGCTCGCCACGGGCTCCACCGCCGCCAGCCCCGCCGCCCAGACCCTGGCGGCCCTCATCGGCTCAGGGCTCACCGTGGGGCTCATCCTCGCCTGGACCCACCGCCGGGGGGGGATCGATGTCGTCAGCCTGGTGCTGGTCGGCGTGATCGTCGGAATGACCTGCTCGGGGGTCACGCTGCTCCTCCACCACCTGCTCGCCGACAAGGGCTTCCTCGCCCGGTCCTGGTTCTTCGGCTCGATCAACGAGGACCTGCCGGGCTGGCTGGTCATCGCCGCCGCCCTCGCGCTCGGTATCTGCCTGATGACCGCCCTCGCCTGGGCGCGGGCGATCGACGCGGCGTGCCTCGCCGAGGACGAGGCCCGCTCGATCGGCGTGCGGCTGGGTCGCCTGCGGCTGGTGCTCTTCGCCGCCTCGGGCGTGCTGGCGACCCTCGCGGTGGTCCTCGCCGGCCCGATCGGCTTTGTCGGCCTGATTGTGCCCCACGCGGTCCGCATGGTGCTCGGCCCCCACCACCGGCCACTGCTCATCGGGGCGACGCTCGCCGGGGCCGCGACCGTCATCGCCGCCGACGCCGTGGTCACCCTCCTGCCCTTCGAGGTCGGCGGGCGGCTGCCCGTCGGCGTCGTGATGGCGATCGTCGGCGGGCCGGTGTTCCTGGTCCTGCTCCGCTCGACGCTCCGGCGGGCGTCGCTCTAGCCGGCCCCGCGTATCCTGTCACCATGCCTACGCTCGGCCAACTCCTCGCGATCCTCGAGAAATCGCCCGACGACGCCTTCGTGCTCTACGGCGTCGCCATGGAGCACGCCAAACTCGGCGACCACGACACCGCACTCGTCTACTTCGACAAGGCCATCGAAGCCGACGCCGCCAACCCCTACCACTACTTCCACATGGCCCGATCACTCGATGCCCTCGGCCGCATCGACGAGGCGCGGGTTGCCCTCACCACGGGCCTGGCGCAAGCCCGCAAGAACAACGACCGGCAGGCGATCGCCGAGGTGTCGGACTACCTCGACCGCATGACCTGAATCCCCATGCCGCCCCGCACCGCCCAATCCGCCGCCCGGCGTCGCTGCGAGGAGCAGCTCGCCCGGCTCGATGCGCTGCCGCTCGACGCCAAGGTCAACGCCATCCGCCCGATGGGCGACGACCAGTCTCGCCTCACGGTCCGCGTCGGGCGGGCCCGCTTCGGGCCGGTGCACGCGGTCGATCGTGACGGGCTCGGGCTCTCCCCCGGCGCCTCGCTGGACGCCGCCGCCCGCGGACGCCTCGCCGACGCCCTGGCCCGCGAGGCCGCCCGCGCCGATGCCCTCCGCCTGCTCGGCACGCGCTCGCGCTCCCGGCGCGACCTGCTCCACCGCCTGACCCAAAAGGGTCACGACCGCGGGAGCGCCGGCTCGGCCCTCGACCGCCTCGAGCGGGTCGGCCTGATCGACGACGAGTCGCTCGCCCGGGACCGCGCCACGGTCCTGGCCGACTCGGGCCGCGCCGGCCCCCGGGCGGCGGAGGGCAAGCTCCGGGCGATCGGGATCGATGGCCCGACCGCCGCGGCCGCCGTACGAGAGGCCTATGCCCAGACCGACCTGCTCGCCCAGGCGACCGAGGCGGCCCACCGCCGGGCCCGGACCTTCCCCACCGCCCTCGACCGCCCCACGCGCCAGCGACGCCTGTTCGGCTTCCTGGCCCGCCGGGGGTACGATCACGACACCTGCCGTCGGGCCGCCCAGGCCGCACTCGGCGGCCCGGACCCCGACTGACCCCGCACGGAGGCCCCGATGCACCCCACCCGAACCAGGCGACGCCAGACCGCCGCCCTCGCCGCCGCCGCCGGGCTGCTCGCCCTGAGCGGCTGTGCAAAGCCCGCCAATGACCGGCTCCGGCTGGGCGCCTGCGAAGTCCTGCCCGCGTTCCAGACCAACGCCCACGCCCTGCCCCCCGCCGGGCCCAGTGTCACCGGCCTCGACCGATCCGGCTGGGCGCCGATGGCCTACGCCGTCCCGGTCCACGGGACGGCCCACCAGCCGACCTACGCCCCCTCGCACTTCGAACTCGACACCCTGCCCCGGCAGCGGGGCGAGTATCCCACCGTCGAATCGGCCCTCGACATGGGCGAGCCGGACCTGGGCCAGGAGGCCAGCCTCACCTTCCGCAACCAACTGTGGGCGCTGTTCGACACTTTCCTGATCGTGCCGCGCTTCGTGTTGCGGCCGCCCTGCGCGACCGACTGGAGCCCCGGCGTCACCTACGACCGGGTCCCCGCGGCGGTCGCCTATACACCGATCTGCTGCACACCCGCCGCGCCCGGCTGTTGCGAGGCCGGGATGCCGGCCGACACGGAAGCCCCCGTCGAATGAGCAAGCCCCACCCCGACCGCGAGATCCACCCCGCCGACGCCGCCGCGGCGTTGGCGGCCGACCCGGCGGGGTACCTCATCGTCGACTGCCGCCTGCCCGAAGAGTTCGAGGTCGCCCGGGTCGAGGGGGCCGTGCTCCTCCCGCTCGACGAGCTGCAGGACCGGCTCGACGAGGTCGAGGATGCGCTCGAGGCGCGCGGGCTCGCCCGCGACGCGGCGTTCGCGGTGCTCTGCCACCACGGCGTGCGCTCGCTCAAGGCGACGCTCCTGCTCCAGCAGCACGGTTTCGCGGGCGCCCGCTCGGTCTTCGGCGGGATCGAGTTGTGGGCGCAGAGCGTCGACCACGGCATCCCCCGCTACACCCGGGCCGGCTCGCAAGTCCGGCGCCTGTAGCGGGAGGCAGGCGCCGATCTCCGTGACGGGCGACCTGCTCGCTACCCGGCCTCCGGGGCCGCGACAAACGCCGGCAAGCTAACATCCCCCGCTGTACACATTGAGGAAGGCGAACCAATCCAGCGTGTTCGTGCGGGAGTCGCCGTTGACATCGGCATCGCCCGCGCCCCAATCCGTGCTGAAGGCCGACACATCGTCGGTGTCCAACACGCCGTCCTTGTTCCAATCCGCGGGGCAGCTCAGCCAGGGAATCTCCGCCCGCCAGCCCTCGCGGTCGGCGTTTCGGTTCAGGCCCTCGCCGACGATCACCAAGCCATCGTCAGAGACCCCGGACGCCCTCGTGAGCGTCCAGCCGCCGAGGTCCAGGCCGAAGTTGTCCTCCAACCAACTCTGAAGCTGATGGGTTCCGAGCCCATCTATCCAGATGATCGCGACCTGGTCGCTCGATCCGACGAGTTCGGCGGTCCCGACGATAACCGACCCGTCGCCCGAGAGATCCCAGCCCGACCCGTGGTCGGTGCCCGGGGCGTTGCCCACGCCCGTGGCGCCGCCGACGCTGGTGAAGTAGAGCGGCTCCATCGAGTTTCCCGCTCCGTAGCGCCCGGTAATGACCGAGGCGTCGGCGGTGACCGAGATCCCCGCGCCGTTGATGCCCGAGAACAGGCTCTCCCAACCGCCGGCGCCGGTGTACTTCCGGCCATACTGGCCGTCGATGCGCGCGGCCGCCCCCACGACCAGCGACCCATGTTCGTCGGCATCCCACACCAGCCCGAGGGTGTCCCCTTGGAGGAGCCCGCAATCCGTGAACCCGGCGCCGGAAGTCCAGGTGAAGCCCCGCGTCACGCCCCAGCCCGTGGTCAATCCGACGAGGAGGCTCCCGTCGGCGGAAACCCCGGTCGCGGGGCTCTGGGCAAACCGCCCGGACCCCACCACGCCGATGCCCTGCATCCCGCCGGTGGAGGTCCACCGAAACCCCTCCGTGTTCGGCACGATCGCATTGGACGACGAACTGGCGCCGACGATCACCGTCCCGTCGTCCGAGATCGCCCTGCCATAGCTTGCGTAGTCCCCGCCCTCGAGGTCGCCCAGGCCGACCATCCCCGCGCCCGAGGTCCACAGAAACGCCTCGGGCCCCGCGGAGCCCTCGCTCGAGCCGCAGACAACGCGGCCATCGGCGGAAACCCCCGCGGCAAGGCTGAAGGAGTCGCCGCCGGGCAAGTCCCCCAGACCCACGAGAGATGCCTGCGCGGAGGCCCGGACACCAAGGCCCAGGATCGCGGAGACGCCGCCAAGGCGGACCGAACGCCAGCACCCGTTCCGCAACATGGACGGCCACCCTTCTTTATAGAGCTCCAAGACAGTCCACCCCAGGCTGGGCAAGAGCGATCTGCCGTTAACGATCTCGGCATCCGGCCACGGCCGCGGGTGCGTGGCTGCGAGACCGGAGCAACCGGGACTGCTGAGGTCCTCGAATCCCTGGGAGCATCACGGAGCCTTGTCTCCGCGCATCAAGTC
>CAYJPX010000017.1:5248-46506 GCA_964372195.1 uncultured Phycisphaeraceae bacterium
ACCTGGCCGCGGGGGGCGCCCCCCGGGGGCGCCATCCCCACCACCCCCCGCCGGGCCGACCCCGGTCAACGGCGGCCCGGGCGTTTCCGCCGGGGCGTCCGTGAGTTTCTGAGCGGTTCATGCGAACCGCGGATCGGCTACTGGCAGGAAGACCAGAGGCCGAGGAAGCAGAGGAAGTCCTGCGTGTTGATCGTGTTGTCGCCGTTGCAGTCGGCGGCGATGTTCCCGGCGGACCAGAGGCCGAGGAAGCAGAGGAAGTCCTGCGTGTTGACGGAGCCGTCGCCATTGCAGTTGGGGAAGACATTGTCGAGGCACGGGTCGCTGTTGCAGAGGCTCAGATCGGTATTGCCCCACAACTCCATCGCCGCGCCCAGGACCGTGGGGATGATATCGGGCTGGTCGTACCGAGCGCGCTCGCACTCAAACTGGTGCTGGAGCCACGGAGTGCGGTAGTCGTCCAGCTGGTTCTTGATCTGCGTACCGCGGTTGTCCGACGCACCGCCGGCATCGCCGGTGCCCCACAGGAAGGGCTGGGCCGATGTCGCCTGCACATACCCACCGGAGGAGGTAGTGCCCTGCAGGAAGTAGATCAGGTAGGAGCCCGCACCCGTGGACGGCAGGGTCAGCGGAGCGAGGCTTTGCGAAGCGAGGTCGACATCCGCATACCACGCGGTTGCGCCCAGGTTGGTCCCGAAGTCCAGCAGATACCCTTCATAATCGAAGCTGTCTGCGGTGCAGGGGACCGACTCCTGCGTGAAGATGCCGATGATGCAGTACTCGGAGCTCGACGACCCGTTGGCCTCCCACCACCAGGAGAAGCTGAAGCGGCTCGCCCCGTCGGCGATGACCGCGTCACACGGGAGGGTCATGTCGTTGCTGACAAAGAGGTTCTTGTAGCCGGGGAAGTACCAGTGGTTGTTGTCCGGGGCGCCGTCGCTGTCCTCGTCGCCGTAGCAGTCGAAGATGCGGACGCCGGTGGCCCGGGTGCTGCCGCTGTGGTAGTCCTGCCATGCGCCCCGGGTGACGATCTTGCCGTCCTTGAAGGTCGCGGGGGCGATGCGGAGCGGCTCGGCGCGGTTGATCATCGAACGATCAACGCTCACGGGCACCATCGGCTCGCCCATCGCGCCGCCTTGGGCCAACGCCATTGTCGTCAAACTCGCGCACAGCCCGACCTGCATGAGAATCGCTCTAGTCTTCATGGTTGTTCCTTCTCTCGCTTGTGTATCTCCGGAAGGGCACACGCTCCTTCCGCCCCGCCTCACGCAGGGAAACTCCAGCAAAAAGCGCCACGGGCACGCCGAAAAACGCTGTCAGTACGACCCACCGCACCTCCTCTCGCGGGCGACCGTTTCCGAGACCATACGCCTCCGATCGGGCACAGATCCCCCGAAAACTGCCGCCGCACTCCGAACGATTGTACACGACCGCCCCAAAAACCTCGCGTGCCCAGCCTCAGAATCTGCACTCAAGTTGGGGCCGATCCACCGCGTCCATCCACGCCCCATGCCGCGCCTGCGGCCGCAACCGCCCGCGGACACAACGCGCCCGCTCGCGGCCCAGGACTCGGATCCGATCCTATTTCGGATATTGTAGTGGCATTTGACGCGCCGAGCACAACCGGCACGCAGATTGCTAAACACTCTGTCTGGCTTCAAACTAGTGAAAACGCTTGGTAGACGCTCCCGCCGCTGGGGGCTCTCCAATTCTGAGGCTGCGGCGCCGTCCCGCCGCGGCGTGATCTCCCCAGGCCGGCTGAAAGCGCGAGGACCATGCAGGGGAATCCCCGCGGGTAGTCGCCAACTCCAAGCCGGGTTCCTTCCCACGATTGCTGTCTCCACTTTCAGAGTTCGAGGAGCCGAGACGGACGGGGGCCGGGGCGATTCGGGCCCGGGCGGGGGGATCTGCGCAACGCCCGCGGGCGGGCCTCGTCGGGGCCTAGCCGAAGCACGACGAGAATGTCTGCAGGAAGCACAGGAAGTCCTGCGTGTTGATGGTGTTGTCGCCGTTGCAGTCCGCGGCGGCGTCGTAGTTGCCGGTCTGGAACGCGGTGGACCACTTGCCGAGGAAGCAGAGGAAGTCCTGCGTGTTGACGGTGTCGTCGGCGTTGCAGTTGGGGAACTGGCCGAGGCAGGCGTCGTCGGAGGTATTGCCCCAGAACTGGGCCATCGCGCCGAGCACCGACGGGCAGCCGTCCGGGTTCGAGTAGTCGTCGCACTCGTTCGCGCCGTGTTCGCCGTCGAAGTCGACATCGTCGTCGAGCTGGTTGACCCCCTGGGCGCCGCGGTTGTCGGGCGCGCCGCCGGCGTCACCGGTCCCCCACAGCAACGGCTGCGCGCAGGTGGCCAGGACCCACCCGCCGCTGGTCGTGACCTCCGAGAGGAAGTAGATCATGTACGAGCCGGTGCCGTTGGAGGGCAGCGTGAAGGCGTCGGGCCCGAGGTAGGTCGCGCTGTACCAGTTCCCGGTGGTGACGGGCGTCGAGCCGTAATCGATCAGCCAGCCGCCGTAATCGTGGGTGTCGGCGTCGCAGGGGGTCGACTCCTGGGTGAAGACGCCGATGACGCAGGTCTCGGCCCCGTCGCTCCCGTCGCCGTTGGGATTCCAGTACCAGGCGTAGTCGACCTCGCTGGCCCCGTCCCCGATGACCGTGTCGGCGGCGACGGTGAAGTCGTTGGTGACAAACATGTTGCAGTAGCTGGCGCCGAAGGCGTATCGCTCTTCGTCGGCGTCCAGACCGCAGGCCAGGCCGCCGGTGTTGGGGATCCCGTCGGCGTCCTCGTCGCCGTAGCAGTCGAAGATCCGGACATTCGTGGCGCGGCTGTCACGGCCCGCGTACTCCATCCAGTCGGAGAGGTAGACGAGATTGCCGTCCTGCATCGCCACCCGACGCACCCGCACCGGTTCGATCCGCTGGGGGGCCGCCGACACGAGGTCGTGGGCCCTCATGGACTGGCCGGCGGCCATCGGGGCGATGCCGGCGCAGATGCCCGCGAGCAGGCAGAGGTTCATGGCCTTCATGGGTGTTTCCTGCTTGTGCGGGGAAGTGGTGTCACACGCGTTTCCGGGCCGTCAGTCGGGGGACACAACCAGAGCGTGGACGCCCGGTTCACGCGCCGAGAACACTGGAGTGCGGGGCTGTGGACTCCCTCTGGCATCGCCGAGTCTCCGAGACTCCCACTCCGGCGGGAGGGACTTGGAAGCCAACCCCTCCCGTTGGGCCAAACGCCCAGGGACCAAGGCCGCCGCGCCGGTGGTCCGGCATCCCGCTCCGGGACCTTGGAGGGCGCGACCGAACCCTCCCCCGGGACGAGCTACTCGCTCTATCCGAGATATCTTCGGCACCGAATAGCGCCGACACCTGCCCGATACGCAGACCCGACCAAGTCGCGCTGCATGCCCAGACCGTTTTTCCGCACTTTCTGGCACAAACCGCCCATCTTGACCATCCCGCCGGGCCAGCGGCCACAACAGGGCCGGCCCACCACGGACCGTACCCCGCGGCCGGTACTCGGACCCTCGAAGCCGGTCAGCGAGCGCCGAGCGGCACGGGCGAACGCCCCGACCGCATCGACTCCAGAAAGAGCCCAAACAACGGGCCGGCGTCGTGAGGCCCCGGCGAGGCCTCCGGGTGGTATTGCACGCTGAACACCGGCCCATCGGTGAGCCGGAACCCGGCCACCGTGCCGTCGTTGAGGTGGGTGTGGGTCACCTCCCCGCCCACCGCCTCGAGGCTCTCGCGGTCGACGGCGAAGCCGTGGTTCTGGCTGGTGATTTCCACCCGGTCAAAGAGGCGGTCGAGCACGGGCTGGTTGGCGCCGCGGTGGCCGAAGGGGAGCTTGTAGGTCCTCGCCCCCACCGCCAGCGCGAGCAACTGGTGGCCGAGGCATATGCCAAAGGTCGGGATGGCCGGCTCGCCGAGCACGAGGTCGCGGAGGCTGGCGATCGTCGCCTCCACCGCCGCCGGATCGCCGGGGCCGTTGGAGACGAAAAGCCCGTCGAATTCGCCGTTCTTGTAGGCCTTTCGGATGTCCGACGCGGGCGTGTCGTGGGGCACGACCGTCACCAGGCAGCCCCGCTCGGTGAGGTTGCGGAGGATGTTGTGCTTGGCGCCGCAATCGAGCGCCAGCACGCGGAGCGGGCGCTCGCCCGAGGCAGGCCCGCCGTCGGTCCACGCCCACCGGCCCATGGTCTCGTCCCAGCCGCAGCGGGCGGTGCGCCCCACGCCCGGCACGAGGTTCTGCCCGGCCATGCTCGGGGCGTTCCTGGCCCTGTCGGCCAGCTCGGCATCGGTGAGGTCGGCGTTGTCGGTCAGCACGCCGTTCATCGCCCCGCCGGTGCGGAGGATGCGGGTCAGGGCCCTGGTATCGACCCCCTCCATCCCCAGCACGCGGGCCTGGGCGAGGTAGGTCGAGAGGTCGGTCTGGGCGCGGAAGTTCGAGTGCCGTCGGGCGAGCTCCCGCACCACGAACCCGGCCACCTGCACGCGCCCGGACTCGACATCCGTGGCGTTGACCCCGGTGTTGCCGATGAGCGGGAAGGTCTGGACGAGGATCTGCCCCGAGTACGATGGATCGGTCAGCGACTCCTGGTAGCCGCTCATGGCGGTGTTGAAGACCACCTCGGCCCCGACGACCAGCCCCCGCCCGACCGCCCCAAAGCCGCGCCCGCGGAACACGCTGCCATCGGCGAGCACGAGTCGGCAGGGCGGGCGGTCGGCGGCGTTGGACGGCGGGGTTTGGCTGGGCATCCGTAGAGTGTACGCGGTGCCCAGGTCACTCTTCGAGCCCGACCGCCCGCCGCGCTCCCTGGAGGGCCTGGTGCTGCTGCGCGTGGCGGTGGAGCGGGGAATCGAGCGGGGGACAGCGCGGGGCGGGCTGCTGCGGGATTGGGACGCGCTCACCTACCTCGCTCCCGAGGGCGACGAGGGGGCGCCACGGCCGGGCGAGCTGGTCATCGTGCCGTTGGGCAAGTCGGACACGCCCACCCGGGGGTTCGTGGTCGAGGTCGGGGGCGCGGCGCTGGCCGGGGAGATCAGCCCCGACACGCTCAAGCCGATCCTGAGCCGGACCGGGGCACGCATCCCCGCCTCACTGGTCGAGCTCGGCTCGTGGCTCGCGGGCTACTACCTCTGCCCCCTGGGCATGGCGATGGCGACGATGGTCCCCGCGGCGGTCAAGGCCCAGACCGGGAGGCGGGTGGTCGAGCACCTCGACCGGCCCGACCCGGCCCCCGAACTCGCCGACCTCTCCGCCAGGGTGCGGGCGGCGTGGGACGCGGTCTGTGCGCTCGCGCCCGACCGCTTCCCGCTGGCCCCCCGCGAGCTGGCCGTGGCGATCGGCTGCCCCACGCTCCGCGAGATCAACCGGATCGTCGAGCGCGGCGGGCTGGTCCCGGTCGAGCGGGAGGTGGTCCGGGCGCGCGAGAACCCGGGGTACCTCCCCGAATCGACGCTGCGCCCAGAGCCCCCCGCCCCGACCGCCGCCCAGCGGGGGGTGGTCGAGGGGATCGGCGGGACACTCGGCTCCTTCGCCACGCACCTGCTCCACGGCGTGACCGGCTCGGGCAAGACCGAGGTCTACCTGCGGCTCATCGAGCGGGTGTTGGGGGCGGGCCGGACGGCGATCGTGCTGGTACCCGAGATCTCGCTCACGCCGCAGACCAGCAGCCGGTTCGCCGCCCGCTTCGCCGAGCACGGCGTGGCGGTGCTGCACTCGGGACTCACCGCGGCGCAGCGCCACCGGGAGTGGAAACGGGCCGCCGGCGGCGAGGCCCGGGTGGTCGTCGGGGCGCGCTCGGCGGTGTTCGCCCCGGTCGAGGATCTCGGCCTGATCGTCGTCGACGAGGAGCACGACACCTCGTACAAGCAGGACCAACTCCCCCGCTACAACGCCCGCGATGTGGCGATCGTGCGGGGGCGGATCGAGCGGTGCCCGGTGCTGCTGGGCTCGGCGACCCCCTCGCTCGAATCGTGGGCGAACGCCTCGGGCGAGCGGGCGAGGTCGACGCTCTGGTCGCTGCCCGATCGCGTCGGCGGGGCGACGCTGCCCAGGGTCGAGATCGTCGACATGGCGACCCTCGCCCGCCCCGAGCCGGGCAAGAAGCCGCCGCGCCCGGACAGGCTGCCGGCCCTGAGCCCTCGACTGCGTGGGGCGCTGCACGAGACGCTCAAGCGGGGCGAGCAGGCGTTGATCCTGCTCAACCGGCGGGGGTATGCCCACTACCTCTGCTGCACCAGCCGGGTCTGCGGGTGGGTGCTCGGGTGCGACCATTGCGACGCCCGGCTGGTGATCCACACCGGTCGGCACCTGCCGCGGGGGGCGGTGGTTCGGTGCCACCACTGCCTGGCCGAGCAGGTGATCCCCCACCGCTGCCCCGCCTGCTCGGGGGCGCTGCTGCAGCTCGGCACGGGCACGCAGCGGGTCGAGGAGGAACTGACCAGGGTGTTCGCCCCCGACCGGGTGGGGCCAGAGTGCACGCTGGTCGAGGGCGAGACGCTGGCCCGGGTCGATGCCGACACCATGCGGTCGGGGCGGGACTACTTCGAGACGCTCTCGCGGTTCGCGTCGGGCGAGCTGCGGGTGCTGCTGGGCACGCAGATGATCGCCAAGGGGCACGACTTCCCCAATGTCTCGATGGTGGGCGTGCTCTGCGCGGATGCGGCCCTGGCGCTGCCGGACTTCCGGGCCGCCGAGCGGACCTTCCAGATCGTCAGCCAGGTCGCCGGGCGGGCCGGGCGGGGGACGGCCCCGGGGCTGGTGATCGTGCAGGCCTACGAGCCGGAGGCCTCGGCGGTGAGGCTGGCGGCGGTGCACGATTTCCAACGCTTCGCGGGCGCCGAGCTCGAGACCCGCCGGGACGCGGGCCTGCCCCCGATCGGGAGGATGGCCCGGGTGGTCTGCCGGGACCGGGAGTTCGACAAGGCCCGGGCGGCGGCGACGGCCCTGGCCGAGACCCTGCGTGCGGCGACGGATGCCCCCCGGGTTGAGGTGCTCGGGCCGTCACCCTGCGCGATCGCCCGGATCGCCGGGTTCCACCGCTTCGAGGTGCTGCTGCTGGCCCCCACCGCGAGGCTCATCCAGGACTGCCTGGGGAGCCTCCGCCGGCGGGGGCTGCTCAAGAGCGACGCCCGGACCGCGGTCGATGTGGACCCGGTGGCGCTGATGTGAGCCGAGCGCAGACCAGACGCCGCGTTTGGTGGGTTGGGGGGATTGGGGAACTGGCCCGGGGGTAGGGGGCCTGCTCCGAGAACGGAGTCTCGCAAGTATTTTCCTGGGGAGGACGCTCTTTGCTTTTGTTCGGCGAGTCTGCCGGTAGTCTGGTATCGGTGCGGTGCCCCACCGGGATGTGGCACGGGCATCATGGTTCGCGGGAAGGAGAAGCGAGATGATGCCGAGCAGGTCATGGCGGGGCGTATGGACGACGCTGGGGGGTGCGCTGCGGTCGCGTACGAGCGGGGCCGGCGTGCGGGGACGGATGGGGTTGCTGGGTCTCGTGGCGCTTGGTTTGGCCGCGACCGGGGCCGGCGCGCAGCCCGTGTGGACGCTCCGCGCCACCACCGGCCCCTCGCCAAGAGACCTTCACGCGATGGCCTACGACGCGGCGCGGGGCGAGATCGTCCTCTTCGGGGGGCACGCCAGTTCCGAACTCGGCGACACCTGGGCGTGGGACGGCGCCGCGTGGGCGCTCCGCGCCACCACCGGCCCCTCGGCGAGAGACGAGCACGCGATGGCGTACGACGCGGGGCGGGGCGAGACCCTCCTCTTCGGAGGGGCCGACAGCATATTCGGTCGTAGCGGCGAGACCTGGGGTTGGGACGGCACCGCGTGGACGCTCCTCGCCGCCACCGGCCCCTCGCGGAGGGAACGGCACGCGATGGCCTACGACGCGGCGCGGGCAGAGGTTGTCATCTTTGGGGGGTGGGACGGCTCCAATGACGGCGAGACCTGGGTGTGGAACGGCTCGCTGTGGACGCACCGCGTCACTCCCGGTCCCTCGCCGAGGTTCAATCACGCGATGGCCTACGATGCGGCGCGGGGCGAGGTCGTCCTCTTCGGAGGGTTCGACAACTCCACTTACTTCGGCGACACATGGGTGTGGGACGGCGCCGCGTGGACGCTCCGCGCCACCACCGGCCCCTCGCCGAGGCGATGGCACGCGATGGCCTACGACGCGGCGAGGGGCGAGGTTGTCCTCTCCGGGGGGTTCGACGGCACCCTTCACGGCGACACCTGGGCGTGGGACGGCACCGCGTGGATGCTCCTCGCCACCACCGGCCCCTCGCCGAGGTGGAGCGCCGCGATGGCCGACGACACGGCCCGGGGCGAGGTCGTCCTCTTCGGGGGACACGACAACGCCGTCGACGGCGAGACTTGGGTGTGGGCAGAGCCCCCCTGCCCCGCCGACTTCAATAACGACGGCAGCGTCAACACGCTCGATGTGCTCGCCTTCCTCAACGCCTGGAGCGCCGGCGACCCCTCCGCCGACTTCAACGGCGACGGCTCGATAAACACCCTCGATGTCCTGGCGTTCCTCAACGCCTGGAGCGCCGGCTGCTGAGCATCCGTGGATGAGTTCCTGACCGCGCGCCGCGAAGCCCAGGGGCCGGTCCCTGGGCTTTGTCGTGGGCGGCGGGCGGCCGGCTCAACCCACCGGGGTGGCGTGGGCGGGGCTGCTCTGCGCCTTGCCCGTGCGAACCAGCCCGCACCCTTCGCACCCAACCGGACGGGCAAGCCGCCGAGCCGGCTTGTCCATGCCACCCAACCCCGTGAACGCCCGGCTATCCTGCCCCGATGCTCGTCCACCTCAACGACAAGATCGTGCCCGCCGCCGACGCCAAGGTCAGCGTCTTCGACCGTGGCTTCCTCTTCGGCGACGGGATCTACGAGGGGCTGCGGGCGTTCGGCGGCTGGGTGCGGAACCTCGACGACCACATCGAGCGCATGCAGTCGGGGCTCGACGAGACGGGCATCGGGTGGGACGCGTCCCGATTCCACGAGATCTGCCCGCGGCTGCTCGAAGCCAACGGGCTCGCCGACGCGTTCCTCTACTGGCAGGTCACGCGGGGCACGCCCAAGCCCGGGCACCCCGTCCGCGCCCGCCTGGCCGAGCCGGACATCGAGCCGACGGTCGTCGGCTATTGCCTGCCGACGCCCGGCGTCGAGTCGCTGCGAGAGCCGACGAGCTGCGTGGCGGCGACGGTCCCCGACACCCGGTGGCACAAGGGGCATGTCAAGTCGATCTCGCTGATGGCCAATGTCATGGCGGCGATGGCGGCGACCGAATCGGCCGGCGAGGAGGCGATCCTGCTCCGCGATGGGCGGATCTCCGAGTCCTGCGCGACCAACATCTTCGTGGTTATCCCCCGGGCCGACGGCTCGCCCTTGCTCTGCACCCCGCCGCTCGATGATGTGTCGATCCTGCCGGGCATCACGCGGAAGATCATCCTCGGGTTGTTCCCCGAGGCGCAGGTGCGACCGGTCTCGACCGACGAGCTGTGCCGGGCGTCCGAGGTCTTCCTCACCGGCACCTTGACCACCGTCAAGAGCGTGGTCGAGCTTGACGGGCAGCCGGTGGGCGACGGCTCGCTGGGCCCCGTCGCCCGCGCCGTCCTCGACCGCTACACCGCGTACATCCGCGGGCAGGTCGCCGCGCTGGCGGGGGCGGGATGAACGGCCTGGCGGGAAAGCGTGTCACGGTCATGGGCCTGGGCCGGTTCGGCGGCGGGCTGGGCGTGACCCGCTGGCTCGCCGAGCAGGGCGCCCTCGTGCTCGTCACCGACCTCCAGCCGGCGGACAGGCTGGGCGAGGCGGTCGCCGGGCTTCAGGACCTGGTGCGGGCCGGGCGGGTCGCGCTCGCCCTGGGGGGGCACTCGGCCGAGCACTTCACCGCCTGCGACCTGCTCATCGCCAACCCCGCGGTGCCCAGGCCCTGGGAGAACCCGTACCTGCGGGCCGCCCGCGAGGCCCGGGTGCCGATCACGACCGAGATCGGGCTGCTGATCGAGCGACTGCCGGAGCGGCGGCGGGTGATCGGCATCACCGGGAGCGCCGGCAAGAGCACCACCAGCGCCATGATCGCCCATGTGCTGCGCGGGTGCGACCTGCCGGTCCACCTCGGCGGCAACATCGGCGGGTCGCTGCTCGAAGTCCTGCCGGATATCGCCGGTGACCACTGGGTCGTCCTCGAACTCTCGAGCGCCATGCTCCACTGGCTGGGAGACTGGTCGCCGGGGGTCGCGGTGCTGACCAACATCACCCCCAACCACCTCGACTGGCACGGCTCGCTCGAGCACTACACGCTGAGCAAGCTGGGCATCCTCGCGTCCCAGCAGCCGGGCGATGCGGCGGTCCTCGGTCCCTCTCTGGCGGCGTGCGCCACCAACCCCGGGGTGCGGGCCGTCCGGCTCGGCCCCGACGATCGCGTCGACGGGCTCGCCATCCCCGGCGCGCACAACGCGCTCAACGCCGCGGCGGCGTGCGCGGTGGTCGAGCAGCTCGGCCTGGGCCTCGCGGCCGAGCGGCTGCGGACCGCGGCGCGGACCTTCGCCGGCCTCCCCCACCGCCTGTGCCTGCTCGGCGAACGGGACGGCGTGCGGTACTACGACGATTCCAAGTCCACCACACCCGAGGCCACGCTGCTCGCCCTGCGGTCGTTCGAAGAGCGGGGGGAGCTCGCCCGCGTCCACCTGATCGCCGGCGGGTACGACAAGGGGAGCGACCTCTCCCCCATCGCGGCGCGTGGCGGCGAGATCGCGGGGCTCTACTGCATCGGCAAGACCGGGCCGAAGCTCGCCGCGGACGCGGGCGAACGGGCCCAGCCCTGCATCACGCTCGAACGGGCGATGTCGGCGATCCGCGGGCGGGTCCGGCGGGGCGACATCGTGCTGCTCAGCCCGGGGTGCGCCTCGTGGGACCAGTTCGAGAACTTCGAGCAGCGGGGGCGGGCGTTCGCGGCGTTGGCGGGGCTTGGAGAGGGGGCCTGACGATGAAGCTGCGCTGGGGCGTGATGCTGACGCTCGGGTGCCTGCCGCTCGCGGGGTGCTGGCGCGATGCGATGAGGGATGGCCTGGGTGGGATGATCGCGGAACAGGCGAGTGAACGGATCGAACACGACCTCACCGAGATCCTCGACGGCGTGCGCATCGACCCCGAGCGGGGGCTGGTCGAGTTTGACGCGGTGGTCGCGGTCGATTGCCACGACCCGGAGACACCCGTCGTGTACCTGGAGGTGATCTGCTGCACGCCCGACACGAGGGAGCACGAGGCGCTGGTCGTGACGCGCATCCCGCCCTCGTTCGTCCACACGGCGCTCCTCGCCGTGGGCGCCGAGCCCGGCCGGCCCGGCGGGTGGCGCCGGGACGGGGAGGCGATCGTGCCGACACCGCCGAGCGGCAGCCGTGTGCGGGTCTCGTTTGTCGTGCGCGACGGGGCGGGCCGCGAGACCCTGCACGACCCGGCCGAGTGGATCGTCCAGCACGACACCGGGCGCCCGCTGCGGGAGGTGCTGCCCGACACCGCCTGGGTGTTCGCGGGGTCGCGGCTGCGCGAGTACCGCGGCCGGGAGGTCTACGACGCCGACGCCACGGGGCAACTCATCGGCCTGCACACCTTCGGCAGCGAGGCGATCGCCTGGACCTGCATCGAGAGCCCCGAGGCCGCCATCGACGAGCCGCAGTGGTTGACGAACAACGACCTCTTACCGCCTATCGGCACGCCGGTGGTCGTGCGGCTCGAGGTGGCGCCGGGGGAGTAGCGTGCGGGCCGGGGCCCGTTATCGCCCGAGTCGCAGCGTGAGCGTGCGTTCGGTCAGCCCGCCGGCGTCGAGGTCCGGCTCGCCGACGACGACCTCGATCTCACGACCCTCCAGCAGCCCCCCGTCGGCAAAGCCGTCCGCCAGCTCTCTGATCGTCGCGACCTCGCGGCCGTCGACCCGGAGGACCCGCTGCCCGGCGGCGAACCCCGCCTCGGCGGCCGGGGAGTTGCGGAGCACCCAGACCACGGCGGGCTCATCCGTCCAATCGATCTGGAACTCTCCCTGCTGCGAGAAGAGCAGCCCGCCGCGGGCGAGCACATCGATGACGGCCGGCCTGACGACGACATCGCGGTTGGCCTCGGCGAGGGTCACGGGGATGGTCAGCGTCTCGCCATCGCGCCAGATGCTCAGCTCGGCCGTCTCGCCCGGCCGGACGGTGCTGATCAGCGAGCGGAGGACGCCGATGCCGGTCGCCGCCTGGCCGTTGAGCGCGGTGATGACATCGTTGGGCCTCACGCCGGCGTCCGCGGCCGGACCCTCGTCGGGGACATCGGCGACGAGCACCCCGAAGCCGTTGAACCCGACGCGTTCGACCTCGTTGTCGCTCCGGGGCAGGTTGATGCCCAGGTACCCGCGCTTGACGGCGCCCGTCTCGATGAGTTGGTCGACGACCGACTCGATCACCGGCAGTGGGATGGCGAAGCTGATGCCCGCCGACTGGCCCTCGACCGTGCCCTCGGACTCGGCCCCCGTGGCGATGGCGACATTCATGCCGATCACCTCACCGCGGACATTGACCAGCGGCCCGCCGGAGTTGCCCGGGTTGACCGCCGCGTCGGTCTGGATGAAGTTGGTGTAGCCGTTGGACGCCGCCACCGCGCCCGCCGGCTCGCGGCCGAGGCCCGAGATGATCCCCTCGCTCATCGAGAACTTGAACCCGAAGGGGGAGCCGAACGCGAACACCCGCTCGCCCTGGCGCGGCTGTTTGCCGGTGGCGCGGACCGCGGGGATGATCGTGTCGATCTCCGGCAGCTTGACCACCGCGATGTCGGTGAGGGAGTCGGAGCCGACGATCTCGGCCTCGTAGAGCCTGCCGTCGGAGAGCTGGACCCGGATGCGCTCGGCGCCACGCACCACATGGGCGTTGGTCACGACATGCCCGGCGGCGTCGTAGATCCACCCCGAGCCCGAGGAACTCGCGAAGTGGACCCGGGTCTGGGCGCGGACCTCGATGTGGGCGACCGAGGGCTCCACCGACTCGGCGACCCGGCGGATGGCCTGGTCGATGCGCTCGAGGATGTCGTCCTCGCCGAGGGCCTGCCGCGCGAGGGACACCCTGGCCGAGGTCTGGGCGAACTCGACCCGCCGGACCATACTCGGCGCGAACAGCAACGCGACCAGCGTCGCGGTCAGGACGACGAACGCGGGGCCCCAGTCGGTGAACCTTCTCATACGGTCGATCCTCCTGCGAACCCGGTTCGGCGCCAACCACCCACCCGGCCCGCCCTCTGGCGATCACCCCGCCGGATCATCGGTGGTACCCATCGGCGAGGGGCCGGTTGCGGCGTCAGTCGATTCGGGGCCCGCGGCCCCGCGGATGCCGAATCGTGCCGCCTCGCCCGGATGCATCACATACCGCTGACCCCCGATATTCCCGGCGCGCACCCGGCGGGCCCATTCCGCGGCCCCCTGGGCAATCTGGGGGCCCAGGTTGACCACCGCCTCGGCGAAGCGGGGTGGATCGTCGGTCAGGCCCAAGAGGTCCTGAATCACCAGCACCTGGCCGTGGCAGGCGGTCCCCGCCCCGATACCGATGAGGGGCACCGTGGTGGCGGCGACGATCGCCCGGGTCACCTCGTCGGGCACGCCCTCGACGAGCAGCAGCACCGCCCCGGCCCGTTCGAGGGCCACCGCGTCGGCGACCACCCGCTGGGCATCCTCGGCGGTCCGCCCGGCGATCCGGTACCCGCCGGTCACCGCGACTGTCTGAGGGCGACACCCGACATGCCCGCACACCGGGATCCCGGCGCGGGTGAGCCTGGCGACCGTGGCGGCGAACGAGGCGTCGGCCTCGAGCTTGACCACATCGGCGAGACCCTCGGTCATGAACCGGGCGGCGTTGCGGACCGCCTGCGCCTCGCTCTCGTGGTAGCTCGCGAAGGGCATGTCGGCCATGACCAGGGTGCCGGGGGCGCCGCGCTTCACCGCGGCGGTCAGGGCGATCGCCACCTGGAGCGGCATGTCGAGCGTGCGATCGAAGCCGAGGACCACCTGGGCGGCCGAGTCGCCGACCAGCAGCACCGGCACCCCGCCGCGCTCGAGCCAGCGGGCCATCGTGGCGTCGTAGGCCGTCAGGCAGGCGAAGGGTTCCCCGCGGGCCGCCATCGCCCGGAGCGTGCGGAGGGTCACGGGCTTGCGGGCGGCCGGTTCGACGCTCGGCGGCCCGTCCTTGCCCGGATCGGGGCTTGGTGGCGAGATACTCACGCCCGGAGTGTAGGACGAATCGGCCGGGCCCACAGACCCCAAACGCGGCGTGACACCTACCATCGCCCCGATGTCCGTCCTCGTCGCCGCCAATATCCATTACACCATCGGCGATCTGATGATCCTGTCGGGGGCGTCGCTCGCGGTCGAGGCTGGCGACCGGATCGGGGTGGTCGGGCGGAACGGCTCGGGCAAATCGACCCTCCTCCGCATGCTCGCCGGGGCGCTGAGCCCCGACGCGGGCGCCATCACCCGCCAGCGGAACACCCGAGTCGGCTACCTCGCCCAGGAGCCGGACCTGCAACCCGGGCGATCGCTCCGGGACGAGGCCGAGACCGCCTTCGGCGAGCTGCACGCCCTGCACGAGCAGCTCGAGGCGATCCACCATGACATGGGCGAGGCGACCGGCGACGAACTCGACCGGCTGATGCGCCGGCACGACGACCTGGAGCTCCGCATCGCCGCGGCGGGGGGCTACGCGATCTCACACAAGATCGACGCGGTGCTCCACGGGCTGGGCTTCACCGACGCCCAGTTCGGCGTGCCGGTCGAGGGGCTCAGCGGCGGGCAGCGGGCGAGGCTGGCGCTGGCCAAGCTCTTGCTCGACGAGCCGGATGTCCTGCTGCTCGACGAGCCGACGAACCACCTGGATATCGACGGGCGGCTCTGGCTGGAGTCGTTCCTGACGACCGAGTTCTCCGGCGCGGTCATCATCATTTCGCACGACCGGCGCCTGCTCGACAATGTCGTCACGCGGATCGAGGAGGTCGAGCAGGGCCGGCTGATCGACTACCCGGGCAACTACGCCAAGTTCCGCCAGCTGCGCGAGGAGCGACGGACCGCCCAGCTCCGGGCCTACGAGAACCAGCAGGTCAGGTTCAAGCAGGAAGAGGCGTACATCCGCAAGTACAAGGCCGGGCAGCGGGCCAAGCAGGCCAAGGGCCGGGAGAGCCGTCTCGACCGCGAGAAGCTCTCGAGCACCCTCGAACGCCCGATCGAGCTGAGCACCTTCCGCTTCGAGCTGCCCAAGGCCGAGCGGGCGGGGGATATCGTCGTCAGCGCCCGCGGGCTGTCCAAGGCCTACACGCTCGAGGACGGGTCGCGCAAGGTGCTCTTCGACGACCTCACCCTCTCGGTCTCGCGCGGCGAGCGGTGGGCGATCGTCGGGCCCAACGGCGCCGGCAAGACCACGATCGTGCGCGCGCTGCTGGGCGAGATGGAGCCCGACGCCGGGTCGAGCAAGCTGGGCAGCAATGTCAAGATCGGCTACTTCCGCCAGAGCCACGAGTGGATCGACCCCGACAAGCAGGTGTTCCGCTACCTGCAGGATGTGATCCGCAGGGAGAACCCCGGCGCGATGATGAGCGAGCAGGCCGCCCGCGATCTGGCCGGGGCGTTCCTCTTCACCGGGGCCGAGCAGGAGAAGGAGCTGGGCGTCCTCTCCGGCGGCGAGCGGGCGCGGGCGGTGCTCGCCGGGCTCATGGCCAGCAGCAAGAACCTGCTGGTGCTCGACGAGCCGACCAACCACCTCGATATCCAGAGCGCCGAGCGCCTCGAAGAGTCGCTGGGGTGCGAGGGCGGGTACGACGGCACGCTCATCCTGATCAGCCACGACCGGGCCCTGATCGACGCCACCTGCGACCACCTGCTCATGCTCGACGGCAAGGGCGGGGCCGAGATCTACTTCGGCAACTACTCGCAGTGGCGCGAGCACAAGGCGGCCCAACTGACGGGCGCCAACCAGCGCCCGCGCGCCGCGGCGCCCCAGATGGCGGCCCAGACGGGGGCCGCACCTGCGCGCCCCGCGACGCCAAAGGAGAAGTCCAAGAGCCGCTTCTCCTGGATGCGGGTCGAGCAGATCGAGGAGCGGATGGGGGAGCTCCAGGCCGAGATGGGGCTGCTCGACGACCGGCTCGCGGATGTCGAGCTGTGGCAGGACCCCGAGCGGGCGGCGGGGGTCCGCTCGGCGCGCGAAGGTTTGCAAGCCGAACTCGACGAGTTGGAGGCCGAGTGGCTCCGCAAGGCCGAGTAATGGCCGGAAAGGGGATCGCGATGTCGAACGAGAGCTCGAACACCACCGACCGAGACCACCCCCCCACCGCTGCGCCCCAGACGCCCGGCACGCCGCCGGGGGTCGACGGGCTGGAGGTCTACAACCGGGTCGCCGAGACGGTGGGCATGGTCCCCTCCCTCCGGCTCAAGGACAATCTGGTGCAGACGGTGGCGGTGCTCGTGGGGGCGCTGCTCGGGGCGGCGGTCGCGTTCGGGATCTCACGCAGCAAGGGCGCGACAGGGAGCGATCTCTGGCTCTTCACGGGGCTGGGCGCGGCGCTGGGGTTCATCGGCTTCGGCATCGTCAGCGGCATCGTGCTGATGTTCATCGGCTGGGCGCGGGCCATCACCGGCTGGCGGAACAATCGGCGGGGCTGAGCCCCGCCCGGACCAACACGCGTGAAGCACTCCAGCCTCCGGGCCGATGCCATCCTCCTGCTTGTCGCGGCGATCTGGGGGTCGGGGTTTGTCGCCCAGCAGATCGCCGCCGAGTCGATGGGGCCGTGGACCTTCAACGCCCTGCGCTACGCCCTGGGGTTCGTCATCCTCGGCTGCGTGCTCGCGACCTTTGACCGCTGGCGTCCGACGCGGCGCGAGGTCCAGGGCGGCCTGGTGCTCGGGGCGATCATGGCGATCGCGGCGTGGCTGCAGCAGGCGGGCGTGCCCGGCACCACCACCGCCCGTGCAGGCTTCTTCACCGGCCTCTATGTGCTGCTGGTCCCCATCGCCGGTCTGGCGCTCGGGCAGCGGGCGGGGGTCTCGCACATCGCCGGGGCGGTGGTCGCGGCGCTCGGGCTGTGGCTGCTCAGCGGCGACCTCTCCGGCGGGCTCAACAAGGGCGACCCCTTGATCCTCGGCTGCGCGGTGCTCTGGGCGGTGCATGTCGCCCTCACCGGCAAGCTCGCCCCGACCGCCGATGCGCTACGCCTGGCGGCGGTGCAGTTCGCGGTGGTGGCGGTGGTCAGCGGCGCCGTGGCGCTCCTGGCGCCGGGCGAGCGGGCGCAGTTCGGCACCATCCGCGAGGGGATCCCGGCGCTCGTCTATAGCGGCGTGCTGGTGATCGCGGTGGCGTTCACGCTGCAGATCGTCGGGCAGCGAAAGGCCCCGCCGACCCACGCGGCCGTGCTGATGAGCATGGAGGGCGTCTTCGCGGCGGTGTTCGGGCTGCTGCTCCTGGGCGAGAAGCTCAACGCGGGCGAGATTGCCGGGTGCGGCCTGATGCTGGCGGGGTGCCTGCTCAGCCAGCTCTGGCCGCACAGAAGGACGCCGGCGGAGATGGCGGAACTCAGGGACCCGGTGCGCTGAACCCGGGTGCCACTGGACGAAGTCCAGTGTCTGATCGATCGAGCGGCCCGGCGCCCGGCCTCGACCAGGAACGCCCGGCACTGGACTTCGTCCAGTGGCACCCAACGCCGTGAACTTCCAGCGATCTTGGTGCGTTTGGCGCGCCGGGATGGTCGAGCGTTGAAGAAGAAGGAGGGGAAGAGCCCTCTCCCCAACCCTCTCCCGCCGGGGGCGGGCGAGGGGGCCGGATGGCGACCCCTGATGAACACGGGCTTGGCGGCTGAAGTTCACGGCGTTGAGTGGCACCCGGCTATCGGAGTTCGCCGATCGCGGCAAGCACTTCCTCGGCATGCCCCGTCACGCTCACCTTGTCCCAGCGCCTGGCGACCTTGCCGTCGGGGCCGATGAGGTAGGTGACGCGTTCGATGCCCATGTACTTGCGGCCGTACATCGACTTCTCGACCCACACGCCGTACTTCCGGCTGACCTTCGGGTCGGGCTTGCCCTCGGCGTTGGTGTTGTCGTCGGCGAGGAGCGGGTAGCCCAGGGCGTGCTCGTCGGCGAACTTCTTCTTGGACTTCACCCCGAGGATGCTGATGCCGAGGACCTTGGTCTTTTTGCGGGCGAACCTGGCGGCCAGGCTCTGGAACTGGCAGGCCTCGTCGGTGCACGCGCTGGTCAGGTCCTTGGGGTAGAAGAAGATCACCAGCGGGCCGCCGGCATAGTCGGCGAGCGTGTGCGGCTTGGCGTCTTGGTCGTTGAGCGTGAACGCGGGGGCCTTGCGGCCTGGTTCGATGCGCGGCATGCGGGGCTCCTCGCTCGGATCGGGTCGGGCCGATCCTACCGCGGCCTTGAGCCCGGGACGCCACGCGCCTCAGCCGACGAGCCACCAGACGATGGCGGCCGTCCAGACCGCCGAACACGCGAGCAGCAACACCACCCAGGTGCGGCTGCTCCGGGCGGCCCTTTCGGGCTCGCCGACGAGCATGAGCCGGTCGATGGTGTCGAGATCGCGCGGTGTGCGCCCCTCGCGGGCGGCGTCCTGCACGATCGCCAGCACGAGGTTCGCATCGAACGGACGCAGGCCCATGCCCCGGGCGGTCGAGACCAGCCGCTGGCGGGCCTCGGGCCGGAGGACCGCCGCCCGCCCGCCCTCGATCGAGTCGGCGGCACGCACCGCGAGGACCCAGCGGGCGTCGAAGGTCGAGATGTCGGCGGCCGCCGCCGCCCGGTTCTCCGCCGAGACCTCCCACTCACGGTGGGCTCGGCGATCGTCCCGCACCCGCGCCGGTCGTGCCGGGGCGTCGCCCGCACGCAACGAGTCCCGTGGCCCGGCATCGAGGGCCCGGGCCAACCGGAGCGGGCGAGGGTCGTCCTGGGCGGCTCCGCGGCCGGGTTGGGATGGGTGTTCGTCGGTTCGCCGCATGTCTGCATCTTCTCGTGCGAAGGGCGTGCCGGTCGATAGCCGACAGTCTGTCCACGGTGGGGCCACGCCGGGGCCACACCTGAGCGCCGCCATAGGACCGTACACTCGCCGCGGAGATCCGGATGCACGAGGCCAAACGATCGCGGATATCGGACCCTGGTGCCGCCGGCGCGGTCACCGAGGTGCGGAGCGCACTTCCGCCGGACGAGGTCTGCCGTGTGCTGGCACAGGCCGGACGACGGGGTCGTCTGCCCGGATATGCGGCGGTGGGGTCACGGGGGTTCCGGATCGACTGCGATGCGGTGCCGTTCGAGCACGCCGTGATCGGCGAGGTGCGGGACGCGGGCGAAGCGGTCGGCGGGTCGGTCGTCAGCCTCCGAATCGAACGGCGCAGGCTGCTGCCCTGGGTCTTTGGTGTGACGCTGGCGCTGACGGTCTGGCCGGGCGTGTGGCTGACCGACTCGGTGATGGGTGTGTACTGGCCGGCGTACGGCGTGTGGAGCGACCAGATGCCTTGGCTGACCTACGCGTGGTACCTGCCGGTGACGGCGTTGCCGCTGCCGTGGCTGTGGCGGTCGCTGACGCGGAAGAGCGCGGCGATGGCGGCGGCGTCTGGGGCGAAGGTGACCGAAAGCCTCCGTGCCGTCCTCTCCGGCGCGTGAACGAAACAGGCCCCCGCGATGCGCGGGGGCCTGTGATTCGGAGACTCGCTATCAGCGGTCGCCCCGGCTATTCCACATCCGAGCCATCGACCACCTCGGTGATCGGCGGCGCCGCGTGCGCCACCATCTCACCGCGCTTGAACCGGCCCATGTAGTTGTGGTACTCCTTCATCGCCATCGGGCCGAAGATCAGCATGATCGGGATGTTCGCCCAGAGCATGACGCCCGTCCCCAGCGTCGAGACCGTGTCCAGCTCCGCTTCCGTGCGGATGAACTTGGTCGTGGCCACCACGACCAAGGCGCAGTAGATGATCCGGTACGGCATCGTCGCCTTTGCGCCGAACAGGTAGACCACCCCCTGCTCGCCGTAGTACGACCACGAGATGATCGTCGAGAACGCGAACAGTAACGCGGTCGCCGGCACCACCCAGAACCCAAGCCCGGGCAGCACCCGGTCGTACGCCTTGGCCGTCAGCGTCGCGCCCTTGAAGCCGAAGTAGACCCCGTCCCGCACGATCTCCGGCTTGACCTCGAGTTCGATCGGGGAGAACGCGGCCACCCAGCCGGTCTCGTCGGCGCCCGAAAGCGTGCCCGCGATCTGGTGATGGTCGCCGCCGGTCGTGGCGTTGGACCCGCCCTTGACGACCAGGAACACCTGCGAACCCGTGCGCATCTGGTTGCTGGACTCGTTCTCGTCCCGCACCTGCACCGGGGCATCGGCAACCTGCCAGACCCCCGCAGAGGTCTCCGTGATCGCCGGGGCCTGCCCGCCCGCCCAGGCAAGCGCCGGATCGCGGTTCCAAGTGCCGCTCAGCAGGATGACCATCGCGGTGACGGTGCAGACGCAGATCGTGTCCACGAACGGCTCGAGACCCGCCACAACGCCCTCACGCACCGGCTCGTCGGTCTTCGCCGCCGAGTGCGCGATCGGCGCCGAGCCCTGGCCCGCCTCGTTGGAGAACAGCGCCCGCTGCATGCCCTTCAGGAAGCCGAAGCCCGCGGCGCCGCCGATAAACGCACCCGCCGCCTCGGACGGGGCGAACGCCTCCCGGAAAATCAGCACGAACAGCGACGGGATCTGGCCGAGGTTTGTGACGATCACAAACAGCCCCGCCAACAGGTAGAGCCCGCACATGAACGGCACGATGCGTCCCGCCACATCGCCGATCCGCTTGATGCCTCCCACGATCACGATCCCCACGCCGAGCGCCAGCACGATCCCGGTCACGATCTGGGGGATACCGAAGTAGGTGAAGCCCAGGTCCGCCACATTCCACGCCTGGAACATGTTGCCGCCGGTCACGCACGAGATGATGAGCGTCAGGCAGAACACCCCACCCACGACCGCGCCCAGCGGGGCCAACGCCGGGTTCAGCTTCGCGAACCCCTTCTTGCACACCCACATCGCCCCGCCGTGCGGGTTGTCCGGGTCCTCGGTGTTGCGGAACAGCATCGCCTGCGTGACCTCGGTCATCTTGAGGGCCATGCCTACGAATCCGGTGACCCACATCCAGAACACCGCCCCCGGCCCGCCCACGGAGATCGCGATCGCCACGCCCGCGATGTTGCCCAGCCCCACCGTCGCCGACAACGCCGTCGACAGTGCCTGGAAGTGGTTGATGGCACCGGGGTCGTTCTTGTTGTCGTACTTGCCCCGGATGACCGAAGTCCCGTGCGTCAGCGCGCGGTACTGCCCGAACCCGGACCATACCGTGAACAGGATCCCCACACCGAGCAGGAAGTAGAGCACATAGTCGTGCCAGAGAATGCCGTTAATCTGATTGAGAATGTCGATAAGGGCTTGCATGCCAGCTCCTTGTTGCGAGCGACGCCCGGCGCGGGCCGTCGGCTGTCGGACGATCGTGGTGAGGCAGAATGACCTGCCGCGCCAGGGCACGCAACCCGGGCGTGTGGCGACCACTGTACCATTTCTGCATGCACTGGGAGCTTGGCAGCATCCTCGCCGGCTTCGCCGCCGGCCTCAGAGCCGCCGAGTCTGCCCTCGCCGATGAGCAGGCCGTCCACGGCCTCGACGCCCTCGACGAGGTCCGGCTCCACCCCCTCCTCGCCGCCAGCCTCACATCCGCCGGGTTCGCCTGCTTCCGTGAGACCCCCTACCCAGGCCAACCCCGGGTGTTGCCGAAGGAGAGCGAGCGGCAGCGGTGCGACCTCGTGGTCGCCCCCGAGGGCACGGCCGGAATCGCCGATTCTGTGAGGCAGGGCAAGGAGTTGCGCAAGGCCGAGGGGACGCTCTTTGCCGCGGTCGCCCACGAAGTACTCGCCCCGCCCGCCGGCTCGCTGCCGCCGGAGGAGGCTCTGTGGGTCGAGGTGAAGACCATCGGCCAGCACACCTATGTGGACGGGATCGCCGGCCCGAACCGCTCGTATGCCCCGCAATTCAATACCTGCATGGCCGATATCCGGAAGCTCGCGATGGGGCATTCGATCGAGCACGCGGCCCTGGCCCTGGTCTTGTTCAACGAGACGGCCGCGGTCGCCGAGCACGACCTGACCGCCTTCATGCACAAGTGCCTCGACCGCCGGTTGCCGGTTGCGGATCTGAGGCGGGAGTCGATCCCGATCGCCGATCGCATCGGCAACGGCGTGTGCACCGTGGGTCTGGTCCGCGTGCGGGCCGAGCCTCGGGAGTGAGCGCGGGACCCGTGCGTGTTCGGCTCGGTCCAAACACCTCGACCAATGGAGCGGACCGGACTCGAACCGGCAACTTCCAGCTTGCGACGCTGTGGAACTGACGCGCAACCACCTGCATTTGCGGGCACTTACGACGGCAGTCCCCAGCATGCCAGCGATTCTCGCCGCAGTTCCACTCCGGGTATTGGGTCGGCACGCGCCGACGACCCGGACCTCGCACTGATTGGCACAGTGCGGCGCCGGCTTCCTGTACCGGCGAGGAAGGCGATCGTGGCCATGGTCAAGGCGACCGATCCTGACCGGGGTTCGGGGGGCGGAAGTTGACGGCCTGATGTCAGCGGCGGTCCTCCCCCGCCACTACTCGACGGACGCGCCCTGTCAGTAGTCGAGGCCGTCGGCCTTCTCCGCGAGTACATCGCTGTGGCAGGGTTTGGGCTTCCACCAGGAGCCGAGTCGCATTCCCCACCGCGCTGTGGACCTCTCGCCCAACCGCCGTGCTGACCGTCCGCAAGGTCGTTCGGCTCAGCGACAGCCTCTGAACGGCACACATCATGCCGCCCTCGCCTGCGCCGCACCCGCCAACGCGAGCGGTACCGGTCCCTCCAGCGCGTGCAGGATCTCCGACGCGGCCCGCTGGACCCTCGCCAGACCCCGGGCCAACAACGCCGCGTCGCCCTCGTACAGCGCGATGTAGTCGCGGCTGGCGGCCGGGGAGGGCCAACGCCGTGGCTAGACCCCCAGCCGGACGCGTCGCCCGCCTGGAGCGGGCCAGGTGCCCGGCGTGCCCCGCCTGCGGCGGCGACGGGCCGGGGCCGGTGACCTTCCAGATCATCCTGCCCGAATCGGTGCGGCGGTTGCCCGACGCCCCGGAGCCCGGCGGGAACCTCTCGTGCCCCCGCTGCGGGCGAACCACCGAGTTCCGGGTGGCGATGCCCTCGGCCCGGGGGTGGGCCGCCGGAGGCCCCTACGGGGTCTCCTGCCCCAGGGATGAGCGGTTCCGGGCCGGAACGCCACAGATCTGGGTGCGGGGCCGCCCCCGCCAGCCCCGCCGGAAAAGGCCCGCTTTCGGGGGGTTGCGGGACTGAGTTTGGCGGTTCCATAAGGTGGCTGGTATGCTGCGCTTTGCAGCCAATCCAGCGCCGCCGAACCACGAGGCGACGCCGACGCTGAAGATGCCTGGACCCACCCGGCGATCCGATGACGCCAACCATCGCGTCGACGCCGAAGGAGAGCATCCGATGCCTGGAGTACAGATCGCCACCTCACGAGCATCACGGCAGTCCACGCTCCGCGTAGGCGGAGTGCTGTCAGTGCTTTGCCTCGCCGCGCTCCCGGGTCCGACCGCCGCACAGGAACTCCACGGCGCGGACTACCACCCCCGCGCCCTGGGGTACTCGTGGAGGTATGTGGACGAATTCGATCCTGGTCAGCTTTACTACGAAGATGTGTTCGGCTCGATGCCGTACGGGGGGTACTCGGAGGCGTGGCTCGTCGGGTCGGAACCGTGCGGCCTGTACCTGATTGACTTCAACGACGGCGTGAGCTTCGTGTACTTGGGCGGTTCGCTGGACTGCGTCGAGATCGACTTCGACGATATCGATCTCAGCGTCATTGTGGACGGCACCACATATGACATGGGGGATGACCCGGGCTTCACCGTCATCCGCCTGTGGGAGAACCTGGATCACGACCTGACCGGGGACTACGGGATCGATCCCAACTTGACCGATGTGATCGTCGTTGTCGAGTACGACGGCATCTGGGGTCCGAACGACCAGAATGTGGTGCTCGAATCCGGCGGGGGCACCACATACAACGCGGCCGTGACGGACACCACATTTTATCAGGCTCGTGTCGGACCGATCGCGAGGGTGGATGTTGAGGCCTCCACGGGCGAGATCAGCCAGCGCTACCGCGTGGTCGCGTCCTTCGACTGCAACGGCAACCAGATCGCGGACCACAGGGACATCGAGACCGGCACGAGCCAGGACCTCAACGCCAACGGCATCCCGGACGAGTGCGAGGTATGCCGGCCCGACCTCACGGGCGACGGCGAGGTGGACACCCGCGACTTCCTCCTCTTTCTCGGGGCGTGGTCGCTGCAAGACCCCTTGGCGGACTGGGACGGTGATGGCACCGTCAATACCCTGGATTTCCTCGCCTACCTGAACGACTGGTCGGCCGGCTGCTGAACAGCCCCGGTCTTCAGAGGTATCGAAACTGACCCCCGTTGCCGGCACCACCCTCCCGCAGTATGCTGCGTGGTCGTCCTGCGCCCAGGTTCCCAGCCGCGTGCAACGCCGATGGGCGGCAGGCTGGGGGCGGCGGCAGACGGATTCCCGCGAGGTTCTGTCCATGCTGGCACCACTGCTTCTCGCCGCCATCGTGTCCCTGCAACTGGCCCCGCAGCCGGAGTGGATCGCACCGGGCTCGAGCGTCGCGGGCGGGCCCGAGCCACACTGGATCTGGATTGCGGCCGATGGTGAGCCAGTGCCCACGACGGCGGGCGCGTCTATGGGCTCCGTCTGGCTGAGCGGCCGATTTGTCGCCCCGCCCGGAGTGCGTTCGGCGGTGATCGCCGTCGCCGCGGACAACGCCGCGGCCGTGTACCTCAACGGCGAGAAGGTGCTCGATTCGACCGATTGGTCGACGCCGGTGTTTGCCGAGATTGCTCCCCGCGTTGGCGACAACATCCTCTGCATCGAGGCCCGCAACGGCCCGATCTCGGGCGACCAAGATGGGAACGGCGTCAACCCCGCGGGCATCGCGGCAAGGATCGCCATGGCCTGCGACGACGGCACGACACGATGGGGCGTCACGGACGGCTCCTGGGTCGGCTCCACCGAGAAGTGGGCGGGGTTTCCCGATGAACCCCCGGCCCCCGGGGTCGGCCTGCTCCAAGCCGTGGATCTGGGCCCATCCACCACACCGCCCTGGGGTGTCTCGGCCGCCGCCTTTGATCCCGCCCAGCCCTGCCCGCTCCTCCGTCGCCGGTTCACGCTCCAGGCGCCGCCGACCGAAGCGACCGTGCGCGTCATCGGGCTCGGCCACTACGAGCTCCGCTGCAACGGCCACCGCGTCGGCGAGACGCTCATCAACCAGTCCTGGTCGCAGTACGACAAGACACTCTACTGGCAGGAGTTCGATCTTGCGCCCTACCTGCGCGCTGGCGAGAATGTGATCGGTGTCTCGCTGGGCAACTCCTTCTGGCGCGTCGACGCGGCCAACCACGAGAACCGGTTCACCAAGACCGATGCCATGCCGGATTTCTCGAACGGCTGGCCGCACCTGCTCTGGCTCGATGCGACGATCGGCGCCGACGACGACCCGGCGCACGCCGGGCGGATCGTCAGCGACGGCTCATGGACATGGGCGAGCGGGCCCGTGACCTTCTCCAACATCTACGCGGGCGAGGATTACGACGCCCGCCTCGAACAGCCCGGCTGGGATGCGCCGGGGTTTGATGACGCCGCCTGGAGCCCGGTGGCGATCGCGCCCGCCCCCTCGGCGGAGACGACCGCGCTGATCGGCCCGGGCATCGCCGACTACGAGGTGTTCGCGCCGGTCGAGGTCAAGGAGGTCGATGCGGCGGCCGGGGTGTACACCTACATCTTCCCGCAGAACTGCTCGGCGCTGCTCCGGTTCACCCTCGTCGGGGGCGGGCCCGGCTCGCTCGTGCGCTTCCGGCCGTGTGAGTACATGGAGCCCTCCGGGCGGGTCAAGTTCACCTACACCTGGGGCACGGGCAAGGACATCTGGCTCGACTACACCAAGGCCACCGGCGGCGCGGAGTCCCACCAGGCGGCGTTCTTCTATGTCGGGGCCCAGTTCGTGCAGGTCGAGGGGGCGGTGCCCCAAGGGCGGCCCAACCCCGCGGGCCTGCCGGAGGTGGTCTCGCTCGAACTCGTACATGTCCGCGCCGCGTGCGAGGAGGTCGGCCTGTTCGAGTGCTCGAGCGAGATCCACAACGCCGCGGGGCGGCTCATCGACTGGTCCCTCCGCTCGAACATGTCGCATGTGCCCACCGACTGCCCCCACCGAGAGAAGAACGGCTGGCAGGAGGAGAACTGGCACATGGCCCGCGCGATGTCGTACCGGTACGATGTCCGAGACTGGCTCGTGAAGAACTGTCGCGCCGTCCGCGATGCGCAGACCGTCGGCGGCCCAGACGACGGGTTCGTCCCCACCAACACGCCCTGGTACCTCGTCGGCCGCCCAAGGCACGACACCTACAACGACGCCCCCGAGTGGGGCGTCACCAGCGTGCTCCTGCCCTGGCACCTCTACGAGTGGTACGGCGACGAGAGCGTGCTGGAGGACAACTACGACTCCGCGAGACGCTTCGTGGACTACCTCACCTCGACCGCGAGCGATGGCGTGATCACCAGCAACCTCGGCGACTGGTACGACTTCGGCCACGGCAAGGGCAACGGCCCCTCGCGGTGGACGCCAAACGAGGTCAGCGCCACCGCCATCTGGGCGTACGGCGCAGAGACGCTGGCGAGAGCGGCCGAGGTCCTCGGGCGCGAGGACGACGCCGCCGAGTACCGCGGGCTCTTCGAGCAGATCCGCCGTGACTTTCAGCGGAAGTTCTACGACCCGAGCACCCACACGGTGCGCCATCACGGTTCGTGCCAGGCCGGCACCTCGGCGGCACTGTGCATCGGCCTCATCCCCGAGAGCGATCGCGAGGCGGCGTTGGATGCGGTCGTCGCCGACCTCGAAGCTCGAGGCTGGAAGCAAACGCCGGGCGAGGTGCTCCAGGTGTTCCTCATCCGAGCCCTTGCCGAGGGCGGTCGGGGCGAGGTGCTGCACCGCGTCTACAACCGCGAGGACATCCCCTCGTACGGGCACATGGTCCGCTCGGGCCTCACCACGCTGCCGGAGAGCTGGGACGCCAGACGCGGCACCGGCGACAGCCTGAATCACTTTATGCTCGGGCACCTGATGGAATGGCACTTCGCCTATGTCGCCGGCATCCGTCAGCAGCCGGGGAGCGTGGGCTGGTCCAAGGTGCTCATCGCGCCACAGCCCCCGTCGCTGACAGACACCTCGCCGAACGCCATCCGGGAGGCCCGCGCCAGCCTCGCCAGCCCCCGCGGCACGATCACGAGTGCGTGGCGGTTCGACGAGGCGACGAACGAGTTTATCCTGGATTGCGAGGTCCCAGCAGACATCGAGGCGATCGCCATCCTCCCCGATGGCTCCCGCCACCGGCTACCTCAGGGATTGACGACGCTGCGGTGTCGCCTGCAATGAAGATCGGGTGAGATTCGGGCCGTGGATGCTGTCGGTGGCGCCGGTGGCGGATGTGCTGCGGTGGTTGCGTGGGTCGGCATAACAGACCCGGCAGCGAGCGCGGGTGCGCGTCAAACCCGGCGATGCTGTTTCCAGTTGGCGAAGAGGCCGTCTGCTGATAGTCTGCCTGGAAAGGAGAACGACGATGAGAACGGTTTGGACCGCCGCTGTTGCCGCGTGCCTCGGAGCCGCATCCCCCGCCACCGCTGACCTGATAGAGACCTCGATCGGCACGGAACTGGCCAGAACCACCGCGGGCGCTGGGTTTGACGAAGAGATGGTTAGTTTCCAATACCCCGAGACGGCCGCCGCTTTCGCCAGCATCGCCGAACATACATCGGCGACCGGCATGGTCGTCTCGGGTCTGGTGGGGGACGCCTCGGTCTTTCACTTCACCAACGACCTCGTCTGCACCTACTCGTCCGGCTCGCGCAGCGTGAACGAGATGAACCTGGGGTTCTCCGTTTCTGCGGACACCACCTACGAGCTGACGGGGGGCTCGTACCGGGGGCCGGCGGGCGAAAGCGGTGCGCTCATCTTCTTCTTGGGGCTGTACCAGATCGTGAACGGGTTCCCCAGCTTGCTGTTCGAGCAGGACGGTGGCATCAACATGGCCAACACCGAAGCCATGCTGATCGGCGACGACTCCAACGCCACGGTGATCGGTTCGCCCACCGGCGTGCTGCTCGCGGGGGAAGCGTACTACATGGAGATGAACATCGAAGCCCGGGGCAACGCCGCCCACGCCTACACGGACATCCCGTTGACCATCGGCACCGTGCCGGCGCCCCCTGCGGCACTGCCGCTGCTGGGCTTGATCTGCCTGTCGGCCCCGCGCCGGCGGGCGTAGCGGGAGCACGCGGGCAGATCGGTCCGGGGTACCTTGGGCCGGCTGTGCCGATCGGAGCGTCCCGGCTGTGTGCGATGGGGCGATCGCTGCTGCCCTCCGCGAACTGAGTTCGCGTGGCGGGGGGGCGAAGCGGTCACGGGGCGGTGGAGGCCGCCCGGAGTTCTCGGAGCCGGTCCCGGGCTTGGTCCGGCTTCCCCACAGCTCGCCCCGCTGGGAGAGATTCCCGTTGACTTCCGACGGCGTTCGCCGGTATGCTCCCCGGGGTGGTGCCGCCGCACCGCCGGAAGGCCGGTGTTTCGGGCCTCGGGAGACTGCGATGGGACACACAGCACAGCCGGAGCGGCCGCGACGAGTCGCGCCGCGTCACTTCTGGCTTGCCGTCCGGCTCATCGCCGCGGTGCTCGCGCCGGTTGCAACGGCCCAAACTGGTGGGTTACTCTGCCGCGGCCATCACTACCTCGGCTCGTACCCCACCCCGACATTCGCGCTGGGGGTCACGGTTGTCGACACAACCGCCTACATCGCCAATGCCAACTGGGGTCTGCAGATCCTGGATGTCAGTGACCCGCGTGCCCCCACGCTGCGCGGGTCGTTCCCTATGCAGGGCTCAGCCCAGGATGTCCGCGTCGTCGGCGCGATCGCCTACATCGCCGACCTCTCCGAGGGGCTCAAGATCGTCGATGTCACCGACCCCACCTCGCCGACGCTGCTCGCGTGGTTCGATACCGAGCGAGCCGTGGGCGTCGAGGTCGTCGACGACACCGCCTACATCGCCGACATGGAGTGGGGGATCGTGATCGTCGATGTGAGCGACCCGACAAACCCGATCCTGCTCGGCGCGTACGACACACCGGTGGCCGCCAACGGCATCGCGGTCGTTGGGGCCGTCGCCTATGTCGCCGACGGCGCCTCGGGGCTCCTCGTCCTCGACATCACGGACCCCGCCGCGCCCGTCCCCCTGGGCAGCCTCGACACACCCGGGACCGCCACCGGGATCGTCGTCGAGGGCACGACCGCGTACCTCTCCGACTGGAACGGCGGCCTGCGCGTCGTCGACATCAGCGACCCGACCTCCCCGGTCGGACTGGGCGTCTACGGGGGACCGCTGTCGGCCCGCGAGGTCGCTGTCGTCGGCTCCACGGTCTACCTCGCCGACCAGTACACCGGCGTCCACATCGTCGACGCGAGCGACCCGGCGAACCCCCTGCCGGTCGCCGTCTACGACACACCGGTCGATGCCTACGACCTCTGCGTCGTCGGCGGTCGCGCCTTCGTCGCCGACGGCAAGGGCGGGCTGCGGATCATCGATGTCACCCACCCGCTCGCCGGGCCCCTGCTCGGCGCCTACGACACCCCGCGCCGCGCGTGGGAGATCGCGCTCTCCGGCCACCTCGCGTTCGTCGCCGACGACAGGGCGGGCATGCACATCCTCGATGTCGCCGACCCGACCGCCCCGGCGCTGCTGAGCACCTACAACTCGCCCGACCTGGCCAGATCGGTGCTCGTCCAGGGCGCCACCGCCTACCTCGCGGACAGCTCGGCCGGCCTGCTCATCCTTGATGTCGCCGACCCGGCCGCCCCCACGCTGCTCGGCGCCTACGACACCCCCGGCGAGGCGGTCGATGTCGCGGTCCTCGGCACGACCGCTTTCGTCGCCGACGGGTCGAACGGGCTGGTGATTCTCGACATCACCAACCCCGCCCAGCCTGTGCTGCTCGGCGCGGCCGGGACTTCCGGGTCGGCGCATGGCCTGGCGGTCGCCAACGCCCGTGTCTATGTCGCCGCCCGGTGGGCGGGCATGCAGGTGTTCGAGGTCCACGATCCGACCTCGCCCCAACTCATCGGTTCCTACGACATACCCGTCGACGCCGACGATGCGAGGGATGTCTCCGTGTCGCTCCCGGTCGTTTGTGTCGCCGACCGCTTCCATGGCGTCTACGCCCTCGATGTCAGCAACCCCTCCTCGCCCGTGCTGCTCTCCCGGTACCGGACGCCCGGCCGCTCCAACCGCCTCGCCAGGCAGGGGTCGGCGCTGTTCGTCGCCGACATCGAGGGCGGCCTCCAGGTGCTCGATGTGAGCGACCCCCGCGGGCTCGCGCTGCTCGGTTGGTACGAGACCCCCGGCTACCCCGTCGGCATCGCCGTCGACGCCGACACCGCCTACATCGCCGATTACGAGTCGGGCGTCCAGATCATCGACATCCGCGAGTGCCGGTGCCCACCCGACCTCACCGGCGATGGCCGCGTGGACACCCAGGACTTCCTCGTCTTCCTCGGCGCCTGGGCTGCCGGCGACCCGCTCGCCGACTGGAACTCCGACGG
This sequence comes from uncultured Phycisphaeraceae bacterium, assembly GCA_964372195.1. Taxonomy (GTDB): domain Bacteria; phylum Planctomycetota; class Phycisphaerae; order Phycisphaerales; family UBA1924; genus PNC22. The sequence goes on from CAYJPX010000017.1 coordinate 36,033, forward strand.
AACGATCAACACGCTGGACTTCATCGCGTACCTCAACGCCTGGGCCGCCGGGTGCTGAACGCCGCCGAGGGGAGAGCACCGTTGCAGAGCCACACCCGCCCGCGAGCACGCCAGTGGAGCCCGACAGCGATCGCCGCCGCTGCGCTGCTCGCCGGCCCCGCGACTCCCGACGCCCACGCCCAGATCTGTCACCCAGAGCAGATCGCCAAGCTGCTCGACGCCGGCGGCTCGGACAACGACATCTTCGGACGGGCTGTTGCCGTAGACGGCGACACGGCCGTCATCGGGGTGCCCGGAGACGACGACAACGGCTACAACATCGGCTCGGCGTGCATCTACACTCGCGACGCCGACGAGTGGGTGCTCCAGGCCAGGCTGTCGCCGGACGACGGGTCACCCGGCGATTTTTTCGGGACGAGCGTCGCCATCGATGGCGACACCGTCCTGATCGGGGCCGATCACGACGACGACAACGCACCGGGCGCCGGCGCGGCCTATGTCTTCACCCGCACCGATGGCGTCTGGACCCTCCAGGCCAAGCTCCTCGCCGTCGGGGGGGGTGAGGCGGACTGGTTCGGCCGCTCGGTCGCCATAGAGGGCGACACCGCTGTCGTCGGGGCACACGCCGACGACGACAACGGCTCTAACGCTGGCGCCGTCTATGTCTTCGCACGCGATGGCAACGAGTGGACCCAACAGGCTCAGATCCTCGCCCCCGATGGGCAGCCGTACGACTACTTCGGCATCGCCGTGGACATCAGCGGCCAGACCCTCATCGTCGGCGCCTCAGAGGACGACAACGATTCAGCCGACACCGGCTCGGCGTATGTCTTCGTGCGTGACAGCGACCAGTGGTCGCAACAGGCCAAGCTCGTGCTCGAGGACCGGACCGGGCGAGATATGTTCGGCTGGAGCGTCGCCATCGACGGCGACCGGGCCGTCGTCGGAGCCCACGGCGATGACGACCGCAGCTCCGAATCGGGCTCGGCCCGCGTGTTCCGACGCCTCGGCACCGAGTGGCACGAGCAGGCCGAACTGCTCGCGGCCGATGGCGACACCCACGACGGATTCGGCTGGTCCGTGGATATCAGCGGGGACACCATCCTCGTCGGCAACCACGACTGGGACGAGTTCAGCAACGAACCCGGCGCCGCCTATGTCTTCGTTCGCCGTGGAGGGGCGTGGATCCAGCGGGCCAAGCTTCTGGCCGCCGACGGCCAGGCCGACGACCGCTTCGGCAGCGCCGCCGCCCTCGACGCCCAGTCCGCCCTCATCGGCGCATGGAGCGACGACGACACCGCCGAGGACGCCGGGTCGGCCTTCCCCTTCGAACTCGGCTGCGGCGGGTGCCCGGCCGATGTGACCGGCGAGGGCGACGCGACCACCCTGGACTTCATCGTCTTCCTCAACGCCTGGGTCTTCGGCAACAGCCTTGCCGACTGGAACGAGGACGCCGAGGTCAACACGCAAGACTTCCTGGCTTATCTCGGTGACTGGGTGGCGGGGTGCTGAACCGACGCGGCAGTCATGCCTTGGTGGGGTCGCACGACTATCTGCCCCGCCATTGTGTGATTCCGCCCTTCCGGGTACGCTGACTGCTTGATTCCAGGAGGCTCTGATGCGCACCCGTGTTGTACATGTGTTAGGGCTATTCCTCGCTGTCGCCGCACCGCCGATGGCTACGGTCCGCGCTCAGTGCCTCGACTGGATGGATGGGTTCGGCGAGGACGAGTGGGGCGCGAACGGCTATGTCCGCGCCATCCTCTCGGGCGAGCCCAACGCCGAGCAGGCCGTCTACCTCGCCGGCGGGTTCACGCAGATCGGAGGCATCCCGGCCTCGTGCATCGCCAGGTGGGACGGCGTGACTTGGTCCACGCTCGGGGAAGGGCTGGACAACACGGTCACAAGCCTGTGCTGGTTCGACGACGGCTCAGGTCTGGCCCTCTATGCCGCCGGGTATTTCCTGGAAGCCGGCGGGCAACCCGCCGAGCGCGTCGCTCGGTGGCGCAACGGCCAGTGGGAGGACCTGGACACTCGGTTGAATGTCTCTGCCTCAGCGCTCGCGGTGCACCGAGGCGTGCTCTATGTCGGCGGCGCGTTCACCGAGGTGGCGGGGCAGCCGACCGGCGGGCTGGCCGCATGGGACGGTGAGGTTTGGACCGCGTTCCCCGACAGCCCCGCGGGTGAGGTCGAAGCCCTGGCCTCGTTCGATCCCGGCACAGGCCCGCAGCTCATCGCTGCCGGCGCATTCCCCAACTTCGGCGGTCAGGGCACTGCTCATATCGCCTCGATGTACGACGACGGGACTTGGCACGCGCTCGGGGTGGGGCCGAACGGGCCATGTCTCGCGCTCGCGGTCCTTCCCGAGCTTTCGGGGCCGAGGCTGTATGTCGGTGGAGATTTCTACAACACGGGGGGGCAGAACACCTCGAACCTCGCCGCGTGGGACGGCGCCGAGTGGTTTCGGATCGGCGGCGGCCCTAGCAACGGGGGTGGGGTGAATGACCCCGTCACAGCGTTGGCGGTGCTTGCCGGAGATCCGTTTCCGACGCTGGGCGTCGTTGGGACCTTCAGCCGCGCCAACGGCGGACCCAACGCCGGGAAGTTCATCGAATGGACCGGTGTAGACTGGATCGCGCCGGAATCAGGCATCACCGGCTGGCGCCCTATGGCGGTCGGGTCGGTGCTGCTGCGGGGCCAGCGGCTCGTCGGCGTCGGTGGGGATTTCTACGAAGCCGGGGGCAAGCCCTCAAGGGATTTCGCGGTCTACGGCGTGCAATGCTCCAAGCCTGTGATCACCGAGCAGCCCATCACGCAGTTCGCCCAGCTCGGCGACATGATTCACTTCCGCATACAGGTGCGCGGGACGCGCCCGATCGCCTACGCCTGGAGAAAGGACGGCCAGGCACTGGTCGATGACGGACGCATCAGAGGGGCCGCGACACGGGCCTTGGACATTGACCCTTGGGAGTGGAGCGATGGCGGCGAATACGACTGCGTCGTCACCAACGACCTCGGCGTGACCGTGAGCGAACCCGCGATGCTTGTCCTGCCCGGGGACGGGCTCCCCGTCGTGCCCGTCGAAGCTGTCCTGACCGCGCCCGGCCCGGCTCCCTGGGATGAAAGCTTCGAGGTCGACTACCTGCACCCGGCCAAGCACCGCAGCGGCGGCCTGGTCATCTGGACGCAGGACGCGATCGGGGCCGAATCGATCGTCCTGTGGAACGGCAGCGACTTCCGGGAGATCATGCGCGAGGGCGATCCCCTGCCCGACGGCGGGCCGGACGAGGTGTTCGGGGACTCCGACGGCGCCACCGTGAGGGAGATCGCCAGCGGATCAACCGACGGCGCCGCATTCGTCGCCAACATCAATGGCCCGGGCGTCGACGAGTCCAACGACCGGGGGCTCTGGACCTACGCCGGCGGCGTCCTCGAGCGGGCGATGCGCGAGGGCGACCAGGTCCCCGGGCTCGACCCCGGCGTCGTCTTCGCCGACGCGGGCTCCAGCGGCGTGCTCCCCCTTTGGCACGCGCCCGACAGCTCGGTGCTCTTCACCGCCTCGGCAACCGGCGGCCCCTTCGGGCAGGAGTACCACGAGGGCCTCTGGGTCCGCGACCCGGCCGGCGACCCCCGGTTGCTCTTCCTCGAGGGCGACACGGCGCCCGACAACACCGCGTCGTTCGTGGCCTTTACCCACTCCCTGCGGGCCGATGCCGGCCGCTCGCTGACCTTCGCGGCGGTCCTCGACTCCTCGACCGGCTACAAGAACTACACCACGCTCGACACCGGCGTGTGGGAGGGGACGCCCGACGGCCTCCGCCTGGTAGTCCAGAGCGGGGACTGGGCCCCGGGCTTTCCGGAGGATGTCGACTTTGAGACTTTCTTTGGCCAGAACCGCACACCGATCCGATCGGACGCGGGGCTCTACTGGGACTCCCTCGTGGCGGGCCCCATCGGGTTCGAGGCCAGCGCCGCGTACCACTGGGACGGAAGCCAGATCAGGCCGATCGCGATCACCGGCGACCGCGTGCCGGCTGGTGAGGGACGCACGGCGATCATCGACCAGCCCGTCCCGATGGGCGCAAACAACCTCGGCGATGTGATGATGTTCAGCACGGGCCGGTGGGCCACGCGGGACGGGATGTGGCTCGTCAGGCCGGACGGCGAGTGGCAGAATGTGGCGATAGTCGAAGATCCCCTACCGCCGGGCTCCCCCGAGGGGCTCTCGATCGAGGCCATCGAGCAGGCCGCCGTCAACGACCGGCGCTACGCCGCGTTCGAGGCCGCCGTGATCCCCAACGAGGGGATCAACGCCGTGCTGGGTTGGAGCACAAACCGCGGCCTGTTCCCGATCCTGGTCCCGGGTTCGCGGGTCGAACTCGGCCCCGGAGACATCCGCGTCGTCGTCTCCGCCCATCTGCCGACCGAGCAGCCCCACCCGCTCAACGGCTCGTCCTCCGCGATCGACCCGCTCGGACGGGTGCTCGTGGCCGCCGTCCTCGCCGACGGCACCCAAGCGATCTTCCGTGGTCGGTTCCAGACCATCCGTGACGCGTACTTCACCTGCTTGGCCGATTTCAACGGGGACGACATCATCGACACGCGGGACTTCATCGCGTTCCTCGATGCGTGGGCGTCCGGCGAGTGGGCCGCGGATCTCAACGACGACGATGTGATGAACACGGCCGATGTGCTGGAGTTCCTCAACCTGTGGCAGAACGGCTGCTGAGCCTCTCGGGACGGGACCCATACGGGGCCCGCCGGCAGCGAGGCCCGACGAAAGGAAATTGGTATGAGACGGGACAGCATCGTGTTGGTCGTGCTCCTCGCCGTGGCTTGGCTCGCCGGGGAAGCGTCGGGACAGCCGCAGGGCCTCCTGTGCCAGCAGCGCGACATGCTCGGCAGTCTCCCAACGCCCGGCCGTGCCGACGGCGTCGATGTGGTCGGCTCCTTGGCGTATGTCGCGGCCCACGACGCCGGGCTGCTTATCTATGACATCGCCGCGCCGGGGGAGCCAGAACTCATCGGCTCGGCGGACACCGCTGGGATTGCCTACGGCGTGGCCGCCTCGGGGGGTGTCGCCCTCGTCGCCGACGGCACCTCCGGGCTCAAGGTCATCGATGTCTCCGACCCGACGGCGCCGGTGCAGGTTGGCTGGCTCGACACGCCGGGCACGGCTTTCGCGGTGCAGAGGGAGGGTGACATCGCGGTAGTCGCCGACGATAACGGCAGGCTGCAGATCGTCGATGTCTCCGACCCCGCAGCGCCGGTTCAGCTCGCGTGGTATCTCACGACCGACCGGGCGTACGATGCCGACATCGAGGGTTCGCTCGTTGTTGTGGCGTCGCCCGTGTCCGGGATCCAGATCATCAGCATCGAAGACCCCACCGCGCCCGTGTTACTCGGTTCGTACCCCGTCGCCGGCTGGAACTATGGCGTGGCGATCGACGGTTCGCTCGCCTACCTCGCCTCGCAGTACAAGGGGCTGTTCACATTCGATATCACCGACCCCACCGACCCGCTGCTGCTCTCGGAGATGCCGCTGGAGGGCACGACATACGAGGTCACCGCGGCCGGGGCGACCATCTACGCCGGCACGGGGTCCTGGGGTTTGCAGGTCATCGATGTGACCGATCCCACCCAGCCGTCCCTGCTCACCAGATACGACACGCCGGGGGCTTGCTACGGGATCGCGATCGCCGACGGCCTTGCGGTGATCGCCGACGGGGACGCCGGACTCACGACAATCGATGTTTCGAGCCCCAAATCGCCGGTGCTCGGGGCCCTGAAGTTCCCGGGCCATGCCTCCCAGATCGCCCGGGCGGGCGATCTCGCCTTCGTAGCAGACGGGACCGTGGGGGTTGCCGTGGTCGATGTTTCTGACCCGGCTGCGCTCTCGTTGCTCACGACCTATGGCACATCAACTCGAGTGGTTTCTGTGGCGATCGATGGGCAGAGGCTGTTCGTCGCAGACTACCCCTCGGGTCTCCGGATCATTGATGTCAGCGACCCCATGGCCCCGGTGCCGCTCGGCAGCATCGCGACACCGAGCCAGGCGGTGGGCATCACCATCCGGGAGAATCTGGTCTATGCAGCGGTCTACCTGGAGGGACTCCTGTTGATCGACATATCCGACCCCGCTGCGCCGGTGGCGGTGGGGAGTCTCTCGCTGCCTGGGCGTTGCTACCATGTGGCGTTGAGCGGGACGGTCGCGTTCGTCAGCGCGAACGATGGGGGGATGCATTCGGTCGACATCCAGGATCCGACGGCGCCGGTGCTCCTGGGGACATACAGCGCAACGGACGATGCACAGAGCGCTGCTGTGGCCGGGGATGTGGTCTTTCTGGCCGCCGGCGCCGACGGCGTGCACGCGGTCGATGTGCGCAGCCCGCAATACCCCGGGCAGCTCGACACATTGCCGACAGATGATTCCGCGTACGCGATCGCCCTGGACGGCGGCATGGCATGGGTGGCTGCCGACGGCGCCGGACTGATCGGGATGGACACGGCCGACCCGACCGCGCTCACGGAGCTTGCACGCATGCGGTTCAGCCAGTACACGGGGATCGTCAGTGTGACTGTCGAGGCTGATGTCGCGCTGGTCAGTCGCTGGGGGACCGGCTTCAACGGGTTGATGGCAATCGACATCACAGACTGCCCGCCCTGCCCCGGGGATCTTACGGGCGACGGCACGGTCAACACCCAGGACTTTATCGCCTTCCTCGACGCCTGGGCGAGCGGCGACCAGCTAGCAGACTGGAACGATGATGGCACTGTGAACACGCAGGATTTCATCGCGTACCTGAGCGACTGGGCGGCGGGGTGCTGACCGGTCTCACACTTCAGAGATAGCGACGCTGGCGGAGCAAGGAGAATCATGATGCGGCAACTACTCGCTGTGGTCGGAAGCGTCCTGACGGCGCCCGCGTTGGGCGGTGGCGTGGTGTTGATCTCGCTGGAGGGAGTCAACGCCGGCGGGTCGCCGTCGATTGACTTCGTCTACGACGCGTCACGCGACCTCCTGTTCGTCTCCAGCCCTCAGGGCGCGGTGGACCGGATCCATGTCTCTTCGCGCGAGCTCCTGCCGCGCTGGTGGGTTGGGGAATGGGCGACGGCCATGGACATGGCCCCCTCCGGGGATGTGCTGCTGGTGTGCGACGCGGACGCCTCTGCGGTCGTGGAAGTCGACGCGGACACCGGGGCGGTCTCGCTGATCGAAATCCCGGGCGAGGACAGGCCGTTCGACATCGTCGCGGGGAGTGCGGGGCGCGCCGGGTCCCCCCCGACCCGGCCGGGCGCGGGCGGCGCCGGCCCGCTGCGGCAACTGGACCTGGACACCCATCAGATCACGACGCGCGGCGATGTGCCGATCGATGTGTACTACAGGAGCCTCGTGTGGCGTAGCCCGAACCGCGACCGAGTGTTCCTGCATCAGACCGGAACCGACAGAACCTGGGGCTGCATATTCGATGCGCCGAGCGACAGCTTTTTGTCGAGTGGCCGGCCGTACTACTCCGGTGCGTTCAGTCCCGACGGCAAGTACCTCGCGACGCAGCATGGAATCTCGTCGGGGGAGCCCACAGTTCAGATCCTCGATTCGACCATGGGCGTGGTCTCGGAGCTTTACCAAGGGCCGGTCCTGGCGTTCGCGTTCAGCCCCGATGGCGGGAGGTTGTACTTCGCCGACCGCCTGACGGGCGAGTTGGTCACCGTCTCGACGGCTGACTGGTCCGAGATCAGTCGCGTGGACACGAAGTACAGCTTCGATTCTGCGCACCGGATGGCGGTGAGTGACGACGGCTTGTGGCTCTTCGTCGAAGCTGAAGATGGCGTCCTGATGATCGATCTCTCGCCCGGGGAGCCGTGCCTCGCCGACTTCAACTACGACGGGAGTGTCGATGTGCTGGATGTCCTGCTGTTCCTGAATCGCTGGGTCGCAGACCACCGCACCGCGGACTGCAACAACGACGGCCTCGTCGATACGCTCGATGTCCTGTGCTTTTTGACGGCGTGGCAGTCCGGCTGTTGAGGGCCGGGCCGTGCTGGAGCGAACCGAACGGTCGATGTCGGGTGGACGCGGGCGGCGAAGCCTCTCGGCAGTCCTGCGGCGGCGACACACTGGGTGCGGGCGAGCCCGTGGGCGACGCGGGCGGCCCAAGTGGTTTGGGGGATCCCGATCAGGTAGGCTCGGTGGAGTGCTGGGCTCGCTCCGAAGGCCCGGCGGTGGGTTTGGGCGGCTGGTGTGGGGTGGCTGCCTGGCCTGCCCCGAGCGGCCGAGAGGCGGACTGAGGTATTTGTTGCCCGGGCTGGGTTTGGGCTTGCATCCTGCTCCAGTTCGGCTTAGGGTGACTCACACAGGACATCAAGGGGTGCAAAATGCGGAAGGCCATGGATCAGATACTCGCGTGCGCCGCGGCTGGGATTCTCGGCCTCGCCACCGCCAATGGTCAGTGTGTGGACTGGGCGGACGGGTTTGTCGCGGAGGGGCTGGGTTGCGATGGCACAATCCTGGAAATGCGCACCACCGAGGTGGATGGGCAGTCGGTCCTCTTTGTCGGTGGCAGTTTCTCACAAATCGGTGGAATAGCGGCCGACAGCCTTGCGCGGTGGGATGGCTCGACATGGAGCGAGGTCGGCGGCGGTGTCTCCGGCGAGGTCCATGAGATCGAGTTCTATGACGAGGGCTCTGGGCCAGTCATGTTTGTCGGCGGAAACTTCCAGTCGGTAGGGGGAGGGTTGCCAATCCGAATGCTGGCTCGCTATGCGGAAGGCCAGTGGTCTGAGGTTGGCGCCTCCGCGTTGACCAACCCCGTCCAGGCGATGGCGGTCCACGACGGCAAGCTGTTTGTGGGCGGCCGGTTTACCCAGATCGAGGGGCGCGGGACCCTACGCCTTGCCGCGTGGGACGGCGCCGCTTGGCAGACCTACTCGAGCGGGCCGAGCAACCGCGACGGGCACGCGATGACCTACGCGGGCCCCAACCTCCGCACGATGCTGTTCGGTGGTGACGAGCTCCCCAATGGCACGGAGCGACAAGATACCTGGAAGTATGACGGGCAGTCATGGGAACGAATCGCAACGACCGGTCCCGAGCCACGCGTCGGACACTCCATGGCCTACGACTCGCTCCGCGATCGCGTCCTGCTGTTCGGCGGTCAGCCCCGCGGGTGGGGCGGCGGGACCGACAGCCGGCTCTGGGTGTGGACCAATTCGAGATGGTGGGCGATCACCGACTACCTGCCGGTCCATTGGGAGGGGGTGTCGATTGCGTACGACCAGGCACGCGACCGCGTGGTTTGGTTCGGGGGCGTCGACCTTCAGAACAACGCCTACGACGATACATGGGAGTTTGACGGGGACGAGTGGATCGACATCATCCCCGCGACGACCAGGCCGCCCGGGCGGGCCGGCTACGGCATTGCCTACGACGCGGCCCGGCAGCAGACTGTGATGTTCGGCGGCCACTCCAACGCCGATGGGCTGTTCGGTGATACCTGGACTTGGGACGGGGTGGATTGGACACTCGCCTCATCCGTGGGTCCCTCGCCCCGCACCCGGCACTACATGGTGTACGACTCCGCACGGGAGATGGTGGTGCTCTACGGGGGGGGAGGAGATCCAAGCGGCTGGAAAATGGACACATGGGGCTGGGACGGCACACAGTGGCTGCTGCTCGCGCCGGCCGATCCGGATCGGCCTTACGATTCTCACGGCCCTATGGCCTACGACCCCCATAGCGACCGCGTCGTCATGCGCGATGAGAGGGGCGTGACCTGGCTCTGGGATGGAACCGCCTGGGAGTACACCAACGAAGGCGGGCTCAACGGGGAGGTCTTTGACCTCGCCAGCTTTGATGACGGCACCGGCGCGGATCTCTGCGTGAGCGGGTATTTCACGCAGGCCGGGGCCGTCCCCGCCCGGCGTGTCGCCAGGCTCACGCCGGAGGGCTGGCAGTCCATCGGCGGGGGGATCCAGGACGGCGACTGCTACTCGCTGTATGTCTGGGACGATGGCGGCGGGGAGGACTTGTACATCGGCGGCGCGTTCTCGCAGGCCGACAACCAGACCGTGCGGTGCATCGGCAGGTGGGACGGCTCGGCGTGGTCCCTCCTCAATGTCGGCGATCCCGGTGACGGCGGGGGAGTCAACGGCGGGATCCACGCCATGTTCGCCTATGACGACGGGACCGGTGAGAAGCTGTATGTTGGTGGTGGGTTCGATCGCGCCGATGGACCCGGCGCCGGGTACAACGGCGACATCGAGGCCTTCGATATCGCGAGGTGGGACGGCAGCGTGTGGGAACCGGTCGGCGGGCACATCCGTGCGCAAGGCTCCAACCGCGGCGTGTTCGCGATGGGCGGGTCGTCCATGGATGATCAGGGCCGTCTTTTCGCGGGCGGTGATTTCGACACCGCGGGCGGCAAGCCCTCCAGCAGCCTCGCGGTGTGGGGTGGGGCCTGCACACCCCCATCCA
>CAYJPX010000018.1:0-32595 GCA_964372195.1 uncultured Phycisphaeraceae bacterium
GTCGTGGCCTTCTGCCGCCAGAAGGCCTTCCGGCGACGAGAGGCCCGGAGGCGCTACACGGATGAGTCGCAATCCGAAGAGCTGCTGACGATGCGGACCCGCAGCATCATCGATTTCGGCGCCACCTACGATGTCGCGCTGCCCGGCGGCGAGATCATCGGCTCGCTCCGGCGCAAGGGGCTCAAGTCGTTTGTCCGCGACTCGTGGCTGATCTACGGCCCCGCGGGCAACGAGCTGGCGACGATCACCGAAGACTCCTCCGCGATGGCGATCCTGCGTCGGCTGCACGGGGCGTTCGCCCTGCTGAGCCCGCAGAAGTTTGAGGTCATGTCGTTCGACGGGCAGCACATCGCCACCCTGCGCACTCATGTCAACCCGTTCGTCTACCGGATGGGTGTGGCGATCCACCTCGACCATCCCGACCTCGACGAGCTGATGGTGCTGGCGGCCGGGTGCCTCATCGCCGCAATCGAGGGACGCCAGAGCTCGGGCTGAGCCCCGCGACGCTCGGCACGGGGGCGCCGGCCTACCGTCAGGCGGGGTTGTCTCTCAAACCGAAAGAGGACCACACAATGGACAATACAACCACACTGGATCGGCGGAGTGCGCTCGGCGCGATGGCGCTGCTCGGCCCGGGAGCGGTGCTCGCGGCGGCGGCGCGGGGCGGGGCGCAGCCCGAGCCGGGCGACACGATGCTCGCCCTGGGCTGGGACGAATCGGCGGGCGAGTATGTGCTCCCGCCCCTGCCCTACGCCTACGACGCCCTCGAGCCGCACCTCGACGAGCAGACGATGCGGATCCACCACGACAAGCACCACGCGGGGTATGTCAAGGGGCTCAACGCGGCCCTGAAGGCCCTGGCCGCCGCCCGAGAAGCCGGCGACGCGAGCCTCGTCCAGCACCTGACGCGGCAGGTGAGCTTCCACGGCAGCGGGCATGTCAACCACACCCTGTTCTGGATGGGGATGTCACCCACCGGCGGGGGCGAGCCGGGCGGGCTGCTCGGCGCGGCGATCGACCGGGACTTCGGCTCGTTCGCGAAGTTCAGTTGGCAGTTCCAGGCGGCGGCCACGGCCGTCGAAGGCTCGGGCTGGGGATGGCTGGCGCTCGAGCCGATCGCCAAGCGCCTGGTCGTGCTCCAGGGCGAGAACCAGCAGAAGCTCCTCATGACCGGCGTGGTGCCCCTGCTCGGCGTCGATGTCTGGGAGCACGCCTACTACCTCAAGTACCAGAACCGGCGGGCAGACTATGTGGCGGCCTTCATGCAGGTGATCAACTGGGAGCATGTCCAGGGGCTGTTCGCGCGGTTCGTGGGGTAGGGCGTCTGGAGAATTCACGAGCCCTGAGAAAAATCCGCAGCCCCGGGACGGAGATCCCGGGGTTTTCTTGTGCTCAGAATCGCGGTTTTTGGCCCCCTGGGGCCGCTTGGGTAGGGCCGAGGCAGTACCTCCCGCAATGTCGGAAAAAACTCCCCCACTTCGTTTGCACGCCCCGGGATCGGTGGCATCTTGAGAGTGTCTTGTCTCTCTCTCCTCCTTTGACTCGGCCGCGGACGAAAGACCGTTGCCGGGTTTTTCTTTTTGGACCCGCCGGCACGGCTCTCCGAGGCGTGTGGGCGGTGCGCGGCCGTGCGCCTCAGCCCACATGCTTGGGGTCGAAGGCGTCCTGCAGGGCATCGCTCAAGATGTTGAAGGCGTAGACCAGCACGAACATCAATAGCGTCGCGGCGCCCAGCTCCCAGAAGACGCCCAGGACGACATCCTCTTTGCTGTCGCGGATCATGATGCCCCAGCTCGGCTGGCCCTGCACGCCGAGGCCGAGGTAGCTGAGGATCACCTCGCCCTTGATCGCCGCGACGAAGGCGAGGGAGAAGTTGATGAAGAGCAGGTACGAGACATTGGGGAGCACATGCCTGAGGAGGATGCGGACGGGCCCGCACCCGATCGAGATCGCGGACTGGATGTAGTCGAGGCTCTTGATCTTCATCGCCTCGCCGCGGATGACACGGCAGGTGCCCACCCAGAGCGTGACGCCGAACGCCAGGTAGACCGGGAAGAGGGTCTGGGAGATCGGCTTGCCGAGGAAGGGGACCTCCCAGCTGCTCTCGCGGAAGACAAAGGCGATCACGACCAGCCAGATGATGTAGGGGATCGACGAGAGCGTGGAATAGAGCCAGACCACGGCGTGGTCGATGAACCCGCCGAAGTACCCCGCCGCGCCGCCGAGGATCGCGCCGATGATGATGCTGATGAAGGCGGTCACCATGCCGATCTGTGTCGCCGTCTTGATCGAGTAGATGGCGCGGAAGGCGATGGACCGGCCCGGCCGGTCGGTGCCGGCGAGGAGCCGGATCCTGTAGACCACGCCGCTCCAGCCGGCGGGCGCGGGGAAGAGCTTGTCGACCTCGGTCTCGAGATCGACGAGGGTGCGCTCGTAGGTGGCCCGCGACTCGGCCAAGGCGGCGCGGGCGTCGGCGAGCTCGGCCTCGGGGGCATCGTCGTCGGCCAGTTCCTCGACCGCGATCTCGGCGTCCTCAAACTCGAGGAGCGCCCCGTCGAGCGCATCGAACGCCTCGAAGGCCTTTTCGAGGACGGCCTCGGCTTCCTCGATCGGCATCGGCGCGAGGGCCCGCTCGGCGAACCGGAGTTCGGCGAGCGCGGCCGCGGGCTCGCTGGCCTTGAGGGCCTTCTCGACCTCGCCCAGAAAGAACTCGGCGACCTCGATACGCGAGTCGGGGTCGCTGGCCCTCCCGAGGCCGGGCAGGTTGCCGGGGCCGACGCGCCCCTGGACCTGGTCGAGGCTCATCAGGTGCGGCGGGAGGGCGATCGCGGCGGCGATGACCACAAAGACCGTGATGACCAGGAGCGAGACCATCCCGGAGCGGTTGCGGACGAACTTGCGCACGCCGGGCTTGTCGAAGAACCCGGTCGGGCGGTAGGCCCCGGCGCGGGCGCTGAGCAGGTCGGGGGGCTGCTCGACAGCCTCGGCGGGTTGGGCGCGCTTGTCCTGGGCCATCAGGCGAGCCTCACTCTCGGGTCGACCACGGCGTAGAGCACATCGGTGAGGATGTTCGAGAGGATGAAGATCGCGGCCAGGATCGAGACGATCGTCTGCGTGACCGCGAAGTCCTTGTTGGTCATGTGGGTGAGCAGGGTGTTGCCCATGCCGGGGATGGAGAAGTAGACCTCCAACAGCAGCGAGCCGACGATGAGGAAGGGCATCGTGATCATCACCCGGGTGATGATGGGGATCATGGCGTTCCGGAGCAGGTGCTTGAACATGACGCGGGTCTGGCTGCAGCCCTTGGCCTTGGCGGTGCGGATGTAGTCGGCGGTGGTCTGCTCGACGATCACCGTGCGGTAGAACCGGGTGTCGTACCCCATCGAGACGACGACGCTGATGATGACCGGGAGCATGAAGAACCGGACCCAATCACCGACGAAGTTGCCGGTGGGTCGGTCGGCGTCGTAGCGGATGGCGAAGAGGTCCGCGCCGGTCTTCTCCGTGAGCCAGTACGCCCCGAAGTACTGGCCGAGGATGATGAAGACCAGGAAGCTGATGCTCATGCCGACGACCGCGACAAACATGAGGCCGCGGTCGATCACGCGACCACGATTGACCGCCGCCACGAGCCCCACGAGGATCGAGATCAGCGTCGAGAGGACCAGGGCGGGGACGGTGATCTTGAGGCTCGGCACGATCGACGGCCCGATGATCTGGCCGACGGTGTTGGTCTCCTGGTACCAGCTCTTGGTCGAGAAGTCGAAGGTCACGATGCTCCGGAGCATGTGCGCGTACTGCACGAGGAAGGGCTGGTCGAGCCCGAACTCGGCCTCCTTGAGCGCCCGCTCGGCGTCGGTGGCGTTCTTGCTGAGGTACGCCGACACCGGGTCGTTGATGCGCAGCATCGCCATCACGACCAGCACGATGACCAGGTAGATCGGGATGTTGTACAACACCCGGCGGACGACATAGGACCACATGCTCGGCTCAACTCCTCGCTCGCGGCCCGATCAACGGCCGGAGGCGTCCACATCCAGGTACTTGAACCACGACCAGAACCGCGGCGTGGGCCGGCAGTTCTTGAGCCACCCTTGCCAAACATAGTACCGGTTGCGGGCGAGCGAGCCGACAATGGGCGCGTCGGCGACGACCATGTCACGCATCTGCTCGTACAGCGCGGTCCGCTCGGGGCCGGGCTCCATGACGACCGCCCGCTCGTACAGGGCGTCGAACTCGGGGCGGCTGTAGTTCCAGTGGTTCGAGCCGGGGCTGACATTCTTGCTGTAGAACATGGCCAGGTTGTTCTCGGCGTCGGGGTAGTCGCTCAGCCAGGCGAAGCTGAACATCGGGGCCTGCTTCTTGTTGGTCAGCTCGATGAGCTGGGAGAAGTCGACCATCTGGGCGTCGAGCTCGACACCGATCTCGCCGAGCTGACGCCGGAGCAGGTCCATCATGCGGGCGTTGACCGAGCTGCTGTTGGTGTAGAAGCGGATGGGGGGGAGGCCCTCGCCGTTGGGATAGCCGGCCTCGGCGAGGAGGTCGCGGGCCTTGGCGAGATCGGGGCCGCGGGGGGCGCCCTCGATGCGGTGGCCCTCGGGGTGCCCGTCGAGCGTCGGGGGGATGGGGCCGTCGTACTGGACGCAGAGCCCCTCGTAGAAGACCTGGTTGAACTCGTCGTGGTCGATGGCGTAGGTGATGGCCTTGCGGAGGGCGATCTTGTCCGGCGTGTAGCCGCCGACGATGGGGTCCTCCATGTTGAAGGCGCGGAAGATCATGTCGAGGACGAGCACCGGGCGGTACTGGTAGCCGGCCTCACGCGACTCGCGGTTCATGTTCTTGGTGCGCTTGTTGAACAGCTCCCCGAAGTAGGTGAAGGGCAGCTCGATCCACGCCAGGTTGCCCTGCTTGAAGTCGAGGTACCGGGGCTGCTCCTCGATGATCATCGCGAACTCGATGCGGTCGGCGATCGGCAGCCGCTGGCCCGCGGCGTCGGCCAGACCCGCCTCCTTGTCCTCCTCGGTCCAGAGCTCGGCCGCCGGGTAGTAGCACTCGCGGTAGTCGGGGTTGCGGTCAAAGTTGAGCCGCTGCTTGGGCAACCACTCGTCGAGGATGTAGGGCCCCGTGCCGACCGGATGGGCGCCGAAGCCCGTGCCGTAGTGCTCGACCGCCTCGTGCGGGACGATCGAGGTCTGGAACATCGTGAGCACCCAGAGGAACCGGAAGACCGGGCGGGTGAGCTCGACCTCGAACTCGGTGTCGCTGATCTTGACGAAGCCGGGAACCGGGGCGTCGTAGTCGAACGCCTCGCCCGCGGCGGGGGCGGCCAGCCCGACGATCGCGTCCTCGAGCAGCCACCAGTTCTTGAGCCCGTTGGCGGGATCGGCGAGCCGTTTCCAGGAGTAGAACACATCGTCGCTGACGAGCGGGCGCCCCTTGCCGCCGGGGAAGCAGGGGTCGTCCTGGAAGCGCACATCGCCCCGGAGGCGGAATCGGTAGCGTTTGCCCTCGTCGAGCCGGGTGGGCATCTCGGCGAGCAGCAGGGGCTCGAAACGCTGGTTGTCGTAGTAGCTGACCTGGAGCAGGGTCTCGTAGACCTGGACGCAGCCCATGTTGTCGTAGGTGGTCGAGCCGCGAGCCGGGTCGAGGGTCCGAGGGCCGTCGGTGGGCATCGCCGCCTGGACGACCTTGCCGACGGGCTGGGCAGACCCGGGACCCGCGAGCGTGCAGACTGCCGCCAGAACCCCGAATAAAGCCTCTCTCAGCACGGTGAGTCTCCTTGCAACACTCTGGGGCAGTGGGTAGGTCCGGCCATGGTACCCCCTCGAGGTCCGCCGCGCCAGAACCTGTGACGCCCGGCGGCGTCGCCGGTTCCGTGTCGCCGGGTGCCTCCACTGGTAGGCTGCCCGCATGAGCCGCAGAGTGAGGGTCTTTCCATGATGTCTCGTGCCTGTTGTGTTCGCGTTGGTCTGGTCTCAGCGGTATTCGGGATGGTGTTGTCCGGGGCTGGATGCGCAGCTCGGCACTGTGACGCCCGGCAGTCCCAGACCGCGCGCCCGGTGGCCCCCGCCGCGATCAACCACATCGTCTTCTTCAAGCTCCGTGATCCGGGCGACGCGGGGGCGCTCATCGACGACTCCCGGCGGATGCTCGGCGAGATCCCCGGCGTGCTTAGCCTCTTCGCGGGGCCGCACATCGAGACCGGGCGAGCCAGCGTCGAGACCGACTACGACGCCTGCCTCTATGTCGGCTTCGCGACCCCCGAGGACTACGCGGCGTATGTCGTCCACCCGAACCACACCGGGCTCGTGGGCAAGTGGAAGGACCGCTTCGAGTGGTACAGGGTGTTCGATGTCGAAGATGCCACATTTGCCGGCGTGGGTCGGCGTACGGAGCCGTGAGTCCAGGCGCATCCCGCAGGTCGGTCTGGGCCCGTTCGGGCGGATGATCGTCGGCAGCCATACGCCAGGAGCATGGGCCGGGCGGTCGCCGGGGTCGACAGCGAGCCACGGCTTACACGCAATGCGAACGATCCCGCTGCCATCGAGCCGATACCATGCTCCGGGCTGATGGATCAGCCCCCGACCCACCGCCGGTCCCCGCCGCACACGACCCCCTGCCTGCCACGGACGCCCCATGCCCGCCACACCACTCGCCGCGTGCGACGCCACCACGGTCACCATGCCCGACGGGCGGGTGCTGATCTCCTTCGGCGGGTGCAACTACCTGGGGCTGGCCGCCGACGCTCGCGTCATCGGCGCGGTCGGGGCCGCGACGGCACGGTTCGGGCTCAGCTCGACCGCCAGCCGAGAGACCACCGGCAACGCCGCGCCCCACGACGCCCTGGAGCGGGACCTGGCGGCATTCCTGGGCGTCGAGCGGGCGCTGCTCGTGCCCGATGGCTACCTCGCGAATATCGCCGCCTGCCAGGGGCTCGCCGCCGGCGGATGCACCCACGCCGTGCTGGATAGTCGGGCGCATGTGAGCATGGCCGATGCGGCGCGCACCGCCGGCATGTCTATCGCACGGTTCGACCATGGTGACGCCGGCTCGCTCGCCCGCTGCCTCGCCGCGATCCGGCCAGCCCGGGCGGTGGTGATGACCGACGGCGTCTTCACCGCCGACGGCGAGCCCGCCCCGCTGATCGAGTACCTCGAAGCCCTGGGCGGGGGGGACCGCCTGCTCGTGGACGACTGCCACGGGCTCGGGGTGCTCGGCCCCTGCGGGCGGGGCTCGGTGGCCTACTGGGGCCTACGCGACGCCCGCGTCATCATCACCTCGAGCCTCGCCAAGGGGATCGGGGTGGCGGGGGGCGTGGTCGCGGGGGCCGGGGACGAGGTCGCCCGCTGTGCGCGCGCCACGGCGTATGTCTGCACGACCCCGATCGCCCCGGCGCTGGCGGAGGGCGCCCGCGCCGCGATCGGCGTGCTCCTGCACGAGCCGACCCGGGTGGACCGCCTCGCCACCAATGCCGAGCGGCTGCGGGGGGGGCTGCACGCCCTCGGCTTGGCCCTGATGCCGACCGCGCCGTACACCCCGATCGTGGCGTTCACACTCGCCGACCTCCCCACCATGGAGCGATTCGCCGCGGCGCTGGCGGACGCCGGCTTCCGAGTGCCGTTGATCCGATACCCCGGCGGCCCGGCCGAGGCGTACTTCCGCCTGAGCGTGAACGCCGAGCACTCGCTAGACCAGATCGACTGCCTGCTCGGGGCGATCGCCGCGGGGCTAGGCGTCGCGGTACTGGGCGTCGCGGAGGCCAGCCCAACATCGGTCCTGGCGATGTGAACCGGGCCCGGTCCAACGCAAAAGCCCCGGCTTGGGGAAGCCGGGGCTCTCTGCAAGTGGGCGCGGTAGGATTCGAACCTACGTAGACTATTGTCAGCAGATTTACAGTCTGCCCCCGTTGGCCACTTGGGTACACGCCCTGATGAATTGTCATCGGCCGCCGGGGAGTGGAAATCCACCACCCGGGGCGAATCAGACCCAACGGTACCCGCCTCCTGTTGGGGAGACAAGACCTCGCCCGGTGGGCTTGGCGTGGACGGCCGTTGGTATTCGGACCGATCCCGAACAGCCGCCGCCCGGACTCGAACCGGGGACCTACGGTTTACAAAACCGTTGCTCTACCAACTGAGCTAAGGCGGCGGGTCTCGGCCCGCCGGCCCGGCCGAACCCGGGCCGACCGGTCGAATGAGCGATACAGGGCTCGAACCTGTGACCTCTTCCTTGTCATGGAAGCGCGCTAGCCAACTGCGCCAATCGCTCGAACTGCCCCGGGCGGGACCCAGGGACGCAAGTATACCTCCCCATCGGCTGCGGTGCCAGGGCCCGCCACGCCGATCCGGAGATTGCCGATCGCCACGGGATCAGTTGCCCAGGACCACGATCTCGACCCGGCGGCTCTGGGCCTTCGAGCCCCTGGGCCGGTCGGGTCCGAACGCGGCGGCGTACATCCGCTTGGTGTCGACGCCCTTGCCGATCAGGTACTTCTCGACCGCGTTGGCCCGCTCGAAGCTCAGGTGCTCGTTGCTGGGCCACTTGCTCTTCCTGATGGGATCGGTGTCGGTGTAGCCCTCGATGCGAACCTGGTAGCCGGAGAACTGGCCGTTGAGCATCTGGGCGACGCCGTCGAGCGTGCCCTTGGCGCTGCCCTTGATCGCGATCTGGCCCGAGTCGAAGAGCACATCGCCCGCGACCGAGACGACCAGGTCCGACCCTCGCATCGAGATCGTGGCCCCGTCGATGCCGGGCATCTGCCCCCCGGCGCCCACCTGCCCGCTCGCCTTCATGTCCTCGAGGGCCTTGGCGAGCTCGGCGTTCTCCTGTTCGAGCTTGCCCTTGGTGTCGACCCACATGGCCCGCTCGCCCTCGATGGACGCCAGCTGGCCCCGCAGTTCGTTGTTCTCGTCGAGCAGGGCGTCGTAGTCGGTCCGCTTGACATTCGAGCACCCAATGGCTCCGAAGGCCACCACGGTCGCCAGCACACACCCAAAGATCCGCTTGATCCTCGATCCGTCCATGTTCGTTCCTTCCTTGCCTGCGGGAGCGTGTTCGTCGTTGTGCGGCAGCCTCGCCGCGTGACGCACCGCAGACAGGGTATTCAATCGAGCATCGGGCTGCATTCTCGTTACGGGAAATTCAACGCCGGCACGGCGCGGAACATCCCCGTCAGCACGCCCTCGAAACCCACCTTCCCTACCACCACCACCAGCGTCGCCACCGCCAGATAGGGCCCGTACGGCATGGCCCGCCTGCCGCTCCCGGTCCACGCCGCCTGGACGAAGACGATGTACAAGGCGATAAACGGCGCGACGAAGAACGCCAGCACCGAGTCGATCCACCCGATGGACGCCCCCACCGCCGCGAGCAGGTGGACATCGCCCAGGCCCATCGCCTCCTTGCCGAAGCCCAGGGTGCCGAAGATGCGGATGGCCCAGACGATCCCCCCGCCGACGAGGTAGCCGAGGGCGACGCCCCCTAAGACACTGAGCCACAAGGGGATAGGCGTCGAGGCGATCTGCGTGAAGGTCGCCGGGTCGAACCCCCAGGGCTGGCCGACCCGCTGCCCGACCCACCACCCCACCAGCGCCAGAGCCAGGCAGGGGGCCAGGAAGAGCAGTTCCTTGCAGACCTCCCGGCGGGCGTGAGGGTACTGGATCCAGAACTCGGCCGGGCTGCCCTCGTCGGGGCCCGGCTGGCCCGTGGGCTTGCCGCCGGGCCGGCCGGCGAGGCCCCGGCAGATGACCCCCGCGAGGGGGACGCCGACCAGCACTCCCGCCAGGCCGCCGAGCATCGCGGAGAGACCGAGCGAAGGAAAAAGAAACACCCCAGCGACGCCGCAGACCGCAATGCAAGCGCAGACCACGCCGACCGTCCGGACCCGTGCGGGCGACCGGGCGGCCGCGGCGTCCTTGGGATCGGGATCGGCCTTGGACGGGTCGCTCTCGGACTTGATCCCCGCCTCGGCGAGGGCCTTGGCCTCCCACTCGTCGTAGTCGGCGAAGCTGCGGCGGATCAACCCCATCGCCAGAAGCGTGTTGGCGATCAGCAGCCCGACCACCGCGCCCAGGGCCGCGCACAGCACCGGCCAGCCGTTCGCGCCCGGCGTCGGCAGCGCCCACCACTCACCGTCGGCCACATGCCGCCACGCCTTGCCCCGCATGTGCAACACCAGCGCCCACACCGGGTGGGCGACGAACGCCAGCACCGTCGGCGTCCAGGCCAGGGCCAGCGGGATCGTAAAGGTCCGCGCGTCGATGATCGTCATCGCGATCAGCGAGCTGACCATGACGATCAGCGTGACAAAGACCGGCCATGTGCGCCCGAAGCCGTTCATCGCCCAGTCGGGCTTGATGGTCGACCAGTCGAACCCCAGCCACACCCCGCCCCGGTCGGGCACGATGTACCAGAGCACATAGAACCCGACGAACACCAGCCCCACGATCGCCTCGACGATCGGGTACTCCGGCGAGATCCCGGCCTTGCAGAACCGGCACCTGCCGCGGAGGAGCAGCCACCCCAGCACGGGGATGTTCTCCCGCCAGCTCAGCAGGTGGTCGCACTTGGGGCACCGCGAGGGCGGCGAGACCACGCTCAGGCCCAGCGGCATGCGGTAGGCCAGCACATTGATCAGCGACCCCACGCACGCGCCGAACGCGAAGGCGAAGAGGATCTGCGTGGCCATGAAAAAGGTCATGAGCAGGTGCTGGTTCATCCGCCGTGACGCCTCCCTGCGTCAGTCGCCCGACCCCGTATGGGCCTTCGATCCGGGCTTGTCCAGCTTCGCGGTGATCTCCTCGACCCGCTGCTCGCAGCGGTCGAGCACCTCGCGGCAGCGCCGCAGCATCTCCGCCCCCCGGGCGTATTGCTCGATCTGGGCTTCGAGCCCCATCTCGCCGGACTCGATCCGCTCGATGATCGCCTCGACCTCGGCCATCGATTGCTCGAACGACGGGTCGGTGGGCGAGGGGCTGGGCTTCTTGCTGCTCACGCCCGACACATTACCCGCCCCCACCGAAGAGGTCCAACTGGTCCGGCGAGAGGCGCACCTTCCGAGTGCCGGGCTTGGCCCGGGGTGCGGCGCTGCCGGGCGGCGCCTTGATGGGTGCCCGCCCGCCCGGCGTGACCGGGCTGGTCGCCGCCACATCCGACTCGAACGACCCGCTGGCGAGGTGGGTGGTGAGGCGTTCGCCGACCTCCAACTCGGCGGCATCGCTGACCACGGTGCCGTCGGGCCGGAGGGTGCAGGAGTAGCCCCGCCGGAGCACCGCCCGTGGGCCGACCGCCTCGAGTCGCTGGCCCAGGGCGTGGAGGCGAGTGGCCCGCGAGGCGACGCCGGTGGCTATGGCCCGGTCGAGGCGACCGCGGTGGGTCGCCGCCGACACCTTCGCCGCGGCGAGCAGGCGGCCGGGCTGGAGGCGGTCGAGTCCGGCCTGGGCTCGCTCGCTCCGGTGCTCGGCCCCCTGGGCCGCGCTGGTCATCGCCGAGGCGAGCCTTTGGCGGGTGCGGGCCAGCCGGTCGGCCGCGAGGCGGGTCGCGCCGTCGGGGTCGGCGAGCACCGGGTGGCGAGAAGCCGAGGCCAGCCGCTGCCGCTCGAACCGCAGCGTGCGGGCCAGATCGGTGCGGAAGCGGCTGGCGAGCGTGTCGAGCTGGCGGTGCAGGTCGTCGCGGTCGGGGGTGAGGCGGACCGCCGCCTGGGTGGGCGTGGCGCAGCGCTCGTCGGCGACGAGTTCGGCGATGGTGGTGTCGGTCTCGTGCCCGATCGCCGCGACCACCGGGACGCGGCACTCAACGATCGCGCGGGCGACCTCGCGGTCGTTGAAGGCCGCGAGGTCTTCGGGCGATCCCCCGCCGCGGGTGACGATCACCGC
Organism: uncultured Phycisphaeraceae bacterium; assembly: GCA_964372195.1. Classification (GTDB taxonomy): domain Bacteria; phylum Planctomycetota; class Phycisphaerae; order Phycisphaerales; family UBA1924; genus PNC22. Next base: position 11,874 of record CAYJPX010000018.1, read on the forward strand.
GTCCACGCCGAGCCGCTCGTGACGGCCCGAGATGTCCTCGATCGCGCGCACGACCTGTTCGGCCGCGGCGTCTCCCTGGACCTTGACCGGCACGAGGACCACCCCCACCGCCGGGCAGCGCTTGGCCATCGTGCTGAGCACATCCTGCAGGGCCGCGCCGGTGCGGCTGGTGACGACCGCGACCTTCCGCGGGAAGGTCGGCAGCGGGCGCTTCCGCTCGGAGGCAAACCAACCCAGCCCTCGCAACTCCTCGCAGAGCTGCCGGAACCGCAGCTCGTGCGCACCCTGGCCGACGGGCTCGAGCTTTTCGGCGATCAGCGTGACCCGGCCCTGCGGCTCGTAGAACTCTACACGCCCGGTGGCGAGCACCTCCTGCCCGTCGCGGGGCTCGAAGCCGACTTTCCGCAGCGTGCCGGCAAAGACCACGCCACTGATGACCGCCCCGGCGTCCTTGAGGGCGAAGTGGAGGTGCGTGCTCCGGCGTGCCCCGCTCACCTCCCCCACCACACGCACCCTCGACGGCAGGTGGTCCTCGACCACGCCCCGGATCAGGGCGTTGAGCCGGCTGACCGTGAGGACACCCTCGGCCGCGCCGGGGGCGGGCTTGTCGGCGGGGGGCGGGGTGGGGCCCCGCATCTTGCTGGGATCAAACGGCAATCGGCCCATGAAGGGCCGATTATTGCCGATCCCGAGATGGCCTGCCGAGCGACTACTCCTTCGAGGCGGTCACCCGGGTCTCTGTCCGCTCCGACTCGATCCAACCGCGGGCAACCGCCCGCTCCACGACATCGGCCTTGGTCGTCATGGGGAGCGACACCCGGACGGGCTCATCGCCCGCCAGGAGCTTGACCCCACCGGCCACGCCCGCATCGACCTGCTTGATCACCCCGCCGGCCTCGCGGGCCTTGCGGAGCCGGATGGTCGCCGACGGCTGGGGCGTGCCGCCCTCGCAATCAGCCGCGGCCTGATCCTCGCACGCCTGCTCGCACTGGGCCTGGCTCGCCTCGGCCTGCATGGCCCGGATACGGGCGGGGTGGATGAAGGTCCGCACGCCGCCGGTGTAGCCTCGCTCGGCGAGCCACTGCTGGCGTCCGGCTTCGAGGTTTGACCAGCCCTCGCCCTGGACGGCCTGGAAAGCGCCGACCGACACACGCTGGTTGTAGACGCGCACCTGGACCCGCTCCTGATCGCACGCGCCGACGGCGCCGTAGGCCACCGGCCCGGGGTTCCCACGCCACGCCCGCCGCGAACGCACATCCTTGACATCGCCGCTCACCCAGAGGCGGGCGCGATTCTCGGAATAGCCCGGGGTGTAGACGCGGGTCTCGTCCTCCGGCGGAGCGGTCACGAGCAGCCTGTTGTGGATGTTGGGGGCGAAGCCGGGGTAAGCGCGGTGGTGGGCGCCGTCGGGCTGGCCGGGGCCGCCCATGCACGCGGCGATCGCCGCGGCTGCGAGGAGTGTGTACATCGTCCGATCTCCTGTTGTCTGGGCGCAGAAGCCTCCCGCGCCGGTGGTGTAACACCCCACCCCGACGCCATCAGCATGCACGAATCGCGGGCCGATTCAAGGGGATTTGCCGGTTATGGCGGCAAGACCTCGGCGGAGCGGTCCTTTCCGGGGCCTCGCGTCCGACTATCGGACGCGCGAGCCCGATTCGCCGGGGAAGGGGATCGGGGCCCTGCCGACGGCGGCCTCGTAGGCATCGATCACGCAGTTGACCTGCCGGCTCGGGCGATGCTCCTCGGCGATGTAGGCCCGGGCCGAGGCGGTGAGGTTGGTCTGGAGTGCCGTGTCGGTGAGGAGCGCTTCGAGCTGGCGTCCCCAACTGGCGCGGTCGCTGCCGGGCACGAGCAGCGCGGACCGCCGATCAATGAGCGTGGAATTGGCGGGGTCTGCCGCCGCGACGATGGGCATGCCGCGGCACATGGCCTCGAGGACGAGCGTCCGTTGTTCGCCGCGAGCCTCCGGGAGGATGAGCACATCGCCCCGGAGCGCAAGGTCTCGGTTGGCGTCCATCTCGTCGACCAGGGAGAGCCGCTCGCGGACGCCCAGCCGGGCGGCGAGGCGCCAGAGGTCGGTCCGTCGCGCGGCGACGGCGTCGACAAAGACCAGGGCGTCCGGGCGCGGACGGACCACATCGGCGATCGCCTCGAAGGCGGCCCCAAACGCCTCGCGGTCGATGCCCGTCCCGGCCACCATGAACGCCCAAGGCCTGCCCGGCTTGAGAACCTCCTGCTCCGGCTCGGTGGCGTAGACGCCCCAGGGCGAGTACTGGATCGAGACGCCCGGGGCTTGTTCACGCAACTGGGCCGCCAGACCGCGGTCTGGACAGAGCGCGAGGATCGGGACACGCCCCTTGCCTTGGGCGACGATCCGCTGCACCGCGCGGGCCAGCCCGGAGCGCCAGGTCTCGAGCACCAGCGCCGCTTCGAGCTTCTCGGCCAGCGCCAGGCCGAAGCCCCAGACTGTCCCACCGAAGGCGTGGACGACGCGCGGCGGCTCCTGCTCGCCGCTCTTGGTGGGCTCGGTGAGCCTGCTCGCGGTCGCGGCGGCGCGCCAGCGCAGGGAGAGCGGCAGGCCCGCTTCCTCGTAGCTGACAGTCTCGATGAACATCCCCTCGGAGGGCGCATCGACACCCGCGGGGAGGGCCTGCACCACCCGCACGCTCTCGTCGGTGAGACCGACTTGCAGCCGGGCGAGCATGGCGTGCTCCCGGCTGGCGAACCGTTGGTCGGCGAGGATGACGACGCGCATCGGTCTCCTTCCCCGGCGGCCCCTAGGCCGTGGCGGCGTCGAGCGCGGCCTTGCGGGGGATGCGGTAGCTGATGTCCGGGGGGCGGCTCTCGTGGCTCTCGACAGCGCGGGTCCGCCAAACGCCGACCCAGTGCTCGGGCGCGACCTCCTGGAGGTAGTAGTCCCCCGCCGGGCCGGGCTTGGGCGCCAGGTCGGCGGGCGCGTCGTGCCAGGGCCACCAGGGGCGGATGCCGGTGTCGGCGCCGGGGAGCCGCTTGAACTGGGCCTCATCCTCGACGATCTCGCGGATGGTGACCAGGCGTTCGAGCCGCTGGTGCATCTTGGGGATGCTCGCGAGCAGGCCGCGGGTGTAGGGGTGCATCGGGTTGTCGTAGAGGTCGAAGACCTTGGCGTACTCGACGACGCGCCCGGCGTACATGACGCAGACGACATCGGAGTTCTCGGCCACCACCCCCAGGTCGTGGGTGATGAGCATGACCGCCATGTCGCGGGTGTGCTTGAGGTCGGTGATGAGTTCGAGGATCTGCGCCTGGATCGTCACATCGAGCGCGGTGCTCGGCTCGTCGGCGAGCAGCAGCTTGGGCTGGCAGGCGAGGGCCATGGCGATCATCACGCGCTGGCGCATGCCGCCGGAGAACTGGTGCGGGTACGCCTTGATCCGCTGCTCGGGCTGGGGGATGCCGACATCCCGCATCGCCTTGAGGGCGATCTCGCGGGCCTGGCTGTGGTTGACCGGCTGGTGCAGGAGGATGGCCTCCATGATCTGGTCGCCGACGGTGTAGACCGGGTTGAGGCTGGTCATCGGCTCCTGGAAGATCATGGAGATGTCGTTGCCGCGGACCTAGCGGATCTCCTTCGAGCTGAGGGTGAGCATCTTCACCGGCCCGCGGTCGGTCTCGAAGATGATCTGGCCCCGGTCGAACCGCCCCGGCGGGCGGGGGATGAGCTGGAGCATGCTCATGGCGGTGACGCTCTTGCCGCACCCCGACTCGCCGACGACCGCAAGGGTCTGGCGGGGGTAGATCGTCATGCGCACGCCATCGACCGCCTGGACGCGGGGCCCGCGCCCGTTGTCGAACGAAACGGCCAGGTCGTTGATCCTCGCGATGGGCTTGTCGTCCGGCGGGGCGGGCTGGTTGGTGGCGTTACTGGTCGTCATGGGGGTCGTCTCCGCGGCACGACACGCGGGGGTTTACACGCGGGCCTTCTTGAGCTTGGGATCGATCGCGTCGCGCAGGGCTTCGCCGATGAGGTTGTACGAGAGCACGGTCAGGAAGATCACCCCCCCGGGGAAAATCGCCAGCCACCACTTGAACAGGCCCTCGGAGTTGGTCGCGTTGGCCAGCAGCTTGCCCCAGCTGGGCTGATCGACCGGGCCGAGACCGAGGAAGCTGAGCGTCGCCTCGATGGTGATGGCCGCGGCGATGAGGAACGAGGCGTCGACGAGCACGGGCGTCACGCCGTTGGGCAGCATGTGCTTGAAGAGGACCGACCGCAGCGGCAGCCCGACGGCCTTGGCGCTCTGGACGAAGTCCTGGCCCCGGAGCTTGAAGAACTCGGCGCGGATGAACCGGGCCGAGGTCGTCCAGGTGAAGCAGCCGATGATCGCCATCATGGTGTAGGTGCTGCGCAGCTCCGGCGGGGTGACGGCGGCGGTGATAATCAGGAGGAACAAGACGGGGATCGCCTGGAAGACCTCCACGACGCGGTAGAGCAGCAGGTCGACCCAGCCGCCGAAGTAGCCCATGAGCGAGCCCATGGTCACCCCGATGACCACCGCCAGGCCGGTCGAGACCAGCCCGATGGAGATCGCGAGGCGCGCCGCGGCGAGGAGCTGGCTGAGCACATCCTGCCCGAGCGCATCGGTGCCGAGGACGAAGCGCCGCGACGCCGCCGTCGAGCCGGGCTCGAAGCCCAGGGCGGTCTCCAGCGTGGTCATGGGGGGCTTGCGGTCGAGCTCGGAGAACCGCTGATTGGAGGAGAACGGCACGACGGTGTAGACCGCGGAGATCTCGCCGGCGCGTTCACGCTGGATGTAGTCGAACACCTGGAGCGACGGGCGATTCCACGAGAGGCCCATCGCCAGGCCGACCAGCAGGACAGTCCCCGCGACCACGCCCACGCGCCGGCCGATCGGCCCGATGGCGGGGATCAGCACCCCGAGGACGCCGACCCCCAGCGCGATGGCGACCGGCACGGTGAGGTGGGCGAACTCGGAGTCCCGGAGCTGCCGGAAGAAGGGCGACGGGTCGCGCTGGCCGATCTGGATATGGACAATCGCGCCCGTGACAACCATAAGGATGGAGAGCACCCCGCCATAGATGCTCGCGCCCAACCGCCCCGCCCGGGACGAGCGACCGAGCGGCGCCAGGATCCACACCAACGCGACCGGGACGCCCAGCAACAGGACCAGGTCGGCGGTGCGGAGGTTGTTGAACAGCGGGTAGCTGACATCCGCCGCCCCGGCGGCCGGGTCAAGGGTCCGCATCCGGAGCGGGTGCCCGCTGGCGAGCAGCGGCGCGAAGACCGCGAAGAAGCCGATGACCGCGAGCCACCCGATCGAGGCAATCGCCGACGGGCGTCTGAGCACCTGCCCCCAGGCCTCCGCCCAGAAGCCCTTGGCCTCGGTCACCGCGAGACCCTGGACGAGCTGCACCCCGGTGACCGATTCGAGTTGTGGTGGCGGCTTTGGGGCCATGGCGTCGCGTTCGCTCCGTATCAGTCGTACACGACCCGGGGGTCGGCCAGGGCGTAGAGGATGTCGGCGAGCAGCAGCGCCAGCAGGTTGACGATGCCGATCATCAGCGTGTTGGCGAGGATGATCTCCCGGTCGCGGAGGTTGATCGCCTCGATGATGAGGCTGCCCATGCCCGGGATCGAGAAGATCCGCTCGACGACGATCGACCCGGCGAGGCTGGCGGGGAAGATCGTGACGAACATGGTGATGAGGGGGAGCAGGCTGTTGCGGAACACATGCCGGAAGACCAGGTCCTTCTCGGAGACGCCCTTGGCCTTGGCGGTGCGGACATAGTCGGCGTTGAAGTTGTCGAGCATCGCGGCGCGGCACTGCTTGCTGAGGATGGCAAACCCGCCGTAGACCAGGCACAAGACCGGCAGGCACACATGCCAGATCCTGTCGAGCAGGAACCCGACCTGCCAGTCGCCGTGCGAGTCCCGCCCCGGGAGGAAGGGCATCGAGTCGGCCGCGGCGCTGCTGAGCTGGGCGACGGGGAACGCGCCCAGGTAGTCCGGGCTCGCGAGGTACCCGATCGCCAGCGTGCCCGCGAGCACGACGGGCACCGACCACAGCGCGATGAACAGGCCGCCCATGCCGACATCGAAGATCGACCCGCGGTGGGTCGCGGCCAGCATGCCGCTGGGGATCGCGATCAGATAGATGATCGGGAAGGCGATGAAGTTGATCATCAGCGTGACGGGCAGGTGGCTCGCGATGAGTTCGCCGACCGGCCGGCCGCGGCTGTAGGCGGTGCCGAAGTCGGGCGCCGCGACACTCAGCACGCCGGGGATGATGGGGAACCCGGCCTGCTTGTAGGGCTTGGCCTTGAACGCCGCGATGAGGTCGGCCCGGGCTTGGCGGGCCGCGCCGAGCGACCAGACCGCCGGCCCGCCGAGTTCCTCGACCTTAGCCCATTCCGGCAGCGTGGTGTCGGGCGTGTGGTGCTTGAGCTTGCCGGGGATGGGCTTGCCGTCGGCGTCGACGGCGTCCTCGCGGCCGGCGGCCTTGAGGTAGCGGCCCATCGCCTGCTCGAGCAGCGTGCGCTTCTCGACAAACCCCGCGCGGGCGGCGGCGTAGGCCTGGTTCATCGCCTTGTAGTGGTCCTCGACCCCGACACCCTCCGCCGCCGCCGCCGCGGGCAGCGGCTCGGGCAGGGCGTCGGCGTACCACTCCCACATCGCGGGCGGGCGCATGTCTCGGGGGGGGCGGATCTTTGTGCCGTCGGGGGGGATCTGGTCGCGCCGCCCGAACTTGACCGGCGAGACGCGGCCCAGCCAGCGGACATACTGCACGGGCGCCGGGTCGTCGAGCCCGTAGCGGTCCTGGAGGTAGGCCTCGAGGACCGCGACGCTGCGCTGGGAGTTCATCGCGCCGCCGGCCTGCACCTTGAGGGCGGCCCCGATCCCGCCCGGCGAGAGGGCGATGATCATGAACACGAGAAAGGTGATGCCCACCAGCGTGGGGATCATCAGCAGCAATCGTCTGATGATGTAGGTGGTCATACCGCGGTCGCAACCTTCCTGGTGGAGACGGGGCTCGGGACGGGTTCAGTTGGCCTGCGTGGGCGTGGCAGGCCCGCCGCGGAAGTACTCCCACGGCTCGAGCCCGCGTGGATAGGTGTTGACATTGCCGACATCGTTCTTGATGAACCGGATCCACGGCGCGACGCGGACCCAGGTGTAGGGCTGCTGCTCGTGCATGACCCGCTCGAACTCCCGCCACAGCGCGCCGCGCTTGACCGGGTCGAGCTCCTTGCGGGCGAGGTCGATGAAGCCGTCGGCCTCGGGGCTGTTCCACTGGCCGAAGTTGTCGCCCTGGTCCTGGATCGAGGCGGAGTGGAAGATCTGCTTGGGGTCTGACTCGGGGGCGTTGGCGCCCCAGGCCATGAGCATGGCGTCGAAGTCGCGTTGGTTGCGAACCGGGTCGCCGACCGACCAGTCCATCTGGCGGAGGACGCAGCGGATGCCCTGGGCGGCGCAGGCGTCCTTGATAAAGAGGGCGATGCGCTCGGCGATCTCGCCCCCGCCGAAGTAGGTCATCTCGAACACGAACTCGTTGCCGTCGGCGTCCTCGAGCACGCGGTCGTTGTCGGTGTCGACCCAGCCGGCCTCGGCGAGCAGGCGCTGGGCCTCGGCCGGGTCGTAGGGCCAGGCCTCGCGGTCGGGGTCGTGCCCGGGCGTGCCGGGGTTGGCAAAGCCCACGCAGACCTCGCCGATCCCCTGCCAGATGTCGCGGATCATCTTCTCGCGGTCGAGCAGGTGCGTCATCGCAAGCCGGACCTTGGCGTCGTGGAAGGGCGTGAGCTTGCCCTGGCGGGGCCCGCAGTTCCAGATGATCCCCGAACGGCTCGAACGCATGTTGACCCACTTGGGGCACTGGTTCTCGGCAACCCACTCGGGATCCTTGATCGCCGCGACGAACTGCTGCGAGGCCGGCGTGATCATGGTCGCCTCGCCGGTCTTGTAGGCGATCAGCCGCGACTGCTCGTCGTTGAGCGCGGTGAACCGGATCTTCTCCAGCGGCGGCTTGGGGCCCCAGTACTGCTCGTTGCGCACCAGCACCACCGGCTCGGGGGGCGCCCACTGGTGGTCGATGTCAAAGGTCTCGAGCTTGAACGGGCCCGAGCCGAAGAGCAGCCCCGTGCCCTGGTTCAGCTGCGCCGCCGAGAGCGGCGCGAAGATGTGCTTGGGCATCACATTCATCGTCAGCGCCAGGTCCAGGTTCGAGAAGAAGGCATCGGTGAAGGCGAACTCCACCGTCTGCTCGTCGATAACCTCGACCCGACTGACCACATCGGCCATGATCGAACGCGTCCGCTCGGCCTCGACCTCCGGGTTCATGATGAAGTCGTGGAACGACCAACGCACATCCTCGGCGGTCACGGGCTCGCCGTCGCTGAACCGGGTGCGGGGGTTGATATGCACCCGCAACCAGAGCCCGGCGGGATCGACCTGCCACGCGTCGGCGAGCCAGCCGCGGAGTTCGAGCGTCTTGGGGTCATAGGCGCCCAGCGACTCGGACACCAGGTTGAGGATCCGCGTGCCGTACACATCGGTCTGGATGACCGGCGTCAGCTTGGCGGGCTGGGCCTCGAAGCACTCGGTGAACACCCCGCCGACCTTGAAGCCATCCTTCGTCCGTGGATCGGTGGCGTAGTCCCATGGCTTCTGCCAGAGGATCGGCTCGCCCTCCCGTGCCCAGGCCGCTGTGGCCGGACCCGTGGTGGCGCCGGTGGCCCCGCCGCCCGACGCGTTCGCAGGCCCGGCGTTGGCCGGGGCCGCGACGAACGCCCCGCCGCCCATCCCCGCCTCGATCCGCGACAACTGCCGCTCGAGGTCGGTGAGCTTGGCCTGGACCTCCTGGGTCTCCTTCCACCGTCGATCGTCCTGGTACATGGTCAACCAAGCGCTGACCACGAGCACGAGCAACCCCAGGATGATCACGAAGTCCTTGAGTCCGAACCTGTTCTGCATCAGAGTGCCCTTCCCGAGGGTCGGAAAATGATCGGGTGAGGGCCAGCAGACCCTCACCTCCGAGAGCCACACACTATCGCCGCGCACGCTTGGGGTCGAATGCCTCGCGGAGGCCCTCGCCCACGAAGTTCAACGCCAGCAGGGAAAGCCCCAGAAGCACGCACGGAGACAGCAGCAGCCACCAGTTGCTCCGGTAGGTGTTCAGCTCGCCCAATCCCTCCGCCGCCAGGTTCCCCCAACTCGGCAGCGGCGGCTTCACGCCGATACCCAGGAAGCTCAGGAACGACTCCTGCAGGATCGCCTGCGGCACCGTCAGCGTGGCGTACACGATGATCGGGCCGAGCAGGTTGGGCAGCAGGTGCCGTACAAAGAGCCGCGTCGCCGAGGCGCCCGTCGCCCGGGCCGCCTCGACGAACTGCTGGTTCTTCAGGCTCAGCACCTGCCCGCGGATCACGCGGGCCATCGTCAGCCAGCTCACCCCGCCGATCGCGAACAAGAGCGTCCCGACATCCAGCAGCAGGCGTTGGGTCTCGGTGAGTTCCCGGGGCGGCCGGACCTCGTAGGCCGCGGCCGCGATCACCTCGGCCCGCGGGGCCCCCCCCCGGATCACCGCCGCGACATGCTCCGCCGAGACGCTGGGCTGCTCGGCTTCCGCCTGCAATCTCTCGGCGAGCACATCCAGCAGCCGGTCCGACGCGGCCGCCGGCTCGGCGAGCCAGACCTCTCGCGAGACGCCCTCGGGCACGACCCCGTCGCGCAGCACCCGCTCGGTCCAGCGAGTGCGCGGCCCGTCCTGCGCGATCTGCTTGTCGATGACCGCCTCGCTGGCCACCGCCAGAAGCACCACCAGCAGGATGTACGGCAAGCCATAGAGGATATCGACGATGCGCATCAGCACCGCGTCGGTCTTGCCGCCCAGGTACCCGGACAGGGCCCCGTAGAGCGTCCCGATGAGCACGGAGATCATGGCCGCGGCGATCCCGATGCCCAGGGAGATCCCCCCGCCGGTCAGCGAGCGGATGAGCATCGACCGCCCGAGCACATCGGTCCCGAGCAGGTAGCGGGGCCGGGAGTCGCTCTCGGCCTCGATGGCGTCGAGCCGGGCGCCCTGCTCGGCGTCGGCCGGCCACCAAAAGGGAGGTAGGCGGCCGGCGCGGGCGTCGCCCTCGTTGTACCGGGGCACCGCGCCCGCCCCGTCGTCCGACGCGCCCAGCGTCCAGGGAAGCGTGGCCACGCACGCCAGCACCATCAGCACCAGGAACCCGATCCCCACAAGGCCGGGCACGCTCCGGGTGAGCGGGTTGTCCCGGACCACCGCGGGAGCCTTCATCGCGGGGATCGACCCGGGTTCGTCGGCGGGCGGGGTTGGATGGGGGCGTGCCATCGGCGACTAGCGTACGGCGACGGAGCGCCCGGCGCAGGCGGAACCCCCCGACGATCTGGGTGCTCCCGCCGCCCTCGCTACGATGCCCCGTGAGAGGCGCACTCCGTCTAGCCCGGGTCTTCGGGATCGACATCGGTGTCCACTGGACCTTCCTGCTGCTGATCGCGTGGATCGTGTTCGAGGCCCGGGGGTCCGGGTTGACCAGCACGCTGTTCGCGGTGGGCTTTGTGCTGGCGATCTTCTTCTGCGTGGTGCTCCACGAACTCGGCCACGCCCTCGCGGCCCGGGCGTTCGGTGTCCAGACCAAGCACATCACCCTTCTGCCGATCGGCGGCGTGGCGGCCCTGGAGCGCATGCCGACCCAGCCCTCGCAGGAATTGCTCATCGCGATCGCGGGCCCGGCGGTCAATGTCGTCATCGCGGGCGTGCTGGGAGCGGTCGTGCTGCTGTTCAGCGACATCGAGGCCCCCGCCAGCGTCTACACGGTCACGGATGTCGGGCTGCTCACACAACTCGCGGTCGTCAATGTCGCGCTGGTGGTCTTCAACATGCTGCCGGCGTTCCCGATGGACGGCGGCCGCGTGCTGCGGGCGTTGCTGGCGATCAGGATCGACTACGCCAAGGCGACGAGGATCGCGGCGACCTTCGGGCAGGTCATGGCGCTGGGCTTCGTGGTGTGGGCGCTCTTGGGCGGGACGCCGTTCCTCTACCTGATCGCGATCTTCGTCTACTTCGGCGGCCAGGCCGAGGCCGCGGCGGCCGCCCAGCGATCGGTCGTCACCGGCCGACGCGTCGCCGACGCGATGATCACCGACTTCCGGGCCTTCCCGCTCGACACAACCCTCGGAGAGGCGGGCCGGGCGTTGCTCGCCGGCTCGCAGCAGGACTTCCCGGTCCTCGATGCCGAGGGACGCGTCGTCGGGCTGCTCCTTCGGCATCGGCTGATCGAGGGGCTGTCCACCCTCGGGCCCGACGCCCCGATCGCCGGGGTCGTCGAACGCGGGCTCCCGCACCTGGCCGACACCGACAATCTCGAGCGGGCGATAGAGCAGTTGCAGGCCCACGCCCCGGCGCTGCCGGTCGAGCGGAACGGGCGGCTCGTGGGCCTGCTGACCCAGGAGAACCTCGCGGAGTACCTGATGCTGCGGGGGGCGGTACGGCGTCGGGTCGCCCACTCGCCGCCCGGACCACCGCAGGACCCATAGGCCGACTTGGCGAACGCCCGACCGGCGGCTAGACTGTGTCGCTCGGCCCGGGCCAATCCGGCTCGGCCGCCGTCGCGGGTGTAGTTCAGTGGTAGAACGTCAGCTTCCCAAGCTGAATGTCGAGGGTTCGACTCCCTTCACCCGCTTTGCTCCCGGCGCCCTCAGGGCGGTGCCCAAGCCGTGGCGCCGACCCGGCGAGCCTTCGAATGGCCGTCAGCATGGTTGGTCTCAGTGCCCGGGGGCCGAGGACGGCCATCCTCGATCGCCACGCGCACCCAGCGGATCCGACCTACCGGAGTGAATCCGCGGCCTACGCCAACTGCCCCTCATCGCAGATATCACGCAGCCAGCGACGGGTCAAGGGGTCGGTCTCCAGCCTCCGCATGGTCACATCGTCCTCGGCGTACCTCTGCTTCAGGGCGGCCGCCACCAGGCCCATGAAGAGCGGCTGCGGGCGCAGCGGGCGGCTGGTCAGCTCGGGGTGGAACTGGGCGCCCACAAAGTACGGGTGCACCACCCGCGGCCTGTTCGGGTCGGCGGTGTGGTGGCTCGGCAGCCTGCGGGGCAGCTCGAGCATCTGCATGATCGATTGCGTGGGGTGCCGCCCGCTGAAGATCAGCCCGGCCGCCTCGAGGCTCTCGATAAAGGTGGGATCGACCTCGTAGCGGTGGCGGAAGCGTTCGCGCACCGTGCCCTGCGGCGACAACTGGTCCCGGTAGAGGGCCGCCACGAGCGTGTCGGGCTGGACGATGACATTCTGCGCCCCCAGCCGCATCGTGCCCCCGAGGCCCTCGATCTTCTTCTGATCGGGCAGCTCGCTGATGACCGGGCGCGGGCAATCGGGGACGAACTCGGCGCTCGCCGCGTCCTCCATCCGCAGCACATTGCGGGCAAACTCGATCACCGCGACCTGGAAGCCCAGGCAGATGCCCAGGTAGGGCAGCCCGGTCTCGCGGCAGTGGCGCACGGCGGCGAGCTTGCCCTCGACCCCGCGCGAGCCGAACCCGCCGGGCACGATCACGCCGTCGAGGTTCGCCAGCATCCCCGCCACATTGCGCTCGGTGATATCGCTCGCCTCGACCCACTTCTGCTCGATGTCCGCCCCGAGGTGGGCCCCGCAGTGCTCGAGGGCCTTGTCGATCGAGGCGTACGCGTCCCGCAGCTCGGAATACTTCCCGGCGACGCCGATCGTCAGCGGCAGCTTGTCCCGCCGGGTCAGCCGCCGCACGAAGGTGCCCCAGCGGTCGCGGGCCTTGTCCTCGCCGGCGACATCGACCCGGTCGTGCAGGTCGAGCATCGAGAGGATCTCGCGGTCGAGCCCCACCAGCCGCATCTCGTCGGGGATCGTGTAGATGCTCGGCCGATCGTGCATCGAAAAAACCCGCCGGAGCGGGACATTCGAGAACATCGCGATCTTCTCCATCACCTGGTGCTGGACCTCCCTGGTCGCACGGCAGGCGATGATGTGCGGCTGGATCCCCGCCTCGAGCAGCCGCTTGATCCCGAGCTGGGCGGCCTTGGACTTCTGCTCGCCGAGCGCCGGTGGTTCGATCACATAGGTCAGCGCGACGAAGCACACCGCGCCCGGCCCCTCCTCGAACGCCAGCTCGCGGAGGGCCTCGATATAGAGCCCGTTCTCGTAGTCGCCCACCGTGCCGCCGACCTCGACAAAGACCACATCCGCAGGCCGCTGCCCGTCGCCGCGGAGGGCCAGCTCGCGGAGGCGGCGCTTCACCTCGCCGGTGACATGGGGGATCATCTGGACATCACGCCCGAGGTACACCCCGTGCCGCTCGCGGTCGAGGATGTCGGAGTAGATCCGCCCGCTGGTGGTAAAGTTGTGGGTCGTGAGGTCCTGGTCGAGCATCCGCTCGTAGGTGCCAAGGTCCATATCGCACTCGGTCCCGTCGTCGAGGACGAACACCTCGCCGTGGCGGTAGGGGTTGAGCGTCCCCGAGTCGATATTGAGGTACCCCTCCATCTTGATGGGGGCGACGCTGAGGCCCTTGTCCTTGAGCATCTTGGCGACGCTCGACGCGAAGATCCCCTTGCCCAGACCGCTCATCACCGTCCCGAGCACCACGACATACTTATGACGCCCCTTGCGGTAGCCCTCGGGCAGGGGGGAGTAGAACTCCGTCGAGGCGGTGGATTCCCCGAGCGACGCGAGCAGGTCCGACCCGGACTTCCCCCCGCCGGCCCCGGCCCTGGAGTCCCTGGTGCGATTCCCCGCTTCCCGATCTGAGCCGTCCTTGGTGGGCATGGTGCATCGTACCATCCCCGCCAGATTCGACAACCCCGCCCCGCCGCCGGGCCCGCCGCCGAGCGAGATTGGTCCCGGGATCGGATATGCTGCGCATCCCTGCCTCCGTTACTCAGTCTGGAGCCCCCATGACCCACCGCCCCCTGCTCTACGCCGCCCTCGCCATCGCCCTCACCGCCGGCCTGGCCGCCTCGGCGCTCGGCCAGCCGGGTGCCCCCAGCGGCTCGCTCCGCTTCGACGAGGACACCGGCCGCGACCTGGCCAACTGGCTCCCCCACCGCGAGTTCGACCACACCCACATGCTCCTCGAACTCGACTTCACCGATTTCGAGCACGATGCCAGGGCCATCTGCCGCTGCGCCCTCACCATGCAGCCCATCGGCACACCCCGCGACTCGGTCCGCCTCGACGCCGAGGGGATGACCGTCTCTGGAGTCACCCTGGACGGCGAGGAACTCCCGTTCGTCCACGAGGGCGCCGAACTGCGCATCCCCCTGCCCGAGACCGTCCAGCTCGGCGAGGCGATCACCCTCACCATCGACTACACCCTCGACCAAGACCAGCTCAAGCCCGACGGCGAGGGCCTCAGCTGGTCGCCCCCCACCCGCCGGGCCCGCGGCGAGAGCGAAGAAGTCCCCATGCTCCACTCCCAGGGCGAGCCCGACTATGCCAAGCGGTGGTTCCCCTGCTTCGACCACCCCAACGAGCGGCTCGCCACCGAGCTGGTCGTCACCGCCCACGACGGCTTCGAGGTCGTCTCCAACGGCGAGCTGCTCAGCCGCGAGGTCCAGCCCGACGGCCGGGTCCGCTGGCACTGGGACCAGGCCCTCCCCCATGCCCCCTACCTCGTCAGCCTCGTCATCGGCAAGTTCGATGTGGTCGAGCTCGGCGGCCCAGACTCGGCCAGGCCCGGCCTGCCCATGCCGGTCTACGGCCCCGTCGGCACCGGCGACCAGATCGCCAAGAGCTTCGCCAACACCCCCGCGATGGTCGCCTACTACGAGCAGCTCTTCGACGAGCCCTACCCCTGGGCCAAGTACTCCCAGGCCATCGTCCGCGACTTCGCCGCCGGCGCGATGGAGAACACCAGCGCCACGACCTTCTTCCCCTTCGCCGCCCAGGCCGAGGGCGACATGCTCGACGACATCATCTGCCACGAGCTCACCCACCAGTGGTTCGGCGATCTGGTGACCTGCAAGGACTGGGGGCACCTCTGGCTGCAGGAGGGCTGGGCGACCTTCGGCGAGGCGCTCTGGGACGAGCAGAAGGCCCGGGCCGCCGCCCTCGCCGACGGCAAGAACACCGACGAGGCCGAGGAGGCCGCCCGACGGGCGTACCTCCGCAGCGTGCGGGGCCAGTTCCGCTCCGCCGCCCGGGGCGCGGCCCGCACCAGCGCCCCCGAGAGCCCGGCCCTGTCGTCCAATCTCTACGCCGATCCCGAGCATGTCTTCATGCAGGCCAACAACCCCTACTCCCGCGGCGCGTGCGTGCTGCACATGCTGCGCGAGCGGCTGGGCAACGAGGTCTTCTGGCGCGGCATCCGCCTCTACCTCGACCGATTCAAGTACGCCGCCGCCGAGTCCGACGACCTGCGCAAGTGCCTCGAAGAGGTCTCGGGCGAGAGCCTCGAACGCTTCTTCGCCCAGTGGGTCTACCGCGCCGGCGCCGCCCGTGTCGATGTCGAACTCGCGTGGGAGTCCAAGTCCGAACGCGCCGACGGCCCGGGCACGCTCACCGTCACGCTCCGCCAGGTCCAGGAGATCAACGCCGACAACCCCGCCTACGCCATGGTCGTGCCGCTCTACCTCAAGTTCGACGACGCCGGCGGCGAGTACATCTACATCGACACCGACCAGCGCGAGGTCACCACGACCCACAGCTTCGCCCGCCCGCCCACCGACACCGTGATCGACCCCTACAACTGGAACATCCTCAACGGGACCGTCACCCGGGACATCGACGACCAGCCCCAAGAGCCCGAACCGCAGCCCGAGCAAGCGGCAGAAATCGGCGCATAACCCCAAAGGCCGAGCGCACTATCCCGGCTCCCTCCCCCGCGCCCGCCACCGTTCGACGAACGCCGCGTACTGCCCCTCGGTGTCGATCCCGACATGGTGCGTCTCGGCCACCGCCACCGTGATCGAACACCCGTGCTCGAGCGCACGGAGCTGTTCGAGCTTCTCGGCCTGCTCCAGCGGCGTGGGCGGCATGGCCGCGTACCGACGCAGGAATCCCGCCCGGTACACATACAGCCCCACATGCTTGAGCGGCCGCGCCCCCGCCCCGCCGTCCCGGTCGTGCGGGATGACGCTCCGGGAGAAATACAGCGCCCTCCCCCGGCAGTCCGCCACGACCTTCACGATGTTCGGGTCGGCCGGGTCCTGCCCGGCCCCGAAGGGCGAGCCCACCGTCGCGATATCGGCCCCGCTCTCCCCCAACGCCCGCACCGCCAGATCGATGATCGCCGGGTCGATCTCCGGCTCGTCGCCCTGCACATTCACCACGACCGCGTCATCCCCCAGCCCCAGCAGGTCCGCCGCCTCGGCCAGCCGCGAGGTGCCGTTGGGGTGGGCCGCCGAGGTCATCACCGCCTCAAACCCCGCCCCCCGCACCGCCCGAGCGATCCGCTCGGTGTCGGTCGCGACGACGACCCGCGAGACCAGCCCGCTCCCCGACGCCGCCCGGCAGGTGTGCACGATCAGCGGGCGACCGGTGGCGTCGGCCAGCATCTTGCCGGGGAACCGCGTCGAGCCCAGCCGCGCCGGGATGATCGCCACGATCGGACTCTGGGTCTGTGTTCCCATCTCGCCCTGGCGTCCGGCCGCCGCCTAGCCCTGCTTGAGCTCGAGCACAATCTTCTTGAGCTGCTCGCGCCGGTCGCGGATATCACGATAGCTGAACTGCTCGATAGCGATCGACGAGGCCAGCTTCTCGGCCTCCTCGGCCGCAGCCAGGTCGCGCTCGAGCTCGGCCTTGGACGCCAGCGAGCACATCAGCCCGTAGCGCAGGTCGAGCCGCAGGTCCTCGTTGATCTGGGCCTTGCCGTCGAGCGCCTGGTGGAAGGTCGCGATCGCCTCGTCGTGCCAGGCCATCGACTGGAAGGCCCGGCCCAGCAGCGCCAGCGCCTGCCCGCGGAACCGGGCGTCGCCCTTGGCCTCCTGCAGCAGGCCGATCGCCTGGTCGTGGTCGCCCATCTCGGCGTACCGCTTCCCGAGCTCGAACTTCAGCGACATGTCCGTCGGGTACGCCTCGACCGAGGCCTTGAGCTCCCCGACCTCGATGTTGAAGAACTTGGCCTTCGCCTCGGCGTAGTCGGTCTGGGCCTTCGCGTCGTCGGGGTTGGCCTCGGCGCGGTCCTTGTACTTGACCAGCGACCGCTTGAGCTGCCGGAGCCGTATCTTGCCGGCCTCCTGGCGGAACCGGAACTGCTTGGTGGTCTCGAAGCCCTTGAGCAGCAGGCGGATCGCCCGCTGCTCGTCCTCGGGGCGCCCGCGCTCCATGAGCCGCTTGGAGAGGTTCTGGATGGTCGGGATATCGTCGGGTCGTTCCTGGAAGGCCGCCTCGGCATCGGCGATCAGCCGGTCGACGGTCTCCTCGGTCTTGACGATCCGTTCGGCCTCATCGAGCTGGCGTTGCTTCTCGGCGTCGCGGATATTCGACCGGAACCCGCCCTCTTCCCCGGCCTTGTCGAACCCGCCCTTGCTCATCGTCTGCCGGGCCGACATGTTCTTGACATCCGTCGCCAGCGTGGCGTCCGACGGGTCCAGCCGCACCGCCTCGTCGCCGGCCTTGACCGCCAGGTCGAAGGCCTGCACCTGGCTGAACGCCTCCATGAGCTTGACGAACAGGTCCTTCTTGGGCCGGGCCGACACTAGCTTCATCGCCTGCTCGCCGATGAAGTACGCCTGCTCGGAGAGGTCGAGCCTCGCCGCGGCCTGCACCGCCTTGACTGCCAGCGCGCCCTCGCCGATCTTGAGCCCCCACGCCAGCAGGGCCTGGGTGTACTTCGCCGCGGGCGTGCGCCCATCGACCGCCTTGAGCAGTTCTTTGCCCGGCTTGCCGTTGAAGTTCACGGCGCTGCGGAGGAACGCCTCGAGCCCGTTCATGCTCGACGGGTCGAGCTTGAGCCCGCCCAGCCACAGACCCATCGCGTACTCGTGCCGGCCGGTCTCGGCCGCCACCTTCGCGTGCTCAAAGAACCGCTGGGCCTTCTCGGGCGAGAACTCGCCCGGCTCGGGCTGCCTGCCCTCGTCGCTCCCACCCGCGTCGTCATCGCCTGGTTTCTTGCGGCCGAAGATTGCCAAGGTCGCCTTCCCTCGCTTTCGAGCTGCCCGCCCCCGTCCCGCCGACTTCGCACGGCACCCGGGTGGGTGGGAGGCTGGGCTCGATGGTAGTCGTGCGGGCCGGGCGGGGGAATCGATCCGGGCTCGCTTGCCGCCCTCCGGGGCAGATACCCTAGCATCCCCTGATGGCCGTCGATCCCGCCAATCTGTCCATCGTCCACTACCCGGACCCGATCCTCCGCGCCCGCTGCGAGCCCGTGGCCGAGGTGACAGACGAGGTCCGCGCGGTGGGCCGCCGCATGATCGAGATGATGTTCCAGGCGGAGGGCCTGGGCCTCGCCGCCCCGCAGGTCGGGCTGCGCTGGCGTCTCTTCGTCTGCCATGTGCCCGCGGATGCCGACCGGAGCCCCGACTCGACGCCCCCCACCGCCTCGGCCGAGGCGATGGTGTTCATCAACCCAGTCCTCAGCGACCCCATCGGCCCGCTCGAAGCCTCCAGCGAGGGCTGCCTCAGCCTGCCCGACATTACCGGCGATGTCACCCGGGCCCGGGCCATCACCATCACCGCCCTCGACCTCGACGGACGCCCGTTCACCCGGTCCGCCGCCGGCCTGCTCGCCCGCTGCTGGCAGCACGAGACCGACCACCTCGACGGCGTGCTCATCCTCGACCGCATGTCCCACCTCTCCCGCCTCCGCACCCGCTCGGCGGTGCGCGGACTCGAGCGTGCCGCGGGCGTGCGGTAGGCACCGCACGAGGCGGCCCAAAACAGAGCCCGAAGCGCCAGCGAGGGTCCAACGCCCGGCCACCCGCTGCGCCGGACTCTCCGAACGCGAAGGGCTCGAAGGGCTCGAAGAAAGCCGGCAAGACAATCTCAACGCTGAGGCCGCAGAGGTTCGCAGAGGCAAGGCAGAGAAGATGGTGTGGCGAGGCAGGGAAGCCCGTGTCGCAAGCCCTCGGCCCGGCGAAGGGCCGCAGTCGTAGGACGACTCCGACGCCCGCCCATGCTCGCCAAAAGAGGCGAGCGTGCCGCACCAGCCCCAGCCGCCGACCGACACGGCGCTCGCACAAAAAACGAGCCCCATCGAGGGATGGGGCTCGCGGGTGCATCCGCGGGATGCGAACTGTGTTCTTCAAACGCGGTCACATGCTGGCACGCCGCCGCCGCACGCCGAGGCCGAGCAGTCCGAGACCCGCGAGGGCCGAGGCGCTGGGGAGCGGGACGATCATCACCGTGTCTGTGCCGGTGTCGCCGTTGATCCAATAGGAACCGGTGATCGAGAAGTTGGGGTTCGAGTACACCCACGACGCGACATCGTCGATGATTTCCTGCTCGGTCCTACCATCCGCCGGGTCCCCAGGCCCCCCGGGCCAGAAGGCGTTGCCCACACCGACATACACCAACTCATCCACGAGCGTCGTGCCGTTGCCGGCAAGGTAGTAGGTGTCGTCCCCACCACCCTTGACACGATCCGCGCCCCAGTTGACGCCATATCGCGTGGTGCCGTTATAGCCGTACCCGATGAAGTCGCCGGTGAACACCAGCAAGTCGCCTGGATCGCTGCTGTGAATCGCGAAGGTCAGGTCTTCCAGCGCGAACTGGGTGGACCCATCCCCGTACGCGTGCAGGCCGAAGTGCATGCGATTGCCGAGTTCGGACGCGAACGCGCCCGTCGGACCGGCGACGCCCCGCCAGCTGTTGAAGCTCGTGACCATGAACTCCCCGGCGGCCACATGGGAGGGCGCGATCTCGTACGCCGTCGGATCGGTCGAGCGGTCCCCGATGTTCCCCGAGTTGAACTCGAGCGATGACAACGCGTTGGCGCTGTACGCCGACCAACTCGGGGACCCGAAACCATTGGGCGCCGACGACGCCCGGACATCGAGAGTGACCGGACCCGAAAGCGCGGCCGAGCCGCAGACGCCGAGTGACACAAGTACCGGTATGCAACGCATGCTGTTCTCTCCCTTGTGAAGCGCCGGCCTGTCACGCGCTGCCCCCGCTGACTCCCACAAGGAACCCCCAGGTGCGATCGAAGCGCGTGGCCGACCTCATCAACGATCTGTAACGACAACGGACTAGATTGTCAAGAATAATATCGGGACCCATATCGCTCATGTCGTGGGGCTGGTCGGGGACGCGCGCCAGCCACGCGGCGGATCGCGCGTGAACATGGGTACCCTGCACTCCCTAATACTGCAGGACCGCCCGCTCAGGACACAGCCGTTCAGGGTGGAAGGTGATCCGGGCCGAGAAACGCGGTCCCCCACCCTCGTGCCACCAGTCGGGCTCGGCTCTGGAAACACGACTGGCGCGGCCCCCTCGGCGACCATCCTCGCCCCCACATCACCCCACACCCGCAACCCCTGGCCTTCATCCTTCAGCCTTCTCCCGCCCCCACCTACCCTCCCCCATGCGCCTCGTCTTCCTCGGCTCCGGGGCCTTCGGCCTGCCCACGCTCGACGCACTCGCGTGCGGTGAGCCGGCGCGCGCACACGAGGTCGTCATGGTCGTCACCCAGCCCGACCGCCCCGCCGGGCGCGGGGGCAGGCTGACCCCCACGCCGGCCGGGGCCTGGGCCGCCGAGCACCTGCCCGGCGTCCCCCTGCTCAAGCCCGAGC
>CAYJPX010000018.1:32605-43147 GCA_964372195.1 uncultured Phycisphaeraceae bacterium
GTCGTCGGCCAGATCCGCGGAGTCGAGGCCGACGCCTGGGTCGTGATCGCCTTCGGGCAGAAGCTCGGACGCCCCCTGCTCGCCGACCGCTTCGCGATCAACCTCCACGCCTCGCGCCTGCCCCGCTGGCGCGGCGCGGCCCCCATCAACGCCGCCATCCTCGCCGGCGACGCCGCCACCGGCAACTCGGTCATCACCCTCGCCGAGCGCATGGACGCGGGCCTGGTCCTCGGACAGAGCGAGCGAGAGATCGGCCCCGCCACCACCGCCGGCGAGCTGCACGACCTCCTCGCCGCCGACGGCCCGGGGCTGGTCCTCCGCGTCCTCGCCGAGCATGCGTCGGGCGCCCTCCAGGCCCTGGAGCAAGACGAGGCCCTTGTGACTCTCGCCCCCAAGCTGTCCCGTGCCGACAGTTGGGTCGATTTCCGGGCCACGGCGGAGGAGTGCCGCCGCCGGATCAACGGGCTGAGCCCCTGGCCCGGCGTGCAAGCCATGCTCGATGGTCTCCCACTGAAGCTCCTCCGCGCCCAGGCCGAACGGCGGGGCGAGATGCCCGCCACCCACGCCATAACGACCATCCCCGGCACCCTGCTCGACCCCGCCGCCGGCCTGATCGCCTGCGGAAGGGGCGTGCTCCGGCTGCTCGAGGTCCAACCCGCCAACAAGCGGGCGATGGCGTGGGCCGACTTCGCCCGCGGGCGCGCGCTCGGCGCGGGGCTTGTGCTCGAGTCGCTCGGGGGGCCCGGCGCGTGCTGACGCTCTGGGACCTGCTCGAAACCAAGCCCAAGCCGAAGCCCAAGGCCCGGCCGGCCAAGCCCCCGCTCGCGCGGGATGCGCCCTCGCGAGAAACGACGACCGGGCCCAAGCGAGCCAAGGCTCCACCAACCCCCGCCGCGGCCAACTACATCCGCGTCGAGCGCGAGATGCTCGCACGCTACCGCGTCCGCGTCCGCAAGTGGCGCGGCAACACCAGCGGCGTGGCGTGGGAGGTGGTCTATCGCGACGGCGCCATCAGCCGGCTCATCGAGTCGCCCCGCCCCCGGGGCCCGGTCTCGGCGGCCATCTTCCTCCACGAGATCGGCCACCACGCCATCGGGTTCGACCGGTATAAGGTCCGCTGCCTCGAGGAGTACCACGCGTGGCGCTTCTCCCTCGACGCGATGGCTCGAGAGGGGCTCACCATCACCCCCCGCGTGCGCCAGCGCGTCCGCGACTCCCTGCAGTACGCGATCGACAAAGCGAACCGGCGTGGGCTCAGGGCTGTCCCGCCCGAGGTCCTCGCCTGCATCGCCGAGCAGGACCACCTGCTCGCTCAGGCCGGCTCCACCCCGAAGAGCGCATCGATGAACGAGTCCGGATCGAACGGCTGAATGTCCTCGGGCGTCTCCCCCACGCCGACAAACTTCACCGGCAGGCCCAGTTGCTCGCGGATGGCGACGACGATCCCGCCGCGCGCCGTGCCGTCGAGCTTGGCCAGGACGATCCCCGTCACCTTCGCCGCCCGGCTGAACTCCTCGGCCTGGCGCAGGGCGTTCTGGCCGGCGGTCGCGTCCAGGACCAGCAGCACCTCGTGCGGCCCGCCGTCGATCTGTTTGCCGATCACCTTGTGCAGCTTCTCGAGCTGCCGCATGAGCGGGTCCTGGGTCTGGAGCCGGCCCGCGGTGTCGAGGATGACGACATCGACCCCCCGCGCCTTGCCGGCCGCGCACGCGTCGAAGGCCACCGCCGCCGGGTCGCCGCCCTCCTGCCCGCGCACGATCTCGACGCCCAGCCGCTCGGCCCAGATCTCCAGCTGCCGCACCGCGCCCGCGCGGAAGGTATCGCACGCCCCCACCAGCACGGTCTTGCCCTCCAGCCGCAGCATGTTGCACAGCTTGGCGATGCTGGTGGTCTTGCCCGCCCCGTTCACGCCCGTGACGAGGATCACCGTCGGCCCGCTCGCCGCGAAGTGCAGTGAGCGGTCGGCCGCGGGCCACATCGCCTTGAGCTCGGCGCGCAGGACCTCGAGCACATCCTCGCCCCGTGTCAGCGTGCCGGCCTTGTACCCCTCGCGGACGCGCTCGATCAACGCGCCGGTGGTCTTGACCCCGACATCCCCACCGATCAGCCTCGCCTCAAGCTCGCCGATGAGCCTCTCGTCGAGCGTCCGACCGATCAGCAGCCCGCGCAGCCCGCCGACGAACGCCTCCCGCGTCCGGGTCAGTCCGCCCCGCAGCTTGGCCAGCGCCCCGCCGATCAGACCCATCGCGAGCTACTCCTCCGCCGCGGCGTCCTGCGGCTCGACCGCCGGCAGCCGCTTGAAAACCTGGTCGAGCAGCGCGTTGACGAACCCCGGCGACTTCTCCGCCCCGTAGGTCTTGGCCAGCTCGACCGCCTCGTTGATGATCACCTTGGGCGCGACCCCGCCGCGGGTCATCTCGTAGTACGCCAGCCGCAGGATCGTCCGGTCCACCGACGCCAGCCGATGCGTGGGCCACTCGGGGGCCAGCGCGAGCATGGCCGCGTCCGAGTCGGCGCGGTGCGCCCACGCCGCCGAGGCGGTCGCGAACGCCCGCTCACGCTCGGCGGGCCGGAAGCCCTCCTCGTCCTCGAGTGAGGCGCGGATATCGTCCAGATCCCGCCCGACCCGGGCGTCGAGCTGGTACAGCGCCTGGAACGCCAACCGTCGGATCTCGCGCGGCTGGGCCATCAGGCCCCCGCCCCCGCGGCTTTGTCGGGCTTGGGCAGGGCGTAGCGTGGGCTGGTCTCGCCCCGCGACATCGCCCGCGTCGCCGCCAGCGTCTCCAGCAGGGCGTGCATCGCCTCGGCCCCCTTGTTGCCCTCTTTCCCCCCGGCCCGGGCGTGGGCCTGCCCCGCGGTATCGACCGTGAGCACGCCGAAGGTGATCGGCACCCCGGTCTGCAGCGTGGCCTGCACCAGGCCGTTCGCCACCGCCTGGGCGATGTGCTCGCCGTGGCTGGTCTCGCCCTGGATGATGCACCCCAGCGCCGCAACCCCCGCGACGCGCCCGGTCCGGGCGGCCGCGGCACAGAGGGCCGGCAGCTCGAACGCCCCCGGCGCCTCAACGACCACGACCGACGCGGGGTCGCCCCCCGCCTCCGCGTACGCCGCCAGGGCGCCGTCACGAAGGCGGTCGGTCACCGAGGCGTTGTACCGGGCAACAACCACGGCGACCGGCGGCAGATTCGTTGCGGGTTGGCTCATCGTCGGGCATGGTATCCCCACCCTCCCACCCGGGGCCGGCACGCCAACGCCGGGTTCCGTACCATCACCCATCCATGGAGCGTCTCCTCGGCCGGGTCAGCCCGATCCTCTACCTCACCCGCGTGACCACCGCCTTCGCCGCCGTGGCCAATGTCTGGTTCGTCATCCTCTGGTCCGCCCGAGCCCCCGAGGAATTCAGGCCCGCGGCCTACGACCAGCACCCGCTCACCCTGCTCCTCCTCGGGGGCACGGCCTCGGCCCTCGGGCTCTACTCCTACGGCACCTGCCTCAACGACCTGCTCGATGTCCGGCGTGATCGGGCCCTGCGTCCGGAGCGCCCGCTGCCCTCGGGCAAGGTCTCGGGCGAGACCGCGGCGATCACCGTCGCGGTCACGCTGATCCTCGCCGTGCTCGGGGCAACGGTCTTCGGCGCCTCGTCGGTGCTGCTGACGCTGGCGCTGGCGTTGGGAATCCTCTTCTTCAACGCCGCCGCCCGGTTCGTGCCAGGGATTGGGCTCGTGGTGCTCGGATTGCTCTATGCCGGGCACATGCTGGTGCCCAACCTCGGGCTGCGGTTCCTCTGGCCGGTCTGGCTGGTGATGACCCACGCCCTGGTTGTGGCCGCGGCGACGCATGTGCTTGCCCGCAAGGTCCCGCCCCTGTCGACCAGGGCCGCGGTCCTCGCCCTGCTCGGGTGGTTGAGTTGGTCGGTGTTGATCCTCGGCCTTGGCTGGGCGCGGTCGGCCGGGGGCGGCGAGGGCCTGAGAGGCCTTTGGCCGGACTGGGTGCCACCGAGGGCCGCGATCGGGCCGGCGATCCTCGGCATCGTCTTCCTCGTGCTCGCCGCCCGTCGCATGCGCCAGTTCGGGTTTGGACCCCGCGCCGCCGACAAAATCTACCGCTACGGCTCGCTCTGGCTCACCCTCTACGCCGTCGCCTGGATGCTCGGCGCCGGCCGGCTCCACGAGGCGGGCATCCTGGGCGTGCTCGCGGTCGTGGGGTTCCTGACCATGACAACTCTTCGGGAGCTGTACGGTCTCGCCGAACAACCGGTCGGGTACCGCCGGTAGAGCAGCCTTCTCGGGTGCAACCGAGCCGGTTCCTGGTGCGAAACCCTTGACAGGGACCGCCCTCAGGGGCATGGTTCCCCATGTGGGCCTAGAGATCGCGCCCCAACCAGGGCGAGGTCCGGAGACCCGGCCCCCCACGAATAGGACAAGACCCGGCGCGGGCCGAGCGGAGTGCAAGCCATGGTGAGATTGTGGTCGACCAAGACCGGCGCGAAGGCCGAGCCCTTCGCGGTCGAGACCCTCGAGCCCCGCATCGCCCTCGACGGCACGCCCACGAGCGCCGCGAACCCCGTGGTCGAGGTCCAGACCAACTACGGCAACATCTACATCGAGCTCTTCGAGAGCGTCACCCCCATCACCGTCGCCAACTTCATGGGCTATGTCGAACGCGACGACTGGGACAACACCTTCTTCCACAGGCATGTCGCCGACTTCGTCCTGCAGGGCGGCGGGTGGTCGTACGACGAGTCCCGAGAGGATGTCGACCATGTCACCCAGCAGGACCCCATCGTCAACGAGTTCAACCGCTCCAACCTGCAGTGGACGGTGGCCATGGCCAAGCTCGGGGGCGACCCGGACTCGGCGACCAGCGAGTGGTTCATCAACCTGGGGGACAACTCCGACAACCTCGACAACCAGAACGGCGGGTTCACGGTCTTCGGCGAGGTCGTCGGCGGCCGCGATGTCGTCAACACCATCACCGACCTCCGGATCGTCAACCTCGGCGGCAACTTCGACACCGTGCCGGTCGGCGACAACTTCGACATCAACGGGAACACCCTCCTCAACAGCGACCTCGTCGTCATCGAGGACATCGTCCAGGTCTACGACCCCGACTCCAGCCTCCTCGTCAAAACCACGACCGTCCCCGGGGGCACCGCCAACGGGTCCAACCTCACCACAGTCACCATCACCAGCCAGTTCGACCGAGCCATCGCCTTCCAGCAGAACAGCCTGCTCGGCGGCTGGACCGTCACCGACCTGAACCTCAAGGCCGAGCAGTCCGGCAACGCCTCCAACCCCGTCACCTGGATCGACCCCAAAGACGGCAAGACCTACGCCGCCGCCATCTCCGGCGATGGCCTCATGCTCTACAAGAACACCACCGGCAACACCTGGACCGTCCGGAACCTCAACACCGAGATCACCGGCGCGGGCCTCATCACCTCCTCCCTCACCACCTTTATCAACAAGGGCAACAAGACCTATGTCGCCGGCCTCAACGCCGACGGGGAGATGCTCCTCTTCCGCCAGACCGGCGCCTCGGCCAACGGCGAGTACACCTGGGCCGCCGACAACCTCTCCCAGACCGACCTCCTCGTCAACAACCTCGACACCACACCCACCTTCGTCAGCCCGCTCACCAGCTATGTCACCTCCTGGAACGGCCTGAACATCGTCGGGCTCGACGCCACGGGCGACATCCAGGCGATCTGGTGGGCACCCGGCCGCTCGGGTTGGAGCGTCATCAACCTCAGCGACTCCACCGGCGCGCCGCCCCTGGTCGGCACCGTCGCCCCCTACCTCACCACCTGGAACGCCATCAACCTCACCGGCACCGACGCCGCGGGCAATGTCATCGTCACCTGGTGGATCCCCAGCTTCGGCGCCGACTGGGTCCAGACCGACCTCACCGGGCTCAAGTCGGGCCCCACGCTCGCCACGGGCTCCATCGCCACCTATGTCACCCCTTGGGGCGGCACCAACATCCTCGGCCGAAACACCGACGGCGACCTCGTCGCCTACTGGTGGTCCCCCACCCTCGGCCCGGGCCAGTGGCAGATCACCAACCTCAGCGACTTCATCACCGGCGCCGAATCAACCTCGGGACCCACCATCGGCTTCTCGAGCCCCTCGGGCGTCGTCAACATCTTCGGCGCCGCCGCCGACGGCGAGCTTATCCGGTACTGGTGGCGGCCCGGCTCGCAGTGGCAGTGGGAGAATGTCTCCAGCACCGCCGAACTCACCTAATCCCTACCACGCCCGCGCCGGGCGGGGTGCTCCGGGCTCCGCTCCACGCCTCTATCGTCTCTCGGGGCGGGGCACTCTGGGCCCCACTCCAGGCCTCCAACCTCACCAGGCGCCCCATCACCACAGGCCCACCCTGCGCATAGACTCCGCGCGATGACCCCCGTCCCGCGCACCGACCCCTCCTTCCTGGCCGTCGCCCGCGGAGACGCCCCCGCCGACCTCGCCATCGACAACGCCCGCGTGGTCAATGTCTTCACGCGCCGGGTTGAGCGCGCCTCGATCGCCATCCACGCCGGCCGCATCGCCGCGGTTGCTCCCGACATCAAGGCCGACACCCGATTCGACGCCGCCGGCGCATTCGCCCTCCCCGGGCTCATCGACGCCCACATGCATGTCGAGTCGACCATGCTCATGCCCCGCGAGTTCGCCAAGCTCGCGGTCGCCCACGGCACCACCGCCGCCGTCCTCGACCCGCACGAGATCGCCAATGTCCTCGGCCTCCCCGGCGTGCGCATGCTGATGGACGACGCGACGGGCGCCCCCATCCACGCTGTCTGGATGGCCCCCTCGTGCGTCCCGGCCTCGCACATGGAGACCTCGGGCCAGTCCCTCGACCTCGCCGCGGTCCGCCAGTTGTTGGACGACCCCCGCGTCCTCGGCCTCGCCGAGATGATGAACTTCCCCGGCGTGGTCAATGCCAGCCCCGAGGTCCTCGCCAAGGTTGCCGCCGGACTCGCCAAGGGTCGCGTGGATGGGCACGCCCCGGGCCTCCGCGGCCGCGCCCTCCAGGCCTACGCCGCCGCGGGCATCTCGTCCGACCACGAGTGTTTCACCCGCGAAGAGGCCGAGGAGAAGATCGCGTTGGGGATGCAGGTCTACATCCGCGAGGGCTCGGCGGCACGGAATCTCGAGGCCCTGCTCCCCGGCGTCACGCCGCGGACCCTGCACCGCTTCTGCTTCTGCACCGACGACCGCCACCCGGGGGACCTGGCGCGCGAGGGTCACATCGACCATGTGGTCCGCCGCGCGATCGCCCTGGGCATGGACCCCATCGACGCGATCATCATCGCCACCATCAACCCCGCGACCCACTACGGTCTGCGTGACCTCGGCGCGATAGCCCCCGGCCGCCTCGCCGACATCCTGCTTGTCGACGACCTGCGCACCTTCGAGCCTCGCGCCGTCTTCTTCGAGGGCCGCCTCACCGCGCGTGACGGCGCCTTCCTGCCCCCTCTCCCGCCCCCGGCGGGAGAGGGTTGGAGAGAGGGCTCCTCTTCGACTTCTTCTCCAACACTCCACAAACCCGCACCCCTCAAACACGCTGGCAGAGTCATCCTGCCACCAGACTTCTCCTCCTCCTCCCTCGCCATCCCCGCCCCCACAACCCCCTGCCGCATCCGCGTCATCGGTATGGACCCCCACCAGCTCATCACCGAGTGCCTTGAGTTGGCAGCTCGAGTCGAAGGCGGGCAGCTCGTCGCCGATCCCTCACGCGATATCTGCAAGCTCGCCGTCATCGAACGCCACGGCCACACCGGCACCATCGGCCTGGGCTTCATCCGGGGCTTCAAGCTCCCGCGCGGCGCCCTCGCCAGCACCATCGGCCACGACTCCCACAACCTCGCCGTCGTCGGCACAAACGACGCAGACATGGCTCTGGCCGCCCGCGCCGTCGCGGACGCCGGCGGCGGTCAGGGCGTCGTCGCGGACGGCAAGGTGCTCGCCATCCTCCCCCTCCCCATCGCCGGGCTGATCTCGCCCGAGCCCGTCGCCACGGTCATCGCCCAGCAGCGGGCGCTCCTCGACGCCGCCCACGCCCTCGGCTGCCCCATCGGCGACCCCTTCATGCCGCTCTCCTTCATGCCCCTGGTCGTCATCCCCCACCTCAAGCTCAGCGATCAGGGCCTCGTCGATGTGGATCGCTTCGACTTCGTGCCGCTGGTCGTCGGCTGAGGCAGAACGCAGAGAGCGCAAAGAAGACGCGGAGAGCGCAGAGTGATGCCTCTGGACTCGCTCCCCCTGCAACTCTAACTCTGCGCCTTCTGCGTCTTCTTTGCGGCCTCTGCGTTCTGCCTCAAAACAGCTTGAACGCGTAGAAGATCGCCGTGAACACGAGGTCCGCGACGATGATCGCCACCACGCACTGCACCACGGTCCGAGTCGTCGCGTTGCCCACGCCCGCCGCCCCGCCGCTGACCTTCAGGCCGTTGGTGCAGCTGATCAGGCCGATCAGCATCCCGAAGATCATCGCCTTCAGGATGCCCGTCACAAAGTCGGTCAGGCTGACCTGCGCGAGCAGGTTCTCCATGAAGACCGACCCCGGGATCCCCAGCACCGTCGCGGACACGCCCAGCGCGCACAGGATCGCCATCAGATCGCTCAGCACACCGAGCACCGTCATGCTCAGGATCGTCGCCGAGACCCGGGGCACCACCAAGAACCGCACCGGGTTCAGCGCGTGGGCCTCCAGGGCCTCGATCTCCTCGCTCACCACCATCGTCCCCAGTTCGGCCGCGATCGACGCCCCCGCGAACCCCGTCAGCACGATCGCCCCGATCAACGGCCCGAGCTCCCGCAGGATCGCCACCCCCACGATGTTCGCCACCAGATCGCGCGAGCCGAACTGGTCCAGCGGCGGCGCCAGCTGCAACGCCAGGATCAGCCCCACACACCCCGACACCAACGACACGATGAAGATCGACCGCACCCCAACGCGGATGATCTGCATGATGATCGACGGCACGCCCCGACGCGCCCGCTTGACCGTCAGACCCTTGCACAGCCACCCGGCGGTCTCGATCCCCAGGTTCACCGCGTGCCCCGCGTGGTCGAGCAACTCCAGGAACCCGCTCCCCAACCGCTCCACCGGCCTGAGCAGGGGCGAGCCGTTCTGGGTTGGTTCGGTCGGCGTGGTCATGGGTGTGCGCAGCAATCTGGACGGCAACCCCGACGGCTACCGACGCCCTACTGCATCGGCGACCGTGGGCACGATACTGAAGAACTGGTGCAACCTCGCGATCTCGAAGATCGCCCGCACCTTCGGGTTCAGCCCGCAGAGCACCAGCTCCACCCCCAGCCCCCGGCCGTTGCGCATCGCCTCCACCAGCGTCGCGAGCCCCGAACTGTCCATGTACTCCACTTCCCCCATGTCGATCACCACCCGCTCGGGCTTGGCCTGCTGGGCCATGCGCACATGCTCGCGGAACGACGGCGCCCGGCTCATGTCCACATCACCCCGAGGCGAAAGGATCGTCGACCCACCCCGGCGCTCGATCTCGATCGGCAGTGCTCCGTCTTCCATGGTCGCCTCATTCCCCTGCAGGTGGCCCCGTCTCGCCCGGCTCCGCCCGCTTGATCATCGTCAGCCGCATCCCGCACGGGGAACGCTTCTCGTACCGCACCTCGTCCATCACCTCGCGGATGATGTGCAGCCCCAGCCCGCCCGGCTTGGGGTCTTCCAGGTCCCGCCCGCAGAGCTCCGACTCGTCCACCTGCCGGGCCTCGTCCTCGATCTCGATCCGCACCGAGGGCCCGCCCCCCCCCGACGCCGCGGTCGGCCACAGGCTGATCCAGATCGGCCGGTCGCACGCCCGGCAGTACCCGTGCCGGATCACATTCGCCAACGCCTCGTCCACCGCCAACGCGACCTGCGAGCACGCCGTCTCATTGAACCCGATCCTCTGGGTCACCCCCGCGATGAGCTGGCGCACCCCCGCGAGGTAATTCGGCTCGCTGCGCAGCTCGACCCGGATGTCCGGCTTCTCATCCATCGCTCGCCCCCGCCTCCCCGGCCGGGTTGGTGACAGCATCGGATGATTCCCCCTGCCAGTCCACCCAGCGGGCCACCGCCGACTCCCGATCAGCCTCCGGGGCGGCGTAGTCGTAGCCCAGCGTCTCGCCCGTCAGCCGCTCGAGCGACCTGATCGCCACCAGGCGGGTCGCGGGGTCGTCCGAGTCGAGCAGCCCGATCAACTGGGGGATCGCCGAGCGGTCGCCCCGGTCGGCCGCGTCCACCGCCGCCTCCATCCGGGCCGCCGGCTCGGGCGAGTCAAACCCCTTCGGGATGGGCGTACAACCCCCCACCAACACCACAGCCCCAACCCACAGCCGGCGAGCGGTCCTTGCCACACCCGGATCGTACCGCCTCTCCAAGCCTTCGGGCGGGGCACTCCGGGCACCCTCTGCTTCTTCCCCTTCTCCGGGGCGGGGCACTCCGGGCCCCCTCCCCCTCTACCAGGCCCACTCACGCAACACGCGCCCCGCGGGGGCGGCCCCGCGAGCCTCGCCGGGGGGGGGG
>CAYJPX010000018.1:43157-44403 GCA_964372195.1 uncultured Phycisphaeraceae bacterium
CCCTGGAGGAATCGGCCGCATGAAACTGCCGCACGATGAGGTCATCCCGATCCTCGACTTCGGTTCCCAGACCGCCCAGCTCATCGCCCGCCGCGTCCGCGAGGCCGGCGCCTTTTCCATCCTCCTCCACCCCGACACCCCCCTCGAGAAGCTCCGCGAGCTGGCCCCCAAGGGCATCATCCTCTCCGGCGGCCCGTCGAGCGTCTACGAGGAAGGCGCCCCCAGGTGCGACCCGCGCATCTTCGAGCTCGGCGTTCCCGTCCTCGGCATCTGCTACGGCCTCCAGCTCGCCGCCCAGATGCTCGGCGCCCGCATCGAGCGCCACGACCACCGAGAGTTCGGCCGCGCCAGCCTCCACATCGCCGACCGCTCCACACTCCTCAACGCCATCCCCGAGAACACCACCGTCTGGATGTCCCACGGCGACCAGGTCCAGGCCCTCGAAGCCGCTCGCCTCGAGACCCTCGCCTCGACGCCCACCTGCCCACACGCCGCTGTCCGATCCACCAACCCCGCCGTCCCCTTCTACGGCGTCCAGTTCCACCCCGAGGTCACCCACACCCCCCACGGCGTCGACATCCTCCAGAACTTCCTCTACCGAATCTGCAAGTGCAAGGGCACCTGGCGCATGGCCGACTACGCCGACACCGCACGCCGCCGCCTCCGCGACCAGATCGGCGACGGCCATGTCATCTGCGGCCTCTCCGGAGGCGTGGACTCCTCCGTCGCCGCCGCCCTCATCCACAAGGCCCTCCCCAATCAACTCACCTGCGTCTTCGTCGACACCGGCATGCTCCGCAAGAACGAGCGCCAGCTCGTCGAGACCACCTTCCGCGACCACTTCCACATCGACCTTCGCGTCGTCGACGCCGAGGCCGCCTTCCTCGCCGACCTCGCCGGCATCACCGACCCCCAGGAGAAGCGCCGCCGCATCGGACACCGCTTCATCGAGTGCTTCAACCAGCAGGCCGCCGCCATCGCCGCCGAGGGCAAGCACGCCAAGTTCCTCGCCCAGGGCACCCTCTACCCCGATGTCATCGAGTCCGGCCACTCCGTCGGCGGCAAATCCGCCGGCATCAAGCTCCACCACAATGTCGGCGGCCTCCCCGAAGACCTCGCTTTCGAGCTCGTCGAGCCCCTGCGCGACCTCTTCAAAGATGAGGTCCGAAAGCTCGGCGAGGTTCTCGGACTGCCCGAGCAGATCATCTGGCGCCACCCCTTCCCCGGCCCGGGGCTGGCGGTGCGC